>NZ_JAJPWN010000003.1:0-692600 GCF_046549135.1 Amycolatopsis sp. lyj-23 | reverse complement strand
CCATACGCCGCCGCCCACGAGCCATATCCAGCGGGAATATCGCGCCACGGCGCACCGGCACGCACCCGCCACCGGATCGCGTCGATCAACTGCCGCTTGGTCCACATCGACGGTCGCCCGGGCCGCGTCGGCTCGGGCAGCAACGGCTCCAGCGCTGCCCACTGAGCGTCGGTCAGGTCGAACCGCCCCGCCACCGCTAAGGTGTCCACGAGGTCTCCGGTGTTCAGGTTTTTCTTGGTCGACGAACCAAATACCGGAGACCTCACCCATTTCGGCCGACGACACGCCCAGCACCGCCAACTCCAGCTCAACCCGCCGGAGACAACTTCGATACAGGCCCTAGGGGGAAAGATGCTGCTCGAGGGGGAGCTCGTCCGGCTGCGTGCGCTGGAGCCGGAGGACGCCGAGCGGATCCACGGGTTCGTGACCGACCCCGAGGTCGGCCGCTGGATGGAGAACGGCCACCCGCTTTCGCTGGCCCAGGTGCGCAAGAACTGCGAAGACCGCGCGGTCAACACCTACGAGAAGGTCGTCCTCGGCATCGAGGCCAAGGCGGAGCGGAAGCTCATCGGCGTCATCGACCTGCGGGACGCCGAGCCCGAAGTCGGCGAGGCCTACCTCGACGTCTACATCGGCGACGCGGAGTACCGCGCCGGCGGCGGCTACGGCACCGAAGCGCTGCGGCTGATGTGCCGGTACGGCTTCCACAACATGCGGCTGCACCAGATCACGCTGTGGGTGGTCGCCGAGAACGAGGTCGCCCGGCACGTCTACCGCAAGGTCGGGTTCGTCGAGGAGGGCCGCCACCGCGAGGCGTTCGTCGGCCTCGACGGGCAGCGCCACGACATGATCCTGATGAGCATGCTGAACGGCGAACTCAAGTGGTGAGCCGCTTGGGTGCCCGCAGCCGCCACGCCTCTTCGAGCAGCTCGCGCAGCTGATCGACGGCCACCCGGTCCAGGTCGATGATGATCATGCCGTGGCCGTCGTAGTGCGGGGTCGTGAAGAAGGCCGCGTCGCCGGAGTCCAGCAACGCGGCCTTCTCGTCTTGCCCGCACAGCACCACCAGGCCGCCCTCGGCCTCGGTGCGCAGCCGCGCGAAACCCTTGCCCGCCACCTTCAGCGCGGGCGTGCGGTACCACGTCGACACCTCCACCTCCGGCAGCCCGGAGGCGAGGTGCACGACGTCTTCCCAGGTCGTCATGGGTCCATTGTCGACCCGGTGTCTTGGAAAAACGGGAACTACGGCAGGCGGGTGATCCGGTCCGCCGCGGGCGGGGCCAGGTTCGGGTGGGCACCCAGGTACGCGACCAGTGCGTCGAGGTCCACCGGGCCACCGGCGAGGTTGGTGCCCTTGGTGAACTCGGCGAAGCCGTCCCCGCCGGCGGCGAGGAAGTTGTTCACCGATACGCGGTAGGACGCCGCCGGGTCGACCGGCGTGCCGTTGATCGTGATGTTCGAAACCCGCGAGCCGATCGGCGCGCCCGCCGAGTACGAGTAGTGCAGCGAGCTCGAAATCTGCAGGATCTTCGTGCCGCTCGCGGTCCACTGCTGTTCCAGCACGTTCTTCAGGTTCGCGCCGGTCAGCGTGATCGTCTGCATGATGTTCGAGAACGGCTGGACGGTGAACGCCTCGCCGTAGGTCACCACGCCGTCGCCCTCGCCGTTCGGCGACGACTTGTACGTCAGGTCGGCGCGGATGCCACCCGGGTTGGTGATCGCGACGACCGCGTTGTTCGACTGCGTGCCCGCGAGCTGCGCGTCGGCGATGACGTCGCCGAGCGGCGACTCACCGGCCGCGTTGCCCGCCGCCGGCAGGTCGGCGGTGATGGTGCCGACCGGCTTGTTCGCGATCGGCGCGGACTTGGTCTTGGCCTCGGCGACCAGCGCGGCCACGGCCGGGTCCGGCGTGACCGTGCGCGTGACGATCTCGTTGAACGCCTTGGTCTGCGAGCGGACGACGTCCCGCGTCTTCAGGCTGATCTTCAGGTCGACCACCGACAGCAGGCGGCCGAAGGACGAGCCCTGGATGACCGGCCGCGGCTGGCCGGCCGGGTCGTTGATCACGCAGTTGTACTGCTGGTGGCTGTGCCCGGTGAAGAAGGCGTCGACCTTCGGCGTCACCGCGGCCGCGATCGCGGCGGCCGGGCCGGGCCGCAGCTTGCAGTCGTTCGGGCCCTCGACCTCGGTGCCGTCACCCTGGTGCAGCAGCACGACCTGCGCCTTGACGCCGAAGAAGTCGAGCAGGTTCGCGGTCCGGTTGATCGCCTCGACCTCGTCGCCGAACTTCAGGCCCTTGATGGCCTCCGGCGTGACGACGGTCGGCAGGTCCTTCAGCGTGGCGCCGATGACGCCGACCGGCACGCCGCCTTCGAACTTGACGGTGAACGGCAACAGCGCGGGCAGGCCGTTGGTGAAGTACACATTGGACCCGAGGAACGGGAACTTCGCCCCGCCGAAGGTGCTCTGGAACTGGCAGCCGTCCGTCGGGTGGCAGCCGCCGAACTGCATGCGCTGCAGTTCCTTGTAGCCCTCGTCGAACTCGTGGTTCCCGACGACGGACGCGTTGACGCCGAGCATGTTCAGGAAGTCGATGGTCGGCTCGTCGTGGAACAGCGCCGAGGTCAGCGGCGAGGCGCCGACGTTGTCCCCGGCGGACACGACGAAGGAGTTGCGCACCTGCGCCTGCAGCTGCTTCACGTGCGTGGCCAGGTAAGCGGCCCCGCCGGCGTCCACAGTGGTGCCGTCCGACTGCACCACGCGCCCGCTGGAGCCGGACGGCGGCTCCAGGTTGCCGTGCAGGTCGTTGAACCCGATGATCCGGACGTCGGTCGTGGGGTCCGGGCGCTGGCCCGCGGACGCGGGTGCGGTGGTCACCGCCGTCGTAGCCAGCGCGGCCGCGGCGAACACCGCGAGCCGGGTCGAAAGCCTCATGAGTGTTCTTCCTCCGATTCGCGCCCAGAGTCCCGAACGGGCGCACGGCGGAGGATTCTGCCTCGCGAAGCAGTCACCTACCAGGGGCAAAAGAGGGACGTGAAGCGAATGTCACCTAACGGCTTCCCTTCCGGCGCATCCGCTCGGTCACTCTCCGTCCAGCTCGACCCGGGTTCCGCCGTCCGCCGACCGCTGGACCGCGTCGAGCACCCGGTGCACGCGCAGGGCGTGCGCGAAGTCGGGCAGATCGCCCTTGAGGTGGCGGGCGTAGGCGTGGGCGACGTTGTACGACGGCTCGGCGCTGCGGCCGGCCAGCTGCGGCAGCTCGTACCGGGCGGGCACGGTGAGCTTCTCCAGCGTGCCGGTCCGGCTGCCGCGCAGGGTCAGCTTCGCGATCCAGAACAGCGGGTCCGCGGCCTCGACGACCAGCGTGCCTTCGGTGCCGTTGATCTCCCAGTGGAAGTCCGTGGCCGGCGACGTCCCGCCGCGCAGGTGCACCGACGCGACGGCACCGCCGGTGAGGACCCCGGTCACGGCGATCTGGTCCGGCGCGGTCATCTCGACGGAGTCGCCGGTGACCTCGTCGCGCACCCGCGGCCGGACGGTCGCCATCGTCGCTGACAGCTCGCCGAAGCCGCCGAGGACCATGGCCAGCGCGTCGACGGTGTGCGCGAACGGGATGGTCAGCATCGTCGCCCCGCCGGCGGGGTGCAGCTGGTAGTCGCGGCCGGCCCGCACGCTCGGCCCCCAGTTGGCGCCCGACGCGATCAGCGACGTCGAGAGCACGCGGCCGACGTAGCCGTCCTTGATGAGGTCACGCAGGTAGCGCAACGCCGGCGCCGACCGCCCCTGCAGGCCGACGGCGGTCGTCTTGTCCCGCGCGGCTGCGGCCAGCGCCTCGGTTTCGGCCAGGCTGACGCCGAGCGGCCACTCGCTCAGCACCTGCTTGCCCGCGGCCAGCGCGGGCTCGATCAGCGCCCGGTGCTGCGGCACCTTGACGGCGACCACGACCAGGTCGACCTCCGGGTGCCGGGCCAGCTCGCCGGCGTCGCCGAAGGTCAGCGGCACGCCGTACTTCTCCCCGGCCACCCGCGCCGAGTCGGCACTGCTGCCGGCGAGCGCGCGGAGTTCGTAGCCGTCCACCGCGGCCAGCGCGGGCACGTGCGCGGTCGCGGCCCAGCCGCCGTTCGCGCTGAGCCCGACGATGCCGACCCGGACCGGTGCCATGAGCGTTCCTTTCGCCGTCTGCACAGACTCCGACGTGCCGAGCGTCGTGGGCATTCCCGGCTCGGCGCAAGCAGCATCCGGTTATGCCGCCATGACTTCGGTAACACCCCGCCCGGCGGCACCGATGAGGCGGACGTTCCGACATGTGGGGGAAAGATGGGCATCGAGGTCGTCCTCATCGTGCTGGCGGTCGTCGTCCTGCTCATCGGGGGCACGGTGTTCAGCGCGTGGCACGCCGAACGCGGCGAAGAGCGCGACGACGATCCGCGGCCCTGACCGATCGGCCCACCGCCGGTCGGCCGAGTGGCCGATGGGCGCGAGCTCTTCGACCGAAGCGGCACCGGCGGCAAGATCCATAACGTCGGTGGCATGACGAACGCACAGCTCACGGCCCTGCAGTACGGCTTCACCGGGTTCCTGGCGCTGTGGGTCGTGGTGCTCGTCCCGCAGCTGATCACCCAGCTCGCCCGCCACGGCGGCCTGCGGCTGCGCGGCATCGTCACGACGGCGGCGGTGCTGCTCTACGGCTGCATGACGCTCGCGGTCGTGCTGCTGCCGCTGCCGGGCCCCGGCACCCGCCGACTGGTCCAGACGGTGCAGCTGCACCCCTTCCAGTGGATCGCCGACATCCACACGGAGCTGCTCAAGCACGGCGGGACCTGGTTCACGACGCAGACGTTCCAGCAGGCGTGCCTGAACGTCCTGCTGTTCGTGCCGCTCGGGGTGTTCGCCCGGATCCTCTGGCGCCGCGGCCTGACCGGCACCGCGCTGATCGGCTTCGCGGCGTCACTGTTCATCGAGCTCACGCAGCTCACGGCGAACTTCGGCACAGCGCCGCACGTCTACCGCATCTTCGACGTCGACGACCTCATGAACAACACGTTCGGCGCAGTCGTCGGCTGGGTGTCCGGGGCGCTGCTGCTGGCGCTGTTCCGCCGTTCAACGGTCGACGTGCAGCCGGCCCGGCGCGAGCGGGTCCACTTCGCCGAGACGCGCTAACCGCGCTTTCCGCTGGAGGGCAGCCCGCTTGGCGGCCCGCCGGTCTTCCAGGACGACGACGAGCGCGGCGACGGCGAGGACCAGCGCAACCAGCCCGAGGACGATCGGAAGCTGCACGAAATCCTCCTCGGTACGGCGCTGTGCGGGAGATCACACAGGTTACGCAGGTAAGTGGCGAATCCGCTACCCCATGCGACGAGCCTGAGCGGTGAACCAGGTGTGGTCGGGGGTGAGCCAGCGGTCGAAGGCGAGATCGGCCGAGGTCAGAACGCTGTGGAGGGCCAGGCGGCGGCAGGTGAACTCCTGGTGCGCGAGCCCGCAGCCGGGCCGCGGACACCCGCTTGTCGCGTGCCGGCCCGTCCAAAATCCTCAGAACAAACCCCCGCCCTCCCTGGGGGCCGGCCCCGCTTCCAGCGTATCGGCGGCCACCGACAAAACCCGCCGAATTGCCGATCTGGAGGCTGCGTTGTCCACATTGCCCAAGGCCTGTGGACAGGCTTGCGGCCAGCGAAACGGTGGAACCGTGAAACGCGCGCTGAGCTGCAGCTGCAAACGGTTCGACGAGCGCGCGACTACGGCGGGCGAGTCCCCCGCGACAGCATCGCGCGGAACTCGAGCAGCGGATGCGTGACCCGGCCGGCGCCGCTGCCCAGCTCGAGGATCGAGGCCCCGGGTGGGACCGCGGCGTACACGATCTCGGCCTCGCCGTCCGGGGGAAGCAGCCGGTAGACATCGACGGGCGAGCCGTCCGCGGTGACCTCCATGGGTCGAGCGTGCCGGAAACCGGCCGGCTGTGCGGCGCGCTCGCTGATCGATCTCCGACCGGTCGGTGCCCACGCGCAGGCCGGCGAACGCGGCAAACCCAGGCGTGCCCGCACCGGGCGACATGCCCGCAAGCTGTGCCCGCACGTCACCCGACCGCGCCGCCGCCGGCCCGCGCGTGCCGGAAACTGGACCCGTGAGCACCCGACCCACCAAGGACCAGCTGGCCGCAGCGCACAACACGACCATCCCCGACGTCATCGCCCCCGGGCTCGACGTCCTCTTCTGCGGCATCAACCCCGGCCTCTACTCCGGCGCCCTCGGGCAGCACTTCGCCCGGCCCGGCAACCGGTTCTGGCCCGCACTCCACGCCGGCGGCTTCACCCCGCGGCGCTACGCACCGAGCGAGCAGGAAAAGCTGCTCGACCTCCGCATCGGCATCACGAACGTCGTCGCCCGGACCACCGCGCGTGCCGACGAGCTCACCGACGACGAACTTCGCGAAGGCGGGAAGCTCCTCGTCGCCAAGGTGCTCGAGTACCGCCCGAAATGGCTGGCCGTCGTCGGGATCACCGCCTACCGGACCGCGTTCGGCTTCCCGAAGGCGCGGGTCGGGGCGCAGGACCACCGGATCGGCGACACCCGCGTCTGGGTGCTGCCGAACCCCAGCGGGCTCAACGCGCACTGGACGCCGGCCGGCCTGGCGGCCGAGTTCGCTCTCCTGCGGACCGCATCCGAAGACTGTCGAAATCGTTGAACGGCCCGCGGGCCACCCTCAGTAGCGCCGACTGCCCCATCAGGTCCCTCCCCGTCCTGCCGAGCCACCCCACCAAGATCGACTTCTACTGAAAGTTTGCTGTGACCGGCGGATTGGGCCATGAGGGGGATTTGGCGTCATGAGCTGCGCAATCGCGACTCGTACCAAGCAGGAGGAGTCACTTCTGCCGGTCCACGCAGGGCGACCGGATGGCGCCGGAGACGTCCGGCACACAGGAGCGACGGCGCAGAGACGGAGGCCCGCGATGCACGGCATCGAGCCCACCCGCAGGCCCGCGGGGCCGGCCGGACCCGGGGGGCGCAGTCTCGGCGTGGCGGTCGTCGACCCGGTCCCGATCTTCCGCGACGGCCTCGCCGCGCTCGTGCACCGCAGCCAGGGGCTGCACTGGGCCGGGCAGGCCGCCAGCCACCACGCGGCCCTGCAGCTCTGCGAACAGGTCAAGCCGGACGTCGTCGTGCTCGACTCCGCGCTCGACCCGAACTGCCACCTGACCAAGCTGCTCAACGCCGGTGACCCGGCGTTGATCCTGGTCACGCTGATCCGGGACTCGAACCGCACCCAGCAGTACCTGGCGGCCGCGATCGCCGCGGGCGCGCACGCGATCGTGCCGCGGTCGATCGATTCACGACGGCTCGCCGAAGCGATCCGGCGGGCGCACAGCGAACGCCGTTACATCGACCCGGCGCTGGCCGCGCTGACCGCCCGGCCGAAGCGCGCGGCCGCCCCGAAGGGCGACCTCGCCCACGACAGCCCGCCGGCGCCGCGCGGCGGGATGCCGCTGTCCAGGCGTGAGTACCAAGTGCTCCAGCTGGTCGCCGAAGGGCTCGAAAACTCGGCGATCGCGAAGCTGCTTTTCCTCTCCGTCGAGACCGTCCGGACGCACGTGAAGAGCATCCTGCGCAAGCTTTCCGCCCGGGACCGGACACACGCCGTGACGATCGCCTTCCGCAGTGGCATCCTCGTCGCCCGGGCGGAGGACGGCCAGCTCCCGGTGACTGCCGACACAACGGCGCTCCCGGGGCAGCGCTGAGCCCGTTTCCCGTGGCCGGAGCCAAGAAATCCGGTACTCGGAAGTGCGGATCCGCTTGCTCTGGTTACCCACAGGTAATATCCTGAAGTTACCGGCGAGTAAGGCGAACATGTGCCCGGCCGGGGAGCCGAACACATTGGAGTGACGACATGGGCCACTACAAGAGCAACGTCCGAGACCTGGAGTTCAACCTCTTCGAGGTCCTGGGCGTGCAGGAGCGCCTGGGCAAGGGTGTGCTCGCCGAGTCCGACGAGGAGACCGCCCGCGGGGTGCTGTCCGAGCTGAACAAGCTCGCGACCGGCCCGCTCGCCGAGTCCTTCGCCGACGCCGACCGCAACCCGCCGGTGTACGACCCGAAGACGTTCAGCGTGAAGATCCCCGAGTCCTTCAAGAAGAGCTACCAGCAGCTCATCGAGGGCGAGTGGTGGCGCCTCGGCCTGACCAACGACCTCGGCGGCTTCGGCCTGCCCCCCACGGTCCAGTGGGCCGCGTCCGAGCTCATCCTCGGCGCGAACGCCCCGCTGTTCATGTATATGGCGGGCCCGAACTTCGCGATGATCGTCGACAAGAACGGCACCGAAGAGCAGAAGCACTGGGCCCAGCTGATGATCGACCGGGCCTGGGGCGCCACGATGGTGCTGACCGAGCCGGACGCCGGCTCGGACGTCGGCGCGGGCCGCACCAAGGCCACCAAGCAGGAGGACGGCTCCTGGCACATCGACGGCGTGAAGCGGTTCATCACCTCGGCCGAGCACGACATGAGCGAAAACATCATGCACCTCGTGCTGGCGCGCCCGGAGGGTCCCGGCATCGAGACCAAGCCGGGCACCAAGGGCCTGTCGCTGTTCCTCGTGCCGAAGTTCCACTTCGACTCGAAGACCGGTGAGCTGGGCGAGCGCAACGGCGCCTTCGTCACGAACGTCGAGCACAAGATGGGCATCAAGGCCTCGACGACGTGCGAGCTGACCTTCGGCCAGCACGGCACCCCGGCCAAGGGCTGGCTGCTCGGCGAGGTGCACGACGGCATCGCGCAGATGTTCCAGGTCATCGAGTACGCCCGGATGATGGTCGGCACGAAGGCCATCGCGACGCTGTCGACGGGTTACCTCAACGCGCTCGAGTACGCCAAGGAGCGCGTCCAGGGCGCCGACCTGCCGAACATGCTGAACAAGACCGCCCCGCGCGTCACCATCACGCACCACCCGGACGTCCGCCGCTCGCTGATGCTCCAGAAGGCGTACGCCGAGGGTCTCCGCGCGGTGTACCTCTACACCGCGTCGTTCCAGGACCAGCTGTGGACCGGCGAGGGCGACCAGAAGCTCGCGCACGGCGTCAACGACCTGCTGCTGCCCATCGTCAAGGGTGTCGGCTCCGAGCGCGCCACCGAGCAGCTCGTGCAGTCGCTGCAGACCCTGGGCGGGTCCGGCTTCCTGCAGGACTACCCGATCGAGCAGTACATCCGCGACGCCAAGATCGACTCGCTGTACGAGGGCACCACGGCCATCCAGTCGCTGGACTTCTTCTTCCGGAAGATCGTCCGCGACAAGGGCCAGTCGCTCGCGTTCGTCGCCGGCGAGATCAGCAAGTTCATCGAGTCCGAAGCGGGCAACGGCCGGCTCAAGAACGAGCGCGCGCTGCTCAAGCAGGCCCTCGAGGACACCCAGGGCATGCTCGGCTCGCTGATCGGCTACCTGACCGCGTCGCAGGAGGACCCGCAGAGCATCAACAAGGTGGGCCAGCACACGGTCCGCCTGCTGATGTCGGTCGGCGACCTGCTCATCGGCTGGCAGCTGCTCAAGCACGCCGAGGTCGCCATCGGCAAGCTCGACGCGGGCGCGTCCGCCAAGGACACCCCGTTCTACGAGGGCAAGATCGCCGTGGCCTCGTTCTTCGCGAAGCAGGTGCTGCCGGAGCTGACCGCCCGCCGCGCCATCGTGGAGGCCGCTGACAACGCGCTCATGGAGCTCGACGAAGCCGCGTTCTGATCAACGCATACCGCCGAAGGGCCTCTTCCGACACGGAAGGGGCCCTTCGGCGTTTCGCGGCCATATCGCCGGGGAATTCCGTCAGCAAGAGTCGCGGGACCGAGTGGCCGGTCCCGCGATCACCGAGAGGAGAAAGTCGATGACTATCGCCGGCATCATCAGCGCCATCATCGTCGGGCTGATCATCGGTGTTCTGGGCCGGCTGGTCGCTCCCGGCAAGCAGAACATCCCGATCTGGCTGACCATCGTGATCGGTATCATCGCCGCCTTCATCGGCACGGCGATCGCGCGCGGTCTGGGGTACGCGGACACCAAGGGCATCGACTGGCTGGAGATCCTCACCCAGGTGGTCCTGGCCGCGATCGGTGTCAGCATCGCCGCGGGCCTGTACGGCCGTCGTGGGGTAACCCGGTAACACCCAGGAGCCTCGGCCCGGCCGGTCCACCTTCGGGTGAACCGGCCGGGCTTTTGCGTGCCTACTGCTCGGCCGACGCGCGGGCGAGCACCACAGCGAACCCGGCGCCCACCACCAGCAGGGCCGCGGCCCAGGTCATCGTCGTGGTGATGGCGTGCGCCGAGGAACCGGCGGCGAGGGTCAGGAACAGGCTGCCGAACGTCGCCACCCCGACGACCTGGCCGAGCTGCAACGTCGTCGTGAGCAGGCCGCTGGCGTCCGCGGCGCCGGCGAGCGGGACGTGGGTGAGCGCGTGCGCCATCAGCGACCCGAACGCCAGGCCCATCGAAAGGCCGAAGAGCAGGAGCGCGGCGAAGAACAGCGCGCCGCCGTTTCCGCCGTCCTTCAGGCTGACGCCCAGCAAGGCGTACGCGACCGCCGACCCGACGTAACCGCACGGCGTCAGCGCCGCGTGGACGCGCTCGGGCAGCTTGTGCCAGAAGAACCCGCAGATGCCGAAGACCACGCCGCCGGGCGCCATGGAGAGCCCCGCGGACAGGGCCGTCTCGCCGAGGCCGGCCTGCAGGTGCAGGGCCACGCAGAAGAGGAACCCGCCGTAGGACGCCACCCCGGTGGCCAGCGCGGCCAGTCCCGGCGCGACCCCGCGGACCTTGAGGACGCCGAGGTTGACGAGCGGGTCGCGCACCCGGCGTTCCACGACCACGAACAGCACCGCCAGCAACACGCCCGCCGCCAGCGAGCCGAAGGTCCACGCGGGCCAGCCGGTTTCGTGCCCGAGGACCAGCGGCAGCACGACGAGCACCACCGCGGGCACGGCGATCGCGAGGCCGGCGAAGTCGAGCCGGCGGCCCGCCTTCGCCGCGCCGCCGGGCACCAGACGCAGGGCGAGCGCGGCCACGAGCACGCCGATCGGCACGTTCACCAGGAAGATCGGCCGCCAGCCCGCGCCGAAGAGGTCCGCGCCGACGAGCACCCCGCCGAGGACCTGGCCGGCCACGAACGCGACCGAGATGACCGCGGTGTACGCGCTGAGCGCCTTGGCCCGCGCGGGACCGCTGAACTGCGCCTGGATGACGCTGATGACCTGCGGCATCATCAGCGCGGCGCCGGCGCCCTGTGCGATCCGCGCGACAATCAGCAGGCCCGCGCCGGGCGCCAGGCCGCAGAGCAGCGAGCAGACGGTGAAGGCGACGACGCCGGTGACGAACAGCCGTCGCCGCCCGAACAGCTCGCCGAGGCGGGCGCCGGTGATAAGCAGCATCGCGTAGCCCACGGTGTAGCCGGAAACGACGAGCTGCAGCGCGGCGCCGGACGCGTGCAGGTCGGTGCGGATGTCGGTCATGGCGACGTTCACGACGGTGACGTCGAGCAGCGCCATGAACTGGCCGAGCAGCAGGACGGCCAGCATGAACCACGGCCGCCGGTCCGGCCGCGCGGCCCGGTCCGGGGTGGCCGGGGCGGATGTGGTCAGTGTCATGCGTCCGACCTTGGGGTTCTCCGGTTCCGGGCGGAGAGAGCCTGCTGGTGCTGGTACTGGGAACACCCGCATCGCCGAAAACTGTCGTACCCCTCGGGCACCATGGTCCGCATGACGTCGATGCAGGTCCACACCAGCCGCCGGGAGGAACTCGGCCAGTTCCTCAAGGCGTGCCGCGCGCGGATCGGCCCGGAGGAGGTCGGGCTGCCGCCCGGCGTGCGGCGCCGCACGAGCGGGTTGCGGCGGGAGGAGGTCGCGCTGCTCGCCGGCGTCGGCGTCACCTGGTACACGTGGCTGGAGCAGGGGCGGCCGATCAACGCGAGCGCGCAGGTGCTCGACGCGGTGGCGCGCACGCTGCGGATGGACCACCCCGAGCGGGAACACCTGTACCGGCTGGCGGAGCTGACGCCGTCGCGGCTGCCGTCGCCGGTCGAGGTGGTGCCGGAGGCGGTGCGCGAGGTGCTGCGCGCGCTGGATCCGCTGCCCGCCACGGTCGTCAACGGCCGGTTCGACGTGCTGGAGTCGAACGCGGCGCAGGAGGACCTGTTCCGGGAGTGGCACAGCCTGCCGTGCCTGCACAAGAACCTGCTGTGGTGCTGCGTGACCGAGCCGAACGCGCGGCGGTTCCTGCTGAACTACGACGACGAGGTGCCGCACATGGTCGCGCGGATGCGCGCCGAGTACGGCAGCCACGTCGGGGATCCGGCGTGGGAGGAGGACATCCGGCGGCTGTCCGCGCTGAGCCCCGAGTTCGCCGGGCTGTGGGCGCGGCACGAGGTGGCGGAACCGCGGCCGAGGGTGCGGGAGTTCGAGCACCCGCGGGCGGGCCGGATGCACTTCCGGCTGACCGAACTGGCCGTGTCGGAGGCACCCGGCCTGCGGATCCAGGTGTCCACTCCGGACAACGCGGCGACCTGGACGCTGCTGCCCCGGACCAGGCGGCCGGCATGACAGCGGTGGAGCTGAGCGATCAGGGGCTGACGTCGGTGCCTCCGCTGCCGCCCGACGTCACGCGGCTGGACCTGTACAAGAACTCGATCTCGGAGGTGCCGGGGTCGCTGTGGTCCCGGACCGGGCTGCGCGTGCTGAACCTCGCGGCGAACCGGATTTCCGCGCTGCCGTCGGGCATTTCGGCGCTGACGTCGTTGCACACGCTCGACCTGGCGCACAACCGGTTCGAGTCGCTGCCGGACGAGCTGGGCGACCTGCCCGGCCTGACCGAGTACCTGTACGTCAGCGACAACCGCCTGACGGAGTTCCCGGCTGCCTGGTGCCGGCTGAGCCGGCTGCGGTACCTGGGCTGCACGGACAACCGGCTCACGGCGCTGCCCGCGGACCTGTCCGGGTTCGCGGCGCTGCGCGAACTCCGGCTCTACCGCAACGAATTGACCGCGCTGCCGGAGTCGATCGGCGCGCTGAGTGCGTTGCGGGAGCTGCACCTGCGCGGTAACCGGCTGACTTCACTGCCGTCGTCGATCGGCTCGCTGAGCGAGCTGCGTCAGCTGGACCTGCGGGAGAACGCCCTGACCACCCTGCCCGCGTCGCTGGCCGGATTGTCCAAACTGGACAAGCTCGACCTGCGGTGGAACAAGCAGCTGCGGGAGCCGTCGTGGCTGCGCGACTTCGAGGAGGCGGGGTGCATGGTCCTTCGCTGACAACTCAACAGAGCACGGTCGGACGCGGACCGTAGGTCGCCGTGTGCGACGTACGCCGGACCTCGGTGCCGCTCGCGATGTCGTAGAGCACGCGCGTGTCGGTGACGCTGAAGCCGGACGTCCCGATCGAGGGCTGGCACGGCCCGCTCCCACCGGAGCCGAACTGGATCGGTGGCGGGTCGCCGGGCGTCTGGGCCCCGGTCTGGCCCTCGACGCGGAAGTGCCGGGTGCCCCAGATCCGGACGGTCACCGAGTCGCCGGAGACGGTGGCCTGGACGGCGATGCCGGTCGCCGCGTCGTTGGTCACCTTGAGCTCGACCGGACTGCCGTCGGCGTTGACGGCCTTGGCGTCCCGGCCGGCGGGGTAGCGGTCGAGGTAGTGGTCGTGGTCCAGGTGGCCGGCGTCGGCCAGGCCGGCGAGGTAGGCGGCGTTGTACAAAGTGGACGCCAGCTGGGAGACGCCACCACCGACGACGGCCGGGCCGGTGCCGTCCTCGTCGACGGGGGCGGAGACGTAGCCGGCGTCGGCGGTGCGCGGGCCGGAGCGGCCGCTGAGGCTGAACGTCTCGCCGGGCTTGACGATCGTGCCGGACACGCGGGCGGCGAGCGTCCGGTTGTTCGTCACGGCCGGGCCGGAGAGGTCCGTGGTGGTGAACTCGCCGATGACCTCCTTGATGCCGAGCGCGCTGGCGGCATCGGTGGACACGCTGGGCGCCGACGCGCTGTAGACCACGGGGAGGTCCCGCCCGTCGGTCTTCTTGAGCACGTCGATCAGCGGGCGGAAGGTCTTCTCCCAGTCCACCTTGCGGGCGTCCTCGGAGGGCTCGACCGTCGGCTGGTCACCGGTGAAGACGATCTGCGCGTCCTTGCCGTCGGTCTCGGTGCTCGCGAGCGGGTCCTTGAGGGCGGCCTGCAGCTTGCCCTGGTCGATCCGGACCTCGAGGGCCCCGCCTTCGACGGGCGCGAACTGGAACGCCGACGCGATCGTGGCGGGCTTCAGCGGGACGTCCTTGCCTTCGCCGTGCACGACGACGGGTTTCGCGACGGCGGGCACGACGATCTGCCGGCAGGCGGCCTGCACGCCGGCCGCGGTCGCGCGCACGGGCGTGATCGCCATGGCGAGCTTGACCCCGCCGGGGTCGAGCCAGTGGTCGGTGACGGTGTGCACGGCGCCGCCGACGTCGGTCAGCTGCTGGCCCTGCCGCGGCAGGACGGGGTAGGCGGTGACCCCGCCGTCGCTGCCCGCGATCGGCGTGAACCCGACCGAGCCTTCGGTGGCGGGGTGGTTCAGCTTGCCCTGCGCGAGTTCCTGGACGGCCTGCGCGATCCGGTTCGGGTCGGTGCGGGTGGCCACCCCGACCTCGCGGCTGGTGAAGAAGGACATGATCCGCGTGATCGGACTGAGCGGCTGGTGCCCGGCGAGCCCGAGGGTGTTGGGCCAGTCGAGCCCGAGCCCGGACTGCGAGGGCACGAGTTCGGCCTGCACGTCCCCGCCGTGCACGACAACGGGCCGGATCAGCCGCGGCTCGAGTTCCCGGCGCAGCTTGGCTTCGGCGTCGGCGTGGGAGAGCCCGCCGACCTCGATGCCGGCCACGGTCACCCCGCGCGGCACATCGCCGGCGCTGACGAGGAGGTCGATGGCGTAGAGGATGACGAAGAGCCCGAGCGCGAGCCCGATGGCCATCATGGTCCGGGCGACGCCCTTGCGCAGCTTCCGGGCGGGAGTCTCCGGAACGGGCGGTGGCGCGGGGTTTTCGAGGAGCTCGCCGAGCAGGTCATCGGGGAAGAGATCGGTGGTGGCAGCGCCGTCGCCGGAAGGCGGGCCAACGGCGGGCGCGGCGACGACCGGAGGCCACTCGGGTTTGACTTCGGTGGCGGACACCTCGGCGAGGGTGGGTGCCTCGGCCGCTCCCGGCCACTCGGGCGGAACCCCGGCGGCAGCGCCCCCGACCGCCGCAGGCAGTTCGGCGGTCGCGGAAACCTCGGCGGGTTCCGGCCACTCGGGCGTCGAATCGCTGATCGGCGACGCAGGCGGCTCAGCGGCCGCGGGGAGCTCGTCCGCGGCAAGGCGCTCGGCGACCGCGGGGAGCTCGGCGGTCGTAGGTGGCTCGGCTGCCGCAAGAGGCTCGGCGGCCGCAGGCAGGTCGGCGGCCGCGGGCGGCTCGGCCGCGGCAAGGCGCTCGGCGACCGCGGGGAGCTCGGCCGTGGGCGGCTCCGCCGGGACAGCCGGTGGCTCGGGCGGTTCCGCGCTCGCCGGCTCGATCACCGGCTCCGCCGCCTCCGCAGCGGGCGATTGCGTCGTCGCCGTTGCGGGGGCGAGTTCGCGTACGGCCGCGCCCTCGTTCGCCTCTTCGTCTGCCACGCGCCTGCCTTTCGCGGGACCCGACCTACAGGTAGAGCCCCGTCCCGTGCTCGGTGCGCTCGGTCGCCACCGCGTGGATGTCGCGTTCGCGCATCACCAGGTGCCCCTCGCCCTGGATCTCGACCTCGAGCTGGTCCTCCGGGTTGAAGAGCACGCGGTCGCCGGTCTTGACGTTCCGCACGCTGTTGCCTACGCCCAGTACATCACCCCACGCCAGCCTGCGCGCGACCTGTGCGGTCGCGGGGATCACGATGCCGCCGCTGCTGCGGCGCTCGCCTTCTTCCGGCGACAGCCGCACGAGCACCCGGTCGTGCAGCATCTGGATTTCGAGTTTCGGCCCGTCAGACACGGCCTGCATGTTACTCGCCGGTCCGGGGCGCACCGGCCATGACCAGGCTCAGCTCGCGCACTCCGCCGTCCTCGATCCGCACCGGGACGCCCCAGTCCTGCCGGGTGATCCGGCAGGCGGGGTGGTCACCGCCGTCGTCGCAGCTCGCGGCCTGCGCGACGACCTGCAGCACGCCTTCGGTGACGCCCGGCGCCAAGCGGATCCTGCGGGTGAGGTCCGTGCCCGTCCCGCCGCCGTCGGCCAGCAGCGAAGGCGGCGACGCGCTGATCTCGAGCCGCGTCGACGGGCCGAAGCGGTCGTCCAGCTTCTCGCCGGGCGGGGCCGTGAACACCACCGAAAAGTCGATCTCGCCCGGCGCGAGCACCGTCGGCGGGCGGCGCACGGCGTGCGCGTCGCCGGTGACGAGCGTCGGCTCGGCGGCCGGGAGCGGGCCGATGCGGTTGCCCGCGGACTCGACGACCAGCAGCTCGCCGTCGTGCAGCAGGAGGCCCTGCGGCTCGGCGAGCCCGGTGGCGATCGTGGTCACTTCGCGGGTGAAGACGTCGAAGCGGCGGACCGCGCCGTTGTAGGTGTCGGCGATCGCGATCTTGTCGCCGGGCAGCACGGCGAGGCCGAGCGGGTGCTGGAGCAGCGCCTCGTCGGCCGGCCCGTCGGTGTGGCCGAAGGAGAACAGGTCGACGCCGATCGCGGTCTGCACGGTGAACGACTCGCCGTCGGGCTCGATCCAGCGCAGCGCCGACGTCTCCGCGTCGACCAGCCACAGCTTGTCGCCGTCGACGGCGAGGCCGGACGTCTGCGCGAAGAACGCTTCGCCGACATCGCCGTCGCGAAGACCTTCGACGGTCGTCCCGGCGAAGCGCCGGATCGTGCCGCCGACCGGGTCGAACACGCTCAACGTGTGGTTGCCCGCCATCGCGACGACGACCCCGCCGGCCGGGCCCCACCAGACGACGTCCCACGGGCTCGTGAGGTCGACTTCGGCGGCCTTGCCGGAATCCGCCCCGGTGCGCCACTGCGCGCCCGTGCCGGCGACCGTCGTCACCTCGCCGGTGATGAGGTCGAGGCCGCGCAGCCGGTGCCCGGCCGTGTCGGCGACGACGGCGTGGTAGCCGACGCGCTCGGCGATGTCGTACGGCAGCAGTGCGATGCCCGACGGCTCGGTGAAGGTCGCGATGTCGAACGGGCCGTCCTGGCTCCCGCGGGCCCCGCTGCCGAAGCGGCGGATGACGGTCTCGCCGTCGGACGCGAACTCGACGATCGCGTGGTGCCCGGTGTCGGCGACCAGCACGCGGCCCTCGGCGGTGGCGACGGCCTTGCTCGGGAACCGCAGCTCGCCGGTCTGCTCCTCGACCGGCACGTACGGGCTGCCACCGCGCCGGAGCGTCCCCTTCGCTTCGTGCTTCGTCACGAGGTCCGCGATGACGCGGCGAAGCGCCTCTTCGTGCCCTTCGCCCGCGGCGACGTGCACCACGTACCCCTCGGGGTCGACGACGACCAGCGTCGGCCACGCGCGGACCGCGTACTGCGACCACAGGTCCATCTTCGGGTCGTTGACCACCGGGTGGTGGACGTCGTAGCGGCGGACCGCGGCCTCGATCGAGGCGCGCTCGCCCTCGTGCAGGAACTTCGGCGAGTGAACACCGATGGTGACCAGCACGTCCGCGAACTCGGCCTCCAGCGGACGCAGCTCGTCGAGCACGTGGAGGCAGTTGATGCAGCCGCTGGTCCAGAAGTCCAGCAGCACGACGCGGCCGCGCAGCTCGGCGAGGGTGAGCGGGCGGCCGCCGGTGTTCAGCCAGACGTCGCCGCGCAGCTCGGGGGCGCGCACGCGGCTCTGCGGTCGTGGAGAAGTCACGGCATGAGTGAACTACACGCGTTCACGCTCTGTTCCGCGGTCCGCCCGATGAGAGAACAAACTCACCCGGCCGTGGCCACCTGCGAGAGCGCGAAAAAGGAGGCGCGGGCGGGTGAGCCGCCGCTTAGGCTCGGGTCATGACCCCCGTCCAGCCGGCCGGCGCCCTCACCCCGGAGGAGGCGCGGCACCTGCAGGAGAACCTCCGGGAACCCGTGCGTCCCGGGCTGAGCGAAGCCGAGCTCGACGACGTCGAACGCCGGTTCGGCTTCCGCTTCGCCGCCGACCACCGGACGTTCCTGGCCGCCGGCGTCCCGATCGGCGACCGCTGGCCGGACTGGCGCTGCGGCAACGCCGAGCAGCTGCGCAAACGGCTGGCGTGGCCGGTCGACGGCGTGCTGTACGACGTCGAGCACAACGGCTTCTGGCTGCCGGACTGGGGCACGCGCCCGGTCGGCCCCGAGGACGCGGTCCGCGAGGCCCGGCGGCGCCTGGCCGACGTGCCGCAGCTGGTGCCGGTGTGCGGCCACCGGTACCTGCCCGGTCTGCCGGGCACGGTGGGTTATCCGGTGCTGTCGGTGTACCAGACGGACATCGTCGTTTACGGCAGTGACCTGCGGGATTACCTGCACCGCGAGTTCGCGGCCGGCATCAGCGCGGCCCCACCGGACGGCCCCAGGTACATCCCGTTCTGGTCCCGGTTCATCGACTGATCAGCTGTCGCGGCGCAGCATGCGGCTCACGCCCGCCGCCACGGTGGTCGCCAGGATCCAGCCGGACGCCGTGAAGCCCGCCGCCACCCAGTTGTCCGCGCCGTGCATGTACCACCGCGACTTGTTGCCGAAGTCGACGATCGGGACCAGCAGGTCCGCCGTGTAGATCACCGGGTTCCACTGCAGGCCGGTGTCCTGCTGGTTGACCACGCACCGCCGGCCGTTCGCGATGACCTGGTGCGCCGGCTCCGCCGACTTCCACGTCACGCAGTCGTCCGTTCCGAAGCCGAACCACAGGCTGCCCAGCACCAGCAGCGCCAGCAGCCAGCCGAGCGCCCGCACCGGGCGGTAGCCGTAGCCGACCATCGATCGCTGGAGCCAGCTCCACAGCCGGACTCCCGGGCCGAAGAACTTGAAGCCGCGGGCCAAGGCCTCGTAGCGGAACTGCTGCTTGCGCAGCGCCACCGTCGAGGCGTGCTCTTCGTTCCCCGCCGCGCGCAGCATGTGGGCCAGCTGGTCGTACGGACCCGGGCGGTAGCCGCGCATGGCCTTGCGCAGCAGCTCGATCCGCTCGTCCAGCGCCTTGTCGTCGTCGAGCGGGATGCCCTTCTTCAACGCGTCGTAGCGGAAGTCGTCCAGCTCGATGCCCTCGGACGCGGCCCAGAACTGGTTGTTGTCGCTCAGCGTTCCGCAGTGGGCCCGGCGCAGCACCACGCGGCCGGCCGGTGGCGAACTCGGCGTCAGGACGAACTCGTCCGCAGCGACGTCGCCCGCGTCCAAGGCCACGCCGAACGGCGGCAGCGAGCCCAGCTGGGAGCCGCGCAGGTCGACGCGCCGGGCCACCTGGGCGCCGTCGAGGTTGACGCCGCCCTCCGCCACGAACGGGCGGCCGTTGTTGTCCCGCAGCGTCAGGTCGCGGCCGACGCGGCCGGTCCGGACGTCGAGGGAATAACTGCTGGTCGCGCGGCGGCCGGGGTCGGTCAGGCGGGTGCCCGCCAGGTTGATGCTGCCGCCGACGTCCACGCCCTGCAGGCGCAGCGTGCCGTGGATCGTGGCGTCCGTCAGCTGGAAGTTGCCCGCGATCTTCGACCGGCGCGCCGAGAACACGTCCCGGCCGGGGTGGCGGAACATCGAGTTCCAGGCCAGGAAGTTGCCGCCGATCGTGACGTCGGCCAGGCGCAGCTGGCCGGCCGGGACGCGCAGGCTCGTCGCCTCGATGTCCCCGCCGATCTCGGTGCCGTCCAGGTGCAGGGCGCGGTCGTAGTACGGCACGGTTTTGCCGCGCTCGACGCGGATCTCCGCGCCGGCCAGCCGCAGCGAGCCGCCGATGCGGGCGTTGACCATCCGCAGCGTGCCCAGCGCCTGCAGGCCGTCGGACAGCTCGACGTTGCCGTCCACGCGCATCCGGTCGGCGACCAGCGCCGGGCGCGGGTCCAGGTACGGGTCGTTGGACTTCCAGGCGTCGACGGCGATCGGGCCGTGCTGGGACACCGTCAGCTTCGCCTCGCGCAACGAGATGTCGCTGTCCACCGTCGCGCTCGGCAGGTACATGATCCCGGTGGCGGAGAAGCGCTTGCGCTGGCTCGCGGGCCCGTAGTTGTCCACCTCGCACAGCAGGCTGCCGCCGATGTGCAGGCCGTTGCCGTTGAGCGCGAAGCCGTCCGGGTTGTTCAGCGTCGCACCCGAGAAGTTGACGTTACCGCCGGTCCGCACGCCCGGGAGCCGGACTTCGCCGTTCGCGACCATCCGGTAGGCCAGCAGCGCGCCGGTCAGCACGAGCCGGTCCGCCTGGATCGCCTTGCCGTGCGGGTGCGAGATCACCGTGCGGGTCAGCACCATCGACCCCTCGATGACCGCGTCGGTCAGGTTGACCGCGGCGTTCGGCATGCCGCGCTCGCGGTCGTCGCCGCGCTGGACGGTCGTCTCCTCGATCTCCCGCCGGTCGCCGTCGACCTGCACGACGCTGCGGATCAGCCGGACGTCGTTGCGGCTGCGCATGTTGCGGGCCTTGAGCCCCGGCAGCCAGCACTTGCGGAACACGAGCCCGAGCAGGTTCGCCTCGCGCACGTCCGGCGGCTGCTCGAACCGGCACCGCTCGAACCGGAACAGGTACTTCAGGTCCGCGGCCCGCAGGTCCAGCGTCCCGGTGATGTAGGCGTCCTCGACGTAGACGATCGGGGCGTTCGTGGCCTGACGCCGCCAGCGCATCAGGCCCGCGTTGCCGGGTTTCAGCAGTTCGGAGGCCTTGACCTCGTACCGGCGGTCCGGGATGCCCGCGAAGGGGTCGAGCGGCGGCAACGCGCTTTCCGTCGACATGACCCCTCCCTCACCCCGCCATCAAGGTAGCGAAAAAACGGCGGAAACGGTGCCGGAACACCGTTTCCGCCGTCGGGCTCCTCAGGCGTTGGGGTTGAGCACGCGGGCGAGGAACGACTTGGTCCGCTCCTCCCGCGGGTCCCCGATGACCTGGTCGGGCGGCCCCTCTTCGACGACGACGCCGCCGTCCATGAACAGGACCTTGTCCGCCACCTCGCGCGCGAACTGCATCTCGTGCGTGACGACGACCATGGTCATGCCGTCCTTGGCGAGCTGCTTCATCACGCCCAGGACGTCGCCGACGAGCTCGGGGTCCAGCGCGGACGTCGGCTCGTCGAACAGCATCAGCTTCGGCTGCATCGCCAGCGCCCGCGCGATCGCGACGCGCTGCTGCTGCCCGCCGGACAGCTGCGCCGGGTAGTTCTTCGCCTTGTCGGCGAGCCCGACGCGCTCCAGCAGCTCCAGCGCACGCTGCCGGACCTGGGCCTTCGGCTCGCGCCGGACCTGGATCGGCGCCTCCATGACGTTCTCGAGCGCCGTCATGTGCGGGAAGAGGTTGAAGCGCTGGAACACCATGCCGATGTCCTTGCGCTGGAGCGCCACCTCCTTCTCGCGCAGCTCGTGCAGCTTGTCACCGCGCTGCCGGTAGCCGACCAGCACGCCGTCGACGTAGAGCCGGCCGGCGTCGATCTTCTCGAGGTGGTTGATGCAGCGCAGCAGCGTCGACTTGCCCGAGCCGGACGGCCCGATCAGGCAGAG
Organism: Amycolatopsis sp. lyj-23; assembly: GCF_046549135.1. Classification (NCBI taxonomy): domain Bacteria; kingdom Bacillati; phylum Actinomycetota; class Actinomycetes; order Pseudonocardiales; family Pseudonocardiaceae; genus Amycolatopsis; species Amycolatopsis sp. lyj-23. The sequence continues at coordinate 670,987 of NZ_JAJPWN010000003.1, read as the reverse complement.
CACCTCGCGTTCGTGCACCTCGAGGTCGATGCCCTTGAGGACGTCGACGCTGCCGAAGCTCTTGCAGATCTTCTGCGCGGAAACGACGGGGGTCATGCGGTCCCTCCTCCGCCCCGGCCGAACAACCGGCTGCGCAGGCCGGTCCGCGGGGTGACGTCGCGCGCGGTACCCCGGGCGAAGTACTTCTCGATCTGGATCTGGACGAGCGTCAGGATCGACGTCATGAACAGGTACCAGATCACCGCGGTGAGCAGCAGCGGGATCGTCTTGAAGTTCTGTGCGTAGATGGTCTGGACGGCGACCATCAGCTCGAAGTAGCCGATCGCGACCACCAGCGACGTGGTCTTCAGCATCGCGATGGTCTCGTTGCCGGTGGGCGGCACGATCACCCGCATCGCCTGCGGCAGGATGATCCGCCGCAGCGTGGTCGTCCGCTTCATGCCGAGCGCGGACGCCGCCTCCAGCTGACCGCTGTCGATCGACTGGATGCCGCCGCGCACGATCTCCGCCATGTACGCGGCCTCGTTGAGCCCGAGGCCGAGCAGCGACGCCGTGAACTGGTTGATCAGCGTGTTCGTGTCCCACGAGACGAACTCCGGCCCGAACGGGATCCCCAGGCCGAGCCGCGGGTAGGCGAACGCGAGGAAGTTCCAGAACACGAGCTGGGTGATCAGCGGGGTGCCGCGGAACAGCCAGATGTAGATGCCGGCGGCGCCCTTGGTCAGCGGGTTCGGCGACAGCCGCATCACCGCCAGCAGGACACCGCCCACGATGCCGATGAGCATCGAGATCACGGTCAGGATCAGGGTGTTCTGCAGACCGCGCAGCACGCGGTCGTTGAACATGTAGTCCCAGACGACCGGCCAGCCGAGGTTGTCGTTCGTGACGATGCTTCGAACGACGATGAAGGCGACGAAGAGGACGACCACCCCGGCCGCCCAGCGCCCGTAGTGGCGCACCGGGACGGCCTTGATGGGTTCGGTGTCGACGGGCACCCGTTCACCAGGGGGCGCGTCGGGGGAACTGGACACTTGCTGAGCCCTCTCTGCCCGGCTCAGGAGGCCGCCGGGTTGAGTTCCGACTTGGTGACCGCGCCGGCCGCCGACAGGCCCCACTTGTCGAGGATCTTCTTGTAGGTGCCGTCGTCGATCAGGGCCTGGACGGCGCTCTGGACCGCCTTGGCGTAGTCGCCGCTGCCCTTCTTCAGGATGATGCCGTAGGGCGCCGTGTCGTACGGGTCGCCGACGACCTCGAGCTGCCCATTGGTCTGCTTGACCGCGTAGTCGACGACCGGGGAGTCGGCCAGCTCGCCCTGCACCCGCTTCGCGGTCAGCGCGAGGTTCACGTCGGTCTGGGCCTGCAGCTGGGTGACGTCGATCGCCGGCTTGCCCGCCGAGGTGCACTTCTGCGAGCGGGTCTGCAGGTCGTCGACCTGCGTGGTGCCCTTCTGGACACCCATCTTCTTGCCGCAGAGGTCGTCGACGTTCAGCTTGTCGGGGTTGCCCTTGAGCACGCCGAGCGACGTCCCCGCCTTGTAGTAGCTGACCATGTCGACGATCTGGAGCCGTTCGGCGTTGACGCTGAACGACGACATCGCGAGCTCGTACTTGCCGGCCTGGATGCCCGGGATGATCCCGTCGAAGGCGGAGTTCTGGAACTCCATCTTCAGGCCCAGCTTCTGCCCGATCGCGGTGCCGAGGTCGACGTCGAAGCCGGTGACCTTGCCGCTTTCGTCCTGGAACTCGTTCGGCGGGTAGCTCTGGTCCTGGCCGACCAGGATCTTGCCGTCGGCCTTGATCGCGTCGGGGACCATGGCCGCCAGCTTGTCGTCCTTGGCGACCGTGCCGATGTCACCCGATCCGGTGCCCGGGGCGGCCGCGGAGCTGGAGCTGACGTTGCCCGCGCCACTGCCTCCCGCTCCGCACGCCACGGTCAAGCCGACCAGGGCGAACGCCGGCAGCAGGGCGATCGCCTTCAGCTGGGTTCCTCGGGCCACGTCGTCACTCCTTGTAGTTCTCAGGTTCTGAGAGCACGCATATTGCCACTCATCCATACCAAAGCACAGCACCGTGAAGTTACAGCGGTGTTTACAGCAGCGCGCGAGTGTCGCGTCCGAAGCACACGGTGAGCGAGGATGCGTCCATGAACGCCACCCCGCCGCGGCTGCCCCCGTCCGGTCGACGCGCGAGGAAGGCGGCGACCAGCCGGATCACCCGTCCGGGCGCCCGATTCGACGGATATCTCTCGCCCGAGCGGCCGCACGCCGGCGCCTACGACGAGATGTTCGCCGCCGACGGCACGGTCCGCGGCCCGTACCGGGCGCTGTACGAGTCGATCGCGGCCCTCGACGCGCACGACCTGCACTCGCGGGCGCAGGCGCTGGACCGGGCGATGGTCGACCAGGGCATCACGTTCTCGCTGTCCGGCCAGGAGCGCCCGTTCCCGCTGGACCTGGTGCCGCGGGTGATCCAGGCGGCCGAGTGGGCGAAGCTCGAGCGCGGGGTCGCCCAGCGCGTCCGCGCGCTCGAGGCGTTCCTCGCCGACGTCTACGGCGACCGGCAGATCCTGCGCGACGGCGTGCTGCCGCGGCGGCTGATCACCTCGTGCGAGCACTTCCGCCGGGAGGCCTTCGGCATCACCCCGCCGAACGGCGTGCGCATCCACGTATCCGGAGTGGACCTCGTGCGTGACGAAGAGGGCACGTTCCGCGTGCTGGAGGACAACCTGCGCAACCCGTCCGGGGTGTCGTACGTGATGGAGAACCGGCGCACGATGGCGCGGGTCTTCCCGGACCTGTTCGCCCAGCACCGGGTGCGCCCGGTCGGCGACTACGCGTCGCACCTGCTGCGGGCGCTGCGCGCGGCGTCCGCGGCGAACGTCGCCGACCCGACGGTCGTCGTGCTCACCCCCGGCGTGCACAACTCGGCGTACTTCGAGCATTCGCTGCTGGCCCGGCTGATGGGCGTGGAGCTCGTCGAAGGCCGCGACATGTTCTGCCGCGACAACGTCGTCTACCTGCGGACCACCGAGGGCGAGCGCCAGGTCGACGTCATCTACCGGCGGATCGACGACGAGTTCCTCGATCCGGTGCACTACCGGCCGGACTCCGTGCTCGGCGTCGCGGGCATCCAGAACGCGGCCCGCGCGGGGAACGTGGTGATCGCGAACGCGATCGGCAACGGCGTCGGCGACGACAAGCTCGTCTACACCTACGTGCCGGAAATGGTGAAGTACTACCTGAACGAGAAGCCGCTGCTGCCCAACGTGGACACCTTCCGGTGCTGGCTGCCGGAGGAGTTCGACCACGTCATGGCCCACCTCGACGAGCTGGTCGTGAAGCCGGTCGAAGGCTCCGGCGGCTACGGGATCGTGTTCGGCCCGGAGGCGACCCCGGCGGAGCTGGCGACGCTGCGCCGCAAGGTGCGCGCGAACCGGCGCGGCTGGATCGCGCAGCCGGTGGTCCAGCTCTCGACCGTGCCGGCCAAGGTGGACGACCGGCTCGCGCCGCGGCACGTCGACCTGCGGCCCTTCGCGGTCAACGACGGCAAGGAGATCTTCGTGCTGCCCGGCGGCTTGACACGGGTGGCGCTGCCGGAGGGCAGCCTCGTCGTGAACTCCTCGCAGGGCGGCGGTTCGAAGGACACGTGGGTGCTGGCGTCCCGGGCGTCGACGGCCGAACGCGAGCTGGAGCAGCCCGCGCTCGGTGCGGTGTCCACTTTGGACGGGCTGGCCGCCGAACAGGGGCCCGAGCTGACGACGTCCCAGCAGCAGCAACAGCAACAGCAGAGTTAGGGAGGGTACGCATGCTCGCGCGCAACGCGGAGTCGCTGTACTGGATCGGCCGGTACGTCGAACGCGCCGACGACACCTCCCGCATCCTCAACGTCTCGGTCCACCAGCTGCTCGAAGACGCGACCGTCGACCCGGACCACGCGAGCCGCCAGCTGCTGGCCGTCCTGGGCATCGACCCGGCGGGCACCGAGTCGCTCGACGTGTGGAAGCTGACCGAGCTGGTGGCGTACGGGAAGGACAACCCGGCGTCGATCGTCGGCTCGATCAACTCGGCGCGCGAAAACACGCGCGGTGCCCGCGAAGTCGTCTCGACCGAGCTGTGGGAGTGCCTGAACGCGACCTGGAACGCGGTGCCGGACCGGCAGCGCTACGCCCGGCGCGCCGACCCGCACGCGTTCCTGTCGTTCGTCGAGGAGCGCGCGGCGATGTTCGCCGGGCTGGCCGACTCGACGATGAGCCGCGACGAAGGCTGGCTGTTCATGGTGCTGGGCCGCTCGATCGAACGCGCCGACATGGTGGTGCGGCTGCTGCTGTCCCGGGTCGCCGACCGCGCGTCTTCGCCCGGCTGGATCACCGTGCTGCGCTCGGCCGGCGCGCAGGACACCTACCTGCGGACGTACCGGGGTGCCTTGGACGCCGGGCGCGTCGTGCAGTTCCTGTTGCGGGACACGCTGTTCCCGCGTTCGGTGTTCCACGCGCTGCGCCAGGCCGAGGAGTGCCTGCAGCGGCTCGACCCGGGCGGCGGCTCGCGCGGCAACGAGAAGTCCGAGGCGCTGCGAGAACTCGGGCGCGCCCGCAGCGAGCTGGAGTTCCTCCGCCCCTCGGACCTGCTCCCCGACCTGCCGCGGCGGCTCGGGGCGTTGCAGACGTCGATCCGGGAGATCGGGGAAGCGGTTTCGTTGCAGTACTTCAGCACGTCCCCGTGGGTGGCGTGGAGCGGCGCGGAGGTTTCGCTGTGACGTGGCAGCTGCGCGTGGCGCACCGGACGGGCTACCGGTACGCGACCCCGGCGACGCAGTCGTACAACGAAGCCCGGCTGACCCCGCGTTCCGACCGCCGCCAGACGACGGTGGCCACGCGCATCGAGACGACCCCGGCCACCCGCGCCTACCGGTACACGGACTACTGGGGCACGGTCGTGACGTCGTTCGACCTCCACGCGCCGCACACCGAGTTCACCGTCCTCGCTACCTCCGTCGTCGAGACCGCGGACGAGGCCGAACCGATCCGGACGGCGTCGTGGAAGGACCTGCGGTCCGAGACGGTGATCGACCACCGCACCGAGTACCTGACCCCGACCGACTACACCCCGCGAGACCTCACCCTGGCCCGCGAGGCCCGGGCGCTGCGGACGGGCCTCGACCCGGCGGACGCGGTGCTCGCGGTGTGCGAGTGGGTCAACGAGCAGCTCAAGTACCAGCCGGGCACGACCGGCGTCCACTCGACGGCGACCGACGCCTGGCAGGCGCGCGAAGGCGTCTGCCAGGACTTCGCGCACGTCACGCTGGTGATGCTGCGGGCGATCGGCGTCCCGGCCCGGTACGTGTCCGGTTATCTGCACACGAACCCGGAGGGCAAGCTCGGCGAGGTGGTCGAGGGCGAGTCGCACGCCTGGGTCGACGTCTGGACCGGCGGCTGGTGGGCGTACGACCCGACGAACGCCATCCCGGTCGGCCCGCGGCACGTGTGGGTGGCGATGGGCCGGGACTACGCGGACGTGGCGCCGCTGAAGGGCATCTTCACCGGCGGCGGGCAGTCCACTTTGGACGTCTCGGTGCACCTGACGCGGCTGGCTTAGAGCAGGAAGGTCCCGCCCGCCGCCTCGGCCAGGCCGGCGCCGAAGACCGCCGCCGGCGTGTACGCGCCGGGCTTGCCTTCGCCGCGCGCGAGGCGGGCCGCGGTTTCGGCCACGACCGCCGCGGTGAAGTCCATGGCTTCGTCCGCGCGGAGCCAGCCTTCGCGTGTCGAGCCGTCGGGCCAGGCGATGACGGCACGGCCCCACGTGTGCGTGCGGGGGCGGGGTGCCGCCTTCGTCCGGACCGCGGCGAGCCGCCGGACCGCGAACCGGCGCACGGCCGGGATCGACACCAGCCGCGCGAGCAGCGGAAGCAGGGCACGGACCACCGGGGCGGTCGGGGCGAGCCCGGAGAAGACCGTGACGTCCGCCGCGCCGCTCGCGCGCCGCGCGGCGATCAGCTCACCCGAGTCGACACCCGCCACCTTCGCCGTCTCGCCGTCCGACAGGACGAGGGTGCGCGGCTTCGCCCCTCTGGCCGAGACCGCGGTCACGGCGTCGACGATGCTGGCGGCCAGCGCGGCCCCCACGGCCCCCTCTTCGGCGGCGACGGAAGCCAGCGCGTCGACCTCCACACGACTCGGCGTGTCACGCCCCTCGCACAGCTTCGCGACGACGGCTTCGGTGGCCAGCACGCCGAACCCGGCCCCGGTGACGAACGTGCTGCCGCCGGCCAGGGCCTCGTCGTGCAGGTCGAGCAGCCGCCGGACCGCGAGCGGGTCCGCGGCCATGTCGACGTAGTGGCCGCCGGGCAGGCACGCCCGCGCGATCGCCGAGGCCGTGGCGGCGTAGTCGCCGATGGTGCTGATCACGACCGCCGGCCGCTGCCGCCGGATCTCCGCCGCGATCGCCTCGACGCCGTCGGCGACGACGTACTTCGAGCCGGTCGCGGCCAGCCACTCGCGATTGCGCCCGACCAGCACGGCGGGCAGTTCGCGGGCGGCCAGCTCGGCGGTGATGGCCCGGCCGGTGCGGCCCGAAGCGCCGAGTACCCAGATCTCCATGTCGACTCCCGTGACGTCTCAGTGTGTCATCACCGAGGCTAGCACGTGATGACACACTGAGACATCAGCTAGGGTGAGCCGTGGCCAGATGGGATCCCGGAACCGCGGACCGGCTGCGGAAAGCCGCGCTGGAGCTGTACGCCGAGCACGGATACGACGCCGTGACGATCACGCAGATCGCCGAGCGCGCCGGGATCACGCGCCGCTCGTACTTCCGCTACTTCCCCGACAAGCGCGAAGTCCTCTTCGCGGGTGCGGAACAACTGCCGCCCGCGGTCGCCGAAGCCGTCCTCGCGGCCGAAGAAGGCGAGTCGCCGCTGAGCACGGCCCTCGCCGCGCTGGCCGAGGTCGGGACGCGGGTCACGCAGCTCATCGACCCGTCACCGGAACGCCGGGCGGTCATCGCGGCCACGCCCGAACTCGGCGAACGCGAGCGCAGCAAGGCGGCCGCGGTCACGACCGCAATCCGCGAAGCCCTCGAACGCCGGGGCACCGCGCCCGAGCTGGCGAAACCGGCAGCCCAGGTCGCGGCGATCATCCTCGGCGACGCCTTCGACCGCTGGATCGACACGGACGGCGCCCAGGCTTTTCCCGCCTACCTCGACGCCGCCACCGCGGCCTTCCGCGACGCCTGCGGCGTCGCTTTACCGTAAAGCGGTCAGCCGCGGGCGTGCGCGTCCAGGATGTGCGCGACGGCCTCGGTGACCTGCTGCGCGTACTCCAGGTGCAGCCACTCGTCCGGGACGTGGATGTTCGAGTCGGCCCCGCAGGCCCCGGTGACCAGGAACTGCGCGTCCGGGTACTTCTGCGAGAGCAGGCCCATGAACGGGATCGAGCCGCCCATGCCGGTCGCGCGGTGCGGCTGGCCGAAGACCTCGTCGCCGACCGTGCGCAGGGCCGTCGTCAGCCACGGCGACTCGGTCGGCGCGTTCCAGCCGTTCTCGGCCTGCGGCGAGTCCAGCGTGACCTTCGCGCCGTACGGGACGTCGGTGGTCAGGGCGTGCTTCACGACTTCGAGCGCCTTCTCGGCGTCGGCCGTCGGCGGGAGCCGGAAGCTCAGGGTGAGCGTGGTGCTCTCGCGCAGGACGTTGCCGGCGTCGGCGGGCTTCGGGAAGCCGTCGGCGCCGATCACCGACAGCGTCGGGCGCCACGCGTTGTTGAGCATCAGCTCCAGCGCGTCTTCCGTCATCACCCGCCCGCCTTCGACCAGCGGGAACGCCTTCGACAGCGCCTCCGGGAAGTCCTGCGAGACGGCCTTGAGCTCCGACAGCCGGTTCGCCGGCACGTCCACCTTGAGCTCGTCCAGCAGCAGTTCGCCGGTCGCGCTGTCCTCGAGGCGCTCGATCAGGTGACGCAGGATCCGGAACGAGCTCGCGACGACACCGCTCGCGATGCCCGAGTGCTGCGCCGACCCCAGCAGCTGCACGGTGACGTCGAGGTGCAGCATCCCGCGCAGGCTGGTGACCAGCCACAACCGCTCGTAGTCACTGCCGCCGGCGTCGAGGCAGATCACCAGCGACACCGCGCCGATGCGGTCGGCCAGGTGCTCGACGTAGGCGGGCAGGTCGGGACTGCCGGACTCCTCGCCGGTCTCCAGCAGCAGCACGATGCGGGCGTGCTCGCCGCCGGCCGCGTGCACGGCTTCGACCGCCGTGGTCGCCGCGTAGCCCGAGTAGCCGTCGTCGACGGACCCGCGGCCGTACAGCCGGCCGTCGCGGATCACCGGCGTCCACGGGCCGAGGCCTTCGGACCAGCCGCCGACCGGGGGCTGCTTGTCGAGGTGGCCGTACATCAGGACGGTGCCCTTGTCCGCCGCGCCCGGGGTCGCCGGGACGTCGACGAGCAGGACGGGGGTCCGGGCTTCGAGCTGCACGATCTCGAGGGTCGCGCCGGGCAGGTCACGCCCGGCGATCCACTCGCGGACGTGCTCGACGGCGGCGGCGAGGTGCCCGCTCTTGGCCCACTCGGCGTCGAACGCCGGGGACAAGGCGGGGATCGCCACCAGCCCGGACAGGCTCGGGATGACATCGCTGGTCCAGGACGCCACTACGGATTCACGCACGGATTTCTGCTCCACATGGCCATCGTGCCACGGGGGTCCGGCAGTGCCGCACATCACAACGGTCCACCCGAGGCGGGTGATCACGCGATCACCCGGCCGCACCACGCCTGGTGAACGCGCGCGTCGATTCCCTACTCTCGTAGGTCCGATGCTCGGGCTTCCTAACGTTTTCCCTGTTCAGAGCGGGTTTCTCAGCAACAAATCAGCAACCGCGTCTGACCAAAGCGCTGACCTTCGTGCCAGGATGTCGGCGTGAACCGTCAACGCCGACGGTGACCGAGCGCTTCGGACCCGATGCGCTGGTCCCCGCCGGTGCAGTCGCTGTGGTCGCCACAAGCGGCCGCCAGAGGCACCGACACGAGGAGTACTGCGCATGCCGTCCGAACAGTGGACGCACCCGGAACCTGGAGACGGGCCGGCCGCCGTAGCGGCCCAGCCGTCGCCCGAACAGGTGATCGCCGGACTGCGAGCGACCAGCGAAGGTGGCGCTGAGCTGACTCAGCTGCTCACCCCCGAAGGCGAACGGGTTCCGTCGCCCCAGTTCGACAAGTACGTCGACGACGTCGACGCCGAAGCACTCCGCGGCCTGTACCGCGACATGGTGCTCGTCCGGCGGGCCGACCGCGAGGCGAATGCCATGCAGCGCCAGGGCCAGCTCGGCATCTGGGTCCCGCTGCTCGGCCAGGAGGCGGCGCAGATCGGCTCCGGCCGCGCCCTCAAGGCGAACGACATGGCGTTCCCGAGCTACCGCGAACACGGCGTCGCGTACGCGCGCGGGGTCGACATGAAGGACCTGCTGGGCATCTTCCGCTGCACCGACCACAGCGGCTGGGACTACCAGGGCCACGGCTTCCACCCGTACACCATCGTGATCGGCAACCAGGTGCTCAACGCCGCCGGGTACGCGATGGGCCAGAAGTTCGAAGGCAAGGTCGGCGACGACGACGGCGAAGCTACGATCTGCTACTTCGGTGACGGCGCCACTTCGCAGGGCGATGTCCACGAAGGATTCGTTTGGGCCGCCGTCTACGACGCGCCGCTCGTGTTCTTCTGCCAGAACAACCAGTGGGCGATCTCCGAGCCGACCGAGCGCCAGTCGCGCCTGCCGCTGTACCAGCGCGCCCGCGGCTACGGCTTCCCCGGCATCCGCGTCGACGGCAACGACGTCCTGGCCTGCCTCGCGGTGTCCCGCTGGGCGCTCGACGAGTGCCGCCACGGCAACGGACCCGTCCTGATCGAGGCGTTCACCTACCGGATGGACGCGCACACGACGACCGACGACCCGACCCGCTACCGCCTCTCCGACGAGCTGGAGGAGTGGAAGCTCAAGGACCCGATCGAGCGCGTCCGCGCGTACCTGGCCCGCAACGGCCACGCCGACCAGGCGTTCTTCGACAGCGTCCAGGCCGAGGCCGACGCGTTCGCCGCGGACCTGCGCGAGTACACGTTCAACATGCCGGAGCCGCCGCCGGAGCGGATCTTCAGCAACGTCTACGCCGAGGGCAACCCGGTGCTGGACGCGCAGCGCGAAGAGTTCCTGTCCTACCTCGACGGCTTCGCCACGGCGGGTGAGCACTGATGAGCGACCTCCAGAAACTCACCATCGGCAAGGCCCTCAACCTCGGCCTGCGCCGGGCCATGGAAGAGGACCCCAAGGTCCTGATCATGGGCGAGGACGTCGGCAAGCTCGGCGGCGTCTTCCGGATCACCGACGGCCTGCAGAAGGACTTCGGCGAGCAGCGCGTGCTGGACACTCCGCTCGCGGAGTCCGGCATCATCGGCACCGCGGTCGGCCTGGCCGTGCGCGGCTTCCGGCCGGTCTGCGAGATCCAGTTCGAGGGCTTCATCTTCCCCGGCTTCGACCAGATCTCCTCGCAGCTGGCGAAGCTGCACTACCGGACGCAGGGCAAGATCAAGATGCCGGTCGTGATCCGCGTGCCGTTCGGCGGCGGGATCGGCGCGGTCGAGCACCACTCGGAGTCGCCGGAGTCGCTCTTCGCGCACATCCCGGGCCTCAAGGTCGTCTCGATCTCCAACGCCGTCGACGCCTACTGGGGCATCCAGCAGGCGGTCAAGTCCGACGACCCGGTGCTGTTCTTCGAGCCGAAGCGGCTGTACCACTCGGGTGCGCTGCGGGCCGAAATCGACGTCGCCGGGACGCCGTCCGAGGTGTTCTCCTCGCAGGTCGTCCGCGAAGGCACGACGGCGACGGTCGTCGCGTACGGCCCGTCGGTGAAGGTCGCCCTCGACGCGGCCGCCGCGGCCGAGGACGAAGGCAAGTCCCTCGAGGTCATCGACCTGCGCACGCTCTCGCCGCTGGACCTCGGCCCGGTGTTCGAGTCGGTGCGCAAGACCGGACGGCTGATCGCGCTGTCGGAAGCGCCGTCGGAGTCGTCGCTGACGTCGGAGATCGCCGCGCGCGTCCAGCAGGAGTGCTTCTACTCGCTGGAAGCGCCCGTCCTCCGGGTGACCGGGTTCGACACGCCGTACCCGCCGGCCAAGCTCGAGGAGCACTACCTCCCCGACCTGGACCGGGTGCTGCACGCCGTCGACCGCTCGCTCGCCTGGTAAGGGGGATTTCCGCGCCATGCCCACGTACAAACAATTCCCCCTGGCCGACACGGCGGAGGGGCTGACCGAAGCCGACATCCTGTCCTGGCACGTCAAGCCGGGCGACACCGTGACGGTGAACCAGATCGTGGTCGAGATCGAGACCGCGAAGGCCGCCGTCGAGCTGCCGATCCCGTGGGCCGGGGTCGTCACGGAACTGCACGTCGAGCCGGGCCAGACGGTGGAGGTCGGCACGCCGATCCTCACCATCGACGTCGACCCCGGTGGTGCTTCGGCCACTCCGGAACCGGCTGTGGAACCAGCCGAAGAAGAGATGAAACCGCTGGTCGGGTACGGCTCGAAGACAGTGGTCACGCAGCGGCGCGCCCGCAAGGGTGCCGAACCCGTTCCGGTTGCCGCGGTCGCCACCCCGGCGGTGACACCTGCTCCGGTGGCACCTCGCGGCGGATACGTCCCGCTGGCGAAGCCGCCGGTTCGGAAGCTGGCAAAAGACCTCGGCGTCGACCTCCACTCCTTGACCGGAAGCGCGGACGGCGGCGTCATCACCCGCGAAGACGTCGAGCGCGCCGCCAACGGAACTCCGGTCATCACACCCGTGGTGGACAGCGGGTCCCGCGAGCGGCGCGTGCCGATCAAGGGCGTCCGGAAGATGACCGCGGCGGCGATGGTGCAGAGCGCGTACACCGCTCCGCACGTCACGGAGTTCCTGACCATCGACGTCACGCCGATGATGGAGTTCCGCGAGAAGCTCAAGAAGTCGCGTGAGTTCGCCGGGGTCAAGGTCACGCCGCTGACCTTCGCCGCGAAGGCCGTGTGCCTGGCGGCGAAGCGGACCCCGGACGTCAACGCGGTCTGGGACGAGCAGGCGCAGGAGATCGTCTACAAGGACTACGTGCACCTCGGCATCGCGGCGGCGACTCCGCGCGGCCTGATCGTGCCGAAGGTCCGCGACGCCGACTCGATGTCGCTGAAGGAGCTGGCCCAGGCGCTGACCACGCTGACCGACGTCGCCCGCGAGGGCAAGACGTCGCCGGCCGACATGGCGAACGGCACGTTCACGATCACCAACGTGGGCGTGTTCGGCGTCGACACCGGCACGCCGATCATCAACCCGGGCGAGTCCGCGATCCTGTGCCTCGGCGCGATCAAGGACCAGCCGTGGGTGGTCGACGGCGAGATCAAGGTCCGCAAGGTGCTCCAGCTGTCGCTGAGCTTCGACCACCGCGTGGTCGACGGCCAGCAGGGCTCGGAGTTCCTGGCCGACGTCGGCGCGCTGCTGGCCGACCCGGCGATGGCCATGACGTACTGAGTTTCCGCAGGTAGAGGGCCGTCCCGGGGTACCGGGGCGGCCCTCTCCGGTTTCGCCGTCGGCATATTCATTTGACGGAGTGAGCACTCACTCCGCACACTGGTGGCATGACCCCAGCTTCCGAAACCCGGCGAAGAGCGCCGAGCATGAGCCCCGAAGACCGGCGCGCCATGATCGTGCACGCGGTGCTGCCGCTCCTGATGGAGCACGGCACGGCGGTCACGACCAGCCAGATCGCCCGGGCCGCCGGCATCGGCGAGGGCACCATCTTCCGCGCGTTCAAGGACAAGGACGAGCTGTTCGACGCCTGCACCGCCGAGGTGCTGCGCCCCGACCACGTCCTCGACGCGATCGCCGAGATCCCCATCGAACAGCCCCTGGAAGACCGGCTCGTCGAGGCCGCCGAAGCGCTCGGCGCGCACTTCGAGCGGATGGGCGCGCTGATGGGCGCCCTGCACGCGACCGGACGGCACAAGCAGCGCGACCCCGAGCAGCGCCTGAAGAACCGCACCATGAAGGGCGGCCGCAGCGAGTCGATGAGCGCCATGCGCGCCGCGATCACCGAGCTGTTCGAGCCCGAGAAGGACCAGCTGCGGCTGCCCCCCGAGCAGCTGGCCGCGTTGTTCCTCACCCTGTTGTTCGGCGGACGGCGGATGGCGCCGGACGACAACGCCGCCACCACGCGCCAGGTGGTCGACGTCTTCCTGCACGGCGCCGTGGAGGCCAAGTGATCCCGGGCGGTGGGGGCGGCATGGAGTTCATGCTGGCCCGGCGCGGAAGACGACGGCACGCCGTCACGGTGCCGGAAAGCGGGCTGACCGGGCCCGTCGACATCCCCGAACCGAAGCAGGACGACCAGCCGAAGGACCTGCGCTCCCGGCTGAGCCGGGCGAAGACGTCCGTGGCGGGCACGGTCCGCGGCCTGCCCAAGGTCGTCAAGCTGACCTGGCAGGCCAGCCCGGTCCTGACGATCCTGCTGGCGCTGATCACGCTGCTGTCCGGCCTGCTGCCGACGGTGACCGCGTACATCGCGAAGCTGCTGCTCGACTCCGTCGTCGCGGCGATCCAGCACAAGGGCACCACGGGCGACATCGTGAACGTCGCGCTGTTCCAGTTCGGCGTGCTGGCCGCGACCGCGATCAGCAGCGCGCTGACGTCGATCGCGCAGTCGCTGCTGCAGGAACGCATGACGCTGACCATCCGGCACCAGGTGATGGCGCACGCGAGCGAACTGCACCTGGCGTACTTCGAGGGTTCGGCGTCCTACGACATGCTGCGCCAGGCCGCGCAGGAGGCGCCGACGCGGCCGCTGTCGATGATGAACTCCGCGCTGGGGCTCGTGCGGACGCTGATCACGTTCGGCAGCATGATCGCGCTGCTCGTCTCGATCAGCCCGCTGCTGGCGCTGGTCGCGCTGGTGGCGCCGATCCCGGCGTTCATCTCGCAGTCCAAGTACGGCTCGCGCGCCTTCTGGCTGACGTTCCTGATGTCGCCGATCAAGCGGCGGATGGACTACCTGTCGTCGCTGGTCACGACGGACACCTACGCCAAGGAGACGAAGCTGTTCGGGCTCGGCCCGTACTTCGTCGACCGGTTCCGCCGGCTCGGCACGGTTTCCTACGAGCGGCAGCGGAAGCTCACGATCAACCGCAACGTCAGCTCGACGGCCTGGGGGCTGCTGAGCACGTTCGCGGGCTCGGCGATCGCGCTGTACATCGCGCTGGAGGCGGTCGGCGGCCGGCTCACCCTGGGTGACCTGGCGCTGTACACGGCCGCGGCGACGTCCGTGCAGACGTCGGTGTCCGGGCTGTTCACGGCGTTCTCGGGAATGTACGAGAACAACCTGTACCTCGATACGCTGTACCGCTTCCTGGACACGAAGCCGGAGATCACCGCACCCGTTTCGCCGCGGCCGATGCCGTCCACTGTGGAGGGTCACATCGAGTTCGACTCGGTGACGTTCGCGTACCCGGGCTCGGAGGAGCCGGCGCTGGAGGACGTCAGCTTCGAGATCCGCCCGGGCGAGACGGTGGCGGTCGTGGGCCGCAACGGCGCGGGCAAGTCGACGCTGTTCAAGCTCCTCTGCCGGCTGTACGACCCGACGGCGGGCCGCATCCTGCTCGACGGCGTCGACATCCGCGAGTACGACCCGGACGAACTGCGCACGCGGATCAGCGCGATGTTCCAGGACTACGTGACGTACCAGGGAACGGCGGCGGAGAACATCGGCTTGGGCGACCTGACCCGCCTGGAAGACCGCCCGCACATCGAGGACTCGGCCCGCCGGGCGGGCGCGGACGAGCGCATCGAGCGGCTGCCGTCCGGCTACGACAGCCCGCTGGGAAGGTGGTTCGACCAGGGTGTCTCCCTGTCCGGCGGCGAGTGGCAGAAGATCGCGCTGGCCCGGGCGTTCCAGCGGGAGGCGCCGATCTTGATCCTCGACGAGCCGACGTCCGCGTTGGACGCGCAGGCCGAGCACGACCTGTTCTCGCGCCTGCGTTCGCTGTCCGAAGGGCGCACGACGCTGTACATCTCGCACCGGTTCTCGACCGTGCGGCAGGCGGAGCGGATCCTCCTGCTGGACCACGGAAAGGTCGCGGAGTACGGCACGCACGAGGAGCTGATGGCGGCGAAGGCGGGGTACGCGGAGTTGTTCACGCTGCAGGCGCAGGCGTACCTGGACGAGGTCCCGAGCTAAGGGACGAGCACGACCTTGCCGGTACCTTCGCGGCTCTCGACGCGCGCGTGCGCGGCGGCGACGTCGGCGAGGGGGTAGGCCCGGTCGAGCACGGGGGTCAGCGTGCCGTCCGCGACGAGGCCGAGCGCCTCGGCGCGGACGGCCGCGACCCGCTTCCCGTAGGCGTCCGGCCCACCGAAGCCGATCAGGGTCAACCCGCGCGGAATGAGGTCGGCGACCGAGAAGACCGGCAATTCGCCGCTGAGCATGCCGAAGGCGAGGATCCGGCCGAAGAAGGCGAGTTTGGCGGTGAGCTCGGCGGCGCGCGGGCCGCCGATCGCCTCGAAGACGACGTCGATCCCTTCGGGCACCTGCTGCCGCCAGTCCGGATCGTCGTGGTCGATGTCGGCTTTGCCCTGGCCGGCGGTCGCCACGACTCGAGCGCCGTTCCGCTCGGCCAGCCGGGCCAGGTAGCCACCGATGGCCCCGGAGACGGCCTCGACCAGCACGGTTTCCCCGGCTTTCACGTTCGCGGCGTCCATCAGACCGAGCGCCACGGAGGCCGGAACGGCAGCGGCGACGGCCTGTTCGGCGGTGATGCCGTCGGGCACGAGGCTGTACTGGCTCGCGGCGACGACCTCGGCGTACGCGCCCCCGGTGAAGGACATGGTGACGACTCTTTTGCCCAGCAGGGCGGGATCGTCGGCGTCGAGGACGATCCCGGCGGCCTCGTGCCCGAAGACCGCCGGCGCCGGACCGGCCGGGATCTGCCCGGATCGCATCTGCGTCTCGTAGAACGGCACCGCGATCGCCTCGGTCCGGATGAGCACGTCGCCGGAGTTCCGCGTCGGTTCCGGCCGGTCCTCGAGTTCGAGCACTTCCGGACCACCCGTGCCGTGCTGCACCACTGCTCGCATGACTCTCCCCTAAATGGACCGTCGGTCAACTTACGATCGCCTACTATATGGACCGACGGTCAACTTGTCGAGGAGTCTGCATGGAGCGCGCCGACGCGGCCCGTAACCGCCAGGCGATCCTGCGCGCGACGGAGGAACTCCTGGCGTCGCACGAGGTCTCAGAAGTATCGATGGACCGCGTCGCCGCGGCGGCCGGCGTCGCCAAGGGAACGGTGTTCCACCGCTTCGGCAACCGCGAAGGCCTGATGCGGGCACTGGTGGAATCGCGAGTCGAGTCGCTGTCGTCCGCGATGGCTTCGGGACCGCCACCGTTGGGCCCGGGCGCACCACCGGCTGCGCGCTTGGCGGCGTTCTTCGACGCGGTGGTGGAGCTGGCGACCCGCAACGTGAAGGTGATGGCGGCGTTCGAGCAGGCGTCGACGGACCGCCTGAACAGCCCGGTCTACCTGGCGTGGCACGCACACGTGTCGGGGCTGATCGCGGCCGCGTCATGCGGGCTGGACGCGGACCTGACGGCGCACTTGCTACTGGGCTCGCTGCACAGCGATTTGATGTTGCACCTGCTGCGCACGGGCGAAACCGAGCGGCTGGCAGCGGGCCTGCGGTCGCTGGTCAGGACGATGCTGGGCTGACGACCTCCGTGTGGTGGGACGGCAGCAGGGTGCCGCCACGCAACTCGACCTGCTGCCACGGGAGCTGCACCGGCTCGTCGTCCCGATCGACGAGGGTCACGGTGTCGAGCGAGCAGCCGGTGAGCCGCACCTGCCGCGCGACGTGGCTGAGGTCGAGGCGGCACCGCTCGAACCGGCAGTTCTCGGCGAGCACGGGCAGCGGGCCCGGGTCGTAACCGTGCTTGCTCGAAAGGTCGAGTTCGAGGTCCGCGAAGTCGCAGCGGTCGAACACCAGCCGGCCGAACGAGAAGTCGAGCTGCGAGAAGTCGACCACGGGTGCGCCGAACCGGCAGCGGAAGAAGGCCATCGAGGAGGACTCCAAGAGCGCGTCGGCCACGTCGAGCTTGTCGCCGGTGAATTCCGCGCCGACGAATTCGGCTTTGCCTCTGGCGAGGGTGATCCCGGCGAAGTTCGTCTCGGCCGCGGCGAAACGGGCGCCGTGGAAGCTCAGCAACCGCCCGAACACCGTGCCGGCGAAGGAGGCCACCCCGCCCACGAACTCAGCCCCGTCGAACAACACCTCGCCGCGGAACTCCAGCCGGGCGAAGTCGGCGTTCTCCAAGGTCACACCGGTGAAGTCGAAGTCGAGCGCGGACCAGGAAATCCTCGCCGATGCCCGCGTGTGGTCGCGCACCATGCGCAGGATCGCCTCCCGCACCTCGGTCTCGCCGTCGCGTTCCTGGCGGATCCGCAGGTAGCCGCAGAGGACATCGACACAGACTTGACGCTTGTCGGCCCAGTCGTCGGCAAGGCCGGCCATCGCATAAACGCCGGCGAGCCGGACTGCCGGGCTCTCGTTGGCGAGCTGCTCGGCGGCACTCCCGAAGCGTTCGTTGAACTTCTGAACGACTTCGCGTTCAGCACGCTGGACGGACAGGGCATGTTCGTCCTCAGCCACCCGCTGCTTCCGGTACCCGACGGCAAGTAGCACGACCCCACCGAAGCCGGCGACCACGGAGAGGGCGATTTTCAACAGGTCGAGCAGCTCCCCGACGTCGAAGGCACCGGCCCGCGGAAGCCGCGGCCAGCCGAGGAACCAGAGCAGGCCACCACCGGTGGCACCGGCCACGAGCAGGGCCACGAACAGCCAGCCGAGGACGGAAACGGCCATCCCCCGCCGCCAGGGCGCCGGAGGCCGCGGCTGCCGAGTCCGGCTGACCCCGCGGACCACGAACTGTCGACGGGAGCCTTGCCGGATCAGGAGCGACGCCACGAGCAGGCACAATGCGATCAAGAGCCAGCGGAGCCAGTCGGACACGGTGCGTGAGACTAGCCGGTGGGTGCTCGGCCCGGGAGCAAATCGGACAGGTCGTTCGTTGAAGGGGTATGGCTGTCGCGTTCCTGCTTTACGTCTTCGCCGAGATCGCCGCGATCTGGGCGGTGGGTTCAGCCGTCGGCGTGCTCGGCACGCTGGGCCTCCTCCTGGCGGGCGCCGTCCTGGGCTCGTGGCTGGCCCGCCGCGAGGGCGGCAAGGCGATGCGGGCGTTCACCTCGGCGGCCCGGTCGGGGAGACCGGCCGAGAAGGAACTGACCGACGGGATGCTGGTCGGCCTGGGCGGGGTACTGATCCTGGTGCCCGGGTTCGTCAGCGACGTGCTCGGGTTGCTGCTGATCCTCCCGCCTTCACGGGCGGTGGCGCGCCGGCTGTGGTTGAAGCGGATGGAGAAGAGGGCGGTCCGGTTCGCCAACCGCCGGCGGGGGCCGGTGATGGTGGTGGACAGCGAGGTCGTGTCCCCGGACGAACCGCGGCGGGAGCAGCCGCCGGTCATCGAGGGTCGCGTCGTCGAGGGCTGATCAGCGGCGACGACACGCGAACTGATGCTGCTAGGCGTTTGCACGTGCAGTCTCTAAGATCGAACGCGTGTTCGTGCTACGAGATCGCGGCCTCGACAGCCGAGACGGCGTCACGCAGCGGCACGTGTTCCCAGATGCGGACCACTCGCCAGCCCGCGTCTACAAGCGCTTCGGTAACCAGCTGATCGCGGCTCATGTTGCGCCGGAGCTTCGGCGTCCAGTACCACTCATTGCTGGTCGGGTGGCGACCGTGCTCCGGGCAGACGTGCCAGAAGCAGCCGTCGACGAAGATCGCGACCTTTCGCTTGGTGAAGACGATGTCCGGCCGAACACGCACACCTTCGAGCACTATCGGCAGGTCCTTGCGGTACCGATAACCAAGCCGATGCAGCTCCTTACGAAGAGTCACCTCGGGCTTGGTGTCAGTGCGCCTGTTGGCTCGCATGTTGCGAGAGCGGCCCTCGTTCGCGGCAGCGGGATAGGGCTTCGGCTTCGCTTTTTCATCAGCCGACGGGGGTGTCACGCGGCGCGCCATGCGCCAGATAGTCTCAGGCGCCACCTCGCCACGCCACCCTGGGAAGGACTCCAATGACCGGCGCAACCGACGACAGCTCCTTCGAAGTCGTTGAGCTCTGCGCTGGCGCAGGAGGCCAGGCGCTCGGCCTCGAGCTCGCCGGCTTCAAGCACCGGCTCGCTGTCGAGCTGGACCCGAACGCTTTTCAGACCCTGAAGAAGAACCTCTCCGGCTTGATCGAAGTCAACGAGGAGTTGCGGCCGGTCGTTCAGATGGGCGATGTGGCAGATCCCGAGGTCTTCAACCCCGAGGATCACCGGGAGGTTGCTCTTCTGGCGGGAGGTGTCCCGTGCCCGCCGTTCACCATCGCGGGGAAGCAGCTCGGCGCAAACGACGAACGGGACTTGTTCGCCTGGGCCGTGGAGCAGGTCGACAAGGTCCGGCCGCGCGCGCTCATGCTCGAGAACGTCCGTGGTCTCAGCTTGCCGCGCTTCTCGGGCTATCGTCAGTACGTCCTGGACCGCCTCGCGGAGTTCAAATACGTTGCTGAGTGGCGCCTGCTCAACGCCAGCGACTTCGGTGTTCCTCAGCTTCGGCCACGTTTCGTCCTGGTCGCCATGCAAGAAGATGACGCCAAGTACTTCAAGTGGCCTGAGCCCGACCCCGAGACGCTGACCGTCAGCGGCGCCATCTCCGACCTCATGGGCGTCAACGGCTGGGAAGGTCTTGCGGAGTGGCAGAAGCTTGCCAACAAGATCGGCCCCACGATCGTCGGCGGATCCAAGAAGCACGGTGGGGCAGATCTCGGCCCGACCCGTGCCAAGCGCGCGTGGGCCGAACTTGGCGTCGATGCCATGGGCGTTGCCAACTCCGCCCCAGCGAGAACGGACAAATTCCCAGCGCCTGGGCCAAAGCTGACGAACGAGATGGTTGCCCGCATCCAAGGCTGGCGCCCTGAGTACAAGTGGGAGTTCACGGGCCTGAAGACGTCCCGGTATCGCCAGATCGGGAACGCGTTCCCGCCTCCGGTTGCCAAGGCCGTCGGCTCGGCGATTCTCAGGGCACTCAAGCACGAAGGGGACGTGGTCGCCCGGGACAACCCGAGCCATGATCCCGTATACAAGGTACTTCGCGAGCAGGGCGGCCTTGTGCCCGCCAAACTCATCGTCGACCTGGCCGGGCTCCGGAACGGCATCCCGGAACTCGAGGAGAGAATCGCGCAGCTTGGCCGGGACTTCCATATTGAATCCAAGCCCACCAGCGATGACACGCTGGCATATCAACTTGGCGAATTCAAGGCATTCATCGGCCAGGAAAACCATGAACGACACGAGAAGTTCATTCAGAACCGGTCAAAGATCAGTTAGGTCGCGGCTTCTGCACATGCTCGAGCAGCGCCCTGACGTCCGCCGCATCCATACCGGCAACTGCTGACTGTTCTTCGAATGGATCCCCGAGCTTCTGAACCGAAGAATCATCGAGAAGCTTACCCATGAACTCAAGCTTTTCATTAAGCCGCTTTGCCACCACCTCATCAACTGTGCGCCTGGTGGCTAAAACAGTCACCCTAGTCTCCGCATCCGGCGCAAGACCAAGGCGGTGAATCCGGTCCAGGCTTTGCAGGAACCGGCCTGCCTGAAAATCACGATCGACATACACGGCATCGTGGCAGACCTGATGAAGGCTGATTCCCTCACCAAGGGTCGCCGCATTAGAAATGAGCACCAAGCAGTCCGGATCGTTTCGGAAACGATCGATCTGCCCCTCGCGCTCCGCAGTGCCTCCGTGCACGACAGCAGGCTGGAAGTCCTCCAGGAGCCTCTCGAGGGTACTGATGCTGCGGACAAAGCTGGCCCATACCAGAGTTTTCCGTCCCTTCGCCGAATTCTCCTTCACGATCGCGAGCACTTCTTGATACTTCGGCGGCATCTCGTATTCCGAAAGCGAGCCTAGCAAGCTGTACAGTGGATCGTCCGCGGGTATCTCCAAGGGTGGTACCTGAAGGGAGAGAGGCTCGTATCTCGTGGCTCCTTGAGCAAGAAGAGCCGGGCTGGTAGCAGCCATGATCAGCCGGAGCACGGTCTTGCCGATCGAGTCGAAGTCCGACTTGCTTCGCGCGGCGCGCATCGTGAATCTCCCGACGATGGCGTCGTAGATTTCCCGATGCAGAGGCGGGAGGTCGACCATGCGCATCTTCACCGATACCGGCGGTAGTCCGAGTTCCTGCTTGGTCGTCCTGGTGTAGAGCGGTTTGAGAACCCGGCTGGCATGAACCAGGTTTCCACCGCCTACTGCGTCATTGACCACACGTTTCCCACGTCCCGGCCAGACGAAAGCGAACAAGCTCTCGAGGTCCTTTGGACCATTTGGAGCGGGAGTCCCGGTCAGGATCATCCTTTTCGTGCTCAGCGGACCGAGAGCCATACACGCAGCTCCGTAGACTCCTGCACTACCAAGCTTCATGCGATGCGCCTCGTCGAGGATCATCATCGTCGGCGCAGACTCGAGCCAACCGGTAATCACACCGAGCGATCGGTCAAGTCGTTCATAGTTCACCAGCAACACGTCCGCCGTGAGCGAGTCCCTGCCGTCAAACACCTGGACATCCAGCCCGTCGGCGAAGCACTTTTGGCTTTCCTCCTGCCACGCTTCGTAAGCCGACTTCGGGCAAACGACCAGCATCCGCGTCACGTGGCCCCGCCGGCGCAGGATCGAAAACTCTGCTAACGCCACTCGCGTCTTGCCGGCACCAGGCACTGAGAAGTTCGCGCCGTGACCGAGCGAGACGAGCTTCGCTACGTCTCGGCGCTGGAAAGACGTGAGATCCCCGGACCACGTGGGCTCAAGGGCGTCTGCGACCTCGCTGTCACTTACAACCAGTTCGTCCACTTCGCCGGAGAGGAGACGCTCGGAGCGTTCTGCGTCTGCGATCATCTCCGTGGCGAGGACCTGGAAAGACTGTTCCCATGCGACGGAGTCGGGTTCGGGCCACTCGGCCAGAGCTTCAATGTTCCCGATGAACTCGTCGATCGGGACAGCGGCCGCCAGCCGTTCCGTCATCTGACCACCGGGAAACCCCGCCAGGAGGGTGGCGAGGTCTTCCCTGCGACGGCTCACGGTCTCCAGCCGCGCCTGAGTCCTCGTCAAATCGAACCCGATGATCAGGCTTGGCCCGCTTCGATGCACTCAGGTCTCCAGTTCAAGCACTTGCCGCAGCCAGTCGACGCCTTCACCCGGCTCTTCCACAGTACGGGCCGCTTCGACCGCTAGGCTGCGCAAGCTGCGACGGAAGCCCATCACGGCATCATTGAACGCTTCCTCATCCAGCGCTCGTGATGCCCGCGACATGACCAGCTCAGTAACACACTGATCGATCTCCGCCCGTGCGGTGTTCAGGCGATCTGGCGCCGCTTGTTTCCGCTTCTGAAGCTGCGCCTGGCGCCCGGCCAGCCGGATCGCTTCGTTCACTGCCACCTTCAGCTCACCGATCGGCTCAGCTGTCTGACCAGTCTCCAGCCCGGACGAGCTGATCTCCACGGCCCGCGCTTTGAGCACCGTGTTTGTCAGCTCCTTGGCGTTCGCGACCTCATTAGAGGAGCCCTTCACGGAGAGACCCAGGCCTGGAATCGCGACTTTCTGCGACGACGGCTTCCCGGGCTTGAGCTTGGCGGGCAGCGCGTCGTTCAAGTAGCGAGACTGGAAGTCTGCCTCGATGAACCTGACATCGGTCTTCGAGAAGCCGAGCATGATGGCCGCCAAGCGTGACTCTTTGGTCAGCTCGGCGCGATCACCGCTCGTTGCTTGATCCTTCTGGTAGCGGCGATGCAGCTCCTTGAGCTTCTCCTGGTGATCTTCGAACGCGATGAGCGGAATCCGGCGACCGCCCACCTCGCTGCGCTCGATCATCGACTTGATGCACGAGAAGACCCACTGATCTTGTTTGCAAGCTGCCACCGTCGTCCGGAAGATGCCAGCGATCTTCGGCAGTGGCAGACCCTGGCTCACCAGCTCGTCGATGGCAAGCAGGCGGTTGATGTACGAGTAGTCGCGGCGGTGTTCCTTCCTGAGCTGCAACGACAGCTCGACGTCCCGGATGTCTGGCCAGTCACACGAGTCAGGCAGAACAGCAACCCGGATGGGTTGTTGCGGGCCTCCCGTCTTCAGCAGGGCGGCCCGGCGCGTGTTGCCATTGACCAGAATGCCTTCCCGGGTGATCAGCCCAGGCTCAGTCTGCTCGTACTTGCGGAGACTCTCGAGAAGTTCCGTGAAAGTTGGGTCGGTCCTGCCGGGATCCGAGGGCAGCGCTTGCAGCAGGTAGCCGAGGTACTCCTGGCTCTCAGTGCTCCAAGGGGCCTCATCGACCAGGCGGTCACGCTCGGGGTCGTGGCTGCGCTGCGCACGAACCCGATGGGTCGCCGGGTTGTAATAGAGGTCGCCCACGGGCATCTGGATCACGTCCAGATGCACCTGGTTGCCACGCCAGTCGATGCTCTGCGTTTCACGAGCGCCGCCTCGGGCATCGATCTCCTTGAGACGGCGCTCTACAACAGCGCGGTTCTCATCGGCTCGAGGCGGCCGACCATAGTCCTTGATCATGCATTCTCCCGTACCACCGACGCGCCACCGACGAAGAACGATAACCGGAGCCGGCACACAGCTCAGGCCAAGCCCAAGAACTCGCGCAGAGCTGCACGAGCGTCAGCAGGCAAGGCCCGGTATTCGGCCCAGACTCGTTCCACGGGGCTGAACGGCCGCTCGTCCGCATCCATCCAACCAGCAAGAAGCTCGCGATCGTCCGAGCTCAGCGCGCCGGCCCGATCGATTACGGCGGACAGGTCCGCGGTGAGGTCCTTCGCGCCAACCCGGCATCGGTTGCACTCCGTGATCAGCTGAACGTCACTGGCCCCCCCAGGCAACCGGACCTCGCGGCGGGCAATATCAAGCTGTGCCCCCTCGAAGGTGCCCGCGTAGAGCTGGCCGGGCGTGATTCCACACGACCGGCACATATTGCTGTCACCGGAGATCACTTCGCGTCGCCGAACCGCGCCGATAGCCGGCGCCGATGCAGGCCGTGAAGCCATTCCCTTTTCCCAGACAGGCTGTCCGCGCGTCACGAAACGCTGCTGCGCCGAAGTGAGGCGGGGATCCTCCCGGTTGGTATCGATACGCCAGCCGAAACTCCGCAGGTCACGCATCCGGCGATCGATCTGCGAAACCCCGGGAAAGGCAGCACGCATCTGCTCCTTGGTGAACTCGTTCCCCTCGCCCACCTCGGAAATCAGCCACAAGGCAACGCGCTTCATCGTCCCGAGGTTCGGGTCTTCCCACGACGGCAGCAATAGCTTTCCCTTACTTTCGGTGCGCGCACACTAGCTGAGAGCACACGGCTCGGCTGAGGTGTACACGCGGCCGGACACTGTTAGCCCTTTGTAGCACAGAAGCGGCGGCACGCCGCGCCGATGGTGTTTACAGAATCATCAGGGCGAGCGAACGGAAACCCGAGCCTACTGGCGGTTAGTCATGATCATTTTAGCTCGCCTATTTGATTGAAGGCTCAATCAAATAGGCGGGGTTCCAGTCAAGAGCGAGCTGGCATGCGCGGACTCTCCCGGCCATGACCTGCATATTCTCGTCTTCTGCAACCCGAACCATGCCCATCAGCATCGCGTTTGTAGATTGTCAACAATCTACAAACGCGATGCTGATGCTGCAAGCGAGGCTCAGCGAATAACTCTTCGTCGCTTCAGCGTGCCGAGGACGCAACGCGCCGAGAAGCGACGAGAGCTCCGCGACGCCACAGCCTGCGGTAGGCTGCCTGAGGCTCAGCTGTTCATAAAGTGCTTAGCTGACACGAAAGGAGCAACGTCTGGGACGGCCCCCGCCGGGAGGCTCGCGAGACGCACGAACCCCAGGCACACCCCCTGGTCAACAACTTCACCACGCATGCGCGGGGCAGCAGCCCGGACAAGTAATCCCGCCAAGCGACAGGCGAGCACCAACCGTTGCTCGCTTCTATTGAGCACGCTCGAAATACGGTGGAAATCATGAGATTAGGTCACGTGGGAGGGCGATACCCCGCGGATGCCACAGCGGCACAGCGACAACTTGCCGACGTCCTTTTGTCACTGTGCCGATGCATGGCACCTCGGACACAAGCGGAGAGAGCAGCGAAGATCTGGGTTTCCACTCCGGCGCTCTCGCTCTACGTCAACGCGCACAGGGTCCCATCCATCACGGTATTGCGATCGATGTATGAGGTGGCAGCGGAGAGCAACGAAGGCCGCCTGATCTGCACCTGGGATGAGCTTACCGAACTGCGCACGCTTGCGAAGCTGAGTTCTCAGAAGGGGCGCTCCCAGAGGGAGCGTTCCCAGGAGCTGGTTTCACAGGAGCGGAGTTCACAAGAGCAGAGTTCACAAGAGCAGAGTTCACAAGAGCGGAGTTCGAGGAAGCCGGGCTCCCGCCAGAAGGTCAGGCATAAGGCCTCGTGATGCACCATGCATCAGGGACCGGCGCAACACGATTCAGCCAGGCAAGCCGACCGGCGCAACGTAAAGAGCACCTTGCCGCCTCTGCCGACACGCGTAGCGGCAAGTTCGCCGCTCGGCATCTGCACCCGGTGCGTCAAACGCCACACGACCACCAAGGGACAGCCACCGAAATGACGACTGCACAAAGAGCGGTCAGGAGAGTTGAAGTGAAGTGACATCACGCTGCCTTTGGAAGGGCTGCTGGGCCTCAAGACGGACCTGTCAATGCGATGTGCCGCACAGCGATGCTGGTGACTCGTTGATGCTGGTGACTCGATGCTGATGACTCGCCACGCCGCTGCCTGCCGCGTCGAACTACCGGTTTCGGCCGCGGATCGTCACACAAAGTAACACAACCGCGTAACACAACCGCAAGTAACACAGCCGCGTAACACAGCCGCACGTTAGTGAGGTGAACATGTGGAGTAGCCGGGCCAGGCACCCAACGTCCAGGACGCGCCTTCGGCCACACAGCATGCGAGCTGGTCCTAGCGGGCCAAAACGCAGAAGCAATCCAGCGATGAGACGCGATCGTCTGGGTGCAATCGGGGAAGGCCAGCCGGCCATGCCGGACAGCAGTCACCGGCAGACCTTCCCCTTCCAGGAACCCCTCGACCTGCCTGAACAAGTAAGGAGCCCTGTTGGCTAAGTCTACGGGCCAGATGCGGAGGCTGCGCCTCCATACGTCGATCATCACGCGTTCTGGTAAGCGGACATCGCTCACCAGAACGGGGCACGAGGCGAGCCCCGCGCCCCGGGAGCCGAGCTGGCCGAAAATTCTCGTCCGCGGAGCGTGCTCCGGGCTGGGCAAGGCCGTCGCAGAGTGGGTAATCCACGCCGTCTCGTCGCTCTGGAGCTGAACAGGACAGGTAGGGCCGCCGCAGCCGGCGGCCCTACCTGTCCACCGATGGCTTCGGGATGTCGAAGTAGCTCGAGAACCGCACTGCCGGGGCGTACTCGCCCTTCACCTTCACCCGGCCCGTCACGAACATCGCCGCCACTGCCGCATTGCCGGTGGCCATGCGAATGAAGTCGTCCACGGACAGGGTGATCGTCGTGTCCGGGGTTCGGGACAAGTCCGCTGAAGACACGCACACCCCGTCCTCGATCACCGTCTGGAAACGGTCGTAGCCGTCCTCGCCTGAGCCTTCCGAGAAACGCCAGGAAACCACGAAATCCACGTGGCGCGCGCGTTCCGGTGAGAAATGCTCCGACATTCGGCGGAATATCTCGTCCAGGAACACCGACCGCAGCTCCGCATGAGAAGCGATCGCCTTCAACTGCTCGCGGGAGGCTCGGCGGACGACGTCCACCAGGACGTCCGTCGACAGTGAGCTCAGCTCGATCCCCGCACCCGTGGCGCCCAGCATGTGCAGGGTTTCCAGCACCTGGATGAACTGCGCGGGCGTCAGGCGGCCGATGACCAGCTTCTCCGCGAACGCGTTCACCACATGACTGCCGCGGAACGTGCGGGGGCGGCGCCATTTCGGCTTACGGGACACGCGCGGACTATACGGGGTGGGGGAGGTCGAAGTACCCGATGAGACCCGCCGCGAAGGCCAGGTCGCCTTTTACCTTGATTCTTCCCGTTACGAACAACACCGCCGGGGTTGCCTGGTGCGTGATGAGCCGGAAGAAGTCGACCGGGGCGATCGTGATGGTGACTCGCGCCGACGAATGCATCTCGCGGCTCACCGTGCACGCTCCGTGCGAGATCGCCGTTTCGTAGCGGTCGTAGCCGCCTTCGCCTGCTCCGCCCGACAGGCGCCAGTGGACCACCGCCTGCAGGTTGCGGGCGCGGTCCGGCCGGATGTGCGCGCCCATGCGGGCGAAGATCTCGTCCAGTACGCGCTCGCGCAACGCTCGGTCGGCGACCACGCTCTCCAGCTGCGCGCGCGACGCCGAGGCCACCAGGGATGCGAACCGGGCCGGCTCCACCTTGCTCAGGTCGAACGCCGGGGCCTGGGCGCCCAGGCGCAGCAGGGCGCTCAGCAGCCGGCGAAAATCATCCTTGCGGAGCTCGGCGGGGTCGAGGCCCTCCGCGAGGGCGTTGACGTCGAGGGCGTGGGCCTCCGGGCCCAGCGGGTCGAGCCGCTCCAGTGCGTCCAGCAGCGCCGCTCCGCGGAGGTCCGCGATCCGATCGGCGCTGGTCATCCCGGCGTTTTCGGCCATGGTCACCCCTCTCCGGTTACTCGTGCGTAAGGCTACCCGCCAGTAGGTAGGCGGGCAAGCGTGCCGAAATCACCCGCGCGGGGCAACGCCCGGTACCGTCTCCGGGCAGCAACGAGGAGGTCCAGCGTGTCAGAGGAAGATCAGCGTCCGCCCGAACGGGCCAGGCGGCTGCCGCGTGCGGTACGCGAGCGGCAGATCCTGGACGCGGCCGTCCAGGTCTTCTCTCGGCACGGCTACCACGCCGCGTCGATGGACGAGATCTCCGACGTCGCCGGCGTCTCGAAGCCGATGATCTACACCTACCTCGGCTCGAAGGAAGACCTCTTCGGCGCGTGCATCCGCCGCGAGGCGACGCGCCTGCTCGAGGCCATCCAGGCCGGCGTCCAGCCCGACCTGCCGCCGGACATGCAGCTCTGGCACGGCCTCCGGTCCTTCTACCGCTTCGTCGCCGAGTACCGCGAGTCGTGGACGGTCCTGCACCGCCAGGCCCTCACCGTCGGCGGGGCCTTCGCCGCGGAGATCACCGACATGCGGGCGCGGGCGATCCAGCTCGTCGCCGCGCTCGTGGTGTCCGCCGGCACCCGCAAGGGCGTCGGCGAGCAGGCCGAGTTCTCCGGCGAAGGCCTGGCCGCGTCCCTGGTCGGCGGGGCCGAGTCGCTGGCCGACTGGGCCCTCGACCACCCCGACATCTCCGACGGCGTCCTGGCTTCCTGGCTGATGAACCTCGTCTGGCTCGGGTTCAACGACCTCATCGAAGGCGCGGTCTGGAAGCCGTCAGAGTGAGCTGATCGTGCCCTCCAGGTGCGGCTTCGACCCGCTCCACAGCTCGAAGGCCCAGCCACCGTCCACCGACCACGACGTGAAGCCCGCCTTGGCCGGCAGCAGCACCGGCTGCTTGAAGCGGACGTCCACCGTGAACGCCTCCGGCAGCCGGCCCTCGAACGCCGCCAGCGCGTGGGCCTTCGTCCACATGCCGTGGGCGATCGCGCGGGGGAAGCCGAACAGCCGGGCCGTCAGCGGGTGCAGGTGGATCGGGTTGCGGTCGCCCGAGACCTCCGCGTAGCGCCGTCCGATGTCACCCGGGACGCGCCAGATCGCGTCCGGTGTCGGCGGGGCCAGCTGGTCCCGGCGGCCGGCCGGGCCGGACGAAGAGCCGCGACGCAAGTACGTGCTGACGTCGGACCAGACGAGGTCAGCATCGACCCACGCTTCGCTGACGACGTCGAACTGACGCCCCTTCTCGTGCGGGCGCAGGTTCTCCGCCCGCACGCGCACGGTCAGCGGCTCGCTCACCCGCAGCGCGCGGTGCTGGGTGATCCGGTTGGCCACGTGCACCATGCCGAGCAGCGGGAACGGGAACCCCGGCTCGGTCATCAGCGCCATCTGCAGCGGGAACGCCAGCATGTGCGGGTACGTCGCCGGCAGCTCGTCGCTCAGCCGGAAGCCGCACACCGTGTTGTACGCCGCCAGGTGCGCCGGGTCGACGACGACACCCGTGCGCACCAGCTCGGTGTCGGGCAGCGAAGAGCCGGACGGCTTGCGCAGGACGCCGCCGAGCAGCGCCTTCGGGTACAGCGTGGCCAGGCTCGGCGTGCTGTCGAGTTCGCGGATTGCCACGGTCACGCCCCCAGCAGGGCCTGGCCGCAGACGCGGACCACGTTGCCGTTCACCGCGGCCGACGCCGGGTTCGCGTACCAGGCGATCGTCTCGGCGACGTCGACCGGCAGCCCGCCCTGGCCGAGGCTGGACAGCCGCCGCCCGGCTTCGCGGATGAACAGCGGCACCGCGGCCGTCATCTTGGTCTCGATGAACCCGGGCGCGACCGCGTTGATCGTGCCGCCGTACGCCGCCAGCTGCGGCGCGCCGACGTTGACCATGCCGATCACGCCCGCCTTCGACGTCGCGTAGTTCGTCTGGCCGACGTTGCCGGCGATGCCCGCGATCGACGAGACACCGATGATGCGCCCGTTCTCGTTCAGCACGCGGTCGGCGAGGAGCTTGTCGTTCACCGCGAGCTGCGAAGCGAGGTTGACGGCGATCACGGAGTCCCACGCGCTTTCGCTCATGTTGCCCAGCGTCTTGTCGCGCGTGATGCCGGCGTTGTGCACGACGATGTCGACACCGCCGTGCCGCTCCTTCAGGTACTCCGCGAGCTTCGCGGGCGCGCTCGGCGAAGTGATGTCGAGCTGCAGCGACGACCCGCCGACCTTGTTGGCGACCTTCGAGAGGTCGCCGCCCTGGGCCGGGATGTCGAGCGCGACGACGTGCGCGCCGTCGCGGGCCAGCACCTCGGCGATCGCCGCGCCGATGCCGCGGGACGCGCCGGTGACCAGCGCGACCTTGCCGTCCAGGGGCTTCTCCCAGTTCGCGGGCGCGGACGCCGTCTTGCCCTCGGTGCCGATCCGGATCACCTGCGCGTCGACGAACGCCGACTTCGCCGAGAGCAGGAACCGCAGCGTCGACTCCGTCGCCTCTTCGGCGCCGTCGGCGACGTACACGAGCTGGGCGGTCGCGCCGCGCTTCAGCTCCTTGCCCACCGATCGGATGAACCCTTCGAGGGCGCGCTGCGCGATCCGCTCGCGGCCCTCGACCTGCTCGGGCGGCGTGCCCAGCACGACGACCCGGCCGGACGGGCCGACGCTGCGGATCACCGGGTGGAAGAAGTCGTAGACCTCGCGCAGGCGGGCGGGGTCGGTGACGCCGGTGGCGTCGAAGACCAGCGCCGCGTGCCGGTCGGCCGGGCCGGTGATCACCTCGATGCCCGCGTCGGCCAGCTGGTCGCGGAGGGTTTTCTCCAGCCGCCCGCCGGGCGCGGCGCCGAGAAGTGCGGGACCCTCGAGGGCGGGCTGCCCGGGCTGGTACCGGCGCAGTGTCGCGGGATTGGGCAGGCCGAGCTTCGGCACCACGAACTTCCCCACCGGGGTTTTCGTGAACTGCTGGTACCTGTCAGCCATCGGTTGCCTCCCGTGCCGTCTGCGTCACGTCGCAGTCTAACCTACTCCTCAGTAGGTTACAGTGTGCAGGAGCCGACCAGAGAGGTGGAGTTCATGCCGCCGAAGAAAACGCCCGCCGTGCGCAAGGTCGCGATCATCGGCGGCAACCGGATCCCGTTCGCGCGGTCCAACGGTCCGTACGCGAAGGCCTCCAACCAGGACATGTTCACCGCGGCGCTCGACGGCCTGGTCAGCCGGTTCTCGCTGCAGGGCGAGGTGATCGGCGAGGTCGCCGCCGGCGCGGTGCTCAAGCACTCGAAGGACTTCAACCTGGCCCGCGAGAGCGTGCTGGGCAGCAAGCTCTCGCCCGCGACACCCGCGTCCGACGTCCAGATGGCGTGCGGCACCGGCCTGCAGGCGATCGTCAACGTCGCCAACAAGATCGCGCTCGGCCAGCTCGACTCGGCGATCGCCGGCGGCGTCGACACGACCAGCGACGCGCCGCTCGCCGTCAACGAGGACCTGCGCCAGATCCTCATCCAGCTCAACGCGGCCAAGACGCTCGGCGACCGCCTCAAGCTCGTCGCGAAGATCCGGCCCGGGCACATCGTCCCGGCGATCCCGCGCAACGAGGAGCCGCGCACCGGCCTGTCGATGGGCGAGCACGCCGCGTTGACGGCGAAGGTCTGGGAGATCACCCGCGAGGCGCAGGACGAACTCGCCGCGAGCAGCCACCAGAAGCTCGCCGCCGCCTACGACCGCGGGTTCTTCGACGACCTCGTGACGCCGTTCCTCAAGCTCGCGCGGGACCAGAACCTGCGGCCGGACTCGACCGCGGAGAAGCTCGCCAAGCTCAAGCCGGCGTTCGGCGGCCCGGACGGCACGATGACCGCGGGCAACTCGACGCCGCTGACCGACGGCGCGTCGACCGTCCTGCTGGCCACCGACGAGTGGGCGAAGGCGCACAAGCTCCCGGTGCTGGCGTACCTGACGTTCTCGCAGACCGCGGCCGTCGACTACGTCCACGGTGACGAGGGCCTGCTGATGGCGCCCGCCTACGCCGTGCCGCGGATGCTCGCGCGGGCCGGGCTCTCGCTGCAGGACTTCGACTTCTACGAGATCCACGAGGCGTTCGCGTCGCAGGTGCTGGCCACGCTCAAGGCGTGGGAGGACCCGGCGTTCGCCAAGGAGAAGCTGGAGCTGGACGAGCCGCTCGGCGCGATCGACCGGGCGAAGCTCAACGTCAACGGCTCGTCGCTGGCGGCCGGGCACCCGTTCGCCGCGACCGGCGGCCGGATCGTCGCGACGCTGGCGAAGCTGCTGCACGAGAAGGGATCCGGCCGCGGCCTGATCTCCATCTGCGCGGCCGGCGGCCAGGGCGTCACCGCGATCCTGGAGAAGTAACCGCACGAAAAAGGGCCGTCCCTCGCGAGGGACGGCCCTTTCGTGTCAGGTGGGTCAGTTGGGGAGGGCCTTCTGGGCCCGCTTCGCGAGCTTGTTGGCCCGCTTCTGGCCCTTGCGGCTCAGCTTCCCGGCCGCGGCGCCGACGTCCTTCGCGGCGTGACGCGCGCGCCAGGCCGCCGACGGCTTCCCGTGCGTGTCGCTGACCGCGAGGAGCAGGCCACCGGCCAGGCTCGCGTTCTTGAAGAACTGGATCTGCTGCTGCTGGCGCTCGCCCGGGTCCTTGAGGGTCCAGAAGCTGTGCGTCGAGAGCGTCGTCGGCACCAGGCTGCCGAGCAGCAGCCCCGCCGCGAGCCGCGGCGCCTTGCCGGCCGCGAGCGCGAGCCCGGCGCCGACCTTCACGGCGGCGTCGATCCGGACGAGCGTCACCGGGTCCCGCGGGACCTGCGCCGGGAGTTTGTCGCCGAACTTGTCGAGCGCGCTGTTGAGGAACGGTTCCGCCGCCTTGGCGTGGCCCTCGGCCTGCCTCAGCGCATTGATCCCGCCCGTCACGAAGATCGTGGCGAGCAGGGGACGTGCCACTCGACGGAGTATCACGGTCATAGCCTTCCTCGTACGGGCCGGTGCCTGGTCGAACCTACTCCGTGGGTGCCCGCTCGGCCCGGGCTCGAATCCTCATCGCCCTTTCTGGCTGTTTATAGTCCTGCTGCTAGAGAGCGCTATAAAGCGTTAGCGGTTGACTTTGACGCTGCGTCAACTTCTATCGTCGAAGTCATGGAGTGGTCGATCCAGGACATCGCCCGGACGGCGGGGACCACGAGCCGGACGCTGCGGCACTACGGCGCGGTCGGCCTGCTCGAGCCCAGCCGGATCGGCGGCAACGGCTACCGCTACTACGACGAGCAGGCGCTCGTCCGGCTCCAGCGGATCCTCCTGCTGCGCGAACTCGGCCTCGGCCTGCCGGCGATCGCCGAGGTGCTCGACGGGCAACGCGACCGCGCCGCCGCGCTCGAAACCCACCTGGAGCTGCTCGAACGCGAGCAGCGGCGGATCGGACGGCAGATCGAGTCGGTCCGCACGACCCTCCGGAAGCTGAAGGGAGGTGAACGACTGATGGCAGAAGAAGTCTTCGACGGCTTCGACCACACCCGCTACGAGGAGGAGGTGACTTCCCGCTGGGGCGCCGACGCGTACCAGCGTGGTGACCAGTGGTGGAGTTCGCTGTCGGCCTCGGAACGGGAGGCCCACCAGCAGGAGCAGCGGGACATCGCGGCGGCGTTCGGGGCCGCTTCCGGACTGGCTCCGGGCTCCGACGAGGTCCAGGCGATCACGCGGCGGCTGCACGAGTGGCTGCGGCCGGCCGTGTCGTCGGTGTCCGCGGGGTACTTCGCGGGCCTGGGGCAGCTGTATGTGGACGACCCGCGCTACGGGTTCGAGGGCGAAAGAGCGGAATTCGTCCGGGACGCGATGAAGATCTACGCGGAACGGAACCTGAGCGAGTAGCGGTGCGTCGTACGGGCGCACTGGGGGTAGAGCCGAGCAGGGCTGCAGACCTGTTCGGCTCTATGTACGGCCAACCGGTCGAACCCGCGCGACACGCGCTAGCCGTCTATGGCGGAATATCGGGCCCACGCTAGAAACGCCGATAGCTTGGCAGAGTGGACCCCATCCGCAACCCCTTCGCGCCGGGCGCCGGGCAACGGCCGCCCGAGCTGGCCGGGCGCGAGCGTGAGCTCAAGGCGTTCGAAGTGGTGCTGGAGCGGGTGGCGCGGGGGAGACCCGAACGCAGTCTCGTGCTCACCGGGCTGCGCGGGGTCGGCAAGACCGTCCTCCTCGGGGAGCTGCGCGCGATGGCCGTGCGGCACAAGTGGGGCGCCGGGAAGATCGAAGCGCGGCCGGACGCCGAGCTGCGGCGGCCGCTGTCGGCCGCGCTGCACCGGGCCATCCGGGACCTCGCCGTGCGGCACCGGGCGCCCGACCGCGTCGAAGAGGTGCTCGGCGTGCTCAAGGCCTTCGCGCTGCGGGCCAACAAGGCCGACGCCAAGCTGCGCGACCGCTGGCAGCCGGGCATCGACGTGCCCGCCGCCCAGGGCCGCGCGGACTCCGGGGACATCGAGATCGACCTCGTCGAGCTGTTCACCGACGTCGCCGAGCTGGCCGCGGACGTCGGCACCGGCGTCGCGCTGCTCATCGACGAGATCCAGGACCTGCAGCCGGACGACGTCTCGGCGTTGTGCGCCGCCTGCCACGAGCTCTCGCAGTCCGGCGCGCCGCTGGTGGTCGTCGGGGCCGGGCTGCCGCACGTGCCCGCCGTGCTGTCGGCGTCGAAGTCCTACTCCGAGCGGCTCTTCCGGTACGCGCGCATCGACCGGCTCAGCCGCGAGGACGCCGACTTCGCCGTGCTGGCACCGATCGAGCGCGAAGACGCCGGCATCGAGCCGGAAGCCCTCGACGCGCTCTTCGACGCGTCCGGCGGCTACCCCTACTTCATCCAGGCTTACGGCAAGGCGGCCTGGGACGCGGCGCCGTCCGACCCGATCACGGTCAAGGACGTCCAGGTCGCGGCGCCCGAGGCGGAGTCGGAGCTGGCTGTCGGCTTCTTCGGCTCGCGCTACGAGCGGGCCACGCCGGCCGAGCGGGAGTACCTGCAGGCGATGGCGTCGCTCACCCAAGGCCGCGACGAACCGGCGGGCACCGCCGACGTCGCCGTGTTCCTCGGCCGGAAGCCGTCGTCACTGTCGCCCGCGCGCGACAGCCTGATGAAGAAGGGGCTCGTGTACTCCGCCGAGCGGGGGCAGATCGCCTTCACGGTCCCGCACTTCGGGCACTACCTGCTCGGCCGCGACTGACCTGCGGTTTTCCTGCTGTCTCGCGGTCTATGAGCGTCGCTACGGTTTTATAGCACTATTTCTATATCGCCGTAGAGAGTCTTAGCGGGTTGCTCTTCAGTGACCGCGACCACCCTCGATCTCTCCGGCGCATACCCAAGTTTGCCGATGATTCATCGGCTAGTGCGCCACATCACCGGATATTCATTGGCTTCCTTGTGAAAAAAGGCGCATACTGGAACCCAAGCCACCAAGACCCTCGAAGGGGATGCAGACACCGATGAACAACATCGCCGCCAAGCTCCGTGCCCGTCGCGCCGAGGCTCGCACTCGCCGGGCGCTGAACCGGGCGATCGACACCGCCGCCACCGCGACGGTCCGTCAGGAACTCATCGCGATCTCGCAGGCTCGCTCGGGCTACATGCGCTGATCTTTCTCACCCCGTGGCGGTCGCCCATCCGAGTGACCTAAGCCACATCGAGCGCATGGTGTAACGCCGCCCGGAGGGGCGTCGATACCCAGTACGACCCCGTGATGCTGGCGGACCCCCGACCTGGCAGCATCGCGGGGTTTCCCATTTTCTCCCTTGCCTTGACCGGCTTCCCGAGTAATCTTTGACTTCGTCAACGAACTTGTTGAGGTGGTCAATGAACGAGGCTCTGACCGCGGACCGGGTGGCCGCGGTTCGCGCTTTCAACCGGCTCTACACGTCCGTCATCGGCGTGCTCGACGAAGGGCCGGCGGACGCCGAGTACTCGCTGCCGGAGGCCCGCGTCCTGTTCGAGCTCGCCCACCAGGACCCGCTTCCGGTCACCGACCTGCGGAAACGCCTCGACCTCGACGCCGGCTACGCCAGCAGGCTGCTCAGCCGCCTCGAGTCGCGCGGGCTGGTCGTGCGCGAACGGTCGGACGAAGACGCCCGCCGCCAGCTCGTGCGCCCGACCGCCGCGGGCCGGGACGCGTTCGCGGTGCTGAACCGCCGGTCGGCCGACCAGATCGGCGGGCTGCTGCGCCGGTTCGCCGACGAAGACCAGCAGCGCCTGCTGAGCGCGATGCGCACGATCGGCGACCTGGTCGGCGACCGCCGCCGCGACCCGGCACTCGTGCTGCGCCCGCCACGACCGGGCGACCTCGGATGGGTGGTGGAACGCCACGGCGCGTTGTACGCCCGCGAGTACGGTTTCGACGCCCGGTTCGAGGCACTCGTCGCCCGGATCGCCGCGGACTTCCTCGACGGCCACACCGACCCGGGACAGGCGTTCTGGATCGCCGAACTCGACGGCGAGCGCGTGGGCAGCATCGGCTGCGGCCGTGCCGACGCGGACACCGCGAAGCTGCGGCTGCTGCTGCTCGAGCCGTCGGCGCGGGGGCACGGCGTCGGCAAGCGGCTGGTGACCGAGTGCGTGGCGTTCGCCAAGGCCCACGGCTACCGCGCGATGGAGCTGTCGACGGTGTCGGTCCTCGAAGCGGCGCGGGCGCTCTACCGCGCGGCCGGGTTCGAGCTGATCGCCGAAGCGGACTTCGACGACTGGGGGCCGAAGCTGACCGACGAAACCTGGCGCCTGGAGTTCTAGCGCAGCACCCGGCCGAGCCGGAAGAAGACCGTGGTTGGGTGGTCGCGTGACGGACTACGTCGACGGGTATTGCGAACGCGTTGCGCCCGGGCTCTGGGGTGAACCGCTCAACAGTCTCAGCAACCTCGCGTTCCTCGTGGCCGCCGTGCTCGTGTGGCGGTTGGCCGCGGGCGATCGCGTCGGGCGGTTGCTGGCCGGGCTCATCGGACTCGTCTTCGTCGCGAGCACCGTTTTCCACCTGCTGGCGACGCGCTGGGCCGCCGTCGCGGACTCGGTCAGCATCCTCGCTTTCGTGCTCGTGTACGCCGCGTTGTTCCCACGGGTGTTCTTCGGGTGGCGGCTGTGGTGGCTCGGACCGCCGGTGTTCCTCGCCCTGACCGTCGTCACCGCGCTGCTGGGCGGCGGGCTCTACCTCTCCGCGCTTATCGGGCTCGGGCTCTGCGCCGCGATCCTCGCCTTCGCGCGTGACGCGTCGTGGCCGCACTTCGCCGTGGCAGGCGCGGTCTTCGCGCTTTCGCTGAGCCTGGGCACGCTCGACCGGGACGTTTGCGACTACGTCCCGGCCGGCACGCACTTCCTCTGGCACCTGCTCAACGGCGTGGTGCTCTACCTCGTTTCCCGGGCCGCCGTCCGTCCTTAGTGGACGCCGATCGGGCGGAGGTCCTTGTCGTGCTCGTCGGCGTGGTAGTCCTCGGGGTTGGTGTCGTCCGTGCCGTTGAACACCTTCAGCTGCCGGGCGATCACCGTGACGATCGCCGCGATCACCAGGTTGCCGATCAGGGCGACGAAACCGACGTAGATCTGGACCGCCGAGCCCGCGAACGGGTGCCAGCCGAAGATCGACAGGTTGCCCAGTGACAGCGCCGAGCCGCCGAAGTGCTGCTTGCCGTTGGCCGGGTTGGGGATGCCGTACAGCATGATCAGGCCCCAGCCGATGCCGACGACCCAGCCCGCGACCAGGCCCCAGCGGTGGAACCAGCGCGTGTACAGCGCCAGCGCGACCGCCGGCAGCGTCTGCAGGATCAGCACGCCGCCGATGAGCTGGAGGTCGATCGAGAACTGCGGGTCGATCAGGATGATGACGGCCACCGCGCCCAGCTTCACAACCAGCGAAGCCAGCTTCGCCTGCTTCGCTTCTTCCTGCGGCGTCGCGTTCTTGCGGATGTACTCCTTATAGATGTTGCGCGTCCACAGGTTGGCCGCGGCGATCGACATGATCGCCGCCGGCACCAGGGCGCCGATGCCGATCGCGGCGAACGCGATGCCGGCGAACCAGGACGAGAACTGGCTGTCGAACAGCACCGGGACGATCGTGTTGCCGTCCACCTTGCCGGTCGCCGCGTTCGTCAGCGGCTTGACCCCGGCGGTGATCGCCACGTAACCCAGCAGCGCCAGCAGGCCCAGCACCAGCGAGTACGCCGGCAGCGCCACCATGTTCTTCTTGATGACGTTGCGCCCGCGCGAGGCCAGCACGCTGGTCAGCGAGTGCGGGTACAGGAACAGCGCGAGCGCCGAGCCCAGCGCCAGGGTCGCGTACTGCAGCTGGTTGTTGGCGGTCAGCAGGATCGAGCCGGCCGGCTTGCCCGTGGCCGGGCTCTTGGTGCTCAGCTTCGCGGCCGCGGTGTCGAAGATGTGCGACCAGCCGCCCAGCTTCGAGGGCAGGTAGATGATCGCCACCAGGATCACGATGTAGATCAGGATGTCCTTGACGAACGCGATCAGCGCGGGCGCCCGCAGGCCGGACTGGTAGGTGTAGAACGCCAGGATCACGAAGGCGACCAGCAGCGGCAGGTGCCCGACGATGCCGCCGCCGTTGATGCCCATCGTCCGCAGCACGGCTTCGAGGCCGACCAGCTGCAGCGCGATGTACGGCATGGTCGCGACGATGCCGGTGATCGCCACCAGCAGCGCGAGGATCGGCGAGCCGAAGCGGCCGCGCACGAAGTCGGCCGGGGTGACGTAACCGCGCACCCGCGAAACCGACCACATCCGCAGCGCCGGGAGCAGCACGATCGGGTAGACGACGATCGTGTACGGCAGCGCGTACAGGCCGAGCGCGCCGGCGCTGAACACCAGCGCGGGCACCGCGACGAACGTGTACGCCGTGTAGAGGTCGCCGCCGAGCAGGAACCAGGTGATCCACGAGCCGAACTTGCGGCCGCCGAGGCCCCATTCGTCCAGGTGGTCCAGCGTGCTGCCGCGCTGCCAGCGCGAGGCCATGAAGCCGAGCACGGTCACCAGGGCGAAGAGGACCGTGAAGATGATCAGCTCGGGCCACTGCAGGTTGCTCATCGAGCGTCCCCCTCGTCCAGGTCGTCGACGCTCAGCCGGTCCGGTGCGTCAGCGGTCGGCTTGTCCCGCGTCATCAGGTAGACGATCCAGGTGGAGAGCACCCCGACCGCCACCATGACGAACTGGAACCAGTAGAAGAACGGCATCCCGAACAACCGCGGACCGTCCATGTTGAACAGTGGCGTGACCAGGACCAGCAGCGGGACGATCAGGAGCAGGTTCCACGGGCTGAATCGAAACCCGCGCACCTTTCCGTCGTGCTTCGCAGTCGACATCGGACCTCACCTAACACTCCCGTAACCGACTGCATGACCTTAGAACCTGCGTGACAGCGAGTCACGCTTGTCCGATATCGATTTGATCGCCACGGTCCGCGATGCCGACCAACGTCGGTTGCCCCACCCCCACCGGCCCGATATCAATAGCCGACTCCGCACGCGCAAAACCCAAAAGGGGCAACTGTATGACACGACTCCGCTACGCGGTGGTGATCCCCGCGATCGCGGGCACCCTGCTGGCCGGGTTCACTCCTGCGTTCGCAGGTCAGGAGGTCGCGGCCGGTAAGCAGCCGCTGAACTCCACGAACATCCCGCCGCAGTACGCGAACCAGAAGCTGGACTGGCACAAGTGCGCCGTCCCCGCCGAGCTGCCGACGGCTCCGCCCGCGGGCGCCGAGGACATGGAGTGCGCGACCTACAAGACGCCGCGCAACTGGTACCAGGCGAACGCCCAGATCGACCTCACCATCGCCGTCAGCCGGCTGAAGGCGACCAAGGACGCGACGGCCAGCGTCGTCACCAACCCGGGCGGCCCGGGGGCGCCCGGGCGGAACTTCCCGGCCCGCCTGCGCAACCAGCCGAAGCTGCGTGAGCACCAGGAGATCGTCGGCTTCGACCCGCGCGGCACCGGCAAGAGCACCAACATCACCTGCGGCGGCGCCATCGGCACCGGCTCGGACCTCGACCCGCGCGACCGCAGCAAGCAGAACCTGAACCTGATCCTCCAGGCGACGAAGTACGCGGCGCTGTCCTGCCAGCAGAAGTCCGGCGAGCTGGGCCCGCTGATCAACACCGACCAGACGGTCAAGGACATCGACCTGCTGCGCGTGCTGCTCGGCCGCGACAAGATCAACTGGGTCGGCTACTCGGCGGGCACCTGGATGGGCGCGCACTACGCGCAGGCCTACCCGACGCGCACCGGCCGGTTCGTCCTCGACTCCTCGACGGAGTTCACGACCACCTGGCAGAAGTCGTTCGACTGGCAGCCGCTCGGCTTCGAGCGCCGCTTCCGCCAGGACTTCCTCCCGTGGGTGGCGAAGTACGACAAGCTCTACCACTTCGGCACCACCGGCGAGGCGGCCCGCCAGACCTACGAGCAGGTCCGCTACGCCCTGACCCAGGGCGCGGTCACCCTGCCCGACGGTTCGAGCGTCTCGGCGAACGGCCTCGACTCCTTCATCGCGTCGAACATCTACTCGAAGCGGTCCTTCCCGGGCCTGGCCGACTACCTGGTCAGCGTCCGCACGCTGACCCAGGGCACCGCGTCGGCGCAGGCCAAGTCGTCGGCCGCGCAGAAGGTCAAGGCCGCGGACAAGAGCACCGAGACCTCCGGCGCGCAGCCGCTGATGGTCCCGACCGACGGCGACGCCTACGACGCCAGCTTCTGGACCATCCCGTGCAACGAGGGTCCGTGGACCGGCTCGACCCAGAGCGCCATCAAGCAGTCGCAGAAGCTGATCGACCAGCAGCTGCCCCTGCTCGGCGCGGGCTGGTTCATCCAGCCGTGCCTGTTCTGGAAGAAGCCGCCGTCCCCGCTGCCCGTCCTGGACGGCAAGGGTGTCCCGCCGGTGCTGATCGTCGAGTCGGAGCACGACCCGGCGACGCCGATCGAGGGCGCGCGGCGCGCGCACAAGGCGTTCGCGGGTTCGCGGATGCTGACGATCACCGGCGAGGGTGACCACGGCATCTACGCCGGCGGCAACGCGGGTGTGGACAAGGTCGTGGAGGCCTACCTCGTCGACGGCGTGGTGCCGAACGACCAGAGCCTGCCCGGCATGCCACTTCCGGTGCCCGCGGGCGCCTGACACCACAAGGTGTAGTGGAGGCCCCGCCGAACGGACGTTCGGCGGGGCTTTTCCACACCTGTGCACAGAGTTGTCCACAGGCAGTGGACAACTGGTGGTATTAGAATCCCGCTCATGGTGCGTGTACCGCTGACGGATGAAGAGCGCGAGCGAGGCGAACGCCTCGGCCAGGCGCTGCGGGCGGCGCGGGCCGGCCGGAGCATGGTCGACGTCGCCGCGGAGGCCGGGATCTCGGTCGAGACGCTCCGGAAGATCGAAACCGGCCGCATCCCGACGCCGGCGTTCTTCACGGTCGCGGCCATCGCCGACGCCGTCGGCCTGCCGCTGGAGGAGCTGCGCGCGGCCGTCACGCCCGCCGCGTCACCGCCGCTTTCCCAGGCGAGTTAGAGCGGCCGCAGCTGGTTGAGGATGTGCTCGCGGTCGTTGAGGAACGCGCAGCCGGGCACCGGCAGGTCGTAGCTGTTGAGCAGCTTCTCGAAGTCGGAGAACTCGTCGGCGGAGAAGCCGAAGCCGACCCGGTACGCGTGCGCGGACAGCACGTCGGCCAGTTCCTCCCACTCCCCGGCCCACAGCAGCGTGCGGTAGTGCGTGTAGTCCTCCGGGGAGAGCCGGTTGCCGATCGTGGTCAGCACGCTGTCGGCGAAGAAGCTGATCCGGTTGCCCTTGAGGTCGGCGACCGTCGGGTTCGCCGGGTCCCGCGCGGTGTCCGGGTTGCGGACCACGCCCGGCCCGGCCACCGGGTAGGCGGTGTGCACGTGCCCGTTCTCTTCGACCAGGACGATCAGGTGGACGTTGAACCGCTCGCCGGCACAACGCCACCGGCCGTTGCGCTGCTGCCGCCGGGCCTCGCTGGGGTCGTTGGCGACGTCCTTGACCACGGAGATGATCTGCTCGTCGGTCCAGCCGGCCGGGAACTCGCTGGTCGCCCTGCGCCCGGCGCCCGGTGCGTGCCCGCCGCCCACTCGCTGCTCCCTTCGTCGCAACGAGGGTAGGTCAAACGGCGGCGGCGAGCACCACCATGCCGACGACCTGGAGGTCGAGACCGCGGAAGAGCTGGCGGGCGAGGTTGCCGGGCATCGGGCCCATCGGGGTGTCGACGAAACCGGGATTCGCGTAGTCAACGGCGGTCCGGGTGACCGTGCGCAGGATCGAGAGGACCGACAGCGGCACGGCGAGCCACGCGCTCGCGGGGAACGACGTCCCACCCGCGAGGGTGACCACCAGGAGCACCGCCGCCCAGAGCAATCCCGCTCCGGCGAGCACCAGGCCGTGGGTCAGCACGAGCTCGCGGTCCGCCGAGCCGAGCCACCGCCGGCGTCCCGGGTTGCGCCAGAGCTCGCCCAGCCCGGCGCCGAACGGCGTCAGCGCGACGTACGCGCCGATGCCGACGAGCACCGCGCCCGGCACCGTCGGCACCGCGATGTGCGCGACGACGACCGCGAGGCCGACCAGCAGCGCGGCGCCCGCGTACCGCGACCGGCCGAGCGTGCCCGCCCAGGCCAGCCGCAACGGCGTCGGCCGGCGCAGGGAAAGCCCGCCGATCGGCGCGGACGGCGGGAGCAGCATCATCGGGTCGAGGAAGGTGACGGCGACCGAGCGCAGCACCCGCCCGTCCCACCCGGCCAGCAGCGCGGACCGGCCCGCGCGTGACACCGGTTCGCCGCCGAAGGCCAGCGGCAAGGCCGCGACCAGCACCCCGGCCGCGACGAACTGGACGGTCGCCGGGCCGAGGCC
Source organism: Amycolatopsis sp. lyj-23 (assembly GCF_046549135.1). NCBI lineage: Bacteria > Bacillati > Actinomycetota > Actinomycetes > Pseudonocardiales > Pseudonocardiaceae > Amycolatopsis > Amycolatopsis sp. lyj-23. Next base: position 628,334 of record NZ_JAJPWN010000003.1, on the reverse strand, counting down.
GAGTGCGGCGATACCCAGGCCCAGTACCGCGAGCACCAGCGGACCGAGCGCGTCGAGCCGCAGCGACGTCCGCCTCGCCGTCGCGAAGGCCGCCACCCCGGTCGCCGCGACGATCGCGACGGCCGCCCGCCACTGGTCCAGCCCGGCGCCGCCGACGGCGAGCAGCAGCGCGGCCAGGTAACCGGTCACCGCGACCACGCCGGTCCAGCCGCCCAGCAGCCGGAGCGTGACGACGCGGCCGCGGTCCACCGGGGCGAAGTCGAGCCAGGTCAGCTCCGCCGGTTCGACCCACGCGAACCCGCGTCGCAGCAGGCCGCGCCAGCCGACCGCGCAGCAGAGCGTCAGCAGCCCGAGCACCGCCGGGAAGTCCACGACGGACGAGCCGTAGAGCGCGGGCCGCCAGCCGTCGACGTGGAAGAACGCGGTGAACAGGAACCCGAAGCCGAACAGGAAGACGAAGGTGGCGGTGTCGCCGCTGAAGATCCCGCCGAACCGCTTGCGTCCCGGGATCCGCATCCGCCGCGGTGCCAGTGTCACCACAGTTCGAGCACGCTGTCCGCGGCCTCCAGCAACGGCGGGTGGTGGGTGGCCACCACGACCGCCGCGCCGGCCGCCGTCGACCGGGCGATCACCTCGACCAGCCACTCCTTGCCCGCCGTGTCCAGCGCGCGTTCCGGCTCGTCCAGCAGGAGGACCCGGTGCGGCCGCGCGGTGACGCCGAGCAGCAGCAGGCGACGGCGCTGGCCCGCGGAGAAGTGCCCGGCCGTGATGCGCATCCGTTCGCCGAGCCCGGCGTCGCGCAGCAACTCCTCGTGATCGCCCAGATCGGCGCCGAACGACCCGGACAGCAGCTCGAGGTGCTGCACCGGCGTCAGCTCCGCGAAGAAGTCGGAATCGTCGAACAGCACCGACACCTTGCGCCGGAACTCGACGTCCCGCTCGTCCGGCACCTTGCCGTCGACCAGCACGCGGCCCCGCTGCGGCTTCTGCATGCCGTAGAAGCAGCGCATCAGGGTCGACTTGCCGGCACCGTTGGGCCCGACGATCGCCGCGCACTCCCCGGGGTCGACGGAGAAGTCGAGGTCGTCGAACAGCCACAGCTCGCCGGCCCGGACGCCGAGCGCCTTCGCGTCGATCATCGGAGGGCTTCGAGCACCGGGGCGAACTGGTCCATGTTGTGCTCCAGGACGGTGTAGTAGGTCAGGCCGAACCGCTCGCGGTGCGCGTGGAGCTGCTCGGCGACGGCGGCGGGCGAGCCGACCAGCGCGGTCGGGACCTCGGCGAGCTGGTCGACGCCCAGCAGGCCCTGGGTCAGCTTGGCGAGCTCCTCGAGCGCGCCCGCGCGGTCGTCGGTGATGTTCACGAAGTGGCAGAGCAGGTTGAACTCGGCTTCGCGGTCGCCCAGCTTCTCGCGGACGAACTTCACGCGTTCCTCGATCTCCTCGGCGCTCGCCGGGGCCAGCGCGGCGCCGTCCGGCGTCTTCGTCGTGCCGGTGAAGCCGATGATGTCGGCGTGCTCGGCGGCCAGCGTGAGTATCCGGTCGCCGCGGCCGGCGAGCAGCAGCGGCGGTCCTTCGGGGCGCGTGGGCGCGGGCTTGTGCTCCGGGTCGGCGTACAACCGCTCGAGCTCGATGATCGTCCGTTCCAGGTGGTCGACGCGCTCGCGGGCGGACGGGAACGGCATCCGGGCCGCTTCGAACTCCGCCTTGACGTACCCGGCGCCGAGGCCGAGCTCCAGCCGTCCGTCGGTGAACTGGTCGGTGCCGGTGACGTCACGGGCGAGCAGCACCGGGTTGTAGAAGGGGGTGTTGAGCACGAAGGTGGTCAGCTTGACGTGCGAGGTGACCTCGCCGGCCAGCACGAGCGCCGGGAACGGCGGCGCCATGCCCAGGTGGTCGGCCGCGCACAGGACGTCGAAGCCCAGGTCCTCGGCCTTGCGGCACTTCTCGACCCAGGCGGCGCGGCTGTCCGGCACGATCATGTTGACGCCGAAGCGGAAATCCCCAGTCATGACCACCAAGGTACTCAGCGGAGCTTTTCGATCACCGGGGCGAGGGCGGTCAGGTCGTCTTCGAGCACCGTGAAGTAGCTGGTGCCGAGGATCTCGCGGGTGCGCTGCAGCTGCTCGGCCGCGGCTTCCGCGGAGCCGGCGAGGACCGTGGCCAGCGCGCCGAGCTCGTCGACGTCGAGGTGCGGCACGAGCTGGTGGGCCTCCTCCAGCGCCGCCCGGCGGTCGTCGGCGATCCGGACGAAGTGGACCATCAGGTTCAGCTCGGTGTCCCGGCCGTCGAGCACCCGCCGCACGAACGCGGCGCGTTCGGCCAGCGCGGCGGAACTCGCCAGGGCCAGCCGTCCCTCGGCCGCGCCGGGCGCGGTGCCGGTCAGGGCGATGGTGTCGGCGTGCTGAGCGGCGAAGGTCAGCATCCGGTCGCCGCGGCCACCGAGCAGCAGCGGCGGCCGCGGCCGGTCGGTGAACGCGCGCTCGATCTCGGTGACGACGTCGACGACCCGGCCGAACCGGCGCCCGGGCGTGCCCCAGTCCACGCCGGCGGCCTCGAACTCCGCGCGGACGTACCCGGCGCCGATCCCGATCTCCACCCGGCCGCCGGTGAATTCGTCGAGCGCGGTGACGTCCCGGGCCAGGAGCACCGGGTTGTGGAAGCTCGCGTTGAGGACGTAGGTGTTCAGCCGGATCCGTTCGGTGGCCTCGGCGGCGAGGAGCAGCGCGGGCACCGGCGCGACCCGGCCGAGGTGGTCGACCACGCCGACGACGTCGTAGCCGAGCTCCTCGGCCCGGCGGCACTTCGCCACCCACTCGGCGCGAGAGCCGGGCACGTACATCGCGACGCCGAAGCGGAACGGTCTCATGGCCGCGAAGCTACCCGGGAAAACGGAAGAAGGGGACGCCTCCCGGATGCGGCCGGAAGGCGTCCCCTTCTGTCTGGGGGGAACTACGCGAGGCGCTGGGCCAGCGCGTCGAGCTCGTCACGCAGCGACGTCGGGACCTGGCCGATCTTCTCGAACCACTCCTCGATCAGCGGCAGCTCTTCGCGCCACTCCTCGGGCTTGACGTCCAGGGCGGCCTGGATGTCCTCGAGCGGCTCGGTGAGGCCCTCGGTGTCGAGGTCCTCGGCGCGCGGCACGAACCCGACCGGCGTCTCGACGGCGTTGCCCTTGCCCTCGACGCGCTCGACGACCCACTTGAGGATCCGCGAGTTCTCGCCGAAGCCCGGCCACAGGAACCGGCCGTCGTCGCCGCGGCGGAACCAGTTGACGTAGAAGATCTTCGGCAGCTTGTTCGCGTCGGCGTTCTTGCCGAGGCTCAGCCAGTGCTTGAAGTAGTCACCGGCGTGGTAGCCGAGGAACGGCAGCATCGCCATCGGGTCGCGACGGACGTTGCCGACCGCGCCGGCCGCGGCAGCGGTGGTTTCCGACGACATCGTGGCACCCATGAAGACGCCGTGCTGCCAGTCGCGGGCTTCGTTCACCAGCGGAACCGTCGTCTTGCGGCGGCCGCCGAACAGGATCGCCGAGATCGGCACGCCCTTCGGGTCGTCCCACTCCGGCGCGAGGATCGGGCACTGCGACATCGGCGCGCAGTAGCGCGAGTTCGGGTGGGCCGCCTTCTCGTCCGAGTCCGGCGTCCAGTCCTGGTTCTTCCACGAGGTCGCGTGCTCGGGCCGGTTCTCCATGCCCTCCCACCAGACGTCGCCGTCGTCGGTCAGGGCGACGTTCGTGAAGACCGTGTTGCCCTTCTCGATCGTGCGCATGGCGTTCGGGTTGGTGTGCCAGTCGGTGCCCGGGGCGACGCCGAAGAAGCCGAACTCGGGGTTCACCGCGTACAGGCGGCCGTCCTCGCCGAAGCGCATCCAGGCGATGTCGTCGCCCAGGGTCTCGGCGCGCCAGCCGGGGATGGTCGGCTGCAGCATGGCGAGGTTGGTCTTGCCGCAGGCGCTCGGGAACGCGGCCGCGACGTAGTGGACCTTGTCCTCCGGCGAGATCAGCTTGAGGATCAGCATGTGCTCGGCGAGCCAGCCCTCGTCGCGCGCCATCACCGAGGCGATGCGCAGCGAGTAGCACTTCTTGCCGAGCAGGGAGTTGCCGCCATACCCCGAGCCGTAGCTCCAGATCGCGCGCTCCTCAGGGAAGTGCGAAATGTACTTCGTTTCGTTGCAGGGCCAGGAAACGTCCTTCTCGCCCGGCTCGAGCGGCTTGCCGACCGAGTGCAGCGCGGGCACGAATTCGCGCTCGCTGCCGTCCGGCCCGATGAACTTCTCGAGGGCGGCCTTGCCGGCGCGGGTCATCACGCGCATCGAAGCGACGACGTAGGCGAAATCCGTGATTTCGATACCCAGCTTGGGATTGTCGTCGCCGAGCGGACCCATGCAGAAGGGGATGACGTACATCGTGCGGCCACGCATCGAGCCGCGGAACAGCTCGGTCATGGTGGCCTTCATCTCGGCCGGGTCCATCCAGTTGTTGGTGGGGCCGGCGTCCTCGGGACGCTCCGAGCAGATGAAGGTGCGGTCTTCGACGCGGGCGACGTCGTTCGGGTCGGAAGTGGCCCAGAAGGAGTTCGGCTTGGACTTGAGCTGCACGAACGTGCCCGCTTCGACCAGTTCCTGGTTGATCCGGGCGGCTTCTTCGTCAGACCCGTCGACCCACACCACGCGGTCCGGGGTGGTCAGTTCGGCGACCTCCCGGACGAAGGACAGCACGCCACTGTGCGTCGTCGGCGCGGTGTCCAGTCCGGGGATGGCGACTGCGGTCATCTCTACTCCTGACTTCCGACGACAAATGCGCCCGCACCGGAACGACGTTGTCCCGGTGCGGGCGTCATTGCCGGCGACCGAATGGCTTCGCACACCGGCTGGCGAACCGGTGTGCGTGATTTGGGATTCTTCGAGAGTAACCGCATGACCGGCAGGTAACAGAGAGCTGACGTGTACGTTCTCTCACAGGACCGATAAGGGAATCGATTCAGAAGACGGGTTTCTTTTCATTGACGACATGAAGAAAGCCCGAGGCGGAAGCCCCGGGCTTTCAAACTATGACTTGGGTCACCGCTAGTTCGGCGAGATCCACTGCCCCGTGCCGGAGTCGATGCGGGCGACACCCTCCAGCACCTGCGTGCCGGCCTCGCCCCAAGCGGCGTCGGCGGCCGGGTCGCCTTCGTTCACGAGTCCACTGGAGACCTCGGTCCACTGGCCGTGTCCGGTGTGCTCGAACGTCGTGGTCGTGCCGTCGGCCCCGGTCTGCACCGCGATGTCCGCTTCGCCGTCGCCGTCCTTGTCCGTGAAGGCGATGGTGCCGCCGCTCTTCGTCTCCACGATGGCGGTGTCGTTGTGGCCGTCGTGGTCGGTGTCGATGGTCGCGACCCCCGCGTCCACCTCGCCGTCGGGCAGGTCCGCGTGGATGTGGCCGCCGGAGCTGTCGTCGCGGCCGCCGGTGTCGGAGTGGTCGTCGTGACCGCCGGAGCCGTCCTGGACCCACTGGCCGCTGGCCTCGTCGTAGACCGCCTGCTCGACGACCTTCCCGTGCTCGTCCAGCACGGCGTAGTGGTCGGCCTCGCCGTCGTGGTTCGTGTCGATGAAGGCCTGGGCCGAGCCGTCGTCGTGCTCGATGATCGCGGTGTCGTTCACCCCGTCTTCGTTCACGTCGTAGTTGACCTCGGCCTGGTACTCCTGGCCGTCGACGTGGACGGTCATCGCGTCCGGGCTGCTCGCGTCGGTGTCGCTGCCGCCGCTCTCGTCGACCCACATGGGACTTCCCCCTTCGAACCGGGTAACACGCTCCGACCTGCTCTGTGACGGTATGACTCACCGTAGGCCCGTTCGGTTCCGCACCACAACCGGACGGGTGATCAGGCGGTTTTGTCCCGCAGTGCCCGGATCCGAGTCAGGAAGGCTTCGGCGCGCTCCCGGCCGTCGCTGACCTCTTTGAGCCGCTTCGACACGACGGCGATCTTCTTGGCGCGTTCCTGCGCACCCATCTTGATCGTCTTGTCGACTTCCTTCAGCTCGGCCTCGATCGCGTCGATGCGCCGGCCCAGCGCTTCGTCCAGCGCCATCGACAGCTGCTGCTCGGCCTCGATGAGCTGCTCGGCGACGAGCTGGTCGAGCGTCGAGCGGGCGTCCGCGATCGCCTCGACCAGCCACTGCTTCATGTGCTGCTTGTCGGCCGCGTGCTTGCGGGTGCGAGCCATCCACCAGCCCGCGCCGAGGCCGATGATGATCGTCGCGGGCAGCACGACCGGGTTCAGGATCGCGACGCCGGCCAGCGGCAGCGCGGCCACCTTCCCGGCGCCGACGCCGCCGGAGATGCCCATGAAGACGAGCAGCTTGTCCTCGGCCGTCGGCGGCTTCTTGTCCGGCGGCCGCAGCACCACCGGCGGGCCGCCGGCCCGGGCGAACTGCGCGCGGATGACGTCGAGTTCCGCAGGTGAGAACAGCTCCGACAGCGAAACGTTGGTGACCTGGTTCAGCCGCTGCGAGAGCAGCATCGAGATCCGCTGCGACGTCGTCTGCAGCGCGATGTCGACCTGCTGCGGCAACGCGGCCAGCTCGTCGCGCTTGGCGGCGTCGATCAGCTGGCGGAAGTGGGTCTGGGCGTCCCGCATCTGCCGGGCGCTCTCGTGCCCGATTTCCACGCGGGTGCGCTGCACCTCGCCGCGCAGCTTCAGCTGCCAGCCGCGGGTGGACGTCCGGCGTTCGGCCTGCAGCTGGTCACGGCGTTCACGCAGCTGCTCGGCCTCGGCCTCGCCCGCGGACAACGCGCGGCTCTCCGCCTGCAGCTTCGCCTTGAGCTCGCCCAGCGCGGTCGAGAGCGCGCGCAGCGTGTTCGCCTCGCCGAGCATCGCCGAGCGGCCGACGAGCAGCTCCTGCAGTGCCGTCTGGATCGCCGCGACGCCGGACTTCTCCCGCAGCATCGCGGCCAGCTGCTCGTTGGGCGCCTTCGCCGCGGTCTCGAACATCCGCGCCGACACGGGGTGGAAGACGGCGTCGGCGAAGCGCGGCGCGTGCTCGCGCAGCAGCCGCTTGTCGGCCTCCATGACCTCGCGCCAGCCGCGGAACATGTCCACCTTGGTCAGCGCGAAGACGACGGTCTCGACGCGCTCGCCGACGTCACGCAGGAACTGCAGCTCGGTGGCGGTGAACGGCGCCGAGGCGTCGACGACGAACAGCAGCGCGGTGGCGCCCGCCGCGGCCTCCTTGGCGAGCTCGCCGTGCAGCGAGTCGAGCCCGCCGACCCCCGGCGTGTCGACCAGCGAAAGCCGTTCGAGCAGCGGCACCGGCCCGGTGACCTCGACGTACCGCGGCGGGAGCTGGCCCGGCGGCAGCTCGTGCGCGGCGGACACCCAGTGGATCAGCTGACCGAGGTCGATCGGCACCGGCGCGAGCTGGCCGGGGTAGCAGGCCTGCGCGCCCCACGTCGGGGCGTGGTCGAACACCAGGTAGGTCGCGGTGGCCACGTCGGCGTCCACAGGGGACAGTCCCGGCATCGCCAGCAGGGCGTTGACCAGCGAACTCTTCCCGCGATTGGTCTCGCCGACGACCACGACGGCCGGTTTCTTCGGCCGCGTCTTCCGGATGTCCTCGACCCACCTGGCGACGCCGGGATCGGCGTCGCGGACGACGGTCAGCAGCTGGTCCCGGGTCGCGGCCACCTGCGCGGGCAGGGTCGGTGCGGTCACGGGGTCTTCTTCGCGTAGACGGTGACGATCGGGGCCCGCAGCAGCCGGTCGTGGTCGGCGAAGCCGGTGACCTCGGTTTCCGCGACGATGCCGTCGAGCGCCGGGTCTTCGGTCGGGACCGCACCGCCGGCTTCGTGCCGGGCCGGGTCGAACCGCTCGCCGTCGGGCCGCAGGGCGTGGACGCCGATCGCGGCGAGGCCCTCTTCCAGGCGTTCGACCACGCCGCCGCTGCGGGCGCGGTCCAGGGCGTACAGGCACATCTGGATCAGTGCCTGGCGATCCGCGAGAGCCTGCTCTAGCTCCGTGACCTGCTGCAAGGGGTGCACATCGGTGTCCGACGCGGGAGAGCCGCGGTCGGTTCCCTCCTTGCGAAACCACGCCATGGCCACAGTCTGGCGGACGCGGCCGCCCGCGCGCTCGGTTTACGGCTTCAGGCCAGGTCGTCGATCACTGTGCGCAGAACCGCTTCGAGGCTCGGGCCGTTTTCGGCGAGGCGGGAGGAGACGAGCAGCTGGTCTTCGGCCGTGCGCAGCCAGATCGAGCCGGCCACGGAGATCTCGATGACGTTCAGCCGGAAGGGGTACGCGCGGCGGCCCAGGCGGACTTCGGCCTCGCGGACCAGCTGGCCGAGCCGCTCGCCGGCGACGATCTGGCGGCGGTAGAAGCCGGGGGCCCAGGGGGTGCCGCCCGACGGCTCGCCCGCGCCGCGCAGGGCGGGGCCGCGCGCGTTCGCGAAGTGGCGGGCCGCGGCCGGGCCGAAGAACTCGAGCGCCTGCCGGATCGCCGACCCCGGCGCGAGCGCGGGCCTGCCGTAGCGGGAGCGCGAGCTGCGGGGGTCCGGGTCCTCGCGGTTGCGCAGGAAGGCCAGCAGGTCGACCCACCAGTCGGCCCACTGCGCCTGGACGGCCGCGCGGTCGATCCCGGCCGGGACGTGCACCGGGACCTGCGGCTCCACCGGCGGCAGCACCTGTCCTTCGGACACGGACAGCGCGAGGGCGTCGCGGATGTACAGCGCGGCGTCGATCTCGTTCTCGCTGCTCCAGCCCGCGCGCCACGAAGTCGTGTTTTCCAGTCGCACGTTTTCACAGTACGCGGGGAAGCGGCCCGGCCAGCCGAAGTCGGCAAGGAGAAACAAACTCACGCTTCCCGGAGCTGTTGCCAGATCAAGAAGTACGCGCGGTGGACGACGTGCGCGACGCGGCTCTGCGCCGGTGTCGCCCCGAAGGAGGCGAAGGAACGCCACCAGCCCGCGCGCTCGAGCGCGTGCGCGGTCAGTTCCGGCCGCGGGGCGCCGGGCTTGCCGAGCTGGGCGCCGATGTCGGCGTTGCTGCCGACCCGCAGCACCTCTTCCGACAGGTCCTCCGGCATGTCGACCGCGCCGGAGGCGACCAGCGTCAGCGCTTCGAGCAGCCGCAGCTGGTGGGCCTCGGGCTTGGCGAGCAGCACCTCGATGGCGTCGTGGACGCGCTGGCGTTCCGCCGGGTCGGCCGAGGCGTGCGCGAGCGCGGTCACCGAGGCCAGCGCCGCGGCCGCCTTGATGCCGTCGGCGCGCGCGGCGAACACCACCGCCAGCCGCTGCCGGACCGCTTCCAGGCCGGACGCGTCGAGCAGCGCCCGCCGCAGCGCGCCCGCCGTGATCTCCGGTTCCTTGCGGATGGCCTCGACGGCGTGCGAGACGCCGAAGAGGTCGAGCTTCTCCAGCAGCCGCAGCCGGGTGCCCGACGGGACGTCGCACTCCCAGCTGGTGAAGATGTCGGCCGAGATCAGCATGGTCTGCAGGACGTCGTCGTCGAGGACGGCGAGCTGCCGCAGGGCCTCGGCGTCGGCGGACGTGAACCCGCCGGACTCGGCGGACTCGGCGATCAGGCCGATCACCGGCAGCACGTCGGCGACCCGCGGTTTCAGCGTCGACGCCTGCTTCTCGGCCAGCAGCGTCGCGGCCTTCCAGACGTCGCCGCCGGAACCCTCGACCGACTCGGGTGCGATCGTGTCGGCCTTGTTCAGGACGGCGATCGCGTTGACCGGGCCTGCCTCGCGGCTGGCCGTGGCCGCGGTGAAGGCGGCGAGGGCCTGCTGGTCGTCCGCGCGGACGCCCTGGGTGACGACGTAGAGCACAGCCTCGGCGCCGGCCACGGCGTTGCGCGAGGTGTCGTCCAGCTCGTCCGAGCCCTCGTCGTCCTCGTCCTTGCGGTGCTTCGCCGCGCCCAGCAGCTGCTCGGTGCGGGACACCGAAGCGGCGTCGAGCGAGCCGAGACCGGGGGTGTCGATCACCGTCATGCCCTGCAGGACGGCGTTGGTCAGGTACGCCTCGATGTGCGACACCCGCTCGATGTCGACGCCCAGCTCGGCGGGGATCATGCCGTCGGCGGCGAACGGGAGCACCTGCTTGCGGCCGTCGGTGAAGACGATCTCGACGCGGTCCACCGTGCCGTACTGGAACCGGGTCACCAGCCGGGTGCACTCGCCGATGTCGGTCGGCGCGACCCGGCGCCCGATCAGCGCGTTGACCAGCGTCGACTTGCCCGACTTGATCCGGCCGGCGACGGCCACCTGCAGCGGCGCCCCGAGCCGGCGCAGCACCTCGGCGAACCCGGCGGCGGTGCGCGCGGAGACCTGCGGCTGCAGCCGGTGGCACAGGTTGGCCACCGACATCGACAGCGGGCCCGCGAGCCGGCCCTGCTCCGGTGACGTCACGGCCCCCAGCCCTCCCCCGACATGCGGACAACCCGTGCGGACAACCCCTGAATCGTGCCATGCGCCTCATCCCCAGGTCGCACCGAAGGTGGTACCGCCGACCGACGCGCGCTCCCGGCCGGGCGACCTAGTGTTGGGTGGTGCGACGGCTGAGCCTCTGGATGCGTGCCCACCCCATGGCGGGCGACACGGTGCTCGCCGTCCTGCTCGGCCTGGTCGACATGCTGCTGTTCGTGGCCGACGGCTTCGCCGAAATCGCCGAAATGCCGCCGTGGTACATCGCCGCGCCGGTGAACGTCGCCATGGTGGCGCCGCTGGTGTTCCGGCGGAAGTCGCCGCTGTGGTCGGCGTACGTCGTGCTGGTGATCGGTGTCGTGCACGGGACGCTGCAGCTCGGCGTGTCCAGCGTCGCCGCACTGGCGATGAGCATCTATTCGGTCGTCGTCTACGCGGGGCGGCGGCAGGGGCTGGTGTACGTCGGCGCCGTCGTCGCCGGGTCGGCCGTGCAGCTGGCGCTGGGCCCGGCGGACGAACTCGTCGTCTCGGCGCTGTTCCTGGCGTTCGGGATCGCCCTGTGCTGGACCCTCGGCGAGTTCGTCGGAGCCCGGCGCGCCTACGACGTGGAAGTGGAGGCCAGGTTGCACCTGCTCGAGACCGAACGGGACCAGGCCACCCGGATCGCGGTGGCCGAGGAGCGCGGGCGGATCGCGCGCGAGCTGCACGACGTCGTCGCGCACGCGGTGAGCGTCATGGTCGTGCAGGCCGACGGCGCGTCGTACGCGATCCAGAGCAACCCCGAGCTCGCTCAGCGGGCCCTGCAAACGATTTCCGAGACCGGCCGCGGCGCGCTCGGCGAGCTGCGGCGCCTGCTGGACGTGCTGCGCAGCGACGACGCCGACGGCGAGCCACGGGTGCCGCAGCCGGACGCGCACGCCGTCGCGGAGCTGGCCGACCGGATGCGCACCGCCGGGGTGCCGGTGGACCTGGAGCTCGGCGAGCTCGGCGACCTGCCCGCCGGCGTCTCGCTGGGCATCTACCGGATCGTGCAGGAGTCGCTGACCAACACGCTCAAGCACGCCGGGCGCGGCGCGACCGCGTCGGTGCGGGTGCACCGCACCGGCGACCTCGTGGAGGTGCTGGTGTCGGACGACGGCGCCGGCCGCGTCCCGCAGCTGGTCCCGGCCGGGCGCGAACCGCGGCTGCCGGGCGGCAACGGCCTGATCGGCATGCGCGAGCGCGCGCACGTGTACGGCGGAACGCTGGACGTCGGCCCGGCTCCGGGCGGTGGGTGGCAGGTCCGCGCGGCCCTGCCGGTTAGGTTGGACAAGTGATCCGGGTGGTGGTCGTCGACGACCAGGAACTGATGCGCGTCGGGTTCCGCATGGTGCTGGGCGCGCAGGCCGACATCGACGTCGTCGGCGAGGCGGGCGACGGCGCGCAGGCCATCGAGCTGGCGTCGCAACTGCGGCCGGACGTCGTGCTGATGGACGTCCGCATGCCGGTGCTGGACGGCGTCGAGGCGACGAAGCGGATCGTCGCCGCGGGCACCGCGCGGGTGCTGGTGATGACGACGTTCGACCTCGACGAGTACGTCTACGCGGCCCTGCAGGGCGGGGCGAGCGGGTTCCTGCTGAAGGACACCCAGCCCGACCACCTCGTGTCGGCGTTGCGCGCGGTGGCTTCGGGCGACGCGGTGGTGTCGCCGTCGGTGACGCGCCGCCTCCTGGACCGGTTCGTCGGCACCGGCGGCTCGCCGATGCGCGACACCGCCGAGCTGGACGTGCTCACCGACCGCGAGCGCGAGGTGCTCGTGCTGATCGCCAAGGGCATGTCGAACCTGGAGATCGCCGAGACGCTGTTCCTGTCCGAGGCGACGGTGAAGACGCACGTCGGGCGGATCCTGGCGAAGCTGGAGCTGCGGGACCGGGTGCAGGCGGTGGTGCTGGCCTACGAAACCGGTCTCGCCCGCCCCGGCCTCGCTTAGCGGTAGGCGTCCGGCGGGGTCGTCGCCGGGTCCTTGCCCGCGTTGCGGACTTCGGTGAGCCAGCGGCCGAAGTCCGGGCGGTCGCCGTCGATGTCCGTGTAGCCGTACTCCTTCATCAGCGTCCAGGACGCCAGCGTCCGGCCGGCGAAGCGGGCCACCTCGGGGTCCTGCGCCAGGGCCGCCACCCCGCGGGCCAGCAGGTACGGCGTCTCGGAGATCTTGAAGTCGACCGGGGCCAGCTTGCCGACCGCGTCGCGCCAGTTGGCTTCGGTGACCTCGAAGTGGTCGAGCATCGACTCCGAGCGCAGGAAGCCCGGCGTCACCGCGAGGCCGACGCAGTCGTTCTTCTGCAGCTCGACGCCGAGAGCGCGGCCGAGGGCGCGGATGCCGCACTTCGCCAGGTAGTAGGGGAGGCCCGCGCCGACGTAGTCGTCGTTGTCGCCGTCGGTCACCTCCAGCACCAGGCCGCGGCGGGCGACCACCAGCGGCAGCAGCCGGTGCAACGCGATCAGGTGCGTGTCGAGGGCGTTGTGCGTCAGGTTGAGCGCGTCTTCGAGGGGTGTCTCCCAGAACGGCGCGTCGAAGTGGAAGTACATGTCACCGCCCCAGACGTCGTCGACCAGGATGTCGATTCCGTCCACTTCGGACTCGATGCGCGCCCGCAGCGCGTCCACGTCGGACACCGACGTGAAGTCGCAGCGGACGGCGACGGCCTTGCCGCCCGCCGCCTCGACCAGTTCGCCCGTCTCCTCGATCGTCTCCGGGCGCTGCATCGGTGACACCGTTTCGCGCGTGGTGCGGCCGGTGACGTACACCGTCGCGCCCGCGCGGCCCAGCTCCACCGCGATCGCGCGCCCGCACCCGCGCGTCGCCCCCGTGACCACGGCGACCTTGCCCTGCAAACTCATGGATCCTCCCGTCCCCGCCACGCGGACAGCACCGCGTCGACGTCCTCCGCCAGCCGGTCGGCCAGCCGCCCGTGCGGCCGGATCGACCAGTCGATCGACACCCCGTTGATCACGCCGAGCACCGCGCGGGCCGCCCGCGGCGCGCTCGGTGCGTGCGGCAGCGACGAAGCCGCCGCCCGCACGAGCCGCCGCAGCTCTTCTTCCACCGCCGTGAAGTGCTCGCCCAGCAGCGACCGCAGCACCGGGTCGCCGATGTCCACGCCGAGCTGGCCCAGGTGGTTGGCCGCTTCTTCGGCGTCGCCGAGCACCGCGTAGACCGACACCGCCGCGGCGCGCAGGCCGTCGACCGGGTCGTCCGCCCGCTCGGCGCACGCTCGCATCTGCTCGACCGCCCGGTGCGTGGCCCGCCGGCTCATCGCCTGCAGCAGGCCGCTCTTGGAGCCGAACCGCTGCGCGACCGTGCCGACCGAGACACCGGCTTCGGCCGCCACCTGCGCGAGCGTGAACCCGGGGCCGCAGCGGCCGATCACCGTCTCGGCCGCACTCAGCAGCCGTTCGTCGGTGATGCTCCTCGGCCGGGCCACCGCATTATTGAACCACAGTTCATTAATTCGGTCGAATCAGGGTCGACTCAGGGTCATCACGGATCGCGCATCGGCCGAAGAGCCAGCAAGGTACTACTCAGGTAGGGGGACCGGTTCGGCCTCCAGGGTGACGCGCGAACCGCCTCCGACCCGCGACGATGAACGCGTCGTAAGCGAGGGGCGGAAGAGGAGCAGTCATGATCGAGGCAACCGGCCTCACCAAACGGTACGGAAAGACGCTGGCGGTGAACAACCTGTCGTTCTCCGTGGCCGCGGGCCAGGTCACCGGCTTCCTCGGCCCGAACGGCGCGGGCAAGTCCACCACCATGCGGATGATCCTGGGCCTGGACAACCCGACCGGCGGTCAGGTCACCATCGGGGGCAAGAAGTACCACGACCTGAAGGAGCCACTGCGCACCGTCGGGGCGCTGCTCGACGCGAAGTGGGTGCACCCGAACCGCTCGGCGCGGGCCCACCTGCTGTGGATGGCCAAGTCGAACCGCATCCCGGCCGGCCGCGTCGACGAGGTCCTCGAGACGGTCGGCCTGACCAGCGTCGCGGGCAAGCGCGCCGGCGGGTTCTCGCTCGGCATGTCGCAGCGGCTCGGCATCGCCGCCGCCCTGCTCGGCGACCCCGAGGTGCTGCTCTTCGACGAACCGGTGAACGGCCTCGACCCCGAGGGCATCCTGTGGATCCGGAAGTTCATGCACCGGCTGGCCGAGGAAGGCCGCACGGTCTTCGTGTCGAGCCACCTGCTTTCGGAGATGGCGCTGACCGCGAGCAACCTCGTGGTGATCGGCCGGGGGCAGCTGATTTCGCAGTCGTCGACCGAGGAATTCGTCTCCCGGGCCGCCGAGAACACGGTCAAGGTGCGCTCGCCGCAGCTGGCCGAGCTCCGCGACGCCCTGCAGCGCGCCAGCGCCGGGGTCACCGGCGACGAGAAGGCGCTCGTGGTGTCCGGGATGGACAGCGACAAGATCGGCGAACTCGCCGCCGCCAACCGGATCGTGCTGCACGAGCTGAGCCCGCAGACCGGCTCGCTCGAGCAGGCCTTCATGCAGATCACCGGCGACTCCGTCGAGTACCACACCGGCCTCGACGCCGAGGCGCAGCACGTGCTCGAGTCCGCCAAGTAACCGGGGAAACCAAGACCATGAACCTGCTCGCCGTGGAACGCATCAAGCTGTTCTCGACCCGCTCGCCGTGGTGGTGCGCGCTCATCACCCTGGCACTGGCCATCGGCTTCGCCGCCATCTTCTCCGGCGCGTCGCCCGCCGACGAACCGGTCACCGTGGGCGCCACCCAGTTCGGCGGCTCCCAGTTCGGCATCGCCGTCGTCATGGTGCTCGCCGCGCTCGCGGTGACCACCGAATACCGCTTCAACACCATCCGGACGACCTTCCAGGCGGTGCCGCACCGCTCGCCGGCGCTGGTCGCCAAGACGATCGTCGTCGCGCTCGTCGCACTGGTGATCGGGGAGATCGCCGCGTTCGGCGCCCTCGGCCTCAGCATGCTGATGCGGCCGAACGACGGCATCGGCCTGCACACCACGCAGGACTGGCTGAACGTCGCCGGGCTCGGGCCGGTGTTCGCGGTCGCCGCCGTGCTCGCCGTCGCGCTCGGGATCCTCGTCCGGCACAGCGCCGGCGCGATCGCCCTGCTGCTCATCTACTACTTGGCCGTCGAAGAGCTGGTGCAGCTCATCCCGAAGGTCGGGCACCACATCCACGAGTGGCTGCCGTTCAACGTGGCGAACAAGTTCCTGCGCGGCGCCGCCGGGGGCGACGGCCCGCCGCCGTCGGATTCGCCGCTCAGCCCGGGCTGGGCGCTGGCGTACTTCGCCGGCATCGCGCTCGTGTTCCTGCTCGTCGCGCTCGGGGTCGCGAAGAAGCGGGACGCCTAGGGGGTAACAGGGGAAAAGGGGAGAACACCGGATCCGGGTCGCGCTGTCGGGGGGGCGACCCGGATCCGGTGTTCCGCAGTAGGCTCGCCGGTGACGGACGGGGGAGCCCATGATCGAAGCGACGGCACTGACCAAGCGGTACGGCACCACCACCGCGGTGGACGCGCTGACCTTCACCGCCCGTTCGGGGCGCGTCACCGGTTTCCTCGGCCCGAACGGGGCCGGCAAGTCCACGACGATGCGGCTGATCCTCGGCCTCGACACCCCGGACGCGGGCCGGGTGCTCGTCGACGGCGTCCCGTACCGGGAGCTGAAAGATCCACTGAGGACGGTCGGCGCGATGCTGGACGCCACCTGGCGCCACCCCGGCCGCAGCGGGCGTGACCACCTGCGCTGGCTGGCCGCGACCAACGGCATCCCGGACAAGCGCGTCGAAGAGGTGCTCGGGCTGGTCGGGCTGACCAGCGTCGGCAAGACGCGCGTCCTGCAGTACTCCCTCGGCATGCAGCAGCGGCTCGGGATCGCCGCCGCCATGCTCGGCGACCCGCGCGTGCTGTTGTTCGACGAGCCGGTCAACGGCCTCGACCCCGAGGGCATGGCCTGGATCCGGCAGCTGCTGCACGCGCTGGCCGCCGAAGGCCGGACCGTGTTCGTGTCCAGCCACCTGCTGCCCGAGATGGCGCAGACCGCGCAGGACCTCGTGGTGATCGGCCGCGGTCGGCTGATCTACCAGGGCACCATGGACGAGTTCATCGCTCGGACGAGTGAACACGGCGTGCGCGTCCGCACCCCGCACGCCGACCGGCTGCGGACGGCGCTGACCGGGCAGGCCCAGTTCACCGAAGCCGACGGCGCCTTCGTGGTGTCCGGGTTGGACAGTGACCGGATCGGGCAGCTCGCCTTCGACGCCGGCGCGACGCTGCACGAGCTGAGCCCGGTCACCGGCTCGCTGGAGCAGGCGTACCTCGACCTCACCCGTGACGCCGTCGAGTTCGCGGTGTCGTCCCCGGAGGCCTCCCGATGATCACCAACCTCCTGCGCGCCGAGCGCATCAAGCTGTTCAGCACCCGGGCGCCCTGGTGGTGCCTGGCCATCGCGCTCGTCGCGCCGCTCGGCTTCACCGCGCTGTTCTTCGCGCTGGCCGGCCCGGAGATCCCGCCGACCGTCGGCAACACCCAGCTGGCCAGCGGCAACGGCCGCACGGTGCTGCTCGTCCTCGCGGTGCTCGCGACCGCGTCGGAGTTCAACTGGGGCACCATGCGGCTGACGTTCCAGGCGGTGCCGAGCCGGGTGCCCGCGCTGGTGGCGAAGGTCGCGGTCGTCGGCGTGCTCGGCGCGGTGCTCGGGCTGGTCGTCGGCTTCGGCTCCTGGGGACTGGCGTCGCTGGTGCAGCCGGACGCCGACCTCGCGCTGCATTCGGCCGCCGCCTGGCGGTCGGTGCTGGGCCAGAGCGTGGTCTTCCTGTTCACCGCGGTCGCCGGCGTCGGTGTCGCGCTCCTGCTGCGCAGCGTCGCCTTCGGGCTGACGGTCGTCCTCGTGTGGACGCAGGTGCTGGAAGGTGTCCTCGTCTTCGTCCCCGGCATCGGCAAGCACGTCTACCAGTGGATGCCGTTCCACGCCGCCGACGAGTTCGTCGGAGCGGCGGGCTTCGCCACGGGGCCGCTGCAGCTGCCCTCCGCGCCGCTCGGCCCGTGGGGGTACCTCGGTTACTTCGCCGCGATCGCCGTGGCCCTGTTCGTGGCCGGCGTACTCGTGACGGCACGGCGCGACGCCTGAGCGTGACCGCGGTCTCATTACCGCACAAATCCTTGTTAACAAAAGGTGAAACAGCTGTGGCTTCTCTCACAGCGGCCGGACATACTGCTACGACCAGGCAATATTCGAAGTGAGCACCGGAACCGTCTGAGCTCCCCTGGAGGTGAATCTTGACGGTGGACACCGGGCAAGAATTGGGCGGCACGATTCCCCGAGCCCGCGTCGAAGGCGACGCTACCCGGCTCGAACCCATGCTGGACCTCGAATGGTCGCGGGCGATCGAACTCCCGCAGGCCGCCATGACGGCGGCGACACCCGCCGAGCTCCGCCGGGCGTGGGTGCACCGCGCGCCCGAAGACAGCGTCCTGGCCCTGTTCCGCGCCTCCTCCGGGATGGCGGGGCCCATCCCCGCGCCGTGGTGGCTGCGCGCGGTCGCCGACGGCAAGCTCGATTCGCGGGAACAGGGTTTCCGCGTCGAGGACCGGATCGCGCAGTTGCTCGGCCCGCGCCCGGGCTGGGAATTCGTCCCGTGGGCCGCGGACGGCGAATCCGGCTACTGGGAGTTCATGCCGTCCGAACGCGGGAAATCGGGGCACGCGATTCCCACGACGGTGATGAACACCGACCGGCACACCGGCTGGATCGACGTCCTGCCCGCGCACACGGGCCGCACGCCGGACCCGATCCCGGTCGCCGGACTGGCCGGGCTGCGATCTCGTCTCGGGGTGTTCGAAGCCGTTCGTTAACCTCTCCCGTTGTGGAAAAGGAAGACGGACGTCGGCTGCGCAGCGTGGTCAGTTACGTCAAGCGCGGTGGCCGGATGACCGTCGGGCAGCAACGGGCGTGGGACGACCACTGGCCGCGGCTGGGCCGCACGGTGAGCGAGCTGCCGGACGGGCCGCTCGACTTCGCCGGGTGGTTCGGCCGCGAAGCGCCGGTGATGCTGGAGATCGGCTCGGGCATGGGCGAGACGACCTCGCAGCTGGCCGCCGCGGCACCGGAGCTGAACTACGTCGCCGTCGAGGTCTACGACCCGGGCCTCGGCCAGCTGATGCTGCGCGCCGAAAACCTGGGTGTGGAGAACCTCCGGCTGCTGCACGGTGACGCCGTCGTGCTGCTGACCGAGCACGTCGAGCCGGACTCGCTGCACGGCGTCCGGCTGTTCTTCCCGGACCCGTGGCCGAAGAAGAAGCACCACAAGCGGCGGATCGTGTCGCCGTCCTTCGCCGCGCTCGTCGCGTCGCGGCTCGCGCCCGGCGGCACCTTCCACATGGCGACCGACTGGGAGCACTACGCCGAGCAGATGCTCGAGGTCTGCTCCGCGGAGCCGGCGTTGAAGAACCGGTACGAAGGCTGGGCACCGCGGCCGGAGTGGCGGCCGGTGACCAAGTTCGAGCAGCGCGCCGAGGTCGAGGGCCGCGTCTCGCACGACCTGATCTTCGAGAAGCGCTGAAATCGCTGAAGGGGACTCTCTCCGGATCCCCTGCGGAGAAAGTCCCCTTCAGCTCACCACCCCCGGTGTCCGCCCCTCCCCCGACAGGAGGGCGAACGCCTATTCCTCGGCCAGCGGCTCCGCCTGGACCCGCTTGAGGGCGGGCGTGCAGACCGACGCGCCGAGCAGGGCCACCCCGACCCCGAGCACCACCGGCGCCAGCAGCCACGGGCTGAGCACGATGCCGCGCTCGTCGACCATGCTGTAGAGCCCAACGCCGACCAGTACCCCGACGATTCCCGCGCCGATGGTGGCGACCAGCGCGGGCAGCGCGGCCTCCATCCGCAACGCCCTCGCCAGCACCCGCACCGGGGTGCCCGCGGCCATCAGCGCCCCGAACGTGCGGCGGCGGTCCATCACCGAGCCCGCGGTCGCGACGGCGGCACTGCAGCCGGCCAGTACCCCGGCCGCGAGCAGCCCGATCACCGTCACCCGGCGCAGATCGCCGAGCTCGGTCTGCTGGTTGAACAGGTACTGGTCGCGGCTGCCGATCTCCACGCCCGCGGCCGGCGCGGCGAGCGCCGTCCGGACGACCTCCCGGTTCGCGTCGGTGGTCGGCGCGACGACCGTGACGTACTTCGGCGTGAAGCCGTCCGGCAGCGCGGCCGGGTCGACGATCGACGTGGTCGACAGGTCCGCGTCGGCGGGGTGGAAGACTTCCGCCCGCGTCCCCGATTTGACGGCCACCGCCGGGCCTTCCCAGTTGTCCGCGAGCCGGTACTGCGCCAGGTCGAGCGCCGAATCGCCGAAGACGGCCGGGCCGCCCGAGCAGTTCTCCGGCGTGAGGCCGAACCGGGTCAGCTTGACGGCGTCGGCGCAGGTCATCACCAGCGCGCGGTGGCCGTAGCGGTTGTTGCCCGTGCCCTTGACGAGGTAGACCTCGCCGACCGCGACCGCCTTCTCGCTCTGGCCGTACTTCTGCAGCGAGGCGTTGGCCTGGTCGACGATGGCGCCCGCGTGCCGGCTGTCGGTGTCGACGTAGAGGACCGAATCCTGGAACGACCGGCCGCCGCCTGCCATCGATTCGAACGTCGGCAGCAGCGTCAACGCCATCGACCCGGCGAACACCGCGAGCACGATCCCGGCGGACGAGCGGTAGGCGCCTTTCGGGTCGTCACGCAGGCGGCGGCCGGCGAGCAGCGCGGACGGCCGCCGCCAGACCCGGACGAACGTGCCGCCGACCGCCGACGTCACCCACGGCCCGACGATCGCGGCCGAGCCGACCAGGAAGAACAGGCCGGCCATGACGAACCCGATGCCGCCGTACTCCTTCGCCGTCGTGACCGCGACCAGGAAGAACGCCCCGGCCGCGGGCAGGGCCAGCAGCCGCCACCAGTGCAGCGGCTTCTTCGTGTGGCCGCCGGTGGCGAACAGCGGGTTCTTGAGGACGCGGCGCAGGCCGAGGACACCGGCCAGCACCACGAGCACCGGGATGGCCACGACGACGGCCACCGTCAAGCCCACCGGCAGCGCGAAGTCGGACGCGAGCCAGGTGCCGCCCGCCCACGGCACGAACGACGCGAGGCCGTGCAGCGCCGGGCTGATCAGCAGGCCGAGCAGCGCCCCGATGCCCGCCGACAACGTCGTCTCGGCGGCCACCATGTTCGTGACCTGCCCGGGGGTCGCGCCGGCCAGCCGGATCGCGGCGAGCCGCCGTTCCCGCCGGGCCGCGGTCAGCCGCGCCGACGACGCGACCAGCACCAGGCTCGGCACCAGCAGCACGATGATCCCGACCCAGGACAGCAGCATGAGCAGCGGGTCCGGGCTCGCCTTGCCGATGGGGAAAGCCGTCAGCGGGTAGGCGTTCTCCGGCATCGCGTCCGGCGTGTGCCCGACGAGCGCGACGAGCTGTTCCGGGAAGCGGAGGGCACCCTCGCCGAGGGCACCGACGGGCTTGCCGAACCGGTCCCCGAGCCGCGCGGCCGGGTTGGCCTGCAGGAGCCGGCCGAGCGCGGGGGACACGACGGTCTCGCCCGGCCCCGGCAGTTGCGGCACGCCCGGCGGCAGGGCGACCGACCCCGCACCGGCGACCGGCGCGATGTCGACGCGGACGATCTGCTGCCCGTCGAAATAGTCCGTGGCGGAGTTGAACAGCAGCTTCTGCGGGCCGTCGAGCTGGTAGCCGACGTGGTGTTCGCCCTGCCAGATGGCGCGCTGTTCGCGGTTCTGGGTGGCGAACGGCAGCGTCGCCAGCAGCAGCACCAGCCCGGTCGCGACGGCCACCCCGATCGCGGTGAGGATCGCCGACGTCCGGGTCCGCCGGTCCACCCGCAGCACCCGCAGGGCGATCTGGAGGGAGTTCACGCCGCCAGCCTCGTCGCGATCAGGCCGTCGCGGATGGCGACGGTCTTCGGCATCGACTCGGCCAGCTCGCGGTCGTGGGTCACCACGATCACCGCGGCGCCGGTTTCGTGGGCCGCGCCGAGGAGCGCGTCCATCGTCTCGCGGCCGGTGCGCGTGTCGAGCGCGCCGGTCGGCTCGTCGGCGAAGATCACCTTCGGCCGGTGGGTCAGCGCCCGCGCGATCGCGACGCGCTGGGCCTCGCCGCCGGAGAGCTCACCGGGACGGCGCTTTTCCTTGCCGGCCAAGCCGAGGCGCGAGAGCCAGACGCGGCCGGCGTCGATGGCCTCCTTGCGCCCGAGCCCGGCCAGCAGCGACGGCAGCGCCACGTTTTCTTCGGCCGACAGCTCCGCGACCAGCATCCCCGACTGGAAGACGAACCCGAACTCGGTGCGGCGCAGCTCGCTGCGCTTCTTCTCGCCGAGGTGGTCGATCCGCTGCCCGGCCAGGAAGATCTGCCCGTCGTCGGCCCGCAGGATGCCGGCCAGGACGTGCAGCAGCGACGTCTTGCCCGAGCCGGACGGCCCGACGATGGCGACGGCGTCCCGCGGCTGGATGTCGATGTCGATGCCGGCCAGGGCGAACTGGCTGCCGTAGCGCTTCACCAGCCCGCGGCCGGAAAGCACCGGGCCGTTCGTCGCGTGTGGAGTGTTCGGGTCCACGAGGTTCTCCCTCTCGGTTCGGATCTTGCTGCCGACGAGCTTCGCCGAGATCGGGGCCGGCCACTTCGGGCAGACGGCCAGTCACACGCCGGCCGGCCTCGGCCGATCGGCCGAGGGAGCGCGGGCCACTCGGCCAAGGTGCGGGTGCGGGGGAATCACGTAACGTCACATCGTGCCTGCCGCGCCCCTGCCGAAAACGCTCTACACCCGCACCAGTGCCCTGGTGCGGCGCATCGGCGTGCCCTCGGCCGTCCTGTTCGCCGCGCTGCTGTTCGACGTCGTCTTCACGACGCAGGCGGCGCTCGACGAGCACGGCCCGCGCTTCGTCGACTTCGGCCTGCTGCCCGGCATCTTCGCGATGACCGCCTGCGCGGTGTGGGCCCAGAAGCGGGCGGCGGTCGCCGGGGTAGCGGGCGGCGGGGTGCTGATCTTCTCCACCCTCTTCATCCACGCGTTCCACATCCCGCCGTACTCCAGCGTGCTGCCGAAGGTGACGATCACCGAGGTCGTGGCCGGGGTGCTGATGGTCTACTACGTGGCCCGCCGGGCGCGGGCGGGCGTGGCGTTCTGCGTGGTCGGGTTCCTGGTCATCGCCGGGCTCATCGCCGTCTTCGGCCGGTACGCGGGGGTCGGCGAAATCGACGGCGGCACCGGCACCCAGGCGCTGCTGTTCGGGCTCGTGCTGCTCGTCGGCCCGCTGCTGCCGGCCATCACGCTGCGGGACCGCCGCCCGCGGGCCGACCCGCGGACGCGGAAGCTGCAGCGGGTGAACGAGCTCGCCATGGGGCAGTGGCCGCTGGTCGGGCTGCTCGGGTTCGCGCTGCTGTTCGAGTTCGGCTACACGTACTCCAGCAACGCCCGCGGCTTCCCGATCCTGTTCTGCTCGATCGTCGCCGGCGTGATCGCGGTGCTCTCCCCGCGGCGGCCGGCCGACGCGCTCCTCGGCGTCGCCGGGATCATGCTGGTGTCCGCGGCCGTGACGCCGTTCCTGCAGCTGCGCTACGACTACCCGATGCCCGGTGGCATCCCGGCGGTGCAGGTCATCGCCGGGATGGGCGTGGTGGTGAACGTGACCCGGGCCCGCGGGCTGAGCCAGTCGTGGTCGCGGATCGGCGTCCTGTCGGCCGTCGTGGCGCTCGGCGCGATCGTCAACTCGAACAAGCCCACCGGCTTGACGACCGATCCGCAGATCCTCTCGATCCTGGCGTTCACCGCGGCGCTGCTGCTGGGCGTCTCGATCGCGATCGGCATGATGCTGCGGTCGCGCGATTCCGAGCGCACGACGGTCGTCCAGTCGGCGGTGGCCGACGCGCAGACCGCCGAGCGGATGGCGCTGGCCCGCGAGCTGCACGACGTCGTCGCCCACCACGTCACCGGGATCGTCGTGCAGGCGCAGGCCGCGCGGATGATGGCGGAGCAGAAGCCGGAGATCGCGGTCGAGGCGATGGCGCGGATCGAGAACGCCGGTGTCGAGGCGCTCGCGGCGATGCGGCGGCTGGTCCGCTCGATGCGCGGCGACGCACCGGCCGGGATGAGCGAGTTCAGCGAGCAGGCCACCACCGACCTCGGCGCCGACCTGCGGAAACTGGTCGAAATGGCCAACCACGGCGTGCCGACGTCGATGCACCTCGACCTGCCGCCGGACCTGCCGCACGAGGTCGGCCGCTCGGCCCTGCGGCTGGTCCAGGAGTCGCTGACGAACGTCGGCAAGCACGCCTCCGGCGCGACCGAGGCCTTCGTCGTCGCCGAGGTGGCGGGC
Organism: Amycolatopsis sp. lyj-23; assembly: GCF_046549135.1. NCBI lineage: Bacteria > Bacillati > Actinomycetota > Actinomycetes > Pseudonocardiales > Pseudonocardiaceae > Amycolatopsis > Amycolatopsis sp. lyj-23. Next base: position 604,560 of record NZ_JAJPWN010000003.1, on the reverse strand, counting down.
GGCGAGCTGCACCTGCGGGTGACGGACAACGGACGCGACACGGCGCACCGGCCGGCCGGCGGCTCGGGCGGCTACGGTCTGGTCGGCATGCGCGAACGCGTCGCGCTGCTCAAGGGCCGGTTGTCGGCCGGGCGCGGCCCGGACGGCGGCTGGCGCGTCGAAGCTTGGCTGCCGCTGGCCGCCGGAGAAGGGGACGAGTGATCCGGGTACTGATCGCCGACGACCAGGAGATGGTGCGGATGGGCTTCCGCATGATCCTGGACGCCCAGGACGACATCGAGGTCGTCGCCGACGTCGCGGACGGCGTCTCGGCGGTCTCGAAGGCCCGCGAGCTGCGCCCGGACGTCTGCCTGCTCGACATCCGCATGCCCGGCCTCGACGGCCTGGAGGTCACCCGGCAGCTGGCCGGGCCGGACGTGACCGACCCGCTGAAGGTGGTCGTCGTCACGACGTTCGACCTCGACGAGTACGTCCACACGGCGCTGCGCAACGGCGCGTCCGGGTTCCTGCTGAAGGACGCCGGCCCGGCACTGCTGATCGAGGCGGTCCGCGCGGCCGACCGCGGCGACGCGCTGGTGTCGCCGCAGATCACCGTGCGGCTGCTCAAGCACTTCGACGGCTCGGGCGCACCGAAGGCGAAGGTCCCGCCGCCGTCCGAGCCGCTGACCGCCCGCGAGCTGGACGTCGTCAAGGCGGCCGCCCGCGGGCTGACGAACACCGAGATCGGCGCGGAGCTGTTCATGTCGCTGTCGACGGTGAAGACGCACCTGGCGTCGGTGCAGAGCAAGATCGGCGCGCGGAACCGGGTGGAGACCGCCGCGTGGGCGTGGCGGAGCGGAGTCGTTTCGTGATTCCGGGTGCGTAGTATCCAGAGATGCAACGCCGTTTCCACGCCCCTGTCGTTCTCCCCGCCGACCCGTCCTGTTCGCTTCTCCGTGACGCGGTCGTCGACGTCGACGCCGATGGGCGCATTTCGCACTGCGGACCGGCGGCCACCGCCCCCGAATCCGCCGCACCGGTCACCACCCTGACCGGCATCCTGCTCCCCGGCCTGGTCAACACGCACGCGCACAGCCCGATGACGCTGCTGCGCGGCATGGGCGGCGACCTGCCGCTGCTGCCGTGGCTGAACGAGATCATCTGGCCCGCCGAGGCGAAGCTGCGCCCGGAGGACATCCGCACCGGCATGCTGCTGGGCTCGGTCGAGATGCTCCGCCACGGCGTCACGACCAGCGCCGAGATGTACTTCGAAGGCGAGCAGCTGGTCGACGCGGTCCTCACGACGGGCGGCCGCGTGCTGGTCGCACCGCCGGTGATGGAGCTGCCGGGCCTGGACTGGCGGGCCCAGCTGGCGTCGATCGAGCGCTGGATCGACACGGACGGCCTCCGCTTCGGCCACGGCGACCGCATCGAGCTGGGCTACGGCCCGCACTCGGCGTACATGCTCTCGGCCGCCGGTCTGCGCGCCACGGCGGAGTCGGCGGCCGCGCGCGGTGCACTGGTGCAGATCCACGTGGCCGAGGCGGCCGCGGAAGACACTGCGGTGCGCGCTTCGCACGGTTCGGTGCCCGCGCTGCTTCACGAGCTGGGCATGCTGGACGGCCGCGTGCTGGCGGCGCACGCGATCCACCTGTCGGATGCGGACATCGCGCTGTTCGCGGCCCACGGCGTCGGCATGGCGCACTGCCCGGGCTCGAACGCGAAGCTGGCCTCGGGCATCGCGCGGATCGCGGACCTGCGCGCCGCGGGGGTCGCCGTCGGACTGGGCACCGACGGCCCGGCGTCCAACGACGACATCGACCTGTGGGAGGAACTCCAGCTGGCGGCGATGTTCGCCCGCCTGGCCACGGGCGACTCGACGGTGCTCAAGGCAGCGGACGTCTTCCTGCTGGCCACCCGGGGCGGCGCCGCCGCGCTCGGCCGGCCGGACATCGGAGCGCTGGAGCCGGGCCGGTGGGCCGACCTGGTGCACATCGACCTGGACGACCCGGCGTTCGCGTGCGGCCTGGACGTGCCGGACGTGCAGCTGCTGTCGAACCTGGTGTGGGCGGCCGGGTCCCGGCGGGTGCGGGACGTGTGGGTCGCCGGCGAGCAGGTGGTGGCGGACGGCGAGTCGACGAAGGTGGACCGAGCGAAGGTGCAGGCCGGCGTGGCCGAGACGGCGACCCGGCTGCGGGCTTGAGGTTCGGCTGCGGGCCTGGTTCCGGGACCTGCCAGCGGCCCCCGGAACCAGGGTTCCGTCACGCGGCGGTGACGGAAGGAACGCCCGCCGGGGTAACCGCGGGGACGCGGCCGAGCAGAACTCCGAAGAGGAGCACCGCGGACCCGGCGGCGAGTTCCACGGAGACGCCCTGCCTGACCATCACCGTCACGAAGGACATCAAGACCACGAGCGTGAGCACGTGCATCCCACTGATCGACCTGCACTGGCGACGCGGCTGCGTCATGAGGATCGAGGCGAGCGGGTAGGACATTCAAGACCTGCTTTCACGGGGAACTGATCGGACAAGCGCGAAGGAAGAGCGGCGGTCACGGCTTCAAACGATCCTGGTGAGCACCGCGCCCATCCTTCGCTTCACCACCATGTCGCAGGTATCACCGCTGGTCAAAGCGCTGTAGTTGCGCTCTTGCGGTAGCATCAATTCTTTGGTGCTGTGGTCGAATGTGCTTATTGCGGTTGAATGAGAACGGTCCTGCTGCTTGATTATCCCCCTTGCGCAGGAGCGGGAAGGGAACCCCCGCTACCCCCCGTACCCCCGCTACCCCCGTACGGCCTGTCTCTCCAGCACAAAGGTAGAAAACCTTGGATGATCCGCCGCTCCGGGCCGAAGCCATGAGACTCCTGACCGAGGCCGTGAAGGCGTCGAAGCGAAGCAGCAGCGTGATGTTTCCGCTCACGTTCGTCACCACGCACGACCTCCCCGCCGAGAAGCAGCCGCCCAGCACGCCGCTCGCCCGGTTGATCCAGGGAGGCCGAGGCGGGGCCGTCCGGCTGAAGCTCTACCTGTTGCTGACAATGGCGGCCACCAGCCATCCGTACGACATCCGGAATCCGAAGACACCGCACACGTACGCCCGGACACTGGGTGTCCGACCGGACCCCGCCGGAGTCCGACGAATCAGCGACAACCTGCGCTGGCTGGCCGAGCACCGGTTCATCGAACTCACCAAACGGCCCGGAGCGCCGTCAGCCATCCAGTTGCTCAACCCTCTGGGAACCGGGAAGAAGCTGCAGGATCCGCGTCCCGACGGCCGCTATCTGACGATGCCGCTGAACTTCTGGTCGAACGGCTGGCTCATCGACCTGTCGCCGACGGCGATCGCGGTCCTGTTCGCGCTTCGCGAGCGCCTCGGCAAGTCGCCGACGCCTCTGTACCTGGTCCGAGATCGCCGGGAGAGCTACACGCTGTCCCATGACACCTGGACACGCGGTACGGCGGAACTGAAGGACCACGGCTTGCTCGAAGTCAGCCGGGTTCCGCAGGGAAGCGACTATGACTACCACCGGCTCCGCAACACCTATTGGCTCGATCTCGACCGGATGCGTGGTCTGTCCACCGACGAGCCCGGTGCAACCGGGATGATCAACTTCACCTCAGCGGGGGCGGAGGATGATCTCCGTCGGGTGGGCGTCCGGGGTGGCTGACACCGCCGTCACCACCGCGGTGGCCACCGAGTCCGCCCTCAGCAGGTGCGAAGTGTCGTACTCGCGGCCCTCGCCCGCGAAGATCTCCTGCTGCATCTCCGTGTCCGTGCGGCCCGGGTAGACCGACGTCACGCGGATCTCCGGCTCCTCTTCGCGGAGGGCGTCGGCGAACGCGCGGACCGCGAACTTGCTCGCCGCGTACGGGGACCAGCCCGGGCGGGCGTTGCGGCCGGCTCCGGAGTTGATCACCACCACGTGGCCGCGGGCCGCGCGCAGGGCGGGGAGGAGCAGGCGGGTCAGCTCGACCACCGCCAGGGTGTTGACCTCGAAATTGTCGCGCCACGCCTCGGCCGAGACGTCTTCGATGCGGCCCAGGCGCGCCACTCCCGCCGAGTGGACCAGGACGTCCAGGGACGAGATGTCCGCGACCGCCGAAGCGAGCGACGCCGGGTTCGTCACGTCCACCGGCCACGGTTTCGCGCCCGGCAGCTCCTTCGCCAGCGCGGCCAACGCGTCGGCGTCGCGGCCGCCGAGGAGGAGGCGGTGCGTCGGGGCGAGCTGGTGGGCGATCGCCGCACCGATTCCGCGGGAGGCGCCGGTCACCAGGGCGAGGGGGAGATCCGTCATGGTCACACCGTAACTACGCGAAGCCCACGTCCACCGTGCGGTCTTCGCGCTTGCCGGGGCCGAGGGTGCGCGGGTCGGCGCAGCCGGACGCCGGGTCCGCGTCGGAGTCGCGGGTGTCTTCGCCGGCGTGCCGGGCCGTCGGGTGGTGGTCGTCCAGGGTGAAGCAGACCTGGTACGTGCCGTCCTCGAGGCCGTCGAAGAGGTACGACCCGTCGGGGCCCGTGACGACGCTCGCCACCTGCTTGCCGCCGGCGTCCTTCAGCACCGCCTTGACGCCGGCGAGGCCCGGTTCGCCCGCGTCCTGCAGGCCGTTGCCGTCGGTGTCGGCCCAGACGAAGTCGCCGATCCGGTTCGCCGGGGACAGCAGCCCGAGGTCCACCGCCAGATCCTCGTGGGACGGGCCGCCCACCGTGCGCGGCGCGGTGCAGCCGTCCGCGCCGGCGTCCGAGTCGCGGTCGTCGGTGTCGGCGTTCCGGCGGGTCGCGGTGAAGTCCGCCGGGACGGCGAAGCAGACCTGGTACGTGCCGTCCTTCAGCTTCTCGAAGCCGTACTTGCCCTTGTCGTCGGTCGTCGTGGTGCCGACCGTGCCGCCCGCGCCGTCCTTCAGCGTCACCTTGACGCCCGGGACGCCCGGCTCGTCCGGGTCCTGCAGGCCGTCGCGGTTGCGGTCCGCCCAGACGAAGTCGCCGATCTTCGCGATCGCGGGCGGCGGGTCGACGGTGATCGTCGCCGACGCCGTCTTGTCGCCCAGCGTGCCGCCCGGGTAGTGCACGCCGGTCACCTGCGCGGTGTTGACGTGCCCGCTGTCGGCCACCGTGAGGTCCGGGTGGTCGCACGTCAGCTGCCGGTTCGCGCCCGCGGCCAGCGCGAACGGCTCGAACGACCCGGCGCACCACGGGTCGGTCACCGTGATCCCGGTGAGGTCCTGCGTGCCTTCGTTGGTCACGGTGACGCGGTAGTGCGCGGTCTCGCCGGCGGTGACCGTCGCGAACGACGCCCACGCGCCGGTCGCCGGGTTCTGCACTTCCTTTTTCACCGAGTACGCCGCGAGCTGGAGGTCGACGCAGTCCCAGTGCAGCCGGTCGAGGGTGGTCGTGGCGAAGAACTTCACCGCGGCCGCCTTCGCCGGCGCCGTCGCCGCCGGGAAGTCTTGCTCGACGAGGGTGCCGTCGCCGGCGTAGTGGTCGGCGACGAGCTTCGTCTCCTGGATCTGCGTGCCGGTGACGTCGTAGAACCGCAGGCCGGTGGCCGGTTCGTAACGCGGCGCGCGCGACGCGGTCCAGACGCTGAGGGTGTAGACGCCGCCGGGGACGAACCGCTCGGTCTGGTAGGCGGTGCTGGTCTTGCCGTCCGGCGTCTGGATGACCGCCGCCCGCTGCCCGTCGACGGCGTACTCCTGCTCGGTCAGCAGCTTGGGCACCTTAGCGGCCGGTGTCCCGGGCGGGACCGGGGCGGCCGGGGCGAACAGGTACCCGTCCGGGGCGCCGTTGCGCGCGGTGAGCTCGACGCTCGGGTTCGCCGCCAGCCCACCGCAGACCGGCGCCGCGTGCGCGGCCGTGGACGCGGGCACCACGGCCGCGGCGATCACCGCCACCACCACCGCCGTCGCCCGCCGCGAGAAGGTCACCCTTCGACTATGGCGCGCGGCACGGGCCCGCACCGGCCGAAGACCGTCCACTTAAGAGTGAATCTCGGCTGGTATCGGCTGGTGCGGGCCGGTGCGTCAGCGTTCGCCGATGCGGCCGGGTCGTCCGAAGCGGCCCGTCTTCCACACCGAGACGATCGACGGCCGCGGCTGCGCGGTGCCGCCGTCCGGCCAGTGGGACGTCGGGTTCGCCGAGCTCGCCGCGTTCTCGCCCGGGTGCTGGACCGCGACGAGCACCAGGTCGTCGGTCACGACCGGGCCGCACGTCTCGGCGCCGACCGGCACCGAGAGGAACTGCTTGACGTGCCCCCGTTCCGGTCCGCTGACCGGCACCGAGAACAGGCCGTCGTTCGCGCCGAGCGCGTTGCCGTCGGTGGAAATCCACAGGTTGCCGTGCCGGTCGAAGGCCACGTTGTCCGGGCAGGAGATCGGGCTGACCTGGTCCTTCGGGAAGCCGCCGAAGTAGGTGTCCGCCGCCTTGGGGTCGCCGCAGACCAGCAGCAGCCGCCAGGAGAACCGGGTCGAGGCCGCGTCGCCGCGGTCCTCCTCCCACTCGAGGATGTGGCCGTTCTTGTTGCCCACCCGCGGGTTGACCTCGTCGGCACCCGCCTTGCCCGCGGCGCCGCGATCGCTGTTGTTGGTCAGTGCCGCGTAGATCCGGCCGTTGACCGGGTTCGGCTCGATGTCCTCCGGGCGGTCCATCTTCGTGGCAGCGACCTTGTCCGCGGCCTGGCGCGTGAAGACGTAGACCTCTTCGGCGGTGAATCCGTCCACAAAGGACTTTTCGCCGCTCGCCAGCGGGATCCACTCGCCGCGGCCGTCGAACTCGCCGTCGGCGGGCAGCTCGCCGGTGCCGTCGATCTCCGCGGCCGGGCTGTCGCCGGTGAAGCGGCCGACGTACAGCGTGCCCTCGTCGAGCAGCGCCGAGTTGTGGCGCCGGGCGTGCGCGCTGTGGCCGGGCTTGTACTTGCCCTTCGAGACGAACTTGTAGATGTACTCGAAGCGGCTGTCGTCACCGGAGTAGACGGCGACCCGGCCGTCGGCGGTGATCTTGACGTTCGCGGCCTCGTGCTTGAACCGGCCGAGCGCGGTGTGCTTGACCGGCGTCGAGTCCGGGTCGTGGGGGTCGATCTCGACGACCCAGCCGAACCGGTTCGGCTCGTTCGGCTCCTTGGCGACGTCCCAGCGCTTGTCGAACCGCTCCCACTTGCGGGTGCTCGGGCCGGCCCCGACGGAGTAGCGCTTCAGCCGCGCCGCCGCGACCGGGTCGGTGACCTTGTCGGAGTTCGCGAAGTACTGGTCGAAGTTCTCCTCGCCGGAGAGCACCGTGCCCCACGGCGTCACGCCGCCGGAGCAGTTGTTCTGCGTGCCGCGGACCTTGCGCCCGCTCGGGTCGGCCGACGTCTTGAGGAACTCCGAGCCGGCGGCCGGGCCGCGGACCTCGAAGACCGTGTCGAGGGTGATCCGGCGGCCGTACCGGCTCGGGACGACCTCGAGCCCGCCGCGGACCGGGTCGCGGCGCGCCTGCAGCACCGAGAGACCGTGGGCCGCCCAGGCGATCTTCGCCTGCTCTTCGGTCGGGTCGGCCGGGTCGTACTGGCCGGCCGGGAACATGTGGACCTCGGTCGTGTACTCGTGGTTGACCACGAGCAGGTTCGACCACCCCAGCGGGTCCTGCGGGATCAGGCCCACGAAGTCGTTGTTGTAGCCGAACTGCTTGGCCTGGGCGGCCGCGGTCTGCTCGGCGAAGTCGAACTCCGGCGCGCCCGCGACGACCGGGTCGCCCCAGCGGACGACGATCCGCTGGGCGTAGCCGTCCGGGATGCTGACGGCATCGAGCTTGCTCGGCGGGACCGGCGTGAAGTCGGTGCCCGGGACCGGGCGGGGGCGCGGCTTCCGCAGCGGCTCGGCGGCCGCGGTCCCGGACAGAGCGGCGAACCCGCCCGCGGCGGCAGCCAGCACGGCGCCCGCCTGGAAGACCCGGCGGCGGGAGATGTCCTTGACGACGTCGCCGAAGTACGCGTTGCCGGACTCGTTGGCCTCGGGGTGGGCGCACGCGTTGCCGCAGCGGTACTCGCACGTCACCGGGGAGCGGCCGCCCGGGTGGGCGGGGAACAGCGGGAGCAGACGGTCGGGCACGAAGCCTCCATGGTGGGAGTTCGGGAACGAACCGACCGTAAGCTCCCAAAACCAGACTTACCGGACATCCAGGTGAACGTCCGGTGTACTGGCGCCGGTCAGAACTCTTCGCCGACGAGGGCCGCTTCCTCCGGCACCGTGTGCGGGTCGGCCTTCTTCTCGCGCAGCGAGAGCAGCCCACCGGCGATCACGCACAGCACGGCCGAGGCCATGAACGGCGCCTGCGGCGAGCCGAACCACTCGGCGACGTGCCCGACCAGCGTCGCGGCGACGGCGCCACCGAGCCAGCGGCAGAAGTTGTACCCCGCGCTGGCGACCGGGCGCGGCGCGTCGCTGATCGACATCGCGGTACCGGTGAACAGCGTGTTCAGCAGGCCGGACACCAGCCCGGAGACGATGATCCCGGCGACCAGCACCGGCTTGCTCGGCACGGCGAGGACCAGCATCAGCACGGCGTACCCGAAGACGGCGGCCGCGGCGGCGTGCCGTTCACCGAGCTTGGCGGCCAGCCGCGGCGCGAGGGCGACCCCGGCGACGGCGACGCACAGGCCCCACCCGCAGAACACGAGCCCGACGGCGATGGCGCTCCAGCCGAGGACGAACGGCGACCAGGCGAGCACCGCGAAGAACGCGGCGGTGTACAGCGCCGAGGCGACGGACGTGCGCAGCAGGCCCTTGTGCTTGAGCGCGCGCAGCGGGTCGAGCAGCTTGATCGGCGCCCGCTGCTCGTGCTTGTCGCTCTTGAGGAACACCGCGCACAGCACGAGCGCGCCGGCCATCAGGATCGCCGTGCCGAGGAACGGGCCCCGCCACGAGATGCTGCCGAGCAGCGCGCCCAGCAGCGGGCCGACCGACAGGCCGACGCCGAGGGCGGCCTCGTAGAGCAGGATCGCGCCGGACTGCCCGCCGGTCGCGGCGCCGACGATGACCGAGAGCGCCGTCGCGATGAAGAACGCGTTGCCGAGGCCCCAGACCGCACGCAGCCCGACGAGCTGCTCGATCGACCCGGCCGCGGCGCAGAGGGCGGTGGCCGCGACGATCAGCGTCAGCCCGACCAGCACGGTGCGCTTCGCGCCGAAGCGGGCGCTCGCGGCGCCGGTGACGAGCATCGCGATGACCTGGACGCCGAGGTAGGACGAGAAGAGCAGGGTGACCTGGGACGGCGTCGCGTCGAGGCCCTTGGCGATGGACAGCAGGATGGGGTCGACCAGGCCGATCCCCATGAAGGCGATGACCGCGGCGAACGCGGTGATCCACACCTGCTTGGGCTGGCCCTTGACGGCGTCCAGCAGGCTCGAGTGGTGTTCAGCGCTCATCGCTGATCAGTTCCTCCTTCTTGGCATCCACGAGCAGTTTGGCGAGGGCGGGCAGGGCGGCTTCGATCGCGGCGCGGTCGGTTTCGTCCATGGCGATGAGCCGCTCGCGGAGGAACTCCTCGCGAGCCGTCACCAGTTCGGCGTAAAAACGCAGGCCCTCATCGGTGACTTCGACCAGCACGGCCCGGCCGTCGGCGGGATCCGGACGGCGCGTGGCGAGCCCGAGGCGTTCGAGCCGCCCGACGACGTCGGTCATCGACGGCAGCTTGACGCCTTCGAGCTCGGCCAGCGCGCTCATCCGCCGCGGACCGCCGTTGACCAGCTCACTCAGCACCGAACCCTGGGTGAGGGTCAGCGTCAGCTGCGGGGTCTGGCGGCGCACCTGGTGGTAGAGCCGGAAGACCAGCGGTCGCAGCCGGTGGGCGAGATCGGTGATCGCGGAAGTCACTTAGCTAGGCTAACAGAATTTAGTAAGGGTAGCTAAGTAAGTCCGCTCACAGGCTAGGCTCGGAGCATGGAAGCGGTGATCTTCGACCTCGACGGCGTACTGGTGGACTCCGAGCGCATCTGGGACGAAGTGCGGCGCGCGGTCGTCGCCGAGCACGGCGGCACGTGGCGCGAGGAGGCGACCCGGGCGCTGCAGGGGATGAGCACCCCGGAGTGGGCCCGCTACCTGGCGGAGGAGCTGGGGGCGCGGCTCTCGCCGCCGGAGATCGCGACGCTCGTGGTCAAGCGCATGGCGGCCCGGTACGCGGCGGAGCCGCCGCTGATCCCGGGCGCGGTGGAGGTCGTGCGGCAGGTGTCGGCGCGGTGGCCGGTCGCGATCGCGAGCTCGTCGCCGGTGATCCTGATCAAGGGCTTCTTGGACGTGACGGGCCTACCGGTGGGCGCGGCGGTGTCATCGGAGCAGGTCGGGGCGGGGAAACCGGCGCCGGACGTCTACCTGAGGGCGGCCGAGCTGCTGGGCGTGGCGCCGGCGGAGTGCGGAGCGGTCGAGGACACGACGAACGGGCTGCGGTCGGCTCTGGCGGCGGGGATGGCGGTGTATGCGGTGCCGAACCCGCACTTCCCGCCGGACGAAGCGGTGCTGAAGCAGGCGACGGCGGTGGTGGAGAAGATCACCGACCTGCCGGGAGCGTTGGGCCTCAGCTGATCTGGAACCGCACCGGCGGCGAGCCAGGTGTCACATCGGCCACGTAGACCAGGAAGTCCGAGAGCCTCCCCACCGGCCGAGCCTGGGTCAAGTCGCCGTTCGAGGCGAAGAGCCGCAGGGTCCGCAGGGTGGGATCCGTGAGGAAGACGGCTTTGTCCGGCGGCAGCGGCCCGAGTGGATCACCGATGTACGCGGCACGCACCCCATGGGGAGGCAGGTCCTCGGTGGGGATGCATCGCGGCCCATCACCGTAGAGCGGGATGCCGATGGCGAGCGGCCGGCCGGTCGGCACCGAAGCAACGCAAAGGAGCTCGGTGAGCCCGCCGCGCCCCTCGGTTCGGAAGGCGTAGGCGGTCCAGGTGTTCGTCTGACCGACGAAGTCGGTCAGACGAACACTGTCGTACTGCCCGAACAGGGAAGGCATGGGTTCGGGCGTGAACTTGCTGTAGACCAAGGGCGCGCCCGGCTGCGCCGGCGGGGCCGTGTGCAGCTGGGTCGCCAGCAGCACGCTCGTCAACACCACCAGGACCGCGGCCAGTGGCGCGACCCACACCGCGGCCCGGCGTCGGCTCGGCGGCCGCTGCTGCCTGCGCTGCTGTTCCGCCCAGGCCGCGTCGAGGTCGGGCGTGACCTCTTCCGCCTGCCCGCGCAGTGCTTCGGCCAGCTCGCGTTCGAAGTCGGTCATCGCTCACCTCCCAGGTCGTCCCCCAGGTGCTTGCGCAGGTTCTCCATCGCGTGGTGCGTCGTCGCCTTCACCGTGCCCGGCGAGATCCCCAGCGTTTCCGCGATGGCCGCCGTGCTCAGGTCGAGCCAGTACCGCAGCACCAGGACCTCGCGCTGGCGCCGGGACAGCCTCGCCAGCACCGCGCGCAGCCGCTGGTGCTCCCAGTTGGCCACCGCCTTGACCTCGGCCGACAGCTCGTCGGGCGGCCGGTCCTGCGGGGTCCGCCGGACCACGCGCAGGTGCCGCGTGCGCGACCGGGACATGTTCACCACGGTCGTGCGCAGGTAGCCGGCCACCCGGGTGCGGTCGGTCAGGGTGTCCCAGCGCTGGTGGAGCTTGACGAAGGCCTCCTGGGCGACGTTCTCCGCGTCGTCCGCGCCGAGCAGGTGGGCCAGCCGGGTCATCTGGCCGAAGTACTCGCGGAAGAGGTCGTGGAAGGTCGGCGCGCCCAGGTCCCCCGGCGCGCTTTCGCCGACACTCGCACTCACGCCCCACCAACGCCCACCCCGCGCCACCGGTTTAGTCGAGCACGCGAGAAAGGCCGCCACCAGGGGTGACGGCCTCCTCGAAAGGCTGGTTACCGCTCGACTTCGCCGCGGATGAACTTCTCGACGGCGTCACGGGCGGTCGCGTCGTCGTACTGCTCCGGCGGCGACTTCATGAAGTACGACGAGGCCGACAGGATCGGGCCGCCGATGCCGCGGTCCTTCGCGATCTTCGCGGCGCGCACGGCGTCGATGATGATGCCCGCCGAGTTCGGCGAGTCCCACACCTCGAGCTTGTACTCCAGGTTCAGCGGCACGTCGCCGAACGCGCGGCCCTCGAGCCGGACGTAGGCCCACTTGCGGTCGTCGAGCCACTGGACGTAGTCGGACGGCCCGATGTGGACGTTGCCCTTGCCGAGGTCGCGGTCGACCTGCGACGTCACCGACTGGGTCTTCGAGATCTTCTTCGACTCGAGCCGCTCGAGCTCCTTCATGTTCAGGAAGTCCATGTTCCCGCCCACGTTGAGCTGCATCGTCCGGTCGAGCTGGACGCCGCGGTCCTCGAACAGCTTCGCCAGCACGCGGTGCGTGATGGTGGCGCCGACCTGGGACTTGATGTCGTCACCGACGATCGGGACGCCCGCGTCTTCGAACTTCTTCGCCCACTCGGGGTCGGAGGCGATGAACACCGGCAGCGCGTTGACGAACGCCACGCCGGCGTCGATCGCGGCCTGGGCGTAGAACTTGTCGGCCACCTCGGAACCCACCGGCAGGTAGGACACGAGCACGTCGGCCTGCGCCTCGCGGAGCGCGGCGACGATGTCGACCGGGGTCTCGTCGGACTCCTCGATCGTCTCGCGGTAGAAGCGGCCGAGCCCGTCGTGGGTGTGGCCGCGCTGCACGGTGACGCCGAGCGGCGGCACGTCGGCGATCTTGATCGTGTTGTTCTCGGAGGCGAAGATCGCCTCGGACAGGTCGCGGCTGACCTTCTTGGCGTCCACGTCGAACGCGGCGACGAACTCGATGTCGCGGACGTGGTACCCGCCGAAGTCGACGTGCATCAGACCGGGGACGCGGGTGGCCGGGTCCGCGTCGCGGTAGTACTGGACACCCTGGACCAGCGACGCCGCACAGTTGCCGACGCCCACGATGGCCACCCGTACGCGGCGGTTCTCGCCCATGGGGGTTTCTCCTTCATCCGTGTCTGTTCAGTAGGTCTGGTGCCGCCACGCTGCGGCCCGGGCCGGCCGGCTCAGGTCTCCGGACCCTGCCGTTCGGCTTGTTCGTGCGCGATCAGCTCGTTGAGCCACCGCACCTCCCGCTCGCTGGTCTCCAGCCCCAGCCGGTGCAGCTCGCGGGTGTAGCGATCGATCTTCTCTTCGGCCCTGGCCAGTGCCGCCCGCATGCCCTCACGGCGTTCTTCGACGCGACGGCGGCGACCCTCGAGGATCCGCAGCCGCACGTCGGCCGGGGTCCGCGAGAAGAAGGCCAGGTGGACGCCGAAACCTTCGTCGTTCCAGGTCTGCGGCCCGGCGTCGCCGAGCAGCTCCCCGAAGCGCTCCTTGCCCTCCGCGGTGAGCTTGTAGACCCGCCGTCCGCGCCGGGACCACGCCCGGTCGTCGGCCTCGTCCAGCTCCTCGACCAGGTACCCGGCCCGCAGCAGCTTCCGCAGGGTCGGGTACAGCGAGCCGTACGAGAACGTCCGGAACGTGCCGAGCGTCTCGTGCAGCCGCTTGCGCAGCACGTACCCGTGCATGGGCGCTTCGTGCAGAAGACCGAGGATCGCGAACTCCAGCACACCGCACCCCCTTCCGGGAACAAACCGAGACGACCCGCGTTGCTCCGAACGAGCGCCTCGTCCAACCTACTCAGCCACTATATCGCCCCGATACATCGAAGTGGCGAAGCTAACCTCCACCGAATACCCACCGCGGGCGAAATTCACCGGAGAGTTATCGAACACCCGGCGTGTCCGCGCCGGTCCGGGACTTGTGGGCGCTAGGGGGCGTTGAAGCCACAGGAAGAGCCCGTACTCTGTCCTCGTGATTAACCAGCGGCAGGTCGTGGACTACGCCTTGCAGCGCCGTGCGCTGCTGGCCGAAGTCCGCTCCGGGCGCGTCGGCAGCTACGAAGCCTGCGACGCGAGCCCGTACCTGCTGCGGGCGGCGAAGTTCCACGGCCGGGACGGTGATCTGCCCTGCCCGATCTGCCGCCAGGAGCCGCTGACCCTGGTGTCCTGGGTCTACGGCGACGAACTCAAGCACGTCGCGGGCTCGGCGAGGACCCCCGAGGAACTGGCCAGGATGGCCGGCTCCTTCGCCGAGTTCACCGTGTACGACGTCGAAGTGTGCCGGGCGTGCCACTGGAACCACCTGGTCCGGTCATACGTCCTGGGCACAGGGGAACCGGCGGGTCCACGAAGGACCGCTGGCCGGTGAGCCACCGTACGACCATCGCAACACGCAGGTCAGCACCCCTGCGGGCGCCGACCCGGGAGGCCCATCCGTGACCGACGACAACCGCTCCTGGCCGAACCAGGAGCCAGACGCACCTCGCCGTGCCCAGTGGCCGGGTGAAGAGGCGGGCCCGGCGTGGCCCGGTGAGTCGCCCCGGCGCGCCAACCCGGCCCAGCAGGGCGGCCCGGCCTGGCCCAGCGGCGACGAAGGTGGCCGGCAATGGCCCGGTGACCAGCCACGACGCCCGCAGGGCAACGGCGCGGGCGCTCGTCGCCAGCCGCCGCCTCCCGGCCGCCGCCCCGGCGGACCGCCCGGTTCGCCGCCGCAGGGGTTCCGGCAGCCGCCGCCCGGCGGGCGCCGTCCGGAGCCGGAGCCCGCGCGTGAGCCTGATCTCATCACCCACCACGCGCACAACGGGACCGAGGACTCCTACGAGCCGTACGACGACGACCGCTTCGACGAGTTCGCCGACGACGTCGAGCCCCAGCCGGAGCTCGACGAGAAGGGCCGCAAGGTCCTCACGCCGGCGCAGCGGAAGAAGCGCCGCTGGAAGATCATCCGGCGGGTCGCGTACGCGTGCGTCGGCGTCTTCTTCATCGTCCCGGCGATCGCGTTCGTGATCACGTACTTCCTGGTCGACGTGCCGACGCCGGAGAGCGTCGCGGCCCTGCAGAGCCAGCCGGTCACGTACTACTACGCCGACGGCAAGACGGTGATGGGCCGGTCGCTCCCGAAGGGCGGCGACCGCCAGCTGCTCAAGCCGGGCGAGATCCCCGACGTCGTCAAGCACGCCGTGTACTCGGCCGAGGACGCGACCTTCGAGACGAACTCCGGCTTCGACGTCACCGGCATCCTGCGCGCGGTCTTCAACCAGGCCACCGGTGGCCAGGGCGGTGGTTCGACCATCTCCCAGCAGTACATCAAGAAGGCCACCGAAAACGACGCCCCGACGCTGACCCGCAAGTGGACCGAGCTGGCCAAGTCGTTCAAGATGAACAACCAGGAGTCCAAGGAAGAGATCATCACGGGCTACCTGAACATCGTCTACTTCGGCCGCAGCGCGAACGGCATCCAGGCGGCCGCGAAGGCCTACTTCAACAAGGACGCCAAGGACCTCAGCGCCTCCGAAGCCGCGCTGCTCGCCGGTTTGATCCAGGGGCCGAGCCGCTCGGAGAACCAGAAGTACGTCCAGCAGCGCTGGACGTACGTGATGGACCAGATGGTGGCCAACAAGTGGCTCCGGGCCGACGAACGCGCCACCGCGCAGTTCCCGACGCCGGTCCCGAAGGCGGCCAGGGACACCGGCCAGTCCATGCCGTACCACATCCAGCAGCGGATCGACGACGAGCTGGCGGCCGAGGGGTACGACAGCACCAAGCTGCACACCACCGGCGCCAAGGTCTACACCACGATCGACCCCAAGGCCCAGAAGGCGGCCGAGGACGCGGTCACGAACAAGCTGAAGGGCCAGAGCGACGACCGGCTGAAGGGCGCACTCGTCGCGATCAACCCGAAGACCGGCGGTGTCCTCGCCTACTACGGCGGCCCGGACACGGTGAAGGACGCCAACGGCAAGGACAAGACCGCCGAGGACTGGGCCAACATCCCGCAGAACCCGGGCTCGTCGTTCAAGGCGTTCGACCTCACCGCGTTCCTCAAGATGGGCAAGGGACTCGGCGAAGTCTTCGACGGGTCCAACAACCGGAAGATCGGCAACCCGCCGAAGACGATCCGCAACGCGGGTGAGAGTTCCAGCTGCGGCACCGAGTGCACCGTCGCCAAGGCGATGGAGATTTCGGCGAACACCGTGTTCTACGACATGGTCTACAACGTGACGAAGCCGGCGCGGGTGGCCGAGGCGGCCAACCAGGCGGGCGTTCCGACGTCGCCGAACATGAGCCAGGACATCAACATCGCGCTCGGCGGTGGCGCCACCGTGGCGACGCCGGAGTCCATGGCCGCGGGGTACGCCACCTTCGCCGGTGACGGCATGCAGCGTCAGGCCCACTTCGTCGCCAAGCTGACCAACGCCCAGGACGAGGTCGAGTTCGACGAGAGCAAGTACCAGGCCAAGCCCGCGTTCGACAGCGACGCGCAGAAGACCGCGCAGATCGCCGGCAACGTGACCACCGCGCTCGGCCCGGTCATCACCCACTCCAAGCTGGACTGCCCGCCCGGTCACCAGTGCGCCGGCAAGACCGGTACGCAGCAGTACGACCCGCGCGACGGCGACCCCGCCGCGTACAAGGACCGCAACGCCCAGACCTGGATGGTCGGCTACACCCCGTCGGTCTCGGCCGCGGCCTGGATCGGCGGCGACGGCAACATCCCGCTGCACGACAACTCGAACAAGCCGATCTTCGGTAGCACCTACCCCGGGCCGGTCTGGGAACAGTTCATGAAGGATTACCTGGACGGGACCGCGCCGGAGAAGTTCGACAAGGTCGACCCGATCGGCAAGGACGTCAACGAGGTCACCACGACGCCGCCGAAGCCTTCGGACACGCCGACGCCGTCGGAGCCCCCGAGCACGACGCCGCCGGAGACGACGACCTCGACGCCCACCGAAACGGAGTCGTCGCCGACCAAGACGAAGCCGTCCCGGCCGGGTCCGGGCGGGTCCACGCCGCCGCTGCCCGGCGGCGACGGGTTCGCCAGGCCACCCGGCTCGGAAGAAGGCTGACCGAAGGCCCCGCACTGTTCCCGGTGCGGGGCCTTCGCCGTTTTCGTGAACCACAGCCGTCCGTGGTCCGTGTGGAGTGTCGAGGGGTCTGCGCCCGCAGCCCACCGGCGTACCGGAGGACGGCCCGTGTACACCGACCGAAATCGCTCGAGGTCCGGCCGGCGGCCGGTGCCGCGTGGTCGCTACCAGCCACGCCGGCCCCTCCCGCGGCCGGCCGAACCGGACGGTCCCGCCACCGGTCCCGTCACGGCCACCGAGGTCGTCCCGGACTCCCGCGCCGAACTCCGCCGACGTCGCTGGAAGACGGTCCGCCGGGTGCTGTACGTGCTGTCCGGCCTGTTCTTCCTCGTCCCCGCGGTCGCCTTCGTGATCACGTACTTCGCCGTCGACGTGCCTTCGCCGGACAAGGTCGCGCAGTCGCAGGGCCAGGCGGTCACCTACCTCTACGCCGACGGCACCGAGATGGGCAAGGACGTGCCCGCCGGCGGGAACCGGCAGCTCCTCGGCCCGGCGCAGATCCCGGACGTGGTCAAGAAGGCCGTGATCGCCACCGAGGACGCGTCCTTCGAGACCAACTCCGGCTTCGACCTCTCCGGCATCGCGCGGGCCGCCTACAACCAGGTCACCGGCGGGTCCGGCGGCGGGTCGACCATTTCGCAGCAGTACGTCAAGGTCTCCTCCGGCGACGACGCGCCGACGTTGACCCGCAAATGGGTCGAGCTCGCGAAGTCGTTCAAGATGAACCAGACCTACGAGAAGGCGGACATCATCACCGCCTACCTCAACATCATCTACTTCGGCCGCGGCGCGTACGGCGTCCAGGCGGCGGCGCAGGCGTACTTCGGCAAGGACGCCGCCCAGCTGGACTACTCCGAGGCCGCGTTGCTGGCCGGGCTGATCCAGCAGCCGGGCCGGTCGGAGAACGCGGCGGTGGCCCGCGACCGGTGGAGCACGGCCCTGGACCGCATGCAGCGCAACGGTTACCTCACCGCCGCCGACCGGCGGGCGGCGAAGTTCCCGACGCCGGTCCCGCTCGTCGAATCGCGGCAGGCCACCAAGATCAACTCGTTCGTCAAGAAGCAGGTGAAGGCCGAGCTCGCCGCGGCGGGGATTCCCGAGGAGAAGTACTACTCGGGCGGGTTCCAGGTGTTCACGACGATCGATTCCAGAGCGCAGGAAGCCGCCGAGAAGGCCGAGGCCGAAGGCATGGCCGGGCAGACCGACGACCGCATCCTCGACGCGCTGGTCGCCGTCGACCCGAACTCCGGCGGGGTGCTCGCCTACTACGGCGGCGCACCGATCGTGAAGGGCCCGAAAGGCGAAGACCAGGCCGGGCGCGACTGGGCGGACGAACCGCACAACCCCGGGTCGTCGATGAAGCCCTTCGACCTCACCGCGTTCCTCAAGGGCGGCCGCGGGCTGAACGCGGTCTTCGACGGCCGTTCGCCGAGGACGTTCCCCGACGTGCCGCTGCCGGTGCGCAACGCCGGGGCCAGCAGCAGCTGCTCCGAGCAGTGCACGGTGGCCGAGGCGATGCAGCGGTCCACCAACACCGTCTTCTACGACATGGTGCTCAACGTGACCAAGCCGGGCGGAGTGGCCGAAGCCGCGCAGGAAGCGGGCATCCGCACGAAGGACAACGGCGGCCGCAGCGTGCTGTTCACCGGGGACAACAACATCTCGATCGGCGGCGGGCAGACCGCGGTGACACCGGCGGACATGGCCGCGGCGTACGCGACCTTCGCCGCCGGCGGCGTCCAGCACGGCCGCCACTTCGTGCAGAAGGTGACCAACTCACAGGGCGAAACCGCCTACGAGGCCGACACCCGCCCGACGGACGCGTTCGCCGACAACGACCGCGGCAAGAGCAGGCAGATCGCCGGGAACGTGACCGCCGCACTGGCGCCGGTGATCCCGTTCTCCCGGCTGACCTGCCCGCCGGGGCACGAGTGCGCCGGCAAGACCGGCACCCAGCAGCACACGCCCGGCGACGGCGAACCCGCGTCCGCGGCCAACACGAACTCGCAGACGTGGATGGTGGGCTACACGCGCTCGGTGTCCGCCGCGGTCTGGGTGGGCAGCGACGGCGATAAGGCGTTGCGCGGCCCGACCGGCGCGCCGCTGACCCCGTCGGTCGTGGCCGGTCCGGTGTGGCAGCGGTTCATGCAGCTCTACCTGGCCGGGAAACCGGCCGAGCGCTTCGACCGGGTGCAGGCGATCACTTCGCCGCAGGACGACCAGCTCCAGCTGCAGCTCCAGCAGGAACAGCAACAGCAGCAGTTCCAGCAGCAACAGCAGGATCAGCAGCAGCAAGAACAGCGCTTCACCATCGGCCGCGGCAACCAGAACCAGAACCAGCAACAGCAGCAACAGAACCGCGTGCGGCGCGACGGCCGGGGTCCCGGCCGCGGCAACGGGAACGGGAACGACACCGGCCAGGCGAACTTCGGGCCGTGACGGCGCCGGTCCGGCGGGAGGAGGTGGCCGTGACCTCGGAGCTGGGGGTCACCGAGGTCACGGCCGGTTCAGGGGGTCAGAGCTCGACCACGGTTCCTTCGACGCCGGAGCGGTGGGCGGCCTCGATCACGCGCAGGGCCTCGACCGAGGACGCCGGGTCGACCGGGAACTCGCCTTCGCCGCGCAGTGCGTCGCGCACCTGGGCGTAGAACTGCTCGTAGCGGCCGGCCTCGGTCGGCACGGTCTCGATTTCCGGGCCGACGCCGAGCTTGCCGGCGTCGGCGGCGGGCTCGGTGCCCCAGCCCGCGTCACCGGGCCGCAGCCCCGCCTTGATCTGCGGTTCCTGCACGTCGAGGCCGTACTTGGTGAACGTCGCCCGGTCGCCGAGGACGCGGAACCGGGGGTTGAGGGTGGCCGCCAGCGCGGTCGCCCACAGGTGCGAGCGGACGCCGTTCGCGTGGTGCAGGGCGACGAAGACGTCGTCGTCCACCTGGACGCCGGCCCGGCGGCGGTCCGTCTCCGCGTAGACGCGCGTGACCGGGCCGAACAGCTGCAGCGCCTGGTCGACGATGTGCGCGCCGAGGTCGTAGAGCAGACCACCGGCCTCGGCCGGGTCGCCGAATTCGCGCCAGTTGTCCTTGAGCTTCGGCACCCAGCGGTCGTAGCGGGACTCGAAGCGGAACACCTCGCCGAGCCGCCCGGACTCGAGGACCTTCCGCACGGTGAGGAAGTCGGAGTCGAGCCGCCGGTTCTGGAAGACCGTCAGGCCGACGCCCGCGGCTTTCGCCGCGTCGACGACCTGCTGGGCTTCGGCGGCGGTCGGCGCGAACGGCTTGTCGACGACCACCGGCAGGCCGGCTTCGATCGCCCGCAGCGCGAGCGGCACGTGCGTGCGGTTCGGCGTGCTGACCACGACGAGGTCGAGGTCGCCCGCCCGCTCGAAGAACGCGTCGGCGTCGGGCACGATCTCCGCGCCCGGGTGGTCGGTGCGCGCTTGCGCGGCGCTGCCCGACGTCGTGATCACCGCGGGGGTGAGCCCGGGCGTCGCCGCCACCAGTGGCGCGTGGAAGACGCGGCCCCCGATGCCGTACCCGAGGATGCCCACGCGCAAGTCGTCCGCCATACCGCTATTAAACAACAGCGTTGCCTAACTGGCCAGACGTGCGAAGATCCTTTCATGGCGGACACCGGGGTGAACCTGCGCGACGTGCGCGCGCACAACCGCGCCCTGCTGCTTTCGCACATCCTGCGCGCCGGCGGCCTCAGCCGGGTGGAGCTGGCCGAACGCACCGGGCTGACCCAGCAGGCCGTCTCGAAGATCGTGCCCGAACTCCTCGACACGGGCCTGCTCGACGAGCAGCGGCAGCCGTCGGCCGGCGTGGGCAAGCCCCGCACGTCGCTGCGCATCCGGGCGGGCGCCAAGCACGCGCTCGGCGCGCGCCTCGACCGCGACGAGTACCACGTGCTGCGCACCAACCTCCTCGGCGAGGTCGAGGAGACGGCGGGCGGACCGCTGCCGCGCGGCTTCACGCCCGAGCAGGCCGTCGCCGCGATCGGGGCGACCGCGCTCGAACTCGCCGACGGCTTCGACGTCCTGGGCCTCGGCCTCGGCGCGGTCGGCCCGCTGGACCACCGCGCCGGCCTGGTCCGCGACGCGACGAACATGCCCGGCTGGCACGACGTGCCCCTGCGCGACCTGCTGCAGGAGCGCACCGGGCTGCCGGTGACGCTCGACAAGAACACCAACGCCGCCGCGTTCGCCCGGCTCTGGCCGCACGGCGAGCCGACGGCGACCGCGGTGGTGCTGGTCGGGACCGGCATCGGCGTCGGCCTGGTCATCGACGGGCGCCTCTACCGCGGCCCGCGGACCAACGCCGGCGAGTTCGGGCACACGACGATCGCCTACGACGGGCCGCGCTGCGCCTGCGGGCGGCGCGGCTGCGTCGAGATCATGGCCAAGCAGGCGCCCGGCACGCGGGCCGCCGCCGGCTTCCTCGGCATCGGGCTGGCCGACCTCGTGCAGGTGCTCGACCTGGAGCGGATCGTGCTGGCCGGGCGGGCGGTGCAGGACGAGCCGGACGTCCACCGCGAAGCCGTCTCGGAACGGCTCGAAGACCTGCTCCCGCTGCCGCACTGGCAGCGCATCGAAGTCGTCGAAGACGCCTCCGGCGAGGAGCTCGTCACCCGCGGCGCGGCCGCGGAAGTACTGGCCGCGTACTACGCGAATCCGGCATGATCACCGGCTTCACCGCCACGGACGCCGATCACCGATACGATCCGCCTCGTGCCAGAGGAGACCACGCGGGAGGCGGAACCGGGCCCCGTGACGCTGACCCGGGCGGAACGGGTCGTCCCGAGCTGGAACGAGCCCCTCGCGGCGGCGGTCACCAGACCCCTCGGCGGCCCGCTCGGTGAACACGCGGCGGTCGGCAGGCACTGGTTCTGGTCGCCGCAGCGCGTCGGGCTGCTGCTGGCCACGCTGGCGCTGATGCTCTGCTGGTTCGGCAAGGGCTCGTGCATCCAGCAGTACCAGGACTCCAGCGGCGCCACCCAGCTCGACTGGCGGGCGGGCCGCCCGTTCGTCGCCATGTGCTACTCCGACATCGTGCCGCTCTACGGCGCCGAACGGCTCGACCGGCCGGGCACCTTCCCGTACTACACGTCGTGGCAGGAAAGCTCGCAGACCGCCGAGGACAACACCCGGTACATGGAGTACCCGGTGCTCACCGGCCTCTTCCAGTGGGTCAACGCCAAGCTGGCGGCGGGCTGGCTGAACGTCGCCGAGTCCGGCTGGCTGCCCGGCGCGCTGCCCGTGGCGGTCTACTTCGACATCACGGCGTTCTTCCTCTCGGCCGCGTGGCTGGTCACCGTGTGGGCGACCGGCCGGACGATCCGGCGCCGCCCGTGGGACATGGTCCTGGTGGCCGTCTCGCCGCTGGTGCTGGTGCACGCCTTCACCAACTTCGACGCGATCGCGACCGCGTTCACCGCCACCGGCCTGCTGGCCTGGGCGCGCAAACGCCCGGTGCTCGCCGGCGTCCTGCTCGGGCTGGGTGCGACGGCGAAGCTGTACCCGCTCTTCCTGCTCGGCGTGCTGTTCGTCCTGTGCCTGCGCGCGGGCAAGCTGACACCGTTCGGGAAGACCGCGGCCGCGACCGTCGTGACGTGGCTGGCGGTCAACGCGCCGTTCATGCTCACCGCGACCCGCGGGTGGTGGGAGTTCTTCCGGATGAGCGCTCTGCGGCCGATGGACCCGGACTCGCTGTACAACGTCTTCTCGTACACCACCGGCTGGGCCGGGTTCGACGGCGTGCTGCAGAAGAACCAGACGCCGACGTACCTGAACGTCACGGTGGCCGTGCTGTTCCTGGCCTGCTGCGCCGGCATCGCCTACATCGCGCTGGCCGCGCCGCGCCGGCCGCGCGTCGGCCAGCTCGCGTTCCTCGTCGTGGCCGCGTTCCTGCTGACGAACAAGGTGTGGAGCCCGCAGTACTCGCTGTGGCTGGTCCCGCTGGCGGTGCTGGCGATCCCGCGGTGGCGGCTGCTGCTCGGCTGGATGCTGATCGACGCCGTCGTCTGGGTGCCGCGGATGTTCTACTACCTCGGCGTCGACCACAAGGGCCTGCCCGAGGGCTGGTTCCTCGGCACGGTCGTGGTCCGCGACCTCGCCGTGGCCGGACTGTGCGTGCTGGTGGTCCGGGAGATCTACCGCCCCGCGGCCGACCTGGTGCGGGCGGACGGCGACGACGACCCCGCCGGCGGCTTCCTCGACGGCGCCCGTGACGTGATCATCCCGAACGCCACCCGGCGCCGCCGGAAGGCCGTCGCCGCCGACCCGGTCGGCTAACCCAGCTGTTCCCGCAGGTAGGCGATGTCGGCGGCCTGCCCGTCGGCCGGCGTCTCGACGACGACCGGGGCGCCCGCCTCGCGGGCGACGGCGACCAGCACCTCGGGGTCGATCGTCCCCTCGCCCTGCACGACGTTGGCGTGCCGGTCGCGCGTCGAGCCGAACTCGTCGCGGGAGTTGTTGAGGTGCACCAGGTCGATCCGGCCGGTGATGGCCTTGACCTTTTCGACGGCGGTCGCCAGGTCCCAGCCCGCGGCGAACGCGTGGCAGGTGTCCAGGCAGAACCCGGCGCCGAACTCGCCGACCTTGTCCCACAGCCGGGCGATCACCTCGAGGTCGCGGGTCATCGCGTTCTCGCCGCCGGCGGTGTTCTCGATCAGGACCGGGACCTTGAAGCCGCCCTTCTCCTGCTCGCGCTCGAAGAGCTTGCGCCAGTTGTCGAGGCCGGCCTCGACGTCGTCGTTGTCGCCGACGTGCCCGCCGTGCACGATCAGGCCCTTCGCGCCGATCGCGGCGGCGCCGTCCGCGTGCTGCGTGACGTTCTTCCGGGACGGGATCCGGATCCGGTTGTTCAGCGAAGCCACGTTGATCAGGTACGGCGAGTGGATGAACACCTCGACCGGGTCGGCCGCGATGGCGTCGCCGTGCGGGTGCGGCTTCGGGGCCTTCCAGCCCTGCGGGTCGGAGAGGAAGAACTGGACGACGTCGGCTTTGCGCTCGGCGACCGCGGTCAACGGGTCGTCGTCACGGACATGGGCGCCAATCAGCATGCCGAGCACGCTACTCCGGGTGCTTCTTTCCCCTTTGGGACCGGTTGGTGACGCTCGTGGAGTACCGTGAGCGCGTTCCGTGATCCAATTGGTCCGACTGCCGGAGGGCATCGATGGGGAAGCACGTCGCGCGGGGCACCGCACTGGCCTTCACCTTCGCGGCGTCGGCGGCGCTGGCCACGCCGGGGGTGGCGAGCGCCGGCACCAATCCCACGCTCGGCGGGAGCTGCCAGGCCACGCTGCAGCAGGGGAGCGCGTCCGGCCTGGTGCTCGACGCCGGCGCCCCGCTGAACGCCCCGAACCGGCTCACGGTGGGCCTCGACTCGGGTTCGCGGAACACGGACGGCTCGGCGCCCCTGCTCACGCTGCCCGTCGGCGACACGGTCAAGGCGCTCGGCCTCGGCCGCGTGCCGCTGGTTGGCGACGCGGCGGCCAAGGGCGTGTGCCCGGCCGCGCAGAACACGGTCAACGCGGTCGGCAACCTGACCCAGGGCGTGGCCGCCGGCCTGCCGCCACTGCCCCTGCCGCCCCTGCCGCCCCTGCCCGTGCCGCCGGGACCCAACCCGCCGCAGCCCACGCCGCCCGGGCCGACCCCGCCGAGCCCCGGTCCGGGTCCGGCGCCGGTGCCGAACCCGCCCGGCTCGAGCGTCGGCCCGATCGTCACCGGCCAGGGGAACGCCGGCCTGCCGGGCGACGCGATCTCGGGCATCTTCACCAACGCCGCCCTGCTGCCGGGCACCCTGGTGCAGGCGCCGGTCATCGCGCAGATCATCCCCGGCCAGCAGGTCCCGCCGCCGACCGTGGACGCCCAGCGGTCCGGCACCGCGGAGGCGCTGCCCGGCGTCACCCCGCCGGCGAAGCTGCCGATGCTGCTCGCCGTGCTCGCGCTGGCGATGGTCGCGGCCGCGCTCGTCCGGGCCTGGATCCGCCGCAACCCCGCCTGACCCACGGTGACGTCCGCTTCCACCCGAATGCCGGACATTTCTGAGCGGGCGGGCGTCACCCGGCTGCCTTAGCGTCGTTGTACTGGTAAGTAGGCGACGACAGCAGGGGTGGCGAGCATGCACGAACGGACACGGAGGGCTACAGCGGTCGGTGCGGCGGCGGTCGCTCTCGCGGGTTCGGCCGTGCTCGGCATGCCCGGCACCGCGTCGGCGGACACCATCACGGCCAAGTGCGGCGACACGATCAGCGCCAAGCCCGGCGACACGGTGAAGGCCACGACACCGCTGCTCGGCCTCCCGCTCAACCTGGGGATCGTCACCGAAGGCACCAAGGTGCTGACCGGGACGATCAACGCGGTCCTCGGCACGCTCTGCCAGGTCACGGTCAAGGTGGTGGACACCGTCGTCGCGCCGGTCCCGGTGGTCGGCGCGCCCGCCGCGAGCGCGATCAACCAGGGCGTCCAGGGCGTGACCGGCGGCACCCAGCAGGGCCTCCGCTCGCTCAGCGGCGGCGGCCAGCCCGCCCCGCAGCAGCCCGGCGGCACGGGCGGCAGCCCGCAGCAGCCACCGGCCCAGGGCGGGACCGGGGGCACGCCGCAGCAGGGCGGCACCCCGGCGGGCACCACGCCGATCCCGGACGCGAACAGCCCGCTCCTGCCCGGTTTCTCGAGCACGCCCGTGTTCGGCGGCTTCCCGTTCACCCTCGGCACGGGGTACGCCCCGATGCGCGACTACAGCGGCATCCCGTTCGCGACGGCCGGGCTCTTCACGCCCTCGCCGGCGATCCGCTACGGCAGCCAGATCCCGGGTTACGCCCCGCAGTACGGCCTCACCGGTCCGGCTGGCCCGGCGGACGGCAATCCCGGCATCCAGACCGCGGGCCAGGCCGAAGCGCTGCCCTCCGCGTCGGACGGCTTCACGAACGGGTCGAATCTGCCGCTGCTCATCGCGGTACTCGCACTCTCCGGAGTCAGCGCGGGGCTCGTCCGCACCTGGGTGCTCCGCCGGATGGCCGCTGCGAATTGATCCAACTGCCGAGTATCTTTCGCGTATCTCCGTCGTTCATCCTGGTGTTGCCTCGAACGACGCCCCGGTAATCCCTGGAGGACAGTGCTCGTGCGGAAGATCATGACCGTCACCGCCATTGCCGCGTTCATGGCCGGGGGCGCGTTCCTCTCCGCGGGCACCGCCTCCGCCACGACGACCCTGGTCAGCAACAGCTGCACGGGCTCGGTCAGCGGGCAGATGGGTGACCAGGTCGCAATCGACGGCGCCTCGGTGAAGACCCTCGTCACCAACGGCGCGAACAACGCCGGCACCCTCGCGGTCGGCGGCTGGGCGGGCGACTCCATCGACAAGATCCACTCGATCCCGGTCGGCCAGGTGCCGAACGCCGCGGGCGGGGAGGCGACCGGCGCCGCGATCGGCAAGGCGGTGCGGACCGCGCTGGCCAACTCCGGCACGTGGGGCCTCGGCCTCGACTGGAACAAGACGCTGAACAGCGTGGAGAGCACCGTCGCCAAGGGCTGCGGCCTGACCCTGCTCGCGAGCAACTACGTGGCGCCGAGCTCCCCGGGTCAGCCGGGCGCGGGCGGCACGGGCACCCAGCAGGGCGGCACCGGCACCGCACCCGGCGCGTCGGGCAACCTCTCGAACCTGAACCCGGGCACCGCGGGCGGCACGGGCGGCAGCGCCCCGATGCGCGACTACAGCGGCATCCCGACGGCGACCGCGGGCACCGCCGTCGCCCCGGGCGTGCGCTACCCGGCCAACGGCACCCTCCCCGGTGACGCCTCCGCCCCGCAGGCGGGTGCGGGCGACCAGAGCGGCCAGAGCGCGGACGTCCGCGACGCCGGCAACGCGCAGTCGCTGGCCTCGAGCAGCTCGTCGAGCGACGTGCAGCTGCCCATGCTCCTCGCGGTGATCGTGCTCGCCGGGGTGACCGCCGGGCTGGTCCGCACCTGGGTGCTGCGCCGGGCTGCCTGACCCCCGGGAAGAGACCCGCTGTCCGGTCTCCTCGGTACCCCCAGGTAGCCTTACCTGGACAAACCCTCCTGCCACGGACAGCCCGTGGCCGCGAGCCCATAGGAGGTGAGTGGTTGTGTCACGCCATTACGAGGTAATGGTCATCCTGGACCCCACGCTCGACGAGCGCACGGTCGCCCCCACGCTGGACAACTTCCTCAACGTGATCCGCACTTCGGGCGGTTCCGTGGAGAAGGTCGACGTCTGGGGCCGCCGCCGCCTTTCGTACGAGATCAAGAAGCACGCCGAGGGCATCTACGCGCTGCTCGACCTGAACTCCTCGGCCGACGCGGTCAAGGAGCTCGACCGGCAGCTGTCGCTGCAGGAGACCGTGCTCCGCACCAAGGTCATGCGTCGCGAGGTCAAGCGCGCCGCGGCCAAGCCCGCTGCCGCCAAGGCCTGAGCCCGAGGGGAACCCCGATGGCTGGAGACACCGTCATCACGGTGGTCGGCAACCTGACGTCCGACCCGGAACTGCGCTTCACCCCGTCCGGTGCGGCGGTCGCGAACTTCACCGTCGCGTCCACCCCGCGCACGCTCGACAAGCAGTCGGGCGAGTGGAAGGACGGCGAGGCGCTCTTCCTGCGCTGCAACATCTGGCGCCAGGCGGCGGAGAACGTCGCCGAGTCCCTAACCCGCGGCGCCCGCGTCGTCGTGCAGGGCCGCCTGAAGCAGCGGTCGTTCGAGACCAAGGAAGGCGAGAAGCGGACCGTCGTCGAGCTCGAGGTCGACGAGATCGGCCCCTCGCTGCGCTACGCCACGGCCAAGGTCAACAAGGTCAGCCGCGGTGGCGGCGGTGACTTCGGCGGCGGCGGTGGCGGCGGTGGGAACCGCGGCGGCGGCGGTGGCGGCATGCCGGCCGACGACCCGTGGGGTTCCGCCCCGGCCGCGAGCAGCGGTGGCGGCGGCTTCTCGGACGAGCCCCCGTTCTGATCTCGTACACATCCACAAGATTTGAAATTCCAGGAGTAGACCAGTGGCCAAGCCACCCATCCGCAAGCCCAAGAAGAAGGTCTGCGTGTTCTGCAAGGCCGAGAAGAAGGGCCGCCCGGAACTGATCGACTACAAGGACACCAACCTGCTGCGGAAGTACATCTCCGACCGCGGCAAGATCCGTGCCCGTCGCGTCACCGGCAACTGCAGCCAGCACCAGCGTGACATCGCCATCGCGGTCAAGAACTCCCGCGAGATGGCGCTGCTGCCCTACACCTCGACCGCGCGCTAAGGGAGGGCAGGAGACATGGCGAAGATCATCCTCACCACGGACGTGGCCAACCTCGGCGGCCCCGGCGACATCGTCGAGGTCAAGGACGGCTACGCGCGCAACTACCTGCTCCCGCGGGGCTACGCGATCGCGGCCTCCAAGGGCGCGGAGAAGAACGTGCGCACGATCCAGCGCGCGCAGGAGAGCCGTCGCATCCGCGACCTCGACCACGCCAAGGAGATCAAGGCGACGCTGGAGGGCCTCGGCGCCATCCAGCTCACCGGCAAGGCGGCCGAGGGCTCGAAGAAGCTCTTCGGCTCGATCACCGCGGCCGAGATCGTGGACGCGATCAAGGCGGCCGGTGGCCCGCTGCTCGACAAGCGCGTCATCGAGCTGCGCGACCACATCAAGACCGTGGGCAAGCACTCGGTCGGCGCCCGGCTGCACCCGGACGTCAAGGTCGACGTGCGGCTCGAGGTCAAGGCCGTCGCGCCGTAAGGCAGCAACACCTCAAGGCAGCAACACCGTGAGAAGGCGGGCCGTCCCTGGTGGGCGGCCCGCCTTCACGCTTTCCGGGGAACCCCGGACAGCGCGGCGGCGTCGGAGGAGAATGGGCGCCGGATGCGAAGGGGTGGATCAGGATGGGTAACGAGGTCAACATGTCCGCGCCGGCCGGCGGTGGCGGCTTCACCTTCGACGCCGACAAGATCGACGGCGTCATCAAGAAGTGGCAGGACCTGCAGGCCGACCTGAAGCGCGACTACGACGACGCCAACCTGATGGCGAACGTGAAGGCGCCCGGCAAGGAGTTCGCGAGCGGCGACTGGGAGAAGCTCGCGAACCCGTCCGGCAAGGCGTTCCTCGAGCAGAACCAGAAGATGCAGGACTACGTCAAGAACTACATCGACGCCCTCACCGCCGCGAAGCAGAAGATCACCACCAAGGAGTCGGAGGCCTACTCCGACCTTTCGAAGACGGGGAACCAGGCCACGTGAACCGACGCTTCATCGCCGTCCCCGCGCTGGCCTTCGCCGCGCTCGCGCTCGCCGGCTGCGCCGCCCAGACCCGCGGCACCGCGAACCCGGCGCCGTCCACGGCCGAATCGAGCAGCGCGGCCGCCGGTGGCGGCTCCGCGCCGAAGGTGCCGAGCCCCCTGAACACCGCGTCGATCACCTCGGACGCCTGCGCGACGCTGTCTTCGTCCGCGCGCTCCTCGCTCAGCCTCGGCGACGGCGCTTCGCGCAGCACGGGCAACGGCCCGAGCTGCACCTTCCAGGAAGCCGCCGACCCGGGCAACCAGATCGATGTGACGACGGTGACGGCGAACAAGAACGGCCTCAGCGACGTCTACGACACGAAGGCCAACGACGCGTACTGGGAAGAGACGCAGATCAGCGGCTACCCGGGCGTGTACGCGGCGGCGGTGGACGGGCGCAAGAACGGCAAGTGCGGCCTGTTCGTCGGGGTGACCGACGAGCTGGCGGTCAACATCCTCGTGCAGTACGACCACGGCGCCGGCGCGTCGGACCCCTGCCCGGTGGCGCAGAAGTTCGGCGAAGCGATGGTGCAGACGCTGAAGGAGGGCTGACGTGCTCGAACTGGTGCTCCTGGGCGGCTTCGCCGCCTACAACATGGCGACCACGCATTCCGACGACCACACGTCGGTGCAGGGCGACCGCAAGATCGACTGCTACGACATCTGGGAGAAGATCACCACCGGTCCCGGCGCCGGTTCGATCGAAAACGGGCAGGCGGCGGCGAGCCGGCTGAAGGGCGCCTACCAAGAACGCCTCGGCACGATCGACGAGCTGGCCAGGGAGATGGACGCGGCCTGGACGGGCGGCGGGGCCGACGCGGCGCAGAACGCCGGCGCCCACCCGCTGCGGGTGTGGATGGAGGACTCCGGCACCAAGCTCACCGACTCCGACAAGTACCTCGGCGAGCAGCACAACGCCTTCACCACGGTGCACGCGCAGGTCCAGCAGGTGCCGAAGGACCCCCCGAAGAACAACCTGCTCAACGCGGTGACGCCGTGGACGACCGACACCGACCGGGCGATCCGCGACTACAACGCCAAGGGCCAGGCCAACGTCGACGCGTTCAACACCTACTACAAGGCGAGCAACGACAACGGCCAGAAGATGCCGACGTACTCCGCGCTCAAGGGCCAGCAGGAGAACGTCAACGTCGACGGCGGCAAGGACGGCAAGAAGAAGTCGGGCGACCAGGACGGCTCGGGGAACGGCAACGGCAACGGCACGGGAACCGGCACCGGGACCGGCTCGGTGCCCGGGGTGAACCTGCCCGGGCCGGGCAGTGTGCCGTCCGTCCCCGGTCAGCCGCACATCCCCGGCGGGAGCTTCGACCCGGGCAAGGTGCCGGGCTTCGACCCGTCGAGGCCGCCGAACTTCGACCCTTCGAAGGTCCCCAGCGGCAGCTACGACCCGTCGAAGATCCCCGGCCCGGGCAGCTTCACCCCGCCGAACTTCGGCGACGGCACCCACTCGTCCGGGTTCACCCCGCCGAAGCTCCCCGGGGCCGGCGGCTTCGGTCCCGGCGGCTCGGGCGGCGTCGGCGACTTCTCGATCCCGGGCGGCGGCTTCGGGCCCGGCGGCTCGGGCGGGATCGGCGACCCGTCGGGGAGCTTCGGGCCGGGCGGCGTGGGCTTCGGGCCCGGCGGCTCGACCGGTACGGGCGTGCCCGGCGCCGGGGACGCGGCCGGAGCCGGCTCCGGTCGTGGCGGCGCGGGTGCCGGCGGAGCGATGGGCGGCGCGGCGGCGGGCCGCGGCGGCTCCACCGGGATGGGTGGCATGGGCGGCATGGGGCACGGCGCCAAGGGTCAGGGCGGCGGCGACGAGGAGCGCTCGTCGAAGTACCTGCTCGGTGACGACCCGAACGACATCTTCGGTACCGACGAGCTGACCGCGCCGCCGGTCATCGGCGAGTAGCGCACGCGGGACGGCCGGGCGCGTGCCAAGATGGGCGCGCCCGGCTCGTGCCGGGTTCACCCGAAATCCGAGCTTCGGTTTTCGATCTCCACGTTCGATCTTCACTGGGGGAAGAGCGGTGCTGGACAGGCAGGTCACCATCACGACCGGCACCCTGGTCAACCTGGTCCGGCGCCGGGGCGGCGAGCCGCACACGGTGTTGTCCGAGACGCCGACCTGGTACAGCGACGAGGCCCAGCGCGCCGAGGACGAGCGGACCAACGCCGAGCTCGCCAAGGCCGGGCTGTTCGGCCCGCGCGGCATGCACCCGGGGTTCGTCGCGACGATCGAGGCGATCGCCCGGCCGCAGCTGGAGTACTACGGCTGGATCGACGGCGGGTTCCAGGGCAAGCCGGTGAGCTACCGGCTGCTCGCCGGCAGTGCCGGTGGCGAGGCGTTCGTGCTGGCCAAGCACGAGGAGCTCGACGTCGTCGTGCTGGGGTCGTCGCGGCCCGGCGAGCTGCTCGACGACTTCCTCGGCCAGATCCCGAAGCTCGCGCCCGGGCGCGGGACACCGCTCGCGGTGCCGAAGAGCCAGCTGGAGGGGACCGCCCGCGGCGACGACGGCGGCGGGTTCGCGGTGCTCCGCAGCGATCGCCCGGCCGAAGGTTCGCAGGAGGTCGAAGAGCTCCGCCGGATCCTCGCGTTGCGCCGGATCGGGAGCGGCAGCCTCTACGTCGCGGCGCGCGGCCGCACCGGGGCGCGGCACCGGATCGAACGCCCGGTGAACTACATCGATACGGCGGAAGGCCGGTGGCTGACCGAGGAGGTTCCGGGGCGGGGCGAGAACCGGATCGCCTTCACCCCGGCCGACCAGCGCGTTCTCGCCGAGCGGTTACGCAGCGCACAGGGCCGGCTCACCGCGGCCTGATCCCGGACCGTTCAGCCCACCGGGTAACCGCGTCTACCCTCCGTGATATTCATCCACAGGCCACGCGGTCCAATGGGCTTCAGCTGGTCCACGACACGCCGAAGAACGGACTTCCCGCGACACGCCGCACGAGTTTTCCGCAAGTTCTCCACACCTTGTACACAGCCTTTGACCTGCGAATTCAGCAAACCCGATCCCGCTTGTCCCCAACTTGTCCACAGCTCTCGCGGCACCTGTGATTGGTTACCCCCGTTCATCCCCAGGTTGTCCACAGAAGGGTCCCCACCCTGAATTGCCATCGGCCTTCCGGGGGATCTAGCGTGCCCGCTCGGGCCTGTACTCACGGTGGCGCTCCGCGTGTCTGCGGCAGCCGATCGGCGTTGTCGCCGATCATCGGGGGACGAGGTCCGGGGGTGGCCGGGTGCACGAGCACCGGCCACGTGCTTCGAGAGCGAAGATCCGGCATAATCGAACGGGTGTTCGACACGATGAGGAGGTGGCCGGGGCGGTGGCGCTGACCGACGACCGCAGTCCGATGTACGCGGAGTCCGACCCGGGTCCGAGCGACCCCGGCCCTGGGGGCGGCGGCGGGTTCGACCGCCAGCCGCCGCAGGACATCGCGGCCGAGCAGTCCGTGCTCGGCGGCATGCTGCTGTCCAAGGACGCGGTCGCCGACGTCATCGAGGCGCTCGGCCCCGACGACTTCTACCGGCCCGCGCACCAGGCGATCTACGACTGCATCCTCGACCTCTACGGCCGCGGCGAGCCCGCCGACCCGATCACGGTCTCGGCCGAGCTCGAGCGGCGCGGGGAGCTCGGCCGCGTCGGCGGCGCCCCGTACCTGCACACGCTGATCGCGACGGTGCCGACGGCGGCGAACGCCGGCTACTACGCGGAGATCGTCTCGGAGAAGGCGGTGCTGCGCCGGCTCGTCGAGGCCGGCACCCGGATCGTCCAGTACGGCTACGGCGCGGCGGCCGGCGACGGCGCGAACATCGACGAGGTCGTCGACCGCGCGCAGGCCGCCATCTACGACGTCACCGAGCGGCGGACCAGCGAGGACTACGTCGCGCTGGAAGAACTGCTGCAGCCGACGATGGACGAGATCGACGCCATCGCCTCGCGCGGCGGCCAGTCCCAGGGCATCCCGACCGGGTTCGCCGACTTCGACGAGCTGACCAACGGGCTGCACCCCGGGCAGATGATCATCGTCGCGGCCCGCCCCGGTGTCGGCAAGTCGACGCTCGGCCTCGACTTCGCCCGCTCGGCGTCCATCCGGCACGGCATGACCAGCGTCATCTTCTCGCTGGAAATGAGCCGCACCGAGATCGTCATGCGCATGCTGTCGGCGGAGGCCAAGATCCGCCTCGCCGACATGCGCGGCGGCAAGATGTCCGACGACGACTGGACGCGCCTGGCCCGCCGGATGAGCGAGGTCTCCGAGGCGCCGCTGTTCGTCGACGACTCGCCGAACATGACGATGATGGAGATCCGCGCGAAGGCGAGGCGGCTGAAGCAGCGGCACGACCTCAAGCTCGTCGTCCTCGACTACCTCCAGCTGATGACGTCCGGCAAGCGCGTCGAGTCGCGGCAGCAGGAAGTCTCGGAGTTCTCGCGGCAGATGAAGCTGCTGGCGAAGGAGATCGAGGTCCCCGTGATCGCGATCAGCCAGCTGAACCGTGGCCCGGAACAGCGCACGGACAAGCGCCCGATGCTGTCCGACCTGCGTGAGTCCGGCTCCCTGGAGCAGGACGCCGACCTCGTCATCCTGGTCAACCGCCCGGACGCCTGGGAGCGGGACGACCCGCGCGCGGGCGAGGCCGACCTGATCATCGCGAAGCACCGCGCCGGGCCGACGGCGACCATCACCGTCGCCCACCAGCTGCACTACAGCCGCTTCGTCGACCTCTCGCACGACTAGCCGAGGGCGCTGTACCCGCGGACGAACGCCGTGAGGAGCCTGCCGAACGTCTCGCGGTCCTCCTCCGGCCAGTCCGCCATGACCTCCGCGAACACGCCGCGGCGGAAGGCGTGCAGCTCGTCGAGGTGCGCCTCGCCGGCCGGAGTCGGCACGAGCACCGCACGCCGTCCGTCGCGCTGATCGGCTTCGCGCCGCAGCAGCCCCTGCTCGACCGCGCGCGCCACGAGCCGGCTGGCGCGTGGCTGGTCGACGCCCAGCGCCGCGCTCAAGGCCGTCACCGTGCTGGGCTCGCCGCGCTCGGCGAGTTCCTCGACGACGTCGAGCAGCTCGAACACCGGGTCGTGCGCACCGCGGCCCCTCGCCTTGCCGATCCGGCTGAGGGCCCGCCGCTGCTGGCCGCGGCGGATTGCGATCATGGCGCGCTCGACGTCGGCCACGGCGTCGGTCATGGTTGCTCCACCTCCGAACTACATGTACTTTTACATGCAGTTGTCCACTGGCATGTCGGAGTACTCATGAAACCCCTGGGCTGGTGGCTTCGCCACCTCCACGAGCTCCTCGAATCCTCCATGGCCCGCGCCCTCGACGCGCAGTCGCTGACCCGCCGGCACTGGCAGGTACTCAACACGATCGCCCTCGGCGCCCACACGCCGGAGGAGGTCGACGCGGCGATGGCCCCGTTCGTCACCGGCGAGGGCTCGATGGCCCCGAAGGTGGCCGATCTGCGCGCCCGTGGCTGGGTCGCCGCGGACGGCACCCTGACCGCCGACGGCCGCGAAGCCCACACCCGCGTGGAAGCGCAGATCAAGCAGTTCCGCGCGAAGGCCGTTGAAGGCATCAGCGACGACGACTACCGCACGACGATCCGGACACTGGAACGCTGCGCCGCGAACCTCGAAGCCACCTGAGGAATATCCCGGAGCAAGCCGGCGTCACGTACTCTAGTTGTTGAACTTTCAATCACTGGAGCCGTCGATGACCCGCACCCCGGTCCTCTACCTCAGCCACGGAGCGCCGCCGCTCGCCGACGACACCACGTGGACCCGCCAGCTCGCCGCCTGGTCGGCCGACCTGCCGAAGCCCCGCGCGATCCTGGTCGTGTCGGCGCACTGGGAGGAAGCGCCGCTGACCATCGGGGCGACGACGACCGTGCCGCTCGTGTACGACTTCTGGGGCTTCCCCGAGCGCTACTACCAGGTGGAGTACGCGGCGCCCGGTGCTCCGGAGCTGGCGGCGAAGGTCCGGAAGCTGCTTCGCTCGACGCAGACGCCGGTGCACGACGCCCCGGAGCGCGGCCTCGACCACGGCGCCTACGTGCCGCTGGTCGAGATGTTCCCGGCGGCCGACATCCCGGTCCTGCAGGTTTCGATGCCGTCGCTCGACCCGCAGGAGCTGTTCGACCTCGGCCGCAAGCTCGCGCCGTTGCGCGACGAAGGCGTGCTGATCATCGGCAGCGGCTTCTTCACCCACAACCTGAGCGGCATGGCCCGCGCCACCGACGGGACACCGCCGTCGTGGTCGGCCGAGTTCGACCACTGGGGTGCCGAGGTCCTGCGCAGCGGCGACGTCGACACGCTGCTCGACTTCCGCCACAAGGCGCCGGCGGCGACGCTCGCCCACCCGCGCATCGAGCACTTCGCACCGCTGTTCGTGTCCCTGGGCGCCACCTCGGACGAGGGATCCGGCCGCACGGTGATCGACGGCTTCTGGCACGGCCTGGCGAA
This sequence comes from Amycolatopsis sp. lyj-23, assembly GCF_046549135.1. Lineage (NCBI taxonomy): Bacteria > Bacillati > Actinomycetota > Actinomycetes > Pseudonocardiales > Pseudonocardiaceae > Amycolatopsis > Amycolatopsis sp. lyj-23. The sequence goes on along the minus strand of NZ_JAJPWN010000003.1, from coordinate 568,936 downwards.
GCGTTCCCTCCAGTTCTCCTGACCCTGGACGCGAACGAGCCCCAGGAGCCGAGTGGCTCCTGGGGCTCGTCGTCTCCAGGGAAGGAGGCCTATCCGGTGTTGCGGGGAGTCCCGCAGCCGCGGTCACGCCGGTGGTGCGTTCCGTGCGAGGTCACCCTCGCGGCGCGGTGGAACGCGGCCGCCGTGACAGCGGGGTTCGTGGGCCGGCGGGTTCCGGGGAACCCGCCGGCTTCACCGCACTACTTGCGCTTGAGCAGGCCCACCAGCTTCCCGATGAAGCTGGTGGAGTCCAGGCCCGACAGCGCCGGCACCTGCGGGACGCCGTCCAGCATCGGCAGCTTGGCGTTCACCGGCAGACCCGCGGCCGGCACGTCCGCACGCTCGGTGCCGTGGCCGAGGGAGCCCAGCGAACCCAGCGTGCCGAGCGCCGACAGGGCGTTCACCGCGGGCAGCGCCGACGGCAGGGCCGGCAGGGCCGGCTTCGGCAGCGCCGGGACGCCACCCTGGGCCGGAACCGCGGCGGGCAGGCCGGCAGCCGGCACGTCCGCACGCTCGGTGCCCTGGCCCAGCGCGCCCAGCGAACCCAGCGCCGACAGGCCGTTCACCGCGGGCAGGCCCGACTTCGGCAGGGCCGGCAGCGCCGGGACGGCGACGGGCAGGCCGGCGGCCGGCACGTCCGCACGCTCGGTGCCCTGGCCGAGGGCGCCCAGCGCCGACAGGCCGCTCACCGCGGGCAGGTCTGCCTTCGGCAGCGCCGGCACGGCGACGGGCAGGCCGGCAGCCGGCACGTCCGCACGCTCGGTGCCGTGGCCCAGAGCGCCCAGCGAGCTGAGCACCGACAGGCCGTTCACGGCGGGCAGGCCGGCCGTCGGCGCGTCCGCACGCTGGGTCGCCAGCGTGGCCGCGACCGGCAGCACCGGCAGGACCTCGGTGGGCAGGTCAGCGGCAGGCAGGGTGCCGGCCACGCTGTCCACCGACGGCGTCCCGGTGTCCACCTGGGTGCCCTTCAGCGCGTTGGTCAGGCCGTCCAGCGACGGCAACCCGCCGAGCAGCCCGGCGATCGGCAGGTTGCCGGTCAGGCCGTCCAGCGACGGCACGCCGGCCCGGGCGGGCAGGGCGGCGCGGAGCGCGGCCAGGGACGGCACCTCGTCGGCCGCCAGCTCCGAACCCTCCTCCGGGAAGGCGATCGGGTCCAGGGCGTCGTCGTCGATCCTCGTCGCGTCGGTCGCGTAGGCGGAGGCCGCCCCGAGCAGCTCGAGGGGCACGCCGAAGATCTGCACCGGCAGCGCGAACGCGTGGTAGCCGTTGAGGCCCGACAGCGCGGACTGGTCGCCCTTGGTGAGGGCGTTGCCGCCGTTCTCCGTGGTCAGCGTGTTCTCGCCGACGGCGTGCGCCACGCCGCCCACGGTCACCCCGTCGCCGAACATCTGCGCGATCGCGGTCACCGGCAGGTCCAGGATGTTGCCCGAGATCGCGCCCTCGACACCGGAGGTGGTGTCGTTGCCCGAGTTCGTCACGTCGGTCGTGTTGATGCCGCCGCCCTTGGCGACACCCACCGCGCTGACGGCGTCGCCGAAGACCTGCGCCACCGGCAGCGCGTCCAGGCCGACGATGTTGCCGGCCACGCTGCCGCGGTCACCGCTGGTCGTGGCGTCGCCGCCCGCGACGGACTGGACGTCGTTGGTGCCGAGACCGCTGCCCAGCGCCGCCCCGGCGATCCCGTCGCCGAAGACCGAGCCGGCGCCCGCGATCGGGGCCTTCACGATGTTGCCGGTCACCGCACCGTCGCGGCCGTCGGTCACGGCGTTGCCGCCCGCCGTCGCGTCGGTGATGTTGTCGTTCTGACCGGTGCCGATGCCGGCGAGCGCGCCGCCGGCGCCCATCGCCTGCAGCGGCAGCGCGACCGGGGCCTCGACGATGTTGCCCGCGCCGGCTCCGCCGGGACCCTGGGCCTTGACGGGGCCGCCCGCGTTGGACGTCGTGTCGGTCGAGCCCTTGCCGTGGCCCTGGCCGACGAGCGCGCCACCGATGTTGGCCGCCTGCACCGGCACGGACGCCGGCACGGTGCCCAGGTTGGAGCTCAGGAAGCCGCCGTCGTCCACGGTGCTGCCACCGCCGCCGCCGGAGACGACCTTGGTCTCGTCGGCCGCGCCGGAGCCCTGGCCGATGAACGAGCCACCGATGCCGAAGATCTCGGCGGGCAGGCCGACCGGGACCTGGATCAGGTTGCCCGAGCCGGACGAGTCAGCGCCCTGGGTGCCGTCGTACGCCCCGGCGGTGACCGTCTTGTCCTCGGTCGCCTTGCCGGTGGCGTTGCCGATGTGGCTGCCGCCGATGCCGAAGACCTCCGGCGCGCCCGCGGCCTGGGTGTTGGCGATGTTGCCGCCGAGGAAGGCGTCGTTGCCCTTGGTGTAGCTGCCGTTGCCCGCGTTGGCGTCGGTCGTGTTGTCGTGGACCGCGTTGGCCTGGCCGAGGTAGGTGCCACCGATGCCGAAGGCCTCGACCGGCAGCGCGAGCGACGGGTTGAGCACGTTGCCCGACCCGCTCGAGTGGTCACCGGTCGTCTTGACGAAGCCACCCGAGTCGGCAGTGCTGGAGGAACTGCCGGCGAAGGGGATGCCCGCCGAGGCGTTGCCGATCCACGAGCCCGCGACACCCGCGACGTTCGCGATCGGGGACAGCGCGGCGGACCCGCCGTTGCCCGACAGGAACGAGTTGTCGCCGCTGGTCTCGAGGTAGGTCGGGATGCCGCCGAGGCTGCCGCGGCGGGTGTCCCCGGCCTTGGCGTCCGCAGCCGTGTGGCAGCCGTCGGAGTTCGACAGCGAGCCCCACACGGCACCGGAGTTGCAGTTGAACTTGACCGGCACGGCGATCGGCACGCCGATCACGTTGCCCGCCTCGGCGGCCTGGTCGCCGGAGCTCAGCAGCGAGCCGCCGGAGGTGGCGACGGTGTCGGCCGAGTAGCCGTGGCTCTGCCCGTTGCCGAGCAGGTAGGAAGCGGCGTTGCCGGTCACCTGCACCGGGGTGGCGAACTGGCCCGCCACCACGTTGCCGGAGAGCGGGGAGCCGTCACCGCTGGTGTCGACGTCGCCGGTCTCGGTGGTGCTCTGGCTGGCCGACCCACCGGTCACGCGGCCGGTGCCGCCGGCGACGCCGCCGCCGTTGCCGGCGATCTGGACCGGGAGCGCCCAGTCGAGGACGACGGCGTTGCCGGCGAGGCTGGAGTCCTTGCCGGTCGTCTTGATGTCCTGGTCGTGCGTCCAGTTCTGCGAGTGGTTGCCGCCGACGACGTGGGCGTCACCCGCGGCGCCGATCGCGTTGTCGACGATCTGGATCGGGATGACGACGTCGCCCGCGACCTTGTTGTGCTTGAGGTTGTCGTGGCTCGGGGTGAAGCCGCCCGCGCCGTCGGCCTTGTTGCCGCCGAGGGTGCTCTCGTTGACCGGGCTCGCGTTGTCGAACTGCTTGGCGGCTTCGTTCACGGCCTGGGTGGCCGGCTTGGTGCTCAGCTCCGTCTGCCCGGCGGGCAGGTCCAGCTGGCCGAAGGGGGTGCCGACCGCGTTGTTGGCTTCCTGGAACGGAACCGTGGCGTTCAGGTCGAGCGGTGAGGCAGGGGTGTCGGGGTTGACGTTTTCGTCAGCCGAGGCGATGCCGGTGCCCAGCATCAGCAACCCACCCGTGACAAATGCGGTCTGGAGTCCGCGCTTTGCCCACGTCTGCATGGGGTTTTTCTCCTTTATTTCGGGTTCCCTTGCGGGTTCATGGGGGTGCGCCCGTCGAAGAGGGGATGGGTCCGCGCGCACCGGGAAGGGGTGGACTTCTTGCGGGCGCGACAAAGCGCACCGCCGGGTCACGGGAGTTGAGCGGACGCGAAGCCGTCAGCGAACGACGGACGTGGACGCGTCAGCGACCCGTGACGGGAGGTGTTCAGTCAGGAGTGACGCCGGGCTGTTCGCCCGGGGTGCGCAGCGAGTGGCGCAGGCCGGCGCGGCTCATCGCCGCGACGGCGGTGTCGACGGCTTCGGTCGTCCAAAGCGGAACGCCGAAGTTGAACCCGTCGAGGTGCCCACCGGGGGCCGTGGTGCCGCCCGGGGCAGTGGGAACGGCCGGCGCGATCGGGAGCTGCGCCGGGGTCAGCGGCAACGGCAGGTCGCGGTGCCCGTCGCGGGAGTGACCCGCGGCACCGGTGCCGTCGTCGTGCCGACCGCCCGCCGTGGTCGCGAGCTCAGCCTGCGACGCGGCGGGGAGTTCGACGGCCGGACCGGCGGGCGTGCCCGCCGCTTGGCCGGCACCGGAGGTCACCGGCTCGGTTCCGGCCGGGGCGAGGCCCGGGAGGCCGGGGAGCGGGACCAGGTCGCCGTGCCCGGCCGGGTCGAGCAGCTGCCACACGTGGCGGCCGAAGTCCGCGTCCGGTGCGGGGGTCATGGTCTGCTCGATGACCTGGCGGGTGTCCTGCGGCTTGCGCGCGATGTGCTCGAACGCGCCGAGGGTGCGCTGGGCCGGGCTCAGCACCGCGTCGTCGGCGAGGCCCGTCACCGAGTCGCTGACGCGCTCGGAAACCTCTTGCCCGACGGTGCGGGTGTCGGTGTGGTCGCACGGCCGCGGGACCTGCGGCTCGCTCCACGTCGTCGCGTCCTGGTGGCAGACCGCGTCGACCGCTCCGCCGGCGACCGTGCCCGCGAAGTGGCCGGTGCCGTGGTTCACGTCGCCGATCCCCGCCGCCGTGGCGTCGGTGACCGGGGTGACGGAAGCGGTGCCCACCTGGACGGTGGGGGTGTCGGCGGACGCCGCGGACGCCGCGGCCCCGGAGACGAGCCACGCGGCGGCGGTACCCGCCACCGCGCCGCCGAGCACGAGCAGCGCACGCGACACGAGACGGCCGGCGCGCTTGACGCCCTGCCCCTCGTTCGCCGCGGTGTTCGCCACTCGTCGTCTCCTGGTTCATGATCCGGTCGTTGCGGAAGCGACCTAATCAAATCGACACATCGCCGCGCACCCTCGACACGACTTGATGCCCCCATCGTGTGAAAGACACCGCGTGCAGCCCGGTTTGACGGTCGGTGATCGTGGCTGGCCGCCACGCGTGTCGGACTCGACGGCCCCAAAACGGCCGAATCGGGTGTTCCAGCGCTACGGTGAGCCGGTGACCCACGCGCGACGCGAAGACCCGTTCCTGCCGGAGCACGAGGACGTCACCGGGCTGATCCCCCGGGGTCTGCGCATCAGCGCGGCGCTGGCGTGGCGGTTCATCGTGGTGGTCGCCGCGTTGTACGCGGTGGTCTGGGTGATCGGCTACCTCTCCGTGGTCGTCATCCCGCTGTCCATCGCCCTGCTGCTGTCCGCGCTGCTCGCGCCGGCGGTGCAGAAGCTGGTGGCGGTGAGGTTCCCGCGGGGGCTGGCGACGGCGCTGGTGCTGATCGCCGGGCTGGCCGTGCTGGGCGGGCTGCTGACGTTCGTCATCACGCAGTTCTCCTCCGGCCTGCCGCAGCTGCAGCAGCAGGTGAACGCGAGCCTCGACCAGATCAAGAACTGGCTGCTCAACGGCCCGCCGCACCTGCGCCAGGAGCAGATCCAGGACTTCATCAACCAGGCGATCGGGTTCATCCAGAACAACCAGGCGTCCCTGACGACGACCGCGCTGACCACGGCGAGCACCGTCGGCGAGATCCTCACCGGCTTCCTGCTGACGCTGTTCATCACGATCTTCTTCCTCAGCGGCGGCGACGGCATCTGGTCGTTCCTCGTGCGCGCGGTGCCGAAGCGGGTCCGCAACCGCGTCGACGTGGCCGGGCGCCGCGGCTTCGCGTCGCTGGTCAGCTACGTGCGGGCGACGGCCGCGGTCGCCGTGGTCGACGCCGTCGGCATCGGCGTCGGCCTCTGGATCATGGGCGTGCCGCTGGTGATCCCGCTGGCGACGCTCGTGTTCATCGGCGCGTTCATCCCGATCATCGGCGCGGTCATCACCGGCGGCGTCGCCGTGCTGATCGCGCTGGTGACGAACGGGTTCATCGGCGCGGTGATCGTGCTGGCCATCGTGATCGGCGTGATGCAGCTGGAAAGCCACATCCTGCAGCCGCTGCTGCTCGGGCGGGCGGTGAAGCTGCACCCCCTCGCCGTCGTCCTGGCCATCACCGCCGGCCTGGTCGCGGGCGGGATCGCCGGCGCGCTGCTGGCCGTGCCGCTGCTGGCCGTGCTGAACGCCGGGGTCCGGTCGCTGCTGCACGAGACCAACCCGGACCCGGCTGAGGTGGACGTCCTCAAGGACCAGGCCGCGCAGCCCAACGACGCCGAACCCGGCTCGCCGAAGGCCGAGATCGCGACGGTGGGTGAAGCCGAGGCCGACTCCTCCACCGCGGAGCCGCCGAAGCGCGCCGAAAAGCCGTGACCGTCCGGAGGACGCCGGACCCCGTCACGCCGATGTGGCGGGGCGTGCTGGCGTTCCGCGTCCTCACCTGGGCGTTCGCCTGCAGCACGGTGATCGTGCAGAGCGGGCAGTACCGGCGCGAGTGGCTGGCCTGGACGGTCCTCGGCGTGATGGCCGCGTGGTCGGTCGTGAGCAGCTTCCTCTACCTGCGCGAGCGGACGCGGCCGCCGTCGCTGGTCGTCTTCGACGTCGTGCTGAGCACCGGGCTGCTGCTGACCTCGCCCTGGGTGCTCAGCGACGCGCAGTTCGCGCTGGACGTCCCGCTGATCACCACCGTGTGGGCGGCCGTGGCGCCGGTCGCCGCGGGCGCGCGGTTCGGCGCGGTGGGCGGGGTGCTCGCCGGGCTGGTCGTCGGCGTGGCGACCGGGCTGGCGCGGGAGAAGTTCGACCTCGACGTCGCCCGCGACGGCGTCCTGCTCGCCGCCGCCGGCCTGCTCGTCGGCATGGCCTCGACGATGGCGCGGCGGTCCGTGGCGCGGCTGGAGCAGGCGCTGCGGAAGGAAGCGGCGACGGCCGAGCGGGAGCGGCTGGCGCGGTCGATCCACGACAGCGTGCTGCAGGTACTCGCGCGGGTCCGCAAGCGCGGCAACGAAGTCGGCGGCGAAGCGGCGGAGCTGGCCCGGCTGGCCGGCGAGCAGGAGATCGCGCTGCGGTCGCTGGTGACGACCGAGCCGGTACAGCCCTCCGACAGCGGCACGATGAGCCTGCGCGCCGCGTTGCAGGTCCTCGCGACGCCGTCGGTGCAGGTCTCGGCCCCGGCGGACGACGTCGAGCTGCCGGCGCACGTCACCGGCGAACTGGTCGCCGTGACCCGCGAAGCCCTGTCCAACGTCGAGAAGCACGCAGGCCCCGACGCGCGCGCGTGGGTGCTGCTGGAGGACCTCGGCGACGAGGTCGTGGTCAGCATCCGCGACGACGGACCGGGCATACCGGACGGCGTTCTCGAGCAAGCCGCCGCGGAAGGGCACCTCGGCGTGGTGGAATCCATCCGGGGGCGGGTCCGCGACCTCGGGGGGAGCGCGACCCTCGACACCGGGCCCGGCCGGGGCACGGAGTGGGAGGTCAGGGTGCCGAGCACGAGGGGTGCGAGATGAGCCGCGAGATGAGCGGGGAAGCGCGGATTTCGGTGATGGTGGTCGACGACCACCCGATCTGGCGCGACGGGGTGGCCCGCGACCTCACCGAACACGGCTTCGACGTGCGGGCGACGGCGCCGGACGCCGACGCGGCGGTGCGGATCGCCCGGACCGTGCTGCCGGACGTCGTCCTCATGGACCTCAACCTCGGCAGCACCTCGGGCGTCGACGCCACCCGCGAGATCACCACGGCGCTGCCGTCGACGAAGGTCCTGGTGCTGTCGGCGAGCGGAGAGCACAAGGACGTCCTCGAGGCGGTGAAGGCCGGCGCGTCCGGCTACCTGGTCAAGTCAGCGTCCGCGGTGGAGCTGGTCGACGCCGTCCACCGGACCGCCGCCGGCGACCCGGTGTTCACCGCCGGCCTGGCCGGGCTGGTGCTCGGCGAATACCGGCGGATGGCCGACGCGTCCGCTGGGGACGCCGCGGGCGCCGAGCCGCCGCGGCTGACCGAGCGCGAAACCGACGTGCTGCGCCTGGTCGCGAAGGGGCTGACCGCGCGGCAGATCGCCGAGCGGCTCGTGCTGTCGCACCGCACGGTGGAGAACCACGTGCAGTCGACGCTGCGGAAGCTGCAGCTGCACAACCGCGTCGAGCTGGCCCGGTACGCGATCGAGCACGGCCTCGACGGGGAGTGACGCTCAGGGCAGGACGGCGAAGCCCGACCAGTTGCCGCCGGGCAAGGCGGCCTGGCTCAGCCGCCACTGCGGTTCGCCGGGGTGCCAGGCGGCGAGGACGCGGTCGGCGAGCACCAGGTCCCCGGCCGTCGACCAGCCCAAGCCGCCACCGCGTTTGAGGTGCTCGGTGACGAACGGCATCCCCGGCGCGTGGTCCCAGGTCGGCCCGTCCGGGCGCAGCAGCCAGATGTCGCGCGTCTGCGTGGCGGTGTTGCGGTAGGCGGGGTTCGCGAAGTCGACGGCCCAGACGGCGCCGTCGGCCGAGGGCACCACGGTGGGCGCCGCGCCGATCGAGGGCCGGCTGAGCTTCTTGCTGCTGTTGTCCCGCAGGTCGACCAGGGTGAGGTCGGTCAGGCCGTCGAGCAGCACCCAGTCGCCGGCGGCGCCGAGGATGCGCGGCGCCTGCCGGATCGTGCGACCGGTCGCCGGTTCGATCAGGGCGTCTGTCGATTCGGCGGCGTCGGCGTTGATCGTGATCAGCAGGCCGTGCGCGGTCTCGGTCCGCACCTGGGTGCGGCAGCTGGCGGGCTGGCCGTGGCCGAGCTCGCCGGCGGCCAGCGAGACGTGCTGGAGCCGGCAGTCGTCCGGCCCGTCCTGCCGGATCAGCCAGACGCCTTCGCCGGCGGTGTCCGAACCCACGGACCAGGCGCGGCCGAGGGACCGCGGCGGGCTCGACGGCCCGGTGTACTCGAGGATTTCGAAGGGCTCGGCGTTCCGGGAGTCCGGCGGGACGACCGTCAGGACCACGTGCTTCCCGACCGGCACGACCGCCAGCTGGGCGTCACCGCCCGGGTAGCCGGGTGGGCTCGCCGCGGGGCCGTGGTCGGCGTCGAACAGGGTGGGGCCCGCGGTCGGCAGCAGCGCGGTGACGCCGATGCCCCCGGTCGCCTGGATGCCGGAGAGTTCCGTCAGCGGCCCCGGAGGTGGTGGGGCCGGTGGGGGTGGGGCGTTGGTGCACCCGGCGAGCAGGACGGCAGCCGCGACGGCGACGGCGGCGCGGGTTACGGGTCCGTTCAGGGTTTTCCCCCGATCTCCCTGGTCGGATCCAGTTCTACCATCATGGACATGGGCGAGGAAGAGACCGCGACGGCGGAACCGGTGACCGAAACCAAGCCGTTGAGCGAGCGCGATCTCCGGGTGTCGGACGACGAGCGCGAGCACGTCGTCGGCGTGCTGCAGAAGGCGATCGGCCGCGGGATGATCGATCTCGACGAGTTCACCGAGCGCACCGACCGCGCGCTCGCGTCGAGGACGCGCGGCGAGCTGAACGCGGTGCTGGCCGACCTCGCCGGCCTCTACCACCCGGCCGCGGCCTTGGCCGCCGCTCCGGCGTACGCGCCGCCGGCGGGCTACGGCGGCGGTTACCCGACCGGGCAGCGCTTCGAGCTCAACGCGAAGTACTCGTCGCTGCACCGCGGCGGGCCGTGGGTGGTGCCGTCCGAGCTGGTCGTGCGCAACAAGTACGGCTCGACGAAGCTGGACTTCACCGAGGCCCAGGTGCAGTCGCCGGTGGTGCACATCGAGCTGGACGCCAAGTGGGGTTCGGTCGAGATCATCATCCCGGAGCACGCCTCGGTGGACCTGAACGCGATCAGCGACGTCAAGTTCGGCGCGATGGAGGACAAGACGCGCAGCAACGGCCGGCTGGGCAACCCCCGGTACGTGCTGAGCGGCCGCGTGCACGGCGGGTCGCTGGTCATCCGGCACCCGCGGCGCGGGCTCTTCGGCTAGCCGGGGCCCCTCTGCCCCCGGCGTCAAGAAGGCCTCCCCACCCAGGCATCGGGTGGGGAGGCCTTCGCTCGTCAGGCCGTCGGCCGGATCGACCGCAGGTTCCGCCCGGCGAACCAGACCAGGACGGCGAACGCGACGGCGGCGAGCCCGGCGACGACGTGCAGCCCGGCGGGGAGGCCGGCGGAGCGCGCGACGGCGTTGCCCAGCGTGCCGACGGTGGCGAGGCCGAAGGAGTAGCCGAACTCGTTCACGGTCTGGGCCAGCGAAGCGGCGGCGCCCGCCTTGCGCACCGGCACCGAGCCGACGACGAGGTCGGTGCCCAGCGCAACCATCGGGCCGACCCCCGACGACGTCACGGCCAGCGCGATCGCCGGCCACACCGGCCCGGCCGCGGGATCGGCGAAGGCGAGGAGCGCCATGCCGGTCGCGGCGAGCACGACCCCACCGGTGATCAGCGCACCGGGCCGGAAGCGCCGGGCGAGCACGGGCGCGGCGAGGAAGCTGACGGTGGAGGTGGCCATCCCCGGCAGCAGCCCCAGCGCGGCCCCGACCGGGGTCAGGTGCTGCGCGAGCTGGAAGAACTGCGCGGTGAACAGCATGGTCGTGCCGCCGAGCATGCTGAACAGCAGCATCCCGCCGAGGGTGGTCCGCAGCGCCTTCACGGCGAACAGGCTGAGGTCGACGAGCGGATCGGCGAGCGTGCGCTGCCGCTTCACGAAGACGTAGCCGACGAGCAGGCCGGCCCCGGCGGCGAGCACCGGAACGGTCCGGAAGCCATCGCGGGCGAGTTCCTTGACGCCGTAGACGACGGGCAGGATCGCGCCGAGCGAGAGGGCGACGCTGGGCAGGTCGAGGCGTCCGGCGGTCTCGTCGCGGTACTCGGGCAGCAGCTTCGGGCCGATGATCAGCAGCAGGACCATGGCCGGGACGCCGAGCAGGAAGACCGAGCCCCACCAGAAGTGCTCGAGCATGAACCCGCCGACCATCGGCCCGACGATGGCGCCGACGGTGAAGCAGCCGGCCCAGATCCCGATCGCTTCGGCCCGCTGCCGCGGGTTCTCGAACATGGTGCCGATGAGCGAGAGCGTGGACGGACCGAGCGTGGCCCCGGCGATGCCGAGCGCGGCCCGCGCGGCGATGAGCATGCCGGCACTGGTGGAGAAGGCGGCGACCACGGAGGCACCCCCGAAGGCGGCGGCCCCGATGAGCAGCAGCTTCCGCCGTCCGATGCGGTCGCCGAGGGTGCCCATGGTGACCATGAACCCGGCGACCATGAAGCCGTAGATGTCCATGATCCAGAGCTGCTCGGTGCCGTCGGCGTGCAGGCTGACGGCGAGCTTCGGCAGGGCGAGCACGAGGACGAAGACGTCCAGCGAGACGAGCAGGGTGGGCAGCGCGAGCACGGCGAGCCCGATCCACGCCCGGCGCTCGGCGCGGACGCTCTCGGTCCCACCGGCTTGAACCCCACCGACTTGGGTGCCGCCGACTTGGGTCCCGCCGGCTTCGGTGCCACCGGGTTCGGCCGGGGCGGAGATGGTGGCGGTCATGGCGAGGTCCTCTCGACGGGGTGTTTCCGTTCTCACCTCTTCGTCGAGCGGCCGACGCCCGGATCGACAACGGCCCGGGAAGTTTCCCCGAACGCCGTGAAGGCCACCCCGGGATAACCGGGGACGGCCTTCACGGACGTGGGGCGGGTTGCCCACACCCCTCGATCAATGTGGACAACCACGCCGATTCAGGTTCGCACGGGGAAGAACTGTCGGTGATGACCGATAGACTGAAAGTGGGGGGGCGCCCCTGCGGCGGCGGAGATGATTCGCGCTGGGGCGAATCTTGTATCCCCATGTCCCGCGGCGTAACTCCCGCTATGGCAGACCAGAACGCCGGCGTCGGCCGGTTTGGCGACGCCGGCGTCCGGGGTCAGGGGCGGGCTGCCGCGCGGGCGGCCGTGGGGTCTGCCGTGGCCAGGGTGGCTTCCGCCAGGGCTTCGCACTCCGTCAGCGTGGCCGCCGCCAGGCTGGCGCCCACCGCGCGGATCGCCGGGGCGTTCATCGACAGGCTCGTCAGGCCCAGGCCGGCCAGGACCAGTGCCAGGCGCGGGTCCGCCGCTGCTTCGCCGCAGACCCCTGCCGGTTTGCCCGTGGCCTTCGCTGCGTCGCCGATCAGCTTCAGCAAGCGCAGGAGGCCCGGCTGCCACGGGTCATTGAGCTTCGCCACCGCGCCGAGCTGGCGGTCCGCCGCGAACGTGTACTGGGCCAGGTCGTTCGTGCCCACCGAGACGAAGTCGACGGCGTCGAGGATCTCGCGGGCGCTCAGCGCCGCCGCCGGGATCTCGATCATCACGCCCGCGCGGGCGATGCCCGCCGCGCGGACGCGGTCCGCGAACCAGGCGGCTTCCTCGACCGTGGCGACCATCGGAGCCATCACCGACACCTCGGCGCCCGAATCCTCCGCGGCGCCCGCGATGGCCTCGAGCTGGCGGTCCAGCACCTCCGGGCGGTCGAACGCCACGCGCAGCCCGCGCACGCCGAGCGCCGGGTTCGGCTCGGCCTCGGGGGACAGGAAGGCCAGGGGTTTGTCGGCGCCCGCGTCGAGCGTCCGGACGATCACCGGCTTGCCGCGGAAGGGCGCGAGCACCGCCGTGTACGCGGCGCGCTGGTCGGCCACCGACGGCTCGTCCGAGGCGTCCAGGTAGCAGAACTCCGTGCGGAACAGGCCGACCCCTTCGGCGCCCGCCTCGGCCGCGGCCTGCGCGTCGGCCGGGGAACCGACGTTGCCGTAGACCTTCACGCGGTGGCCGTCGGCCGTCGCGCCCGTGCCGTTCCACTCGGCGAGCTGGGCCACCGTTGCCGTGACCACCGGGGCGGCCGGGTCCGCGACCTCGACCGTGCCCGTGTCGCCGTCGACCGCAAGCGCTTGCGCGTCCAGGGCCAGCAGGCCGCGCACCGCGACGACGGCCGGGATGCCGAGCGCGCGCGCGAGGATCGCGGTGTGGCTGGTGGGCCCGCCCTCCTCGGTGACCAGGGCGAGGACCTTCGCCGGGTCGAGGCCCGCGGTGTCGGCGGGGGCGAGGTCGCGGGCGACGAGCACGCTCGGCGACGCCAGCTCAGGCACCCCCGGCGGCGCGATGCCGAGCAGCTCGGCGATCAGCCTGTCCCGCACGTCGCGGACGTCGCGGACGCGCTCGGCCATGTACCCGCCGGCCGCGGCCAGCGCTTCGGCGAAGCCTTCCGCGGCCTGGTAGACGGCCCGTGCGGCAGGCAGGCCCTTCGTCTTGACCAGCGCTTCGGCCTGCGACGCGAGCGCCGGGTCGGCCGCCATCGCCGCGGTCGTGATGAGGATCGTCGCCGCCTCGCCGGTGGCGGTCTCGGCCTGTTCCTCCAGCCGGCCGGCGACGGCCGCGGCCGCGGGCGCGATCCGGGCGGCTTCGGCGGCCGGATCGGCCGGAGCGGGGGTGGCGGCGGGCTCGCCGAGCGGCTCCGCGACACGGACGACGGGACCACTCGCGCGACCGGGGCTGACGGCGACCCCGGACAGGGACAACGCGCCGGCGGCATCAAACTCAGGCATGGTCTAGACCATAGCTCAGGTACGCCTGGATATCTCGTGGTGGCGGGCACAAACCGCGCTGCCGTACCTGTTCGAGCACCGGCCGGACCTTCTCGTGCCACCAGGAGCCGGCCAATTCGCCGCGGCTGCGGACGGGCCGTCCGGCCAGCATACGGCGGAAACCCCAGGCCTCGGCCGAATCGGCGAGCCGGAACCAGTCCGCTGGGTCGTCGAGCCACAGCCCGAGGCGCACGTCGTCCGGCAGCGGCACGCGCTCGAGGAACATCCGCTCGGCGGTCTTGGACGGCAGGTCGGCGAGCGTCAGGCACCGCAACGCGCAGGCGACCGTGCTGATCCAGCGGACCCGTGCGCGGATGGTCCGGTCGCCGCGGGCGCGGGCGATGCCGACGCGGTGGTGGCCGTCCTCGACGAAGAACATGTCGGACAGCCGCACGAGCCGCACCGGCGGCAGGTCCGCCGACGTCCGCGTCAGGTACTCCCAGCGCTCGCGCAGCGCGCGGTTGCGCGGCCGGAACTCGCGGTCGAAGTCCCCGGCGCGGGCCACCGTGCCGACGACGCCGTCCAGCGGCACGTCGTAGACGCCTTCGTCCAGCTCGGTCTGCTTGCCGAGCGCCTTGAGGGTCTCGTCGAGCGGCATGATCGCGAGCCGGTCGGGACGCCGGGCGTCCGCGATCGCCCGCAGCTGCGCCGCGTAGCCGCGCCACCAGGCCGAGCCGAACGAATCGCCCATGTGACCTGCAACACGGACGGCCAGATGATCATTCCCCCAGGTCGGCCGCGGTCGGGTAGGACGGCTGGGCGCCCGGCCGCGTCACGCTGAACGCCGCGACGCGCACCGCCCGCTCCGCCGCGGAGACCAGGTCGGCACCGTCGGCGAGCGACGCGGCGAGCGCACCCGCGAAGGCGTCACCGGCGCCGGTGGTGTCGACGGCCTCGACCTTCGGCGACTCGATCCGGCGCACCGAACCGGCTTCGACGACGACGGCCCCGGCCGCACCGAGGGTGACGACGGCCGCCCGCGGTCCGAGGTCGAGCAGCTTCCGGAAGTCCTCGCCGGGCCCGGTGAGCCACGCGGCCTCGTGCTCGTTGACCAGCAGGACGTCGAGCCGGCCCAGGGTGCCGGGCGAGAGCTCCGCCGCCGGCGACAGGTTCAGCAGCACCTTCACGCCCTTTTCCGCGGCCCGCGCGACGGCGTGCTCGACGGTCGGCAGCGGCACCTCCAGCGAGGCGACCATGACCTCGACCCCGTCGAAGACGGCGTCGACGTCGGCGGGCTCCAGGCTGGAGTTGGCGCCGGGGGAGACGAGGATCGAGTTCTCGCCGTCCGGGGTGACGGTGATGTAAGCGATGCCGGTCGGCCGGTCGCTGGTGCGCACGAGCCCGGTGTCGACACCGGCGGCGCGCAGCGAGTCGAGCAGCAGCCGGCCGTAGGGGTCGTCGCCGACCGCGCCGAGCAGCGCGACGTCGGCCCCGAGCCGCCCCGCCGCGACCGCGGTGTTGGCGCCCTTCCCGCCCGGCGAGAGCACGGTGTCGCCACCCAGCACCGTCTCCCCGCCGCCCGGGCGGCGGTCCACCGCGACGACGAGGTCGGCGTTGGCGGATCCCACGACGAGCACGTCAGAGTTCATGCCCGCACTTTGTCACGAATGCGGTCCGGAGCAGGTCAGCACCGGCAAGGAGAGGAAAGTGAAGGTTTTTGTAACTTATCCGGGGCGGGGTGCGACAATCATGCGAGCAGCGGAAGCCCGTCACTCGATCGGGGGATGTCCGTCCCCCGGCCGTCACTTCGTGGCCCCGGTCCCGCTCTCCTGGTGCGTCATCACGCTCGACGTGGTGGCGTTGCCCCAACCGGCGCGAGCCGGGCAGGGCATCGGGTCGCCGGCGTCGATCACGTAGCCCCCCGAGTGATCGGCGTCGGCGGCGCCCCTTTTCACCCGTGGCCGAGCGCCAGGGGCACTCCGGCCGGCAGGACGCTCCGGATGTGCGCTTCGAACTCCTTCGCCGCCGTCGGCGTCATCGCCCGCGGCATCCGGTACCAGCCGTCCGGTAGCCGCAGGTGGTCGAGGTCGGGCCGGTCGAGCGGGAAGTCCGCGCGGGCGGGCCGGAACTCGAGGACGCGCGACGGCGTCCTCAGCTCCGCGATCTCCGGCCAGGTGACCGCGTACTTCCGGTAGTAGGTGCGCCAGCGCAGACCGGCGGCCGAGAGCTCCAGCAGGACCCGCGTCTTCCGGGACCGGCTCTGCTGTTCGGCGACCGCCCACCAGGACATGCCCACGAAGACGGCGATGAACAGGACGAGGCACGTGGTGCGGAACCCGCCCCGCGGGCCGAACTCGATCACGACACCGAGGCCCGCCTCGATCAAGAGAGCGAAGAACCGCACCCAACGGAGCAGCACCCGGTTCCAGCCGTTGACGTGGATCGTGACGGAACCCGACGGCTCGACCGGCGGCGGCACCCACTCCGGCACCGCCGCCCGGCTCGGCGGCGGTGGCACCGGAACCGGCGGGGCGACGACCCGGCCGGGGGTGACTTCGACGTGCTTCGCCAGCAGCTCCCGCACGCGCGGAACTTCCGTCTCGTACAACTCGAGCCCGGCCACCAGGAAGCCGTCGCCGATGGCGACCAGACTCGGGCTCCGGCTCTCGTACCGTTCGTCAGCCGGAGTGAGGACGACCTGGTAACGCTCCGAAGCCCCCTCGACGACCGAAGCCGACCGGAGCTCGTCCCAGCGCAACGCCCAAGCGACGCCGCCGATCACCCGGGAGATCCCGGCGGGCTCGATGATGAGCTCGTTCCGGACCGGCTTCTTCAGCGAGCGGACGACCAGGATCAGCCCGAGCAGCGCGAAACTCCCGCCGAAGACGCAGGCGGGTGCCCGCGCGCCGTGCTGCGACGCCGACAAGCCCAGCCAGACGATCCCGCCGCCGATGGCGAGGAACACCCCGGCCTGGATCCAGTGCGGCCCGTCCGTCCGCGACACGACGAACCGGTCGTTCTCCGGCGCGGTCACTCGATCGAACCCGAAATCCGCTGCGAGCCCGGCTGTTCGAACACCGGTGGCCGGTCGGCCGGTTCGTCGTCGTCCCCGCCCGCCCGGTCGTCGATCCCTTCGGCCCGCTTCTTCCGGGACTCCTTGCGCCACTCCTTCTTGGCGTCGTCCCACAGTTCCTTGCCGAAGTCCTCCCCGAACTTCTCGCCGAACTCCGTCCGAGCGTCCTTCCGGATTTCCGCGCCGACATCCTTGAGGTTCTCGCCGAGCGACTTGTCCGACGAGACGGTGTCCCTCAGCTTCTTCCGCACCGGGCGTTCGTCGCGGACCTTCTCGAGGAACGTCCGCGTGTCGCGCGGTTCGTCCTTGATCAGTTTGCCGACCTTCTTCAGCGGGCCCGGCAGGCTTTCCGCGCCACGCTTCAGCGCGCCCTTGACCCGCCCGAAGATGTCACTGATGCGGTGGAACAGCTCCTGCGCCTTCTTGAACGCCCGGACCAGTTTCTTGATCCACTCCATGCACTTGCTGCCGGTCTTCACCGCCTCCGCGGTGCCCTCGGTGGCCATGCCCACCGGCAGCGCCGGACCCACGTAACGGCAGGCGATGCTGATCAGCTTGCCGACGCACTCGGAGATCAGGTCACGCACGATCGAGCGCACGACGCTCAGGATCGTCTTGCAGATGTCGACCAGCTTCGCGATCGCATTGGCGCCGGTCGCGACACCCGCATACGTGGCCGCGCGATCTTCGGCGAAGGCGCGGTAGGCGTCCGCGGACGCACCTTCCCAGGCGGCACTGTCCTTCTTGACGGTGTCCTGGAGGTCGGTGCTGATCTTCGCCAGTTCCTCGCCGACGTTCTCCCAGGTCCCGACCATGTTCTCCAGGGCTGTCTGGTCGCCCGTGAGCCAGTCGAGCGGCTCGCGGAGCCACGGGAAGAACTCCATCGCCCAGCCGACGGCGGCCGAAGCGAGGGTGCCGATCGGGTCCGCGACGAGTTCCGCGAGGCCGCCGGCGCCGAACGCGGCGTTCAGCAGGCCTTCGGTCCAGTTGCCGTCGGCGACGGCGGTGCCCGCGTCCCAGAAGTCCTGGAAGAGGCCGGCGCCTTCGAGCGTGCTGCGGTCGTCCGCCGCGTCCGTCTTGATCAACGGGTTTTCGGCCACGGCTCAGTCCTCCACCTTGAACAGGTCCGCGAACCCGGCCTCGTCGGCTTCCTTCAGCTGCTGCCAGAGCTGGATGCGGGCCGAGTGGTCGTACGACGACGTCGAGGCCGATTCGATCGCGATCTCCGCCACCTGCTGGGCGACGCCGCAGATCGCCGCGAGCGGGACGCCGAGCAGCCCGAACGCCTCGGGGTGTTCGGTCGCGCGGGCGGCTTCCTTGCACTTGTCGATCCGGTCGGTGAGCGCCTCGATGTGCTCGCGGTGCCGCTGCAGCTCCTGCGGGTCGACCGCGAAGCCCGGGCCGCCTGGTCCGGCCATGGTTCCCCTCCCTCGCCCGCGCTTCAGCGCAGGTAGTCGCCGTCGCTGAAGTAGTCGTCGTCGTGGCCGTCGTCGGACGACGGCCGCGGCGGGCGCGGCGGCTCCGGGGGTTTTGGTGCTGGGGGCGGCTGCCGCTCTTCTTCCGGGACGAACCGGTCACCCTCGTTGCGAGGTGCCGCCGGCGGGGCGAACCCCGCCGGTTCGGGCGCCGGAAACGCCTGCGCGAGCCGGCTGACCAGCTGGTTCATCACCTCGGGCCCGACCGGGTCGGTGACCCCGGCCCGCATCGCCCCGGCGAGCTTGCTCTGGGCGGACTTGACGGTGCGGAGGATCTCCTCGGCGAGGTCCGGCTTCTCCCGCACGTTCAGGCCGATCTCCAAGCCGACGAGGTTGCCGGCGTGGTCGACCCGCACGCCGATCTGGCCGTCCTTGCTGCGCTCGGTCACCGAAACCGCTTCGATCTCGCTGACCATCCGATCGGCTTTGCGCTGCGACTCGGCCATCCTGGCCTCGAAGCCCGCGATGAGCTGCTCGGGATTCGACACGCGAACCTCCCCTGTTCACGTCGGTAACCGTACGACGACCGAGTGTGGCACACCGGTCCGACAGTTTCGGGGGAGTTCCGGTTTTCCCACGTCAGGGGATTCGCGTTGCGGCAAGATCCGTCGTACCAAGCACTTAGACTGTTCGGATGAGCCACCCCACGCGAAGGGGTCGCGCGCGTGCGGCTACCGAACAGGACATCCGGCGGACCGCCCGGAGACTGCTCGTCGAGCAGGGGCCGGAGGCGGTCACGCTGCGGGCCATCGCGCGGGAGCTGGGGATCACCGCGCCCGCGCTGTACCGGTATTACGAGTCGCGGGACGACCTCGTCGAGAACCTGCGGCTGGACGTCTGCGCCGACCTGGCCGACGAGCTCGCCGAGGAGATCGCCGAGCTGCCCGAGGACGGCGTGCTGCAGCTGTTCGCCATCTGCAAGGGTTTCCGGCGGTGGGCGCTCACCCACACGAAGGAGTTCACGCTGGTCTTCGCGTCGCCGACCGGTGGCGTCGGGTCGACGTCGGGGAGCGCGCTGAGCCGGGTCGACGAGCCGTTCGGGCGGATCTTCCTGGCCGCGGCCGGGCGGGTGCTCGCGCGGCACGACATCGTGCTGCCGTCGGCCAGCGGCGTGCCCGACGAGCTGCGGGACGACCTGAAGACCTTCCAGGAGTCGCTGGTCGCCGTGCTCGTCGAGTCCGACCAGGGTGTCCCGGTGGAGAAGATCGACCTCGGCGTGACGTACCTGATGATCCAGTTCTGGGCCCGGCTCTACGGGCACGTCACGCTCGAGGTCTTCGGCAACTACCCGATCCCGATGTCCAAACCGGACGTCCTCTTCGAGGCGATGCTCCTCGACCTGGCCAGGGAGATCGGGCTCTACTCCGGCTAGGCCGCGTGGCCGCCGTCGACCGACAGCGTCGCCGCGGTGACGTACGCGCCGGCCGGGGAAGCCAGGTAGGACACCGCCGCCGCGACTTCGGACGGCTTGCCGTAGCGGTCGAACGCCGTCATGGCGGCCTGGTCGGCCGCGTACGGGCCGTCGGCCGGGTTCATGTCCGTGTCGGTCGGGCCGGGGTGGACGAGGTTGACCGTGATGCCGCGCGGGCCCAGTTCGCGCGCCAGCGCCTTGGTCAGGCCGACCATCGCCGCCTTGCTGGTCGCGTACAGCGCCATCCCCGGGCCGGGCACGCGATCGGTGATGCAGCTGCCGATCGTGATCACGCGGCCGCCGTCGGCCAGCACGCCGGCCGCGGCCTGGGTCGCCGCGAACACGCCGCGGACGTTCACCGCCAGCACGCGGTCGACGTCCTCGATCGCCGTCTCGGTGAACGCGCCGACGAACCCGACGCCCGCGTTGTTCACCAGGACGTCGAGCCGGCCGAACTCGCCGACCGCCGCCCGGACCGCCGCCGACACCGCGGAAGCGTCCGCCGAATCCGCCTGGATCGCCAGCGCGCGACGGCCGAGGCTCTTGATCTGCTCGACCACCTCGGCCGCCAGCACGGCGTTGTGCTGGTACGTCAGTGCGACGTCCGCGCCGTCCTCGGCGAGCCGCACTGCGGTGGCCGCGCCGATGCCGCGGCTGCCGCCCGTCACCAGCGCCACTTTGCCGTCGAGGTCATCCCGGGTTCTCCTTCGATCGAGCCGTTTTTGTTGACAGCTCAATCAAATCGAGAACCCGGGGAAACCACCGGCGGCTTTCGGCCGTGGCGTTAGAGGACGATGTTCACCAGCCGCCCGGGCACCACGATCACCTTGCGGGGCGAGCCGCCGCCGACCAGCGCCGCGACCTTCTCGTCCGCCAGCGCCGCCGCCTGCACCTCGTCCTGCGAAGCCGAAGCCGCGACCGTCACCCGGGACCGGACCTTGCCGTTGACCTGGATCGGGTACTCGACCGAGTCCTCCACCAGGTACTTCTCGTCCACCACCGGGAACGGGCCCTGCACCAGCGAATCCACGTGACCCAGCCGGTGCCACAGCTCCTCGGCCATGTGCGGGGCCAGCGGCGCCAGCATCAGCACCAGCGGCTCGGCCAGCTCACGCGGCGTCGACGCGGCCCCGCCGTACACCTTGGTGACGTGGTTGTTCAGCTCGATCAGCTTCGCGCCGGCCGTGTTGAACCGCATCTCCGCGTAGTCCTCGCGGACGCCCGCGACGGTCTTGTGCAGCACCTTGCGATCCGCCTCGGAAGCGTCCTCATTGGACACCCGCAGCTCACCGGTCGTCTCGTCGACGACCAGGCGCCACAGCCGCTGCAGGAACCGGTGCGCGCCCACGACGTCCTTCGTCGCCCAGGGGCGCGACATGGCCAGCGGGCCCATCGCCATCTCGTAGAACCGGAACGTGTCGGCGCCGTAGTTTTCGGCCATCTCGTCCGGCGTGACGACGTTCTTCAGGCTCTTGCCCATCTTGCCGTACTCCTGGGTGACCTCTTCGCCTTCGAAGAAGTACTTCCCCTCGCGCTCCTCGACCTGCTCGGCCGGGACGTAGACGCCGCGCGCGTCCGTGTACGCGTACGCCTCGATGTAGCCCTGGTTGAACAGCTTCCGGTACGGCTCCTTCGACGTCACGTGACCCAGGTCGAACAGCACCTTGTGCCAGAACCGCGAGTACAGCAGGTGCAGCACCGCGTGCTCGACGCCGCCGACGTACAGGTCGACGCCGCCGGTGTCGTCGGCGCCGTACTCGCCCGGGCGCGGGCCCATCCAGTACTGCTCGTTCTCCGGCGCGCAGAACGTCTCGGTGTTCGTCGGGTCCAGGTAGCGCAGCTGGTACCAGCACGACCCCGCCCAGTTCGGCATCGTGTTGATGTCGCGGCGGTACTTCTTGATGCCGTCGCCCAGGTCCAGCTCGACCTCGACCCAGTCGGTTGCGCGCGCCAGCGGCGACGACGGCATCGAGTCGCGGTCCTCCGGGTCGAACGTCACCGGCGAGTAGTCGGCGACCTCGGGCAGCTCGATCGGCAGCATCGACTCGGGGACGGCGTGGACTTCGCCGTTCTCGTCGTAGACCACCGGGAACGGCTCGCCCCAGTAGCGCTGCCGCGAGAACAGCCAGTCGCGCAGCTTGTACTGCACGGTCCCGGTGCCGGCACCCTTCTCCGACAGCCAGTCGATGATCGTCTTCTTGGCCTCGGCGACGTCCATGCCGTCCAGGAAGCCGCTGTTGATCGCCGGTCCGTCACCGGTGAACGCCTTGCCGTCGAAGCCCTCCGACGGCTGCACGGTCCGGATGATCTCCAGCCCGAACTTCTCGGCGAACTCCCAGTCGCGGACGTCCTGGCCGGGCACGGCCATGATCGCGCCGGTGCCGTAGCCCATCAGCACGTAGTCGGCGACGAAGACCGGGATCTGCTTGTCGTTGACCGGGTTCGTCGCGTACGCGCCGGTGAAGACGCCGGTCTTCTCCTTGTTCTCCTGCCGGTCCAGCTCGGACTTCCGCGACGCGGCGACGCGGTACTCCTTGATGGCGTCGGCGGGCGTCGCCGCACCACCCGTCCAGCGCTCGTCCACCTCCGAAGGCCACTCCGGCGTGACCAGCTTGTCGACCAGCGGGTGTTCCGGCGCCAGCACCATGTAGGTGGCGCCGAACAGCGTGTCCGGGCGGGTCGTGAAGACCTCGATGCCGTGGTCACCGGAGGCGAACGTGACGCGGGCGCCGTGCGAGCGGCCGATCCAGTTCCGCTGCATGGACTTGACCTTCTCCGGCCAGTCCAGCAGGTCCAGGTCGTCGACCAGGCGATCGGCGTACGCGGTGATCCGCATCATCCACTGGCGCAGGTTGCGGCGGAAGACCGGGAAGTTGCCGCGCTCGCTGCGGCCGTCGGCGGTGACCTCTTCGTTCGACAGGACCGTGCCCAGGCCCGGGCACCAGTTGACCGGCGCTTCGGAGATGTACACCAGCCGGTGGTCGTCGATGATCTGTTTGCGCTCGGACGCGCTCAGCGACGCCCAGTCACGGCCGTCCGGCGTCGGGCGGGAGCCGTCCGCGAACGCGGCCTCCAGATCGGCGATCGGGCGCGCCTTGCCCGCCTCCGTGTCATACCAGGAGTTGAAGATCTGCAGGAAGATCCACTGCGTCCAGCGGTAGTACTCCGGGTCGATCGTGGAGATGCGACGGCGTTCGTCGTGGCCCAGGCCCAGGCGCCGGATCTGGCGCAGGTAGGTCCGGATGTTCTCCTCGGTCGTCTTGCGCGGGTGCTGCCCGGTCTGGACCGCGTACTGCTCGGCCGGCAGGCCGAAGGCGTCGAAGCCCATCGTGTGCAGCACGTTGCGCCCGATCATCCGGTGGTAGCGGGCGAAGACGTCGGTGCTGATGAAGCCCAGCGGGTGCCCGACGTGCAGGCCGGAGCCCGACGGGTACGGGAACATGTCCTGGACGAACAGCTTGTCGCTGGGCACGGACTGCCCCTCGACGGCGAGCGGCCCGACGGGGTTGGGCGCGTGGAAGGTCCCCTGGTCGGCCCAGTGGTCCTGCCAGCGCTGCTCGATCTGACCCGCCAGCGCGGCCGTGTAGCGGTGCGCCGGGACGTCGGTCCCTGTCGCCTCAGTCATGACGTCTTCCTTCGTTTCAAGCTCGAGGCACTCTTTCCCGCCGAGAGCTCATCGATACAGCCGCTCCAGAAACAACTCGACCCCTCAGCCACCAGGGCATGAGGGGTCGCCGCGCCGGCCGGGCCGGGCCCGGTCAGCGCGGCAGGCCAAGGAGCAGCCGAGCCGTGTTCATGTGCACATCGTAACTTGCTGGTCAAAGCCGTTCGGAGGGGACCGCCAGTGCGACGAACTGCGTGACCTGGGTCGCGGAGAAGTTGTTGTCGCTTACCAAGATCAAACTGCGCTCACCGTCCGGCAGCCTCGGCCCCCAGGTCATGCCCTCGAGGTTGTCTACTGTGGACAGGCCGAGGTCGGCCGCGTCGAAGAGGAACCGCTTCTTCACCGGCTTGACGTGCTTGGCCTCGCTCAGGGACTTGACGTTCAGGACGTTCGTCGCGCCCTTCGTGTCGATCTCGTAGACGCGCACCTTGTTGCCGACGCCGGTGCTGAACGAGCGCTCCATCATGAGGAACTTCGTCGGGTCGGCCTGGTCGACGGCCAGCATCGAGGAGACGCCGGTGGTGGCGAACGCCGTCGGCGGCACCGGCGCGGCGAACAGCGGCTCCTGCGGGTAGGCGTACTGGGCCAGGACCGGCCCGAAGCGCGACTGCAGCGTGATCCGGGAGAGCGCACCGGAGGTCGTGGTCGCCTCGGGGCCGTCCTGCAGCAGCGGGCCCTCGACCTCGCTGGCCACCAGCGAGCCGAAGCCGGCGAACGTGATGCCCTCGAGCACCAGGTTCTGCCGCGGACCGGCCGTCGGCGTCATCTTCTCGTTCGCGGGGATCGGCAGGTCACGGACGTATTCGCCGGTGCGGCGCGCCTCGCGGATCGAGGGGTCGATCAACGTCGTCGCCATCCGCTCGCCCTCCTGCGACCAGTAGTAGCCGCCGGTCCACGGGTCGACGCGCAGCTCTTCGGGGTCGATCGTCTGCTCGTTCTGCGGCTTCGACGGGTCGTTCCGCGCGAGCGGCGGGTACGGCGTGCCGTCCGGGCGCAGGAGCGGCTTCGTGCCGGTGAAGGTGACGTCGCCGACGCGGTGGGCGGTGACCGGGAAGGTCGCCGTGTAGAACCGGGCGGGGTTGATCGCCGAGCGGTCGTCGCAGATCAGCGCGTACCCGCCGGTCCGGGGGTCGTAGTCGATGCTGGACAGGCCGCCGACCGTCGTGCCCTGGAACGGCAGGGAGTTCGGGACGATCTTTTCGCCGAGCAGCCGGATCGGCCGCTGGTGACTCTCGGTGGCGCTCGCCGGCGCGGCGGCGAGGATTCCCCCGATCAGGGCGGCGGTCAGGACGGTGGGCAGTACACGCGGTGACATGGCCTGTAGCACAGTCGATCAGGGTATCCGGCAGGTTGCCGGGACGTCACGCTTATCCTGGACCTCGTGTTCGCTATCGCGCTGGTTCCGGTCGTGCTGGGTCTGCTCGTCGGTTTTGGTGGGTTCCTCGGGTTCCGCGAGCGCTTGACGCGCGAGGGCGGCACCGGGGTGCGCACGGAAGCGGCGTTGCGCAGTGAAGAAGCCTTCAAGCTGGCCAACCGCGTCGCGGGCCTGCCGACCATGGCCGGGGGCGCGATCGCCGTGCTGACCGGGCTGGCCGGACTGGCCATGCCGACGACCGGTGGTCTCGTCTCCGCCGCGATCGCCGGTGTGCTCGCCATGCTCGTGCTGGTCATGGGCGGCGGCGTGCTCGGCAACCGGGCCGCGCTGACCGTGCCCGCCCCGGCTCCGGCGGCGCCGGCCGGCTGCAGCGGCTGCGCGTGCGGCGCCGGTGGCTGCGGCGTCTTCAAGAAGGACGAAGCCTAATTCCGCTGGAGGTCGCCCGGGTGGGTGGCCAGTAGCGCGAGCGGGATGCCCTGGCGGCGCAGGACCTGGCTCCACAGGTCGCCGTCCGGCGAGGCCAGGATGTCGCTCGGCAGCGCGGGCACGATGACCCAGTCGTCCCGCTCGATCTCGCCGGCCAGCTGCCCCGAGTCCCAGCCCGCGTACCCGGCGAACACGCGCACCCCGCGGACCTTCGGCACGAGCGCTTCGGGATCGGTGTCCAGGTCGACCAGCGCGACCGGCCCGCGGACCGCGATCACGCCCGGCACGCTCGCCGCCGTCTCGCCGGTGCGCAGCGCGGCCAGGCACAACGCGGTCTTCTTCTCGACCGGCCCGCCGACGAACACCGCCTGCGGCTCGGCGACGTGGCCACCCCAGTTGGGCAGCACGTCGTGCACGGCGACGTCACTCGGCCGGTTGAGGACCACGCCGAGCGTGCCCTCTTCCCGGTGATCGATGACGAACACCACGGTCCGGCGGAAGTTGGGGTCGACCATGGTGGGGGCGGCGACCAGGAGCGTTCCCGGTTCAACCTCGGCGTCCGCTGGCACGCGACCCATGATCCCACCCTTGACCCGGCGAATGACTTCGGCTCGGGAACAATCGCCCCAACAGCCTCGTTTGAAACATGTGGCCGGCGCACTCCGTGTCCCCCGGGCTCACTGAAGAACCGCCTTTGTGGAATACCGTCCGGCTGGAGCCACACTGCGCATAGCCGCCGAGAGGCGACCTCAGTGCGTCGGCCACCCTCTACTCGGTGGCTGCGCCACCTTCGCGCGCTCGCACTACGCTGACGTCGTGATCAGCTCCCAATCGACCGCGCGTAGAGGCCCTCGGGAGCTTCTCAAAGACCCGGACTTCCGGCGTCTCCTTTTCACGCGCTTCGCCGCCAGCTGGGGCGACGGCGTCTTCCGCGCCGGACTCGCCGGAGCGGTCCTCTTCAACCCCGAGCGCGCCGCCGATCCGCTGGCCATCGCCGGCGGGTTCGCCGCGCTCCTGCTGCCGTACTCCGTCGTCGGCCCCTTCGCGGGCGCCCTGCTGGACCGGTGGGACCGTCGTCGCGTCCTCATCTTCGCGAACCTCCTGCGCGGGCTGGCGATCCTCGCGGCGTCCGTCGCCGTCGGGCTCGGGTTCGGCGGGTTCGGCCTGTTTTCGCTGGCCCTGGCCGCCGAGGGCATCTCACGCTTCATCGGCTCCGGGCTCTCGGCGTCGCTGCCGCACGTCGTCGAGGAAGAGAGCGTCGTGACCGCGAACGCCTTCGCCACGACGCTCGGTTCGGTGGTCGCCGTCATCGGCGGTGGCTGCGCGATCGGGTTGCGCGCGCTGTTCGGCAGCAACGACGTCGGCTCGGCCGAGACCACGGCGTTCGCGGTGCTCGGCACCCTGGTCTCGGCCTTGATCGCGCGGGGCTTCGCCCGCGGCGTGCTCGGGCCGACGGTGGTCGACGAGCCGCCGAACCCGGTGCTGGCCGTCGCGCGCGGGCTGGCGGACGGCGCCCGCCACGCCTGGCGTGCGCCCAGCGTCACCGCCGGGTTCATCGCGCTGTTCGCGCACCGGGCGTCGTTCGGGGTGTCGCTGCTGGTCACCGTGCTGCTGATGCGCAACTACTTCACCGACCACGGCGTCTTCCGCGCCGGCCTACCCGGGCTGGGGCAGATGGCGGTGCTCGCGGGGGCCGGGCTGCTGCTGGCCGGGCTGCTGACCGCGCGGATCATCCGCAGGTTCGGGCGGCTGCGCGCGGTACTCGGGTCGCTGCTGCTGGCGGCGATCGCGCAGTCGGCGTTCGGCCTGCCGATGGTACTGCCGCTCGCGTTGCTCGCCTCGTTCGTCATCACCGGGGCGGGGCAGGTGCTGAAGCTGTGCGTCGATTCGTCGATCCAGCTGGACGTCGCCGACGAGGCCCGCGGCCGGGTGTTCGCGCTGTACGACACGCTGTTCAACATCACGCAGGTGGCGGCGGTTTCGCTGGGCGCGCTGGTCGTCCCGGACGACGGCCGGTCGCCGGGGCTGCTCATCGCGGCGACGGTCTGCTACCTCGTCGGCGGAGCGGGGTACGCGGTCGCCCGGCGCCGGGCGCTTCGCTGACGCAAACACTCGAACCGGTCACGGTGACTGCTCCATTGGCATTAGGGTGACCGGAAAGCATTAGTAGGTTCGAGGGACACCGGGGGCACCTGTGACCACCGCGGGCGACGACCGTGCACGGCTCGAAGCACGGAATGCCGCGATGAAGGACCAGATGGACACCCTCCTGGAGAACTTCGAGCGGCAGACGGCGCAGCTGCGCGACGCCCAGGCCGCGGCCGCTGAGACGACGGCCCAGGTCAGCTCGCCCGACGGGCTGGTGCGCGCGACCATCGACGCGGGCGGCAGCCTCGCGAAGCTCGAATTCGCCTCGAACACCTTCGAACGCACGACGCCGGCGCAGCTCGCGAACACCGTCCAGTCGCTGGTGCGCCAGGGATCGTTGCAGGTCAAGCAGCAGATCGCCGACCTGATGGCGCCGATCACCGAAGGCCTGCCCGACCTTGCCGACCTGGTCGAAGGCGCGCCTTCGCTGGCCGGGCTGGTGCCGCCGATCCCCACGTTCGACGAATCGGTCGAGGTGGCGCCGCGGCCCGAGTCGTTCGAAGAGAGCGGTTCCATCCTGCGCAACGAGCAGGCGCCGCTGCCCGCACCCAAGCCGACCCCCAAGCGCGTCCGCCCGCCGCGTGAGGAGGACGAAGAGCCGCCGTCGTCCTGGATGACGAGGGGCGACTGATGCCGGACGGGGGTTCCGGGTTCACCGCGGAGCCGGACGCGGTCCTGCGCGCGTCGAACGGCCTGGTGACGGCGGCCGACGCGCTCGACAACGCGGCGAAGGCCCTTTCGGCGGCCCTCGCCGCGCAGGGTGAGTGCTGGGGCGGCGACGACTCCGGCAAGGAGTTCGCCAAGGACTACGTCCCGGGCGCGCAGGGCGCGGTCGACGGCTTCACCAACCTCGTCGAGGGGTTGCGGGGGATGCAGCAGAACGTCGCCAAGTCGATGAAGGCGCTGACGGGCGCCGACGAAGACGTGACGTCCCAGCTCGGCAAGGGGCAATGACGCGTGGGTATGGAGATGCCCGACGCGGTCAAGTGGCTGCTCCCGATCGTGGTCGGCGAGAGCTGGCCCGAGGGCGACGAGACCAAGCTGCGCGCCCTGCGCGACGCGTGGCACACGGCGTCTTCGGCGATCGGACCGGTCTCGGAGACGGGCAACCAGGCGGCGTCCGGAATCCGCGACAACTGGACGGGTGACGGCGCCGACGCGTTCGCGGAGCAGTGGAAGAAGTTCGTCGAGGGCGAAGAGGCGTACTTCAAGCAGCTGGCCGACGCGGCTCAGGCACTGGGCGATTCGTGTGACCAGACGGCGTTGGACGTCGAGTACACGAAGTACATGATCATCATCTCGCTGATCATCCTGGCGGCCCAGATCGCGGCGATGATCGCGGCGGCAGCGGTGACGTTCGGCGGCTCGACGGCGGGGATCGCACCGGCCCAGATCGCGACCCGGATGACCGTGCAGATGCTGTTCCGGCAGCTGCTCGA
Organism: Amycolatopsis sp. lyj-23; assembly: GCF_046549135.1. Classification (NCBI taxonomy): domain Bacteria; kingdom Bacillati; phylum Actinomycetota; class Actinomycetes; order Pseudonocardiales; family Pseudonocardiaceae; genus Amycolatopsis; species Amycolatopsis sp. lyj-23. Next base: position 540,411 of record NZ_JAJPWN010000003.1, on the reverse strand, counting down.
GAAGCTGGCTCAGCAGGGGTTCAAGCAGGTCGCGAAGGAGCTGCTGGAGAGGCTGCTCAAGCAGGGCCTCAAGAAGATCGGCATGGAGGTCCTCAAGAACGAGGCGATCAACCTCGGCATGGACGCGGGCATCCAGGGCCTGCAGATGGCGAAGGGTGACCGCAAGGACTGGGACTGGTCGAAGACGTCGGACGCAGCGATCTCGGGCGCGGTCGGCGGCGTGGTGGGGGCGGCGTCGGGGTCGATCGGCCGAGGGGCAACCGAGGGACTTTCGCACAGCGCGGGCGGCCAGATCGCGGACGCGGCCATGCGAGCCGGGACGAGGGGGGCGGTCGAGGGGGTCGCGCAGACGGTCGGCCAGGCGGCGGTGACCGGGGATCTGGGGTCGTTGACGCCGGAGCAGCTGCTGATGGGGGCGTCCAGCGGGGCGGTCGGGGGTGCTGTCGGGGGCGCGAAGGAGCAGCTGTACTCGGTTCATGAGGTGAACGTTCCGCGGGCTGAGGGGGAGTCCGGTGGGGTGGGGGCGGCGCGGTCGGAGGCTGAGTCTTCGTCGGAGCGGGAGTCGCGGGTTGAGTCTTCGCCGGAGTCGGCGTCTCGGGCTGAGCCGGAGTCCCGGGGTGAGTCATCTTCGGAAACGGAGACTCGTCGAGAGTCGCCTTCGGAGCGGGGCGAGTCTTCGTCGGAGCCGGAGGCTCGTCGTGCGCCTTCGTCGGAATCCGAGGCTCGGACTGAGTCGCCTTCGGAATCGGAGTCTCGTCGAGAGTCGTCCTCGGAGGCGCGGGGCGAGTCTCCGTCGGAGGCCGAGGCTCGTCGTGCGCCTTCGTCGGAATCCGAGGCTCCGACTGAGTCGCCTTCGGAGCCGGAGTCTCGCCGCGAGTCCTCGCCGGGGCCCGAGGCTCGTCGCGAGTTCTCTTCGGAGTCGGCGTCGCGGGGTGAAGAGCCACGTCACGAGCCCGCGTCCGTACCCGAGTCACGCGGCGAAGCGTCTGTCGCGGGGGAACAGCCTGGTCATGAGGCCTCCTCGGCGCCCGAGCAGCGACGCGAAGCCTTGTCCGAGCCGGAGCCGCGTCGCGAGCCGGCGTCCGACTCACGCGGCGAAGCCTCCTCCGCACCGGAGGCTCGGCGGGAGCCCGCGACGCAGCAGCGTCCGCAGCCGGTCGCCGAGGCCCCACGGCTGGGCGCGGACCAGGTCCCGCAGCCGGCCGGCGCACCCCAGGGCGGCTACGGCATGGCCCCGCCCCCGGGATTCGCCCCGGAACCGGGCCGCCCGAGCGGCGGCGGACGCCCCCAGGACAACGTCGGAGCAGCGGGCTTCACGGGCGGTCCGAGCCAGGCGTTCGCGGCGGATGCGGGGTTCCAGAACGGACCGTCAACGCAGACGCCAGCCCCGGGTGGGTTCACACCCCCACCCCAGAGCGGCCTACCGACGGCCAGCCCAGGCCCACGCCCGGGTGGCCAGCCTCCGACGCCGGAGCAACCGCGACGAGCCCCCGCGCAGGACCCCCGCCGAATGCTGCAGGGCGGTCAGCCACCCCTGCCGCCGAGCGGCTATCGCCCGGGAGGCCACCCTCAGCACGATGCACCGCCGGGCGGCCAACCGCACGCCGGGAGGCCGGCTCAACCCGGTCGGCAACCACTGCACGGTGGACAGCCAGGCGCCCAGCCCACCGGACAGCTGCCCCACAACGGGCACCCGCCCCAAGCCAGCGGGCAACCTCTCCCAGGGGCGCCAGCCGCGCATCTGAGCGGCCACCCACCGCACGGCACCCAACCAGGACAGCCAGCCGGCCGGCAGTTCGGCGGCCAGCTGCCCCACAACGGTCACCCGCCCCAGACCGGCGGCCAAGCGCCATCCACGCAGCCAGGCGGCCAGCCACCGCATGGCGCCCGACCAGGTCAACCAGGCTTCTCACAGCTCGGCGGCCAGCCGCCGCAGGATGGTGGGAGGTCGCCTCAGTCCGGTCAGTCGCCGGTAGGGGGATCGCCGATTCAGCCTGGTGGGTTGCCTCTGCAGGGCGGGCATCCTGGCCAGGTCGGCGGGCCGCCTCCACACGGCGGGCAGCCAACGCAGGCTGGGTTGCCGCCGCAAGGCGGGCACCCTGGGCAAATCGGCGCGCCGCCTCCACACGGCGGTCTGGCCGGAGGACAGCCGACACAGAGCGGGTTACCGCCGCAGGGCGGCCATCCTGGCCAAATGAGCGGGCCGCCTCCACACGGCGGCCCGGCCGGAGGTCAGTCGACGCAGGGCGGGTTGCCGCCGCAGGGCGGGCATCCTGGCCAAGTGAGCGGGCCGCCTCCACACGGCGGTCCGGCCGGCGAGCGACCGGCACAGGGTGAGTTGTCACCGCAAGATTCGCGGCGGATGGCGCCTCATTCGGGGGTGCCTCCGCAGGGTCCGCCGCGGCCGCCGATGGCTGGTGGGCAGCGTCCGGCAGGGTATCCGAACCAGCCTCGTGGCCCGCAGGGTTCCGGCCCCGGTGGACGGCCGCCGATGCCGCCTCCGCCGGGTGGACGGCCGCCCGTGCCGCCGCACGATCCGCGGCTGGGACCGCCTCGGCCGGCCGGGCCGGCGCAGGTTCCGCCGCCGCGGTTCGGGCCGCCGCAGGAGCAGCTGCCGCCGCGGGGACTGTTCGAGCCGCCGCGGCCGGTGGAGCGTGCGCCGGAGCCGCCGCGGCCGTTCGAGCAGCCCACGCCGGCCGCCGAATCTCCGCGGCAGCCGCCGGTGGGCGAGCCCAGTGCAGAGCAATTGCCTACGTTCGGGGAGCAGGGTGCGCCTGGCGACCACCAGCGAACGCCCGCCGAAGAGCACTCACTCACGGCCGGGCGCGAGCCTGCCGGGGACCGCCCAGTCGAGCAGGCAACGCCCGCGGACGGCCGCCTGGCAGACGAAAACTCAGCTGAGCGCGCCCAAGAACGCCTAAGCGAGCCCAGCGACGACAACCGGGCCGCCGCCGAGGGCTCGACTGCTCAAGACCCTTCGGCTGAGCAGCCCACTCACGGACACGACCACCCGAGCGAGCAGCGGGCGGACGACCGCCGCGACGGCGACGCCGGCGCAGCGCAGGACTACGGGCAGCCCGGCCACGACGAGCCCTACCTCGCCGATCCGCACTTCCGCACCGAGGATCCTCTCGGCATCCGGCGGATCGAGGACACCTTCATGGACTCCGGGCACCACAGCCCGGTCGACGGCGAATGGCGCCACGAACAGGTCCGGCGGGAGGCGCTCGAGAAGCGGGACCAGGCGCACCCCGGCATGTCCGACGCCGGGGCGGTCGCCGTGCACGCCTACACCCGCTATGAGATGGTCGGGCCGCTCAACCACGCCCTTCGGCTCGGTGGCCCCGAACTCCCTCACCTCGCTCCGCAGGCCGCGGCGCTCGTCTCCGGGCTGAATGAGCTGCCGCCGCACGAGGGCGTTGTCTCGCGGCGGGTGGACTTCAAGGGGGATGGCGGGCGGCTGCAGGCCTTCCTCGCTCGGTTCCACGACGGTGCGCACATCACCGAACCGTCGTTCCTCAGCTCGTCCAAGGTGGACGCGCAGCACCCGCGCAGCAACTTCCCCGGCGAAGTCGAGATGCGGATCCGGTCCAAGACCGGGCGGGACGTCGAGGCGCTGGCCAGCATCGGGCACGAACGCGAGGTCCTCTTCAAGGCCGGGACGCAGTTCAAGATCACCGGTGTCGAGGAAGGGCCCGGGCATCCGAACGCCAACCCGCGCCGCCCCGGTGAGCCGCACTACGTCGTGCACGCCGAAGAGGTCGCTCCCGGGGAGCCGGGGTACCTCCGCGGGTCCGATGCCCGTGACGCCGTCGAGCAGCGCCGGGCCGGTGAGCGGGCCGATGAGGACCGGTTCCAGCGCGAAGCCGATGCAGAGCTCGAGCAGTTCTACGCCGAGCACCCGCAGTACAAGCCGTCCAACAACCTGGCGTCGCTGCTCAACGCCTTCGACGATCCCGACGCGCCACCCGCGCCCGCACAGCGGCCGCCTGCCACCGGGGAGCCGGCGGGTGGCTGGGCTCAGCTCGCCGAGCCGCTCACACCGGGCGGGCAGCCGGTGCTGCACGCCGGGTCCGTCGAGACGCCGCAGCAGCACGCACGTCTGGTGCGGGACGCGCTGCCCGAGCTCGGCGGGGTCAACACCCGCAACCACTACCGCCCGGACGCTCTCGAGACCGGCTACCGGACCAACGCCGCCGAGTCGATGGCCGCCTTCGAGCGGCGGATGAACGGTGAGGACGTCGTTGCCGGGCCGGCTCGGCAGGAGAGCGTCCGCGAGCAGCTCGGCGGGACGTGGAGCAGCCGGGACAGCTTCGACGGCGTCGCCCGTGACCTCGGCGAACGGCCCGTCGGCGCGCGGGCGGCCGTCGCCTTCGAGACGCCCGCCGGCGAGTCGCGGCTCGTCGCCGCCGTGCACACCGAACACGGGGTCCTGTTCGCCGATCCCGTCACCGGGCGGCTCGCCGAGCTGCCGCACGAGGCCACCGGCATCCACACCCTGCCGCTCGGCGGCGGGGACGCGCCGCACGTCGAACACCCGCCCATCAGCGATCGGCTCAACCCGCCGGTCGAGCACGTCGTGCACGACGAGGGTTACCTCTTCGACGGCGAGCACCGCGGCACCCCGGCCGACCACGAGAGCATCCGCCACGCGGTCGGGAACGAGGAGATCTACCAGCAGATCCACGACCGCGCGCTGGCTCGCCGGGACGCCGCCGGGCTGCCGATCAGTGACGAAGGCGCCGTCGCGCTGCACGGCTACACCCGCGGCGAGTACGCCTACGACGTCAACGAGGCCCTGCGCCGTGGCCCCGGCCACCCCGGGTTCGACCTCGCGGAGCACAACACCCGCGCGATCGTGGACGGCCTCAACCAGGTCCCGCGCCAGTCCGGCGAGACCATCCGCGCCTACGACGTCGGCGGCGACCCGCGGCTGGCCGAGCTGGTTGCCGGGCCGTACGAGCCGGGTGCGGTGGTCGTCGAGCCCGCCTTCTCCAGTGCGTCGATCAAGACCGGGGAGTTCTCGACGTCGAAGTTCGGCGACGACGTCGAGCTGCACGTCCGGTCGGACAACGTCCGCGACATCTCGAAGCTCGCCGAGAACCCGGGCGAGCGGGAATCCCTGTCACCGCCGGGCACCCAGCTCCTGGTGCACGAGAAGCGGCTGGAGCTCACGCCCGAAGGCCGCCGCAAGTGGGTCATCGAGGCCGAGGAGATCGGGCCCGGCCACCCGCGCCACCTCGAGCCCGGCGCCGCGCGGGAGAAGATGGCCGAGCGCCGCGCCGAAAACGAGCACAACGCGGCCGAGTTCGAACGGCGCAGGCAGGCCGCGATCACGGAACGGCTCGGCGGCCTCGGCGAGCCCGAGCACATCGCGCCGCAAGAGCCGTCGGTCCACGACGTGCGCGAGACCCCGGTGGAACCGCCGCCGGCGCCTGTTTCGGTGCACGACTACTCCCGGCTGGCCCGTGCGACGAACCCGCCCGCCGAACCGGCCATCCACGCCGGTGGGACGACGCCGTCCGAGCGCGCGGCCTACGTGCACGACCGGCACCCGCACCTGCGCGAGGTCAACCCGGGCTTCCACCAGCCGGGTGCGTTCGAAAACGGGTACGTGACGAACTGCACGCGCGGCCCCGAGGCGTACCTGGACCGGCTGCGCGGCGGTGACATGACGGCCGAGCCGATCCTGCCGCACGAGATGGGCAGCCGCGGCACGCTCGAACACCTCGAGGGCCGGTTCGGGGAGACGTTCTCCGCACGCGGCAGCTACGACGACGTCATCCGCGAGGTGCGGGAGCAGCCGCTCGACCACCACGCCGTGGTCGCGGTGAAGTACACCGGCCCGAACGGCGTCGAGTACGGGCACGTGGCGATGGTCGTGCACACCCGCGAGGGCGTCGCGTTCATCGACCCGCAGTCCGGCGACCTCATGCACCTGCCGCAGCCGCCGAAGAGCATCAAGCTGATGCACGTCGGCACGCCGGACGAGGTGCACATCGGCACCGGGCACGGCACCGGGGAGCACGGCGGCTACGGCACGGCGGCACCGCACGACGCCTTCCTGGCCAGGGACGACGTCGCCGCGGCGCTCGACGGGCACGCGGACGCCGGCTACATCCGCGCGCACCTCGGCGAACACCCCGGCTTGGTGCAAGTGCTGTCCGACCCGGGCAACGACTACCTGACGCGCTCGCTGCTGGACAACCCGAAGACGCTGGCGAGCCTGCTCAAGCACCCCGAGGCGATCCCGATCCTCGAGGACGCCGTCCACGAGGTGAACGAGCGCGGCTACCGCGTGATCGACGATGTGGAGCACCAGGGCGTCGAGCCGTTCGACCCGACTCCGGAGCAGGCGGAGATCTCCGCGGACGTGGCGGCAATCGTCAGGGAAATCGATGGCGACCTGCAGCTGCACGCGAGCTTTGACCTGAACCGGACCGGCGATCCGGAGTACTGCAAGCAATGGGTCGCCGAGGAACGCGAGCGCTGGCCCGAGACCCAAGGCACGTTGAACCGCATCACCGAGCGGATCGCCGGTGAGACGGACGGCCACCCGGGGTTCCGGCCGGAGCCGAAGGACGATGTCCGGGCGCTGGCGAAGATCGCCAAGTACGGCTGGGACGGTTCGCGGCTGACCGACCTGGTCGGTGCCAAGATTCAGTTCGAGCGGGTGGCGGATATGTACCGGGCGCTCGATGCGGTGCGCGGCGATCCCGAGCTCACGATCGTCAAGTTCTCGGATCGGCTCGCCGACCCGCAGGACAGCGGTTACCGGGACCTGCAAATGAACGTCCGGCTGCCGAACGGGCACGTGGCCGAACTGCGGCTGCACCTGACGCACATCGATGACGTCGCGTCTTACGAGCACGCGCTCTACGAAGTCCGCCGCGACTTCGAGACGTTGAGCAGGAAGGAAGGACGCGGGGGCTTCTTCTCGCCGGAGGAGGCTGCTCTCGTCGCCGCGTTGACCGAGCAGGTCCGAGGCCGGTTCGGCGAGGCGTTCCGGCGAGGACTGACATCCGAGGAGAGCGGCTGATGGCCTTTCAGACCCCCTTGTTCTACAAGTACTACGCCCAGACCTATCGGATCGACTCGACGCCCGACGGCGGGTTGAAAGGCACCATCCTCAATCTTCAAACGGGGTTCTTCGAACAGGACCAGGACGGCCGCAGCCACATCCTCGAGCTCGTCCGGTCGACCACCGAGTCGAACATCGACGGCCCGTTCAAAGAAGAAAAGTTCGTCCAGGAGACCGAGTTCGAGCGAAGCCACTACCTGAGCGGGGACGGCCCGATCTTCGCGCTCTACGACACCATCAAGGGCATCGACGCCCTCGTGAGGCGGGAAGAACGCCGCCGGACGCCGCAAGAGGTTGCGCTGATCCAAGCCCTCCGCAAGCGCACCTTCAAGATGTGGGAAGACGAAGCTGCCCGGATCGCCGCCGGTGAGCCGCCTTCGTTCACGGTGACGAGCCGGTTCAACGCGGGGCAATGATTCACGTGGAACATCGACTTTCGCCCGACGAGCAGCGCACTCTCCTGGTGCGGCTGGGAAAGCTCGTGCGCGAACACCGCGTCAACGCTCGAGTGCCCGCCGTCGCCGACTTCCGGCAGATCGGGAAGCACACCGAGACCGCGGGCCACAACACGGCCGTGCCGGACGAGGTGGCCGACCTGTTCTCCGAGCTGCGCGCCGGCATGTACGCCGAAGGCCGCGGCACCTGGCTGCAGGCCCGGTTCGCCCTGAACCCGGACGGCAGCTTCGACTTCGACTTCGCGCTCGACGACGATCCGCTGTGGACCGAAGCTCCCGAGCCGGCCGCCTACCCGGAAGAACTCGCCGCCTTCCCGCGGGCCGACGAGCACATCCCGGACTGGTGGCGGCTGCGCGCGCAGCTGCCGCTGGGCGTGGTGTTCCGGCACGCGGACGTCGGCGGCCCGGACGTCGAACGGCCGCCGCTGACCGACACCGAGGTGCCGCTCGTGCTGCAGTACCTCGAGCGGGAGGCCGTCGTACACGAAGACGGCGACGAGCGCTTCCACACCGACGGCACGTGGATCTGGTCCGACGCCGTTGCGCTGCTGCTCGCGAAGCACGGCGTGCCGCCGGAGCCGGACCTGGTCGCGCACATCCGCCGCCACCACTTCCAGCCGCCGTACGTCGAGCCGCTCGTCCGGCGGACCGCGGAGGCCGACCTGCTGGGCAAGCCGCGGCCGAAGCCGGGCCGCGCCGACGTCAAGAAGACGTCCGGGGACGTCGCCGCCGAGCTGGAGACCACGCCCGACCCGCGGCTCGGTGACGAAGAGCTGCTGATCGTGCTGGTGCAGCGGCTCGGCGAGCACGGGGTGTGGCCCGAGGCGTACCGGGTCGGCGACCGCGCGGACGGCGCCTGGTGCCTCAACTACACGCCCGACGGCTGGGAAGTCGCCGCGTACGCCGGCGGGAAGCCCCGCGCGCCGAAGCACTTCGCCCGGCTCGAGGACGCCGCGCAGCACCTGCTGGGCGCGTTGCTGCTGCACCCAGCCCGGATGACCGCCGGCCACGAAACACCGCGGGAAACCGCGAAGGAGCTCGACGACTGGCCGGTGCACCCGGCGGCGGGTGAGCCTCCCCTCACCCTGCTCCGCAACAAGCGCATCACCAGGCTGGTGGCGGGTACGGTCGTGCTGCGCTTCGGCGAGGAACCCGGCAACCTCGTTCACCACGGCGAGGTACGGTTCGCCACGACGTCGCTGCCGCTCGAACGGGAGCGGGTGCGGCGGAGCTACCGGCTCAGACGTCCCCTGCACGTGATCACCGGCATCACGGTTCCGTGGGCGAACCTGCCGGGTGGCGCGGTGGCCTTCGTGCTGCCGAAGACGATCGCCGAGCACGAGTCCGACGGAAGCCTGGAGAGGATCGAGTAGGTGGAAGCGGCGGAAGCGATTGCCAAGGTCGGCCAGTGGCTGCGCGCGGTGCACGGCCCGGACGTCTCGGGTCCCGCGGGCCTGCGGGTGGACACCGAGAAGGTGCTGCGCATCCCCGAGGGCTGGTCGGTGCCCTACAACACCATCGCGTTCCTCGACGAGGGCCGGCCGGAGAAGGAGATCTTCCCGCCGCCGTCGGTCGTCGTCCGCGAGCCGGACGGCGAGCTGCGGCAGGCGCACCCGCACCCCGGCGGCCTCTCGGTGCCGGTGGCGTTCCCCGGCCAGGAGAACTGGCGCGAGGTCGTCGACCCCGAGTACGTCAAGGCCGGGCTCGGTGAGCTCGGCGTGCCGCTGCAGGCGGTCGCGGGCTGGGTGAAGGTCGACGCCGAGGGCAACCAGACCGGCGAAGAGCGGGAGAACCCCGAGTACAAGGCCGGTCCGATCCGCCGCGGCTACCCGAAGCCGGAGAACACGCTGGAGACGCTGCTGTCGTTCGGCAGCGTCGGCTGGCTGACCCGGGAGCTGCTGCTCATCGGGCTGATCCGGTGCGAGGTGTACATCCCGCTCGACCTGGAGACCGGCAAGACCGACCGCTTCTACTTCGCCGAGGAGCGCAACGAGCTCAAGGTGTTCAGCTCGACCCGGCACCTGCCCGCGCGCGAGCACGGCTGGTGGAAGGTCGACGTCGCCACGCTCGCCGAGTTCGAGCACCCGCCGAACCTGGTCATCAACGGCGGCCCGACGACCATCGAGGACGTCTCCAGCGGGGAGCTCGCCGAGATCGTCCAGCGCTTCCCGCGGCACGAGCCGCGCATCGACGTGCACGGCCGCTGCCCGGAGGCGGAGGAGGACCTGATCCGGGTCGCCACCGAGACCGCGGCCCGGATGGGCCTGCCGGATCCGGTGAAGCCGCCGCTGCTGGCGGCCGAGAAGGCCCGGCGGCGCGGCTTCGAGCTGACGGCCGAGGAGTGCGCGAAAACCGTGCTCGGCGAGTCCTGGGTGAAGCGGCTGAGCATGCCGGAGCCGCCGCGCAGCAAGCCCAACGACCTGCGCGCGAACGGCCTCGCCCCGGCGTACGACAACGCCGGCCGCACGGTGCCGCGGCTCGATACGTTCGGCAAGTACTTCGAGCGGGACCTCGACGGCTTCCGCTACGGCTGGCAGCGCGTCACGGGCGCGTACGTCGGCTTCGCGCTCGGCGAGGCGCTCGGTGCCGCCGTCGACCGGATGATGCTGCACGACATCCACGCGAAGTTCGGCATCGAAGGCGTCACCGACCTCGTCCCGGCGTTCGACCAGCCCGGCCGGATCGGTTCGCTGACGCAGCGGCTGCTCTTCTACACCGAGGCCGTGATCCGCAGCCCGCACCGCGAGCAGCCGGAGTCGCGCGAAGCCGAGCAGCTCTTCCCCGACGTCGTCCGCGGAGCGCTGCAGCGCTGGCTGCGCACGCAGGGCGCGCCGATGGACGCCGTGGACGGCTGGCTCGTGCAGGTTCCGGACCTGCACGCCCGGCGCGACGCCGACGACGCCGAGCTCAACGCCTACCACCAGCTCGCGACCGGGGTCGCCGGTGCGCCGCCGATGTCCGGCCCGGCCGCGTTGATCCCCGCGTTGCCCGCCGCGCTCACCATGGCCGGGCCCGGCAGCGGGTTGAGCGGCGGGGCGCGGCAGGCGGTGCGCGAACTGGCCGGCGTGACGCACCCGGACGAGTCCGACCTGGCCGCCGCGACCTACCTGACCTGGCTGTTCGAGCACGCGCTGACCAAGGAGGCGTTCAGCTTCCCGGTCTGGAACACCAGCCGCGAGGTGCTCAACCCGGACAACCGGTTCCAGCAGGGCCCGGAGTGGACGGCGATCGCGGACGTGGTCGCCGAGTCGGTGCCGTTCTTCGGCGAGCACGGGCTGCCCGACCTGCGGATGCCCGAGCTGATCGGCGACGGCAAGACGACGCTGTCGGTGCTCGGACGCGCCTTCGCCGCGTTGTCGGGTTTCGAGAACTACCCGGAGCAGGCGCTGCTGCGCGCCGTCAACCACTCCGGCCGCAGCGCGCTCACCGGGGCGATCGCCGGCGCCCTGCTGGGCGCGCGCACCGGGATCCCCGGGCTGCCACAGAAGTGGGTCGACCAGCTGGAACTGCGGTACCTGGTCGAGCAGGTCGCTTCGGACGCGTACTGGCACTTCGACCGGCACTCGGCGCTGAGCGCGCTCGGCGACGTCTGGATCGAGCGGTACCCGCGGCATTAGCGCGAGGATGGGGAGAATGGACGAAGAGGAAGCCGTCGCCCGCGCGCGGGAGTGGTTGCGCACGCGGCCCGGCGGCGACCGGCTGCGGGTCCGGCCGGAGTTCGCCGCGCGCCGCCCGGACGGCTGGCGCTTCCCGGTCAACACCGCCGCCTACCTCGACGGCACCGACATCGGCGCCGGCCTGTTCCCGAGCCCGGTGGTCTTCGTGCCGGACGACGGCGAGATCGGGTACGACCAGGCCGCGATGGCGAGCCCGCCCGCCGAGGCCGAGTGGCGGCCGGACGTCGACCCCGAGTTCGACGAGAAGGCGTTCCCCGAGCTGGACCTCCCGGTGCGCGCGATCCGCGGCTGGAGCCGGGCGGACGGCGAGTACCGCGTCAACGAGCAGTACTCCGCCGGCCCGGTCTGGCGCGGCTTCCCGGTGCCGTCGACCGACGTCGAAAAGCTGCTGAACTACCTGGCCGCGAACTGGATCGGCCGCCCCGAGTTCGTCCGCGCCCTGCTGAACTGCGAAGTGCTGGTTCCGCTGCTCGACACGGGTCAGCCGCTGCTGCGGCCGCTGCCCGGCACGGGCGGGCGGGAAGTCATCGCCTACAGCGCGTCGGCGAAGGTGCCCGGGCGGTACCCGCGCCGGTGGCGCGTGCCGGTGCGGGAGCTGCCGCCGTCGGCGGGGCTGACGCTCGACCCCGGCACCGGGCTGGTCCGCAGCCTCACCGCGGCGGAGCTGGCCGCGGTCCGCGGCACCGAGACCACTCCGCGCGCCCCCGTCGAGGAGCCCGCGCCGGAAGCCGGTCCCGAAGTCGCCGCGGCGCTGCCCGCGCTGGTCGCGGAGTTCGGCATCGAGCCGCCCGACCTGCTGGAACGGCACCTGCGGTACGCCGTCGGCCAGGCCCGCGACCACCACTTCGAGCTGACGGCGGACGAGTGCGTCCGGTACCTGCGCGGGTTTGCCTGGCAGTACCGCAACGGTGTCCGCCGCCGGGTGGGCCAGGCGCCGGAATGGCCCGCCGACCTGGCCGCGAACGGCCTGATCGCGCACGTCGACGAGGACGCCCGGCCGCGGCCGGTGCCGTGGGCGTTCGGGAAGTTCTCCGTGACACCGGCCGACCGCTTCGCCTGGCAGCGGATCGTCGGTGCGTACGCCGGCTTCGCGATCGGTGACGCCGTGGGTGGCGGCGCGGATCCCGCGGGGCCGCTGCCGCTGGGCGGCCTGACGCGGCAGCTGCTCTTCCAGACCGGCACCGTGGTGCGCGGCCTGCCGCCGGTGCCCACGGGCGAAGTCCCGGCGACGCTGCCCGAGCCCGACCCGGCCGGCTGGCTCGCCGTCGCGACGCGGCACGCGGGCCCGGCGCCCGCCGAGTTCTCCGCGCTGCTGGCCACGGCACTGGCCGCCACACCCGCGAGCGCGGTGGCGCTGGCGGACGTCGACGGCGAGCAGTACGCCAAGGACATCGCCCGGGAGCTGACCGGCAGCGCGGCCGGCGCCGAGGTCACCGAGGGCGTCGAGCTGCTCGTTTCCCTGTTCCAGGCCCTGCTGACGCGGGAGCCGTTCGCGCTGCCGGTGCACGTCCGCCTGCACGAGATCGGTGGCGAGCTGGCGGCGTCGACGCTGGCGCTGCGCGCGGACCGCGACGCCGACGACGTCACGCAGCTGGAATCGATCGGCGACGGCCGGAGCGTCCGGTCGGTGCTCGGCCGCGCGTTGTTCGCCGCGGCCAAGCGGGGCTACGACCCGGCAGCGGCGATCCGGCTGGCCGCCCGGTCCGGTCCGGTGGCGGGCGCGATCGCCGGCGCGCTGGTCGGCGCCCGCGTCGGCCTCCCCGGCCTGCCCTGGGTCGTGTCGCTGCCCGACCTCGGCCTGGTCGAGGACGTCGCCGGTGACGTCTTCCGGTACTTCAACCGCAACGGTGTCCAGGTGGAGACCGCGGAACACGCCCGATGGGAGCGCCGGTACCCGAGTGGCCGGTTCGCCCCGCAACCGAAGGGACCCGACTTGCGATCGCGACTGCGCGGCAGCCTCCTGGCCGGGGCGATCGGCGACGCACTGGGCGCGAAGACGGAGTTCGACCCGATCGACCGGATCCGCGAGCTCGCCGGGCCGGACGGCATCACCGACTTCATCCCCGCGTACGGCGGCGTCGGCCGGATCACCGACGACACGCAGATGACGCTCTTCACGCTCGAAGCGCTGATCCGAGCGCACGCCCAGCAGCGCCGGACCGGCGCCGCGGACGTCGTCCACTCGCTGCAGATGGCCTACCAGCGCTGGCTGCACACCCAGGGCGTCAGGTGGGACCGGGCCCGTGGTCCGCAGTCGGCGGTCGAGGCGCCCGACGGCTGGCTGATCACCCATCCGGAGCTGTTCAGCCGCCGCGCACCGGGCCTGACGTGCTTCGGCGAGCTGGAGGCGTACGGCCGGTCGGGCGTCCGGGGGACCGTCGAGCGGCCGGTGAACAACTCCAAGGGCTGCGGCGGGGTCATGCGCGCGGCGCCGATCGCGCTGTGGTCTGACGACCTCGCCGAGGTGTTCCGGCTCGGGGCCGAAAGCGCGGCGCTGACCCACGGCCACCCGAGCGGGTACCTCTCGTCGGGCTGCTTCGCGGTGATCGTGCACGAGCTGCTGCACGGAAAGCCGCTGCCCGACGCGGTCGCGTCCGCGCGGGCCGAGCTCGTGCAGCACCCCGGGCACGAAGAGCAGAGCGCGGCCCTCGACGCGGCACTGGCGCTGGACGGCCCGCCGACGCCGGAGAAGCTGGAGTCGCTGGGCCAGGGCAACGTCGGCGAGACGGCGTTGTCGATGTCGGTGTACGTCGCGCTGACCACCACGGACGCCGACTCGGCGTTGCTCGCGGCGGTCAACCACAGCGGCGACAGCGACTCGACGGGCTCGGTCTGCGGCAACCTCGTCGGCGCGATGTACGGCGAGGAGGCCCTGCGGCGAAGCTGGCTGGAGCGGCTGGAGCTCCGCGACGTGATCGTCGGCCTCGCGGACGACGCGCTGACCGAGTTCGGCCCGGATGCGCCGGGCGACGACCGGTGGTTCGCTCGGTACCCGGTCGACTAGGTTTTCTCGGGGTACTGGGGACGGGGAGGACAAACGTGCGTTACCGGGTAGAGGTGGCCGAACGCCCGGACGGCCTGTACGCGTCATGGGGCGAGGGGACTTTCCGCGCGCAGCGGTCGACCACGGACGGCACGGTGCTGCTGTCCGTGCTGCCGGAGGAAGAGGCGCCGGAGGGGTTCGACAAGGAGTTCGAGGGGCGGCCGGCGCGCGTGGTGCCGGCGAGCGAGGTGCCGTCGACGTTCACGTTGCGCACCTTCGCCGAGTACGACGGCGAGGTCTTCGAGGTCGCGCCGGGCGACCGGCCGGAGCTGACCCTGCGCTGGGTCCGCGACGACGCCGCCCGCGCGGCGCAGCTCGGGCTGACCGACTTTTCGGTCACCGTGCCGGCCAAGCAGGTCACCGCGCTGTGGCAGACGCGGCTGGACTTCACCGAGACGCCGGAACCGCGGCCGCAGCCGGGCACCGGCGACCAGAACGCGCTGCTGCGCGCGATCGGCCGGACGCTGCTGCACACCGTGCCCGGCGGCTGGACCCGCGTCGGCGCGCAGTTCCGGCAGGTCGGGGACTACGCCGAGATCGAGGTCCGCGCGGTCGGCGACGAGGACGGCCCGGTCTCGGTGTCGCTGCCGGCCGTGCCCCGGCTCGGCGGGCTCTTCGCCCGGCTGCGGGCGGCGATGTACCAGGCCGAGGCCGGGACGTGGTTCCAGGGCACCTTCACCCTCGACGCCGAGTCGAAGTTCGACTTCGACTTCGACGCCGACCGGGAGCCGGACTGGCGGGTGCCACCGAACGAGGGCGGCCGCCCGTCGACCGCCGCTTACGAGCTGGAGCTGGCGAACTTCCCGCGCACGCCGAAGCACCTGCCGGCCTGGCTGACGGCGAAGACGGGACTGCCGCTGGACGTCGTGTTCCGGCAGGCCCGGGTCGTCGACTCGCACGTCGAGGGCGAGCGGCCGGTGGTCAACCGGCCGCCGGTGCCGCCGGAGCAGGTCCGCGGCCTGCTCGACTACCTGTTCCGGGCGCCGGTGGCGCTGCACCGGCCCGCGCCGCTGCCGGACATCTTCGGCGCGCCGGGGGCCAAGCCGGACGTGCCGAACGCGTTCCACACCGACGGCACCTGGCTCTGGCCCGCCGCCGTGCCGCACTACCTGCGCAAGTACGGGGTGCCGCCGGAGCCGGAGCTGGTCGAGCACATCCGGGCGGCCGGCTTCCGGCTGCCGTTCGTCGGCGAGCTGGTCCGCGCGACGGCGGAGGCGGAGGTCCTCGGGCAGCCGCGGCCGCCGCAGACGACCGCCGACCTGCCGGACGAGCGCGCGCTCACCCGGGTCGCCCGCGGCGAGCCGGTGCGGAACCTGCGCGGCGCGGAGACGCTGGAGCTGCTCCAGCAGCGGCTCGCCGAGCACGGCGTGCCCGCAGCGGCCTACCGGATCGGCGCCAACGAGATCCCGGCCGAGGGCGTGTGGACGCTGCGCCGCGCGGAGAACGGCTGGGAGGTCTCGCGGCCGCCGTCCGACGAGCCGGTCGCGTTCGGCTCGCTCGGCGACGCGGCGCGGTTCCTGCTCGGTGTGCTGCTGATGCTGCCGCCGCGGCCCGCGGAGGAGTCCGACCAGCCCGCCGACTGGCCGATCCTGCCGATGCGCGGCGAACCGCCGTTGAACTTCTACCGCGGCAAGCGCCTGGTCGTGCTGCCGCCGGGCACGACGGTCGTCCGGTTCGGCAACGAGACCGGCAACCTGGTGCACGCCGGCGGCTCCCGGTTCGTCGAGACGGCGCTGGCGTTCGAACGCGAACGCGAGAAGCGGCTCTACCGGGTGCAGCGCGCTGTGCGGGTGCTGACCGGCGTGACGGCGCCGTGGGGCGGCCTGCCGGGTGGTGCGGTCGCCTACCTGCTGCCCCGGCCGCTCGCCCAGCACCTCGAGACGGGCTCGCTCAGCAGGCAGTGATCAGGACGGCGGGCGACCACCAGTAGTCGGCGAGCGGCGTGACGTCGACCTCGGTGAAGCCCGCTGTCTTGAGCTGGTCCGCCCAGACCGCGGCCGGGTGCTCCCAGTTGGTCCGCTGCTGCCCGGAGACGATCCCGAGCAGCACCGGCAGCAGGAAACCCTGCGCGACCAGGGTGGCGTCTTCGCCGTACTCGGCCACCCCGCGCTCGTAGCGCTCGACGAGCGACCGGAGGTGCTCCGGCGAGCCTTCGTCGAACTCGGGGACGTCGAACTCGGCGAGCACCAGCGTCCCGGTGCGCGGCTGCAGCGTCCGCAGCACTTCGGCGCGCTGCTCCGGCTCGATGGACTGCAGCGCGAAGGTCGACTGGACGAAGTCCCAGCCGAGGTCGTCGCGGGCCAGGAAGTCCTGGGCCGTCGACTGCCAGCACTGGGCCGACGGCACCCGCTCGTGGACGCCCTCCAGGAGCGCGGCCGACGGCTCGACCAGGTCGATCCGCGGCGGCAGGTGGGACGCCTGCTCCAGCGCGGGCACGACGGCGAGGCCGTCACCGCAGCCGAGGTCGAGCAGGGATTCCGGCTTGGCGGAGTCGTAGCGGGCGGCCAGCTCGGCGCTCAGCGCCCGGTACAGCTCGACGTTGCCGCCGCCGCGGATGAACGCCGTGAACGCGCTCGGCTGGTCGTACACCGGCGCCGAGCCGTCGCCGGCCAGGTAGGCCCGCAGTTCGTCGGCCAGTGTGGAGCCGGCGCGCCCGGCTTGCGCGGCGAGTTCGGCGGCCTGGTCGCGGTCACCGGAGCGGTAGGCGGCGAGAGCGTCGGCGAGCAGCTCGATCGAGGTCATAGCACCGGGGATATCAGAACGGGACCCACAACGTCACCCGAGTCC
This sequence comes from Amycolatopsis sp. lyj-23, assembly GCF_046549135.1. Taxonomy (NCBI): domain Bacteria; kingdom Bacillati; phylum Actinomycetota; class Actinomycetes; order Pseudonocardiales; family Pseudonocardiaceae; genus Amycolatopsis; species Amycolatopsis sp. lyj-23. Next base: position 523,368 of record NZ_JAJPWN010000003.1, on the reverse strand, counting down.
CCCCACCGGCGAGCCCCGACTCGACCAGCGACGTCCCGCCCACCTCGGCCAGCCGGGCGGTGATGGACTCGCTGATGCCGAACCCGGCGGGCCGCTGCGCCTTGTCGAACCCGCTGCCGTGGTCGCGGGTGATCACCGCGATGCCGCCGTCGCGCTCCTCGACGCGGACCACGACCCGGTCGGTGCCGGAGTGCTTCATCGTGTTCCGCATCGCCTCCCGGACGGCGTCGCGGATGGCGATCTGGCGGACCTCCGACAGCGTGTCGTCGTCCAGCTCGGCCACCACGAGCTGGGCGCGCAGGCCGTCGCGGGCCATCTCCGCGGCGAGCGCGGCGAGCTTCTCGCCCAGCGGCCGCGCGCCGGCCTCGGCCCGCTCGGACGCCGCCGACTCGATCGTCTGCCGGATCTCCATCGCCTGCGCCCGCGCCAGCCGCTGGATCTCCACCAGCCGTTCCCCGGGGTCGCCGGGCCCGGACAGCGCGATCGCCTCCAGCGTCTGCAGCACGGTGTCGTGCAGCCTCCGGTGCTGCTGGGCGCGCTCGGCCAGCCGTCCGTTGCGGGTGCCGTAGGCCAGCGCCAGGCGCGTGCCGAGGCCGGTCAGCACCAGCGCGGCGGTGGCCAGGAACAGCTCCGCGAGCAGCACGGAGTACGTCGAGAACGCGGCCCCGACGCGGAACTCGCCTGTGTTCAGCCAGTTCGCCAGCATCCGGAGCGGGAAGCCGATCAGCCCGAACACCACGCCGCTCGGCAGGCCCAGCGCGAGCGTCAGCAGCCCGATCTCGCCGTAGAGGTGGACGCTGGTGACCGCGAGCGCGTCGAAGTACGCCGTAGTCGGCACGGTCAGCGCGATGAGCAGCGGCGAAAGCACCGTGAAGGCCAGGTCGACGGCCAGCAGCTTCCCGGCGTCCCGGCCGCGGAACGGCGCCGAGCGGAACATCCAGCGCAGGCCGATGACGTTCAGCGCGACCGACAGGAGCGCGAACACCCCGACCGGCAGCAGCCCGGTCGTGCCGTGCTGGAGGAGGTAGACGCCGAACTGGCCGGGGACCGCGAACAGCCGGTACGCCAGCGGGATGAGCACGACGTACCGGGTCGCGCGCAGCAGGAGGCTGTCGCGCTCGGTCGGGTCGATCGGGCCGGACATGCGCGAGATGCGCCGCAGCGCGTGCATCGGCGCCGGGTCGGCGATCTCGGCGGGCAGCTCACTCGTGGCGGTGGCGATCGCGGGGGCGCCGCGCCTCAGCAGCGCCACCAGGAAGCTGCCCCCGCCCGCCACGCCTCACACGTCCCCGACGCCGTTTTCCGCGGCCCACTTCTTCAGCTCGGCGACCGCTTCGTCGTGCTCCAGCGGCCCGCGGTCCAGGCGCAGCTCCTTGAGGAACTTCCACGCCTTCCCGACGTCCGGCCCCGGCTTGAGGCCGAGCAGCGCCATGATCTGCTCGCCGTTGAGGTCCGGCCGGACGCGGTCGAGGTCCTCCTTGGCCTTGAGCGCGGTGATCCGGGCTTCGAGGTCGTCGTAGGTGGCCTGCAGCGCGGCGGCCTTCCGGCGGTTGCGGGTGGTGCAGTCGGCGCGGACCAGCTTGTGCAGCCGGGCCAGCAGCGGGCCGGCGTCGGTGACGTACCGGCGGACCGCCGAGTCGGTCCACTCGCCCTTGCCGTAGCCGTGGAACCGCAGGTGGAGGAACACGAGCTGGGAGACGTCGTCGACGATCTCCTTCGAGAACTTCAGCGCCCGCAAACGTTTGCGGGCCATCCGCGCGCCGACCACCTCGTGGTGGTGGAAGCTCACCCCGCCGCCCGGCTGGAACTCCCGGGTCGCCGGCTTGCCGGCGTCGTGCAGCAGCGCCGCCAGCCGCAGGATCAGGTCCGGCTCCGACGTCGGCTCGTGCGTCTTCTCCAGGTCGATCGCCTGGGCCAGCACGGTGAGGGAGTGCTGGTAGACGTCCTTGTGCTGGTGGTGCTCGTCGATCGCCAGCCGCATGCCGGGCACCTCCGGCAGCACGCGGTCGGCCAGCCCGGTGTCGACCAGCAGTTCCAGGCCCGGCCGCGGGTCGTCCGCCAGCAGCAGCTTCGACAGCTCGGCCTGCACCCGCTCGGCGGTGATCCGGTCGATCTCCTCGGCCATCGACGTCATCGCGTCGACCACCCGCGGCGCGGCGGCGAAGCCCAGCTGCGCGGCGAACCGGGCGGCGCGCAGCATCCGCAGCGGGTCGTCGGCGAAGGACTCCTGCGGGGTCGCCGGCGTGTCCAGGACCTTCTCGCGCAGGGCGCCCAACCCGTCGTGCGGGTCGATGAACGTCTTCGACGCCAGCTCGACGGCCATCGCGTTGACCGTGAAGTCGCGGCGCAGCAGGTCGCCCTCGATGCTGTCGCCGAAGGTGACTTCGGGGTTGCGGCCGACGCGGTCGTAGCTGTCGGCGCGGAACGTCGTGATCTCGAGCTGCATGCCCTTCTTCGTCACGCCGACCGTGCCGAAGGCGATCCCGACGTCCCAGACCGCGTCGCCCCAGCCGCTGACGATCTTCAGCACCCGGTCGGGCCGGGCGTCGGTGGTGAAGTCGAGGTCACCGGAGCGGCGGCCGAGCAGCATGTCGCGGACACTGCCGCCCACGAGGTACAGGCGGTGCCCCGCCCTGGCGAACCGTTCCGCCAGCTCCTCCGCCAGTGGGGAGACCTGCATGAGCTCCACCACCTGCTTGTCGACCACGTCGTTCACGAAAATCCCACTACGTTCCAGGTGCGGTTGCTCCAGGCACCGCCGGACACGGACCCGGAGAGCCAGCCTACCGGGGCAACCGTTTGCTCTAGCATCGCAGCATGTCCGGATCAGCCGGCCGCCCCGGCGCCTCCAAGCCGCGCAGGCGGCGCAGGCGCCAGCGCGGCAGGCGCCTGACCACGGTCGACGAGACGTCGGCCGGTGGCCTCGTCGTGGACGCCGAGCGCGAACAGGCGGTGCTGATCGGCCGGCTCGACCGGCACGGCAGACTGCTGTGGTCGCTGCCCAAGGGCCACATCGAGGACGGTGAAACGGTGGAACAGACCGCCGTGCGCGAGGTGAAGGAGGAAACCGGCATCTCCGCGCGCGTCCTTCGGCCTCTGGGCACCATCGACTACTGGTTCGTGGCCGAGAAGCGGCGCATCCACAAGACCGTGCACCACTTCCTGCTCGAAGCGCTCGGCGGTGAGCTGTCCGACGAGGACGTCGAGGTCACCGAGGTGGCCTGGGTCCCGCTGGCCGAGCTGGAGACCAAACTCGCCTACTCCGACGAGCGCAAGCTCGTCCGGAAGGCCAGTCAGATGCTCAAGGAACTTTTCGCGCGCCCGGACGTCCACGGACGAGACGAGCACGCCCCTGAGGGAGCCCCCGAGTGAAGCGGTTCGCCGCAGCCTTCCTGTCCATCCTCTTCCTGGCCGTCCCCGCCCTGGCCGGCGCTTCGGTGGCGCAGGCGCAAGAAGGCGCGCGCCTGCGCATCGACCTGGCCGGGCTGAGCCCGCGGGTGATCACGACCTCGACGACGACGCTGACTGTCACCGGCACGGTGACCAACACCGGCGACCGCCGGATCACCAAGCCGCAAGTCCGGCTGCAGGTCGGAGAGCGGGCGACGACCGAGCGCGGGGTCGGCGACGTGCTGTCCGGCGCGGTCGTCAAGGACACCCCGCTGACCGAGTTCACGTCGATAGCCGACGTGCTCGAGCCGGGCCGCAGCGCTCCGCTGAACATCACCGTGCCGCTGACCGGGACGCGGGGCGACCGCTTCTTCGGCCGTCCCGGCGTCTACCCGCTGCTGGTCAACGTCAACGGCACGCCGGAGTTCGGCGGCCCCGCGCGGCTGGGCGCGGTCAGCATGCTGATGCCGGTGCTGGCCGCGCCGGGCAAGCCGGTCTCCAGCCGGGGCGGCGCGCCGAGCATGACCCTGCTCTGGCCGCTGACCGGCAACGTCCCGCACGTCTACGCGGCGCCGTACGGCAGCCCGGTGGTGCTGGCCGACGACCGGCTGGCCGCCGAGATCAGCGGGGACGGGCGGCTGAACGCGCTGGTCACGTCGGCGGCCTCGGCCGTGCGGGACAACCCGAACGTGGGGAAGTCGATGTGCTTCGCGCTCGACCCGGACCTGCTCGCCACGGTCGACGCGATGACCCGCGGCTACCTCGTGCACACCGACGCCGGGAACGCCGACGGCAAGGGCGTCGACGCCGCGAAGGCGTGGCTGACCGAGGTGCGCGCGCTGGTCGGCGGCCGCTGCGTGGTGACGCTGCCGTTCGCCGACGCCGACCTCGACGCGCTCACCCGGATCCGGCCGGGCGACACCAGCCTGCTCACCCGCGCGGCCGACGGCGCCGCGACCGTCCAGCAGCTGACCGACGTCCCCCCGCAGACCGGCGTCCTCTGGCCGGACGGCACGCCCAGCGCGGCGGTGCTCGCGGCGCTGTCCGACGCCGGCGTGCGGACCGTGCTCACCGACGCGGGCAAGCTCGCGCCCGCCGCGGCCGGCGGGGGCGTCACCGTGCAGGGCAGCTCGGTCCGCCTGCAGCCGACGGACTCGCTGATCGCCGCCGCGATGACCGGCGTCCCGACCGTGCCGGGCTCGGTCACCGTGCCCGCGACGACCGAGCGGGCGGTGGCGAGCCAGAACGGGCTCGGCGCGCTCGCCTTCCGCGCCGGGCTGGGCGCGACCGCGGGGCAGCAGCGGCCGGACCACCTGCTGGTCGCGCCGCCGCGGCGCTGGGACGCCCCGGCCGAGGAGTACCGCACCTACCTGCAGCAGGTCGGCGAGTTCCTGGGCGCGGGCGTGGTCACCGCGACCGGCCTCCCGGCGCTGCTCGCCGCCACGCCGGAGACCGCGGGCTCGGTCGGCGACGGCGGCCAGGACCCGGCCCGGAGCATCGACGCCGACGTCGTCTCGACGCTGGCCGGGCTCGACGTCACGGCCACCGGGCTGGCGTCCGCGATGCAGCTCGACCCCGCCAAACGGGTGAAACCGGACGACGTCGTCGCCCCGGTCCGGCTGGCCGAGCTGCGGGGTGCGTCCACGGCGTGGCGGGGGCTGCCCGCGGACGCGGCGACCGCGAACGCCCAGGCCGAGCTGGCGTCGATCAGCGGGCGGGTGACCGTCTCGCAGCCGAAGCAGACCATCGCGCTGGCGTCCGGCAATTCGCCGCTGCCGGTGTACGTCAGCAACGACCTGCCGGTCGGGATCAACGCCCGGTTCACCCTGAACAACAACACGGGCCTGCGCCCGGAGGACGCGACGGACCGGTACTTCCCGGCCAGCGGCGGCAAGAACTACTTCCTGCCGGTGGAGGCGCTGCGGGCCGGCCGGTTCAGCGTTGATGTGTCGTTGAGCACGCCGACCGGTACCCCGCTCGGGTCATCCGCGCGGTTCGAACTGACGTCGACGGAGTACGGCGCGATCACCATCATCGCGACCGTCGCCGCAGGTGTGGCGCTGCTTCTGCTCGCTTCCCGGCGGATCTACCGCCGGGTGAAGGACGCCCGCGCGGGCCGCGACGTCGTGGCCTGATCCCGCGGCCTTCGAGTGTTCCGGGCCGTTCGCTATTACCCTTGGTCCGCACGTGCGCGGCACCCGGCCGCGGCACCGGACGAGCACCGAGGATTGGGCACGCGTTGGAGAGAGAGCCGGGCTTACCACCCGAGCGTGCGGGTCGTCCTCGGCGCGAAGGCCCCCCGCCCCCGCAACGGGCGGACGGGCCCCCGAGGGCAGCACAGCCGGCGCAGCCGGGCCGCCAGCAGCCGCCGCCTCCGCCCCCGGAGCGCGGCCGCCGCCAGCCGCCCCGCAACGGTCACACGCGCCAGCTGCCACCCCCGGACGACGCAACGGTCCGCGACCGGCGCCCGGTCCGCGAGGACGGCCCGTCCCGCCCCCGCCGCGGCGACCAGGCCCCCCAGGACGGCCGCGCCCCCCGCCCGGCCCGCGACGACCACCCACCGGCCGACGACCGCCCGGCCCGCGACAAACGCGCCTCCCGCGCCGGCCGGCCCGCCCGCGCGGACCTCCCGCCCCACGCCGACCGCCCGGTCCGCGGTGGTTCCCGCGGCGAACGGCCTGGTCCGGACGACCACGCACCCCGCCCCCCGCGCGGCGACCGCCCGGCCGCGGAGGACTACCCGGCCCGCGATGGCGGCCCGCGTGGCGAACGGCCACGCGACGACCGCGCACCCGGCGACGACCGCCCGGCCCGCGACCAACGCACCCCACGCGGCGACCGCCCAGCCGCGGAGGACTACCCCGCCCACGGCGACCGAGCACCCGGCGACGACCGCCCCACCCGCGGTGCCCCCCGCAGCGAACGGCCTGGTCCGGACGACATCCCGCCACGGTCTCCGCGCGGCGACCGCCCGGCCGGGGAGGACTACCCGGCCCGCGAGAGCGGCCCGCGTGGCGAACGGCCGCGCGACGACTGGCCCCGGGACGACCGCGGCCCGCACGACGACCGCGCCCTGCGCGAAGACCAGCGCCGGGTTCCGCCGCCGCAGGGTGGCCGGGCGCGCAACGCCGGTCCGGCGCCGACCCGGGTCCAGCCCGTGCCAACGGGTGGTCCCCCGCCGCACGGCGGGGGGCAGCCGGTCGTGCCGCCGCCGGGCCTGCCGCTGAGCGGCGCTCAGCCGGTCATCTCGCCGGGCAACGCCCAGCCGGGTCCGCCGCCGCACACCGGGGCACAGCCGGGCAACGTGCCGCCGCAGAGCGGCGCCCAGCCCGTCGTGCCGCCAGGCAACCCGCAGCCGGCCGTGCCGCCGCCGGGGCTGCCTCTGAGCGGTGCACAGCCGGTCATCTCGCCAGGCAACCCGCAGCCAGGGCCGCCGCCTCAAGGCGGTGCGCAGCCGGGCAACCCGCAGCAGGCCGTGCCACCGCCCGGCCTACCGCTGAGCGGTGCACAGCCCGTCGTCTCGCCAGGCAACCCGCAGCCGGGCAACCCGCAGCCAGGCGGGCCGCCGCCGCAAGGCGGTGGCCAGCCGGGCGGGGCTCCGCTCCAGGGGCGGCTGCCGCAACCCGCCAGCCCGCCGCTGACGCCACCACCCGGCAGTCCGGCGCTCGGTCCCGGCACTCCGCCGCCGGGCACGCCCGTGCCGTCGCGCGGCCGCGCTGCTCGGCGTCCGGCGCCCGTCCGGCCGTGGCAGGAGGAGGCCACTCAGGTCCAGCGGCCGCCGGACCCGGAGGCGACGCGGTTCATCCCGCGCACCGCCGGCGTCCCGATGAACTCGCGCTGGCCGGTCGCCGACCCCGATGTCATGCGGCCGTACGACGCGCTGGCCACGCAGGTCATGCCGGCCTTCAAGGGGCCGCTGGTCAAGCCGCGGCCGGAGGGGGAAGCGCCGGAGGAGGCGCCGGCCAAGGCGCCGTCGCTGGCGAAGGCGTCCGGGCGGATGGCCATCGCGTCGCTGATCAGCCGGATCACCGGCTTCCTGTGGAAGCTGCTGCTGGTCGGTGCGATCGGCCAGGGCATCGCGAACGACTCGTTCAACGTCGCCAACACGATGCCTAACATCATCTTCGAGCTGCTGATGGGTGGCGTGCTCGCCAGCGTGGTGGTGCCGCTGCTGGTGCGCTCGCAGGACGAGCCCGACGGCGGCGCGGCCTACACGCAACGGCTCATCACGGTGGCGTTCACGCTGCTGCTGGTCGGCACGGTGGCCGCGGTCATCGCGGCACCGGCGTTCACGAGCCTCTACGTCGATTCGTCCGGCCGGGCCAGTCCCGCGCTGACCACGGCGTTCGCCTACCTGCTGCTCCCCGAGATCTTCTTCTACGGCGTGTTCGCGCTGCTCTCGGCCGTGCTCAACGCCAAGCAGATCTTCGGCCCGACGGCGTGGGCACCGGTGATCAACAACCTCGTCGTCATCTTCACGATCCTGGTCGTCTGGATCATGCCGGGCGACATCGACACCGGGCACGTCTCGATCACCGACCCCAAGGTGCTGACGCTGGGCATCGGCGTCACCGGCGGCATCGTCGCCCAGGCGCTGCTGCTGGTCCCGCCGCTGCTGCGCTCCGGCTTCCGGTTCAAGTGGCGCTGGGGCATCGACAAGCAGATGAAGGAGTTCGGCGGCCTCGCGCTGTGGATCCTCGGCTACGTCGCGGTCAGCCAGATCGGTTACACGATCAACACGCGCGTGCTGACCAGCGGTTCACCCGGCGGTGTGACGGCCTACAGCAACGCCTGGCTGCTCTTCCAGCTGCCGTACGGCGTCATCGGCGTCTCGCTGCTGACGGCGATCATGCCGCGGATGAGCCGCGCGGCCGCCGACGGCGACCACAAGAAGCTGATCGGCGACCTCTCCTACGCGTCCCGGATCTCCACCGTGATGCTCGTGCCGATCTCCGCGGTGATGACCGTGGTCGGCGGCTCGATCGGCATCGCGCTGTTCACCTTCGGCAAGGGCACGGTCGAAACGGCCGAACGGCTCGGGGACGCGCTCGCGATCTCGGCGTTCGCGCTGCTGCCGTACGCGCTGGTCATGCTGCAGATGCGGGTGTTCTACGCGATGAAGGACGCGCGCACGCCGACGCTGATCATGATCGTGATGACCCTGGTCAAGGTGCCGTTGCTGTACCTCTGCCCGGTCGTGCTGTCGCCGGACAACATCGTGCTCGGCGTGATGATGGTCAACGCGCTGACGTTCGTGGTCGGCGCGATCCTCGGCCAGGTCTGGCTGTGGGTGACGCTGGGCAACCTGCGCAGCAAGCGGGTGATCGGCGTGATCCTGTTCACGGTCGTCGCGAGTGTCTTGGGAGTCGCTGCCGCGTGGGTGGCGGGCAAGCTCGTGCCGGACTTCTTCGGGCCCCGGCTGGGTGCCTGGGCGAAACTTCTGTTGCAGAGCATCGTCGGCATCGTCGTCTCGTTCGGCGTGCTGATGGCGCTCAAGGTGGAGGAGCTGCAGCCGGCCAGGTCGAGGTTCACCCGGTTGATCAAGCGCGGGTAACGATTGCGGTACGGAAGGCGACGACTCCCGCGTCGTATTCTGGGTACCCTCGGTGCCGGGAGCTAGCGGGAGAGGGCGCGTGGACACGAGGCGGAGCGAACAGGCGGGGGGTGCGAACCACGTGGGCAAGGCCCAGGTCGGATCGCTGGCCCCCGGGCGTGTGGTCGGCGACGGCCGCTACCGCCTCCTCGCGCAGTTCGGCGTGGACGAGCGGGGCGACGCGCACCTTTGGCGTGCCCGTGACGGGCAGCTGAAGCGGGACGTCGCGCTGACCCTGCTCGTCGGCGACCCGGCGGATCCCGAAGCCGCCCGGCTGGCCCGGCGGACGCTCGAGCGCGCGACGCACGCGTCGAAATTCGGCCACGGCGGCGTCGCCCGCGTGCTGGACGTGCTCGCCCTCGGCAGCGGCATCACCTCGGGCGAAGGCCTGCTCGGCGTCGTCGTCGCGGAGTGGACCAAGGGCAGCGACCTGGTCGACCTCGTCGCGCAGCGGCCGGTGGCCCCCGCCGCGGCCGCGCGGATGGTCCAGGCGCTGGCCGAAGCCGTCGAGCAGGCGCACCAGAACGGGCTCGTCCTCGGCCTCGACCACCCCCAGCGCCTGCGGCTGACGCCGAACGGCGCGCTCAAGCTCGCGTTCCCCGGCCCGCTGCCGGAGGCGACGCTGCGCGACGACGTCAAGGCGCTCGGCGCGGTCCTGTACCTGCTGCTGACCGGCCGCTGGGCGCTGCCCGGCGGCCCGCCCGCGATCCCGGCGGCGCCGATGACGCCGCAGGGCCGGATCGTCCCGCCGCGCCAGCTGGTGCCGGCCGTCCCGGCGGACCTGTCTTCGCTGGCCGTGCGCACGATCGAGGACGGCGGCAACGGCGGCATCCGCACCAGCGCGGCCATCCTGCGCGTCCTCGACCAGGTGGCCGAGGAAGAGGAGCGCACCCAGCTGATCAAGGCCGTCGGCGGCGAGGTCGCCGAGCCCGACGGCACGATCTGGACGACGAAGAAGCCGGTCAAGGACGTCGCCCGGCGGCGCAAGCTCGCCCTCGGCGTCACGGTGCTGGTGGTCGCGACCGTCGTCATCCTCGCCTGGGGCGGCCTGATGCTGATCAACGTCTTCCAGGGCGACTCCAAGGCGAGCGGGCCGTCGATCAACGTCGCCGCGCCGCCGGCGTCGAGCCAGCCCGCGAGCCAGCCGCCCGCCTCGTCGTCGGCTCCGGCCCCGCCGCCGTCGCCCGCCGTGGGCGCGCCGGTGCAGCCGAAGGCGGTCTCGGTGTATAACCCCGAGGGCAAGGGCGACAACCCCGGCCGCGCGAGGAACGCGATCGACGGCGACCCCGGCACGGTGTGGAAGACCGAGCAGTACAAGCAGCAGTTCCCCACCATCAAGCCGGGTGTCGGGCTGGTCGCGAGCTTCGACGACCCGATCAACCTGAGCCAGGTCAAGGTCAGCGGCGGCACCGCGGGCACGAAGGTCGAGATCCGGTCGGCGACGGAGAAGGACCCCGACCTCGCGGACACGAAGGTCGTCGGCAACGGCGACCTCCAGGACGGCGACACGACGATCCAGCTGGCGCAGCCGACCCAGGGCCAGTACTTCATCGTCTGGATCACCCAGCTGGGCGGCGAAGACGGTGCCTACGTCACCCAGATCGGTGAACTGAGCTTCCTGCCTGCGGGGTGACGCACCCGAGGAGGTCAGTAGGCTCTGCCGCGTGACAGCTGCAGCTCCCACGGATGCGGATCTGATAGCGGCTCACGCCGCGGGGGACCCCCATGCGTTCAGCGAACTCGTCCAGCGACATCGCGACCGCATGTGGGCGGTGGCGCTGCGCACGGTTCGCGACCCGGAAGAGGCCGCCGACGCCCTGCAGGACGCGTTCATTTCGGCGTTCCGCGCGGCCGGGAACTTCCGGGCGGAGTCGCAGGTCACGACCTGGCTGCACCGGATCGTGGTGAACGCCTGCCTCGACCGGATCCGCCGCCGGCAAGCGCGCCCGACCGTGCCGCTGCCGGAGACCGGGTTCAACGAGCCCGCCACTCCCCGCGATTCGATGGCGGAGCGGGAGACCAGCCTGCTGGTGCGCGAAGCGCTCGACCAGCTGCCCGAAGAGCAGCGTGCCCCGATCGTGCTGGTCGACGTCGAGGGATACTCCGTCGCCGAGACGGCCAAGATGCTGGGCATCGCCGAGGGCACGGTCAAGAGCCGGTGCGCGCGGGGCCGCGGGAAACTCGCGAAGGTTCTCGGGCACCTGCGGAACCCCGATGCGATTGCGAACGTCCCAACTCACGAAAGCAAACGGGCCGGGCGTCAGCCGGGTAGCGGGGAGGGACGATGACGGACGAAAGCCGGGGGATCGGGGGGACCATCGGTCCGCCCTGGTCTGTCGACGTGCTCGCCGACCTCCACGCCGGTGTCCTGGACGACACGCGGGCGGCCGAGCTGTGGCCGCTGGTCAACGCCGACCCGGAAGCCCGGGAGATCCTGGCCGCCCTCGACGCCACGCAGGCCGACCTGGCCTCGCTCGCCCACGCACCGGCCCCGCGGATGCCCGCGGAGTTCGCCGCCCGGCTGGACGCGGCGCTGGCCGCCGAAGCAGCGGCCCGCTTTCCTGCACAAGCACAGCCTGAACGAGCACAGCCCGAACGAGCTCAGCCGGCACGACCAGGGCTTGCAGCCCCACAGCCGAGCGCACCGCAGGGCGCCCAGGTGGTGGACCTCGCGGCGGCGCGGCGGAAGCGGAACAAGCGGCTCGGCTGGGCCGCCGGCGTCCTGACCGCGGCCGCGGCGGCGGTCGTCGCCGTGACCCTCGTCGTCCCGGACACCTCGCAGCAGACCGGCACCCCGAACGTCGCCGCCCCCGCCCCGACGGGCCCCTCGGTCGGCAACGACGGCGCCGGCGCTCAAGCGCTGGTCGGGAAGGCGATCGGCGTCCGCGACTTCGGCCCGCTGCAGAACGAGGACCGCCTCGACGCGTGCATCGCGGCCTCCGGGCTCGACCCGAAGGTGCGCCCGGAAGGCATCCGCCCGGTGAACGTCGGCGGCAAGGCCGGGGTCATGATCATCCTGACCACCGGCAAGCTGGCCCAGTTCCGGCTGGTGGCCTTCGGCGCGGACTGCGGGCCGGGCCGTCCGGCGGTCCTGTTCGACAAGGTCGTGGGGGAGAAGTAGCGCCTGTCACCCCGGGAACACCGCCACCTACGATCGTGTTGAGCCTGGTACACGGGTCACTACGAGCGGAGGTCACGGGTGGCTGCCGAGGAAATCAGGAACCTGATCGTCGTCGGGTCGGGTCCTGCCGGATACACCGCTGCCGTTTACGCGGCGCGGGCCCAGCTCGAACCGCTGGTGTTCGAGGGCACGCAGTTCGGCGGCGCGCTGATGACGACGACCGAGGTCGAGAACTTCCCCGGGTTCCGCGACGGCATCATGGGTCCGGACCTGATGGAGGAGATGCGCAAACAGGCCGAGCGCTTCGGCGCCGAGCTGCGCGCGGAGGACGTCGAGTCGCTGGAGCTGACCGGCGACGTCAAGTACGTCGTCGCGAACGGCAAGCGCTACGCCGCTCGCGCGGTCATCCTCGCCATGGGTGCCGCGGCGCGGTACCTGAACGTGCCGGGCGAGCAGGAGCTGCTCGGCCGCGGTGTCTCGGCCTGTGCGACCTGTGACGGCTTCTTCTTCCGCGACCACGACATCGTGGTCGCCGGCGGCGGCGACTCGGCGATGGAGGAGGCGACCTTCCTGACGAAGTTCGCGAAGTCCGTCACGATCGTCCACCGGCGCGAGGAGTTCCGCGCGTCCAAGATCATGGTCGAGCGCGCCCGCGCCAACGACAAGATCAAGTGGAAGCTGAACTCGCAGATCACCGGCGTCCTGGGCACCGGCAAGGTCGAGGGCCTGCAGCTGAAGGACACCAGGGACGGCTCCGAGTCGACGCTGGACGTGTCGGGCTTCTTCGTCGCCATCGGCCACGACCCCCGCAGCCAGCTGGTGAAGGGGCAGGTCGACCTGGACGAGGACGGCTACGTCGTGACGAAGGGCAAGACGTCCTTCACCAACCTCGACGGCGTCTTCGCGGCCGGTGACCTGGTGGACCGCACCTACCGGCAGGCGATCACCGCGGCCGGTTCCGGGTGCAGTGCCGCGATCGACGCGGAACGATGGCTCGCGGAGCACGGCGACGCGGACGCGCACGAGGCGGCCGAGCTCGTCGGCGGCGGCTACGGCGCGGGCACCAACTGACTTTCCGGCTTCCAACCACCTGAAGGAGAAACCATGGCCAACACCGTCAAGGTGACCGACGCGACGTTCGTCGACGAGGTCCTGACCAGCGAAAAGCCCGTTCTGGTCGACTTCTGGGCCACCTGGTGCGGCCCGTGCAAGATGGTCGCCCCGGTGCTCGAGGAGATCGCGGCCGAGAAGGGCGACAAGCTGACGATCGCCAAGATCGACATCGACGAGAACCCGAACACGCCGCGTGACTACCAGGTGATGTCCATCCCGACGCTGATCCTGTTCCAGGGCGGCAAGCCGGTGAAGCAGATCGTGGGCGCGAAGCCGAAGGCCGCGCTGCTGTCGGACCTCGCCGACGTCCTCTGAATCGAACCACCTCGCCGAACCCGGGGCCTGCGGGAATCCGCCCGCGACCCCGGGTTCGTCCTCGTTCGGGCGAATCTGCCCGAACCGTCGAAATCGTGCGTGATCGCCAGCCCGCCGGGTACTCCACGAACGGGTTCTTGACTGACCTACCGGGCCTACGCTGTCACCCAGAGTTGGCAAGGCACAATAGAGGACCTGGGCTCGTCCCAGCGAAGGTTTTCTTGCCACGCACCGAGGTCCCCATCGGTGCCTTAGGAAGAGCGAGGAGTGCATGCGGGTACTCCGCCGCGGTGACGCCGGTCCGGACGTCGCCGAGATCAGGTCCATCCTGGCCGGGATGGACCTGCTCCCGCCGGTCACCGGTACCGACGAGGAGTACGGCACGTTCGACGTCGCCGTCGAGCACGCCGTTCGTGCCTTCCAGCAGCGTCGTGGGCTGATGACCGACGGCATCGTGGGTCCGGCGACGTTCCAGGCGCTCAAGGGCGCCAGCTACCACCTGGGCAGCCGCCCGCTGTCGTACATGATCGCCTCGCCGGTCCACGGCGACGACGTCTTCACGCTGCAGGAGCGGCTGACCGAGCTCGGCTTCGACGCCGGCCGCCCCGACGGCTACTTCGGCCCCCAGACCGAGCGCGCGCTCAAGACGTTCCAGCGCGACATGCGCCTGACGCCGGACGGCATGTGCGGCCCGGCGACCATCCGCGAGCTGCACCGCCTGTCCTCGCCGCGGGCCCGGGGCGGCCGCCCGGTCTTCCTGCGCGAGCAGGAGCAGGTGCGCCAGGCCGGTCCGCGCCTGCGCGGCAAGCGCATCGTGATCGACCCCGGCCACGGCGGCGACGACCTCGGCGTGGTCGCCGGCGGCCTGCGCGAAGCCGACATCGCCTGGGACCTCGCCCGCCGCCTCGAAGGCCGGATGAAGGCCACGGGTATGGAGGCGCTGATCTCGCGCGGCCCGAACCACAGCCCCACCGAGCTGGAGCGCGCCAAGTTCGCCAACGACGCGGGCGCGGACCTGTTCCTCTCGCTGCACAGCGACAAGAACCCCTCGCCGCGCGCGCAGGGCGTCGCGAGCTTCCACTTCGGCAACGGCAACGGCACCACGTCGACCGTGGGCGAGCTGCTGGCCGGCTTCATCCAACGCGAGGTCGCGGCCCGCACCGGCATGCTCGACTGCCGCACGCACTACAAGTCGTGGGACATCTTCACCCGCACCCGCTGCCCCGCGGTCCGGGTCGAGATCGGCTACCTGACGAACCCGGACGACGCCCGCAAGCTCGGTGACCCGGCGTTCCGCGACGTCGTCGCGGAGGGCATCCTGATCGCCGTCAAGCGCCTGTACCTGCTCGGCGAAGGCGACCAGCCGACGGGGACGTTCACGTTCGCCGACGTCCTGGCGCACGAGCTCGCCAAGGCCGAATAGGGCCGACCACAACCCCTAGCGGCTCTCCTCCACCTGCCCCACCACCCCTGGGGACGCGGACCGCGCGTCCCCAGGTTTCCGGGCAGTTCTCCACAGCTTGTCCACCGCTCCTAGCAGGGCTCTGTGGATAACTCGGCAGTTCTTCCACAGCTGTGCACATCCGTGGTCGAGGCGTGCCCGACCACGGGCGCAAACGTTTGCGGGGGGATCAGGCGCGGCCGAGGCTCGGCTCGGCGGTGGTGATGGTCACCTGGCCGAGCAGCCGTTCCAGCGCCGCCTCGACGTCTTCCTTCCAGGTGATCGCCGACCGCAGCTCGAGGCGCAGGCGGGGCCACTTCTGGTGCGGACGGACGGTCTTGAAGCCGACGCTCTGCAGGAAGGCGGCGGGCAGCACGCAGCTGTGCCCGCCGTCCGGGTCGGCCTCGTCCGGGCGGGCGTCGCCGAACGCTTCGATCGCGCGGACGCCGCGCTTGGTCAGGTCCTTGGCGACCGACTGGACGAGCATCCGGCCGAGGCCGCCGCCGCGGAACTCGGGGAGCACCTGGAACGCGGTCAGCAGGACGGCGTCCGCGCTCGGCGGCGACGTCGGGAAGGCCAGTGCGCGCGGGACGGCGTTCGGCGGGGCGTACAGCACGAACCCGACCGGCAGCGTGTCGCTGTAGACGATGCGGCCGCAGGACCCCCACTCGAGCAGCACGCTCGAGACCCAGGCTTCCTTCTCGACCTCGGTCGCGCCGAACTCCTCGGCCTGGTGCTTGAGGTGGGGGGCCAGCTCCCAGTACACGCACCGGCGGCAGCTCTTCGGCAGGTGCTCGAGGTTGTCCAGTGTGACGCCCACGACGCGACGCGACACCCGTGACCTCCCTGACCTGCGCTCCCGACGGGCCGCCCGGTCGTCGAGCCGCGCGAGAGCCACGGCACGAACACGGGAGCCAGGATCGAGGATAGGCCGATGTGACGAGCACCGGAAGGTCAGGGGGTCCGGATGGGTGCCCGGTTACACTCGATGGGATCTACCAGCTCCCGCGGGAGTGACCGTGTCCACCGAGCCCCGGGTGAATCGTCGATGACCGAGAACCGCCCCAGCAAGCCGCAGAGTGGCCGACCAACCAGCGGCCGCCAGAACCTCGACCCGCACCTCGAGCGGTACGCCGCGCGCACCGCGGGGATGACCGCCTCGGAGATCCGGGCGCTGTTCGCGGTGGCCAGCCGGCCCGAGGTGGTCTCCCTCGCCGGCGGCATGCCCAACCTGGCCGCGCTCCCGCTCGACACGCTGTCGGCCCAGGTGGCCGAGATCATCGCCGAAGACGGCCTCGTCGCGCTGCAGTACGGCTCGGCGCACGGCATCCCGGTGCTGCGCGAGCAGATCTGCGAGATCATGGCCCTGGAGGGCATCAAGGCGCACCCGGACGACGTCGTGGTGACCGTCGGCTCGCAGATGGGCCTGGACATGGTCACGCGGCTGTTCTGCGACCCGGGTGACGTCGTCATCGCCGAGGGTCCCTCGTACGTCGGTGCGCTGGGCTCGTTCGCCGCCTACCAGGCGCAGGTCGTGCACGTCGAGATGGACGACCGCGGCCTGGTGCCGGAGCTGCTGCGCGAAGCGCTGGACCGGACGGAGAAGGCCGGCCGCCGGGTCAAGTTCCTCTACACGATCCCGAACTTCCACAACCCCGCCGGCGTCACGCTGGCCGTCGAGCGCCGTGCCGAGATCCTGGAGATCTGCCGCGAGCACGGCGTCCTGGTCGTCGAAGACAACCCGTACGGGTTGCTCGGCTTCGACGGGCAGACGTACCCGGCGCTGCGGTCGACCGACCCCGACAACGTCGTGTACCTCGGATCGTTCTCCAAGACGTTCGCCTCCGGCCTGCGCGTCGGCTGGGTGCTCGCGCCGCACGCCGTGCGCGAGAAGCTCGTGCTGGCCGCGGAGTCGGCGACGCTGTGCCCGCCGACGTTCAACCAGATGATCGTGTCGCGGTACCTGGCCACGCACGACTGGAAGGGCCAGATCAAGAAGTTCCGCGAGAACTACCGCGAGCGGCGTGACGCGATCCTGTCCGCCCTCGACCAGTACCTGCCCCCGGGCTGCTCGTGGACCAAGCCCGACGGCGGCTTCTACGTCTGGGTGACGGTGCCGGAAGGCGTCGACACCAAGGCGATGCTGCCGCGCGCGGTGACCGCTCGCGTTGCGTACGCGTCCGGCACCGGCTTCTACGCCGACGGCTTCGGCAGCCGCCAGATGCGGCTGTCCTACTGCTACCCGACGCCGGAGCGGATCCGCGAGGGCGTGCGGCGGCTGGCGGCCGTGCTGGAGTCCGAAATGGACCTCGCGCGCACCTTCGGTAGCGTGACCTCGCGCCAGATCCAGGGACCGCAGAACCCGTCCCCGGACACGGTCTAATCCTGTTTCCAGCTAAGGAGTTCCCACGGTGGTCGACCGTACCGTTGCCGTGCTCGCCGGCGGGCTTTCGCACGAGCGCGACGTCTCCCTCAGGTCCGGGCGGCGGCTCTCCGCGGCGCTGAAGTCCGAGGGCTTCGGCATCGAAGAGTGGGACACCGACGCGGGCCTGCTGGAGCGGCTGCGCACGCAGCGCCCGGACGCGGTGGTCGTCGCGCTGCACGGCGGCGAGGGCGAGAACGGCTCGGTGCAGACGGTGCTGGAGATGCTCGGCGTGCCGTTCGTCGGCACCGGGTCGCAGGGCTGCCGCCGCGCGTGGGACAAGCCGACCGCGAAGGCGCTCATCGAGAACGCCGGGTTCGTGACGCCGGGCTGGGCCGTCCTGCCGCACAGCACGTTCCGCGAGCTCGGCGCCCAGGCGGTGCTCGACGCGATGGTGGAGCGCCTCGGGCTGCCGCTGATCCTCAAGCCGGACCAGGGCGGCTCCGCGCTCGGCACGCAGGTGGTGCGCGAGGCGGCGGAACTGCCGGCGGCGATGGTCGGCTGCTTCGCCTACGGGGACACGGTCCTCGCGGAGCGGTTCGTGGACGGCGTCGAGGTGGCCGTGACGGTCATCGAGGGCGAGGACGGACCCGAGGCCCTCCCCGCGGTCGAGATCGTCCCGGAGAGCGGCGTGTACGACTACACGGCCCGCTACACGGCCGGCCTGACCGACTTCTTCACCCCGGCCCGGCTCGACGACGCCGCGGCGAAGGCGGTGGCCGAGCTGGCCGTCGCCGCGCACCGCGTGCTCGGCCTCCGCGACATCTCCCGCACCGACGCGGTCGTCGCGGCCGACGGCACGGTGCACTTCCTCGAAGTGAACCCGTCGCCGGGGCTCACCGAGACGTCGACGGTCCCGATGGCGATCGAGGCGGCGGGCAAGTCGCTCGGCGCGGTGTTCGCCGAACTGATCGCGCGAGCCGTCACTCGCTGACTCCTACGCACGCGAAAGGCCGCCTCGGAACTCCCGTGGCGGCCTTTTTCGTGTGATCACTAACTGTGCTCGTCACGGCTCCGAGGAGCAATCATCACCGTGACGAAACACCCTGGGGTGATCCCTAATCGGTTTTCGGTGTCTGATTCGTCCCGTTCGGGTCGATGAGCGCGACGATCCGCTCGAGGTCGTCGACGGACCCGAACTCAAGCGTGATCCGGCCCTTGCGGCGGCCGAGGTCGACCTTCACCCGGGTGTCGAAGCGGTCCGAGAGCCGGTTCGCGAGTTCCTGCAACCCCGGCGCCTGGATCGGCTTGCGCGGTGCGGGCTTCGGCTTGGCCGGCTTCTCGCTCTTCTTGAGCGTCACGGCTTCCTCGGTCGCCCGGACCGACATGCCCTCTGCGACGATGCGCGCAGCGAGCTCCTCCTGGCTCTCGGCGTCCTCCAGCGACAGCAGCGCCCGCGCGTGGCCGGCGGACAGGACGCCCGCGGCCACCCGGCGCTGCACCGGCAGGGGGAGCTTGAGGAGCCGGATGGTGTTGGTGATGACCGGGCGGCTGCGGCCGATCCGGCTCGCCAGCTCCTCGTGCGTGACGGCGAATTCGTCGAGCAGCTGCTGGTACGCCGCCGCCTCTTCGAGCGGGTTCAGCTGGACGCGGTGGATGTTCTCCAGGAGCGCGTCGCGCAGCATCGACTCGTCGGCGGTCTGCCGGACGATCGCCGGGATCGCGTCGAGCTCGGCTTGCTGCGACGCACGCAGCCGCCGCTCGCCCATGACGAGCTCGTACTCGTCGTTGCCGAGCTCGCGGACGACGATGGGCTGCATGAGCCCGAACTCGCGGATCGAGTGCTCGAGTTCGGCGAGCGCGTCTTCGTCGAAGACCTGGCGCGGCTGCTTCGGGTTCGGCTTGATCGAGCCGACGGGGATCTCGCGGTAGACCGCGCCGGCCACCTCGCCGCCGTGCTGCTGCGCCTGCCCGTTCGCCGCGAACCAGCCCTTGTCCTCGGCCGCCTTCTTGTCCGCCGCCGCCCCCTCGGTGGGGGCGGGCAGCGGACCACCGCCGGTGGGTCCGGTCGGGATCAGGGCGGCGAGGCCGCGCCCCAGCCCTCCTCGACGCTCGGTCATGTCGAACTACCCTTCTCCATCTGCGCGCCGCGCTCGGCGATCTCCTTGGCCGCGTCGACGTAGCTCATCGCGCCGCGGGAACCGGGGTCGTAGGCGAGCACGGTCTGGCCGTACCCGGGCGCCTCGGAAACCTTCACGCTGCGGGGGATGACCGTCTTGAGGACGGTGTCGCCGAAGTGGTTGCGCACCTCGTTCGTCACCTGGTCGGCCAGCTTGGTGCGGCCGTCGTACATGGTGAGGAGGATCGTCGAGACGCGGAGCTCGCGGTTCAGGTGCTGCTGCACGAGTTCGATGTTGCTCAGCAGCTGCCCGAGACCTTCGAGCGCGTAGTACTCGCACTGGATCGGGATGAGCACCTCCTGCGCGGCGACCATCGCGTTGACCGTCAGCAGGCCCAGCGACGGCGGGCAGTCGATGAGGACGTAGTCGACGCCGATCTCGTCGAGGATCTCCGAGGAGATGGCCTCCTTGAGCCGGGACTCGCGGGACGCCATCGAGACGAGCTCGATTTCGGCGCCGGCGAGGTCGATCGTCGCGGGGACGCAGAAGAGGTTGGGGGACTGCTCGGTCGGCTGGGCCGCCTCGGCGAGCGTCACCTCGCCGATGAGCACCTCGTAGATGGAGGGCGTCCCGGACCGGTGGTCGACGTCGAGCGCGGTGCTCGCGTTGCCCTGGGGGTCGAGGTCGACGACGAGCGTCTTGAGCCCGTGGAGCGCGAGGGCGGCGGCGAGGTTGACCGTGCTGGTCGTCTTGCCGACGCCGCCCTTCTGGTTGGCGACGGTCATCACGCGACGGCGTCCAGGCCGGGGGAGTTCACCCTCCTTGGGGTGCAGCAGACGCGCGGCGCGGGCAGCTTCTTCGGCGATCGGCGTCCAGCCCACGTCGTGGCTGGTCTCCGTGGAGTCGGACGGCGGGGGATTCACCGGTCTCGACACCTCCTCCATCTAGACGTCTGGTCGGTGGTCGAGTCGCTACGTTTCACGTGGAACATGGCGGCCCGTTAACGCTTCCTGCTCCGCGCCTTCGGCTTGCCGGCCGTCGGTAGGCGACGGATCTTCACGACCGTGCTGGGCACCTCGAGGACCGCCGCACCGCACTCGACGATCAGCGGATCGGCCCCGCCGGCCTTGCGGATGGCAGCACCGTCCCGGTCGATCTCGTCCGCCGCGCTGGCGCCCTTGAGGGCGACCAGGAAGCCATCGGGACGGACCAGCGGCAGGCACCAGTCCGCGAGACGAGCGAGCGGGGCGACCGCGCGAGCGGTGACGATGTCGGCGCCACCGAGCTGCTCACGCACAGGCCGCTCCTCCGCGCGTCCACGGACGACGGTGATCGGGAGTTCCAGCTTGTCGGCCACCTCGGCCAGCCAGTCCACCCGGCGGGCCATCGGTTCGAGCAAGACGATATCGAGGTCCGGTCGCGCGATCGCCAGCGGTACACCCGGAAGCCCGGCGCCCGACCCGACGTCGACGACCCGGGCCCCTTCGGACATCTGCTCGCCGATCACCGCCGAGTTGAGCACGTGCCGCTCCCACAGCCGCTCGACTTCGCGGGGGCCGATCAGCCCGCGCTCCACGCCGTGGCGCTCCAGGAGTTCGACGTACCCTGCGGCTTGGTCGACGCGCGCACCGAACACCCGCTCCGCCGCGGCCCGCACCGTCTCCGCGGCTTGCTCCAAGCTCACTCCGTCTACTCCTCGTCCGCCGGTTTCACGTGAAACCGCGCTCGCTCGATTGTCCCCGATGAACCGGAGAAGACGAGCCGACAGTCCGAAGATGTGGACAACTCCACTCGCGCGGCGGCCGCCATGACCGGTTCCACGTGAAACATCAAGCGTGTAATTCGTTCCGCCGCGTTCCCCCGTCCCGCCTCACGCCAGACACAAAGAAGCGGCCCCACCCGAACCAGCCGGGTGGGGCCGCTCTCGAAGCAACCGGGTCTCAGGACTCCGGGAAGATCACCACGCGGCGCTTCGGGTCTTCGCCTTCGCTCTCGCTCGTGACACCCGAGACGGTCGCCACCGCGTCGTGGACCACCTTGCGCTCGAACGGGCTCATCGGCTGCAGCCGCACGCGCTCGCTGCTCTTGAGGACCGACTCCGCCGTCGAGCGGCCGAGCTCCTTGAGCTCCTCGCGGCGGTCCGCGCGCCAGCCCGCGATGTCCAGCATCAGGCGGCTGCGGGAGCCCGTCTCCTGCTGGACCGCCAGCCGGGTCAGCTCCTGCAGGGCCTCGAGCACCGTGCCGCGCGGACCCACGAGCTTCTCGAGGTCCTCGCCGCCGTCGATGCTCACGATCGCGCGGCCCGCTTCGACGTCCAGGTCGATGTCGCCGTCGTAGTCGAGCAGGTCGAGCAGACGCTCGAGGTAGTCGCCGGCGATGTCACCCTCCTGCACGAGGATGTCGTCGCCACCGCCCGCCTTCTGCTCGCCCGCCTCGGCGGCCGGCTCCGGGGTCACGTCGTCCTGATCGGCGTCGATCGTGTCGATCGTCTCCGACATCATTCGTCTCCTCTCCGAACCGGTCGCGCTCAGCGGCGCTTCCGGCCCGACTTCCTGGTCGAGTCTTTGAGAAGGCCCGGCACGCCGGTGCCGTTGTCCTTCGAACCGTTCTGGCCGTTCGTGTCGGCCGGGGTCTGGTCACCGTCAGCGGAAGCGGCGGACGCGGAAGCGGCGGCGGTAGCACCGGACGCGTTCGGGGTCGTCGTCTGGGCGAAGCCGTGGGCCGAGCCCGCCTTCGTCACCTTCTTCGCCGCGCCGGTCTGAGCGGGCTGGTTCTTCTTCTGCTGAACCGGCTTCTGGCCGACCTTCGGGGCGGTCGGCTTCTGCCCCGGCTTCGGGCCGAGCGTGGCGCGCTTCTCCGCGGCCTCCGCCTTGCGGGCCGCCTCTTCCTTGTCGATCTTCGTGTAGACGAGGCGCTGCTGCATCAGGGTCCAGCCGTTGTTCGCCAGCCAGTAGAAGAGGAGGCCGAGCGGGAACAGCGCACCGAAGACGAGGACACCGAGCGGGAAGATGTACATCGTCAGCTTGTTCATGATCGCGGTCTGCGGGGTGGCCGACGCGGCGTTCTGCCGGGCCACCGAGTGCCGCGCGGTCAGGTGCGTGGCGATCGACGCGACGATCATCAGGGGCAGCGCGACCGGGAGCACGCTCCAGTGGAAGCCGACGTTCGTGGCCCCGCCGCTGACGACACCGACACCGTTGTAGACGGCCTCGCCGAGGTTGACGCCGAACAGCTTCGCGTTGACGTAGGACTGGACGTCGTGCTGGGTGAAGAAGTAGTTCTCGGTCTTCGGGCCACCACCGGGCGGCGGCATGGTGAACGCGCGCAGGACGTGGTTCAGGCCGATGAAGACCGGGATCTGCAGCAGCATCGGCAGGCAGCTGCCGAGCGGGTTGACGCCGTGCTCCTTCTGGAGCTTCTGCATCTCCGCGGCCTGGCGCTGCCGGTCGTTCGCGTACTTCTTCTGGAGCTTCTTCATCTCCGGCGCGAAGTCCTGCATCTTCTTCATCGACCGGACCTGGTTCACGAACGGCTTGAACATGATGCCGCGGACGGTGAACGTCAGGAAGATGATGCCGAGGATCCAGGAGATCGCCGCGGATTCACCGAAGACGAGCCCGAAGACCTTGTGCCAACACCAGAGGATGAAGGACACGGGGTAGTAGATGAAATCGAGCACTGCTGCTACTCCTCGATCGGTGTTTCAGGTCGTCGGTGGCGCCACGAGAACTGCTCGGGCACGGGGTCGCGGCCGGGCGGTGTCCACGGGCCGCAGCGCAGCAGCCGGCGCAGCGCGAGGTAGGAGCCCCGGCCGGCACCGTGCCGGGTGAGGGCTTCGACTGCGTACGCGCTGCAGCTCGGGTAGAACCGGCAAGCCGGCGGGAGGAAAGGCGAGATCGCCTTGCGGTAGAGCTTGATGGGGAGCAGGAGGACCCAGGCGACGGGGCCGGGCCTCGGCGGCTCGGGCGCTACGTCGTGGTCGTGCTCGGGGGTGGCTCGCATGCCGGTCACACCGCTGATCCGTTGTCGGGGGCCGCGTCCGCGGGACGCGTCTGGCGGGGGACATCCCCGGCCGGACGGCGCGACGACAGAAGCCCCAGCCGACGCAACGCGGCGTCGAGATCGGACCCGAGCTCGGCGCTGGAAGCGGTCGACGACGGCGGCAATGCCCGTACGACCAACGCAGTGCCGGCGGGCAGTGTTCCGAGCCTGGCCGAAACGAGGTGACGCAACCGGCGGCTGACGCGGTGGCGGACCACCGAATTGCCGACGGCCTTGCTCACCACAAAACCCGCCCTGGCCGCCGACACGGTGGTGGACTGCACAGTGCTGGACTGCGCAGTGTCGGCGGCCTCGGACGGGTCCGTGGTCAGCGCGTGGACGACGAGGCGGCGCCTGCCTGCTCGGGACCCGCGACGGAGAACCACGCGGAAATCCTCACTCCGCCGCAGACGGGCGGCAGCCGGCAGCACGGCGCGCCTCGATCGGCGCGATCAGGCGGACAGCGCTTCGCGGCCCTTGCGACGGCGGGCCGCCAGGATGGCCCGGCCGGCGCGGGTCCGCATGCGCAGGCGGAACCCGTGGGTCTTCGCCCGGCGGCGGTTGTTCGGCTGGAAGGTGCGCTTACCCTTGCTCACTGCTTCTCCTGTGTGTCGCTGTGTCGTCTGCCCTTACCCGCCCGGGGAGGAAAGGTTCCCTCCGCCTGGCGTGTCGTGCGGGCGCACGGCAGTCTCTGGTGTCTCCTACCAACGTGTGGCCTCGTCACGACGAGCGACGACATACGTGGGCACGCGAAACGCACCCGTCGCATACGGGAGACCTTACGAGGGTACGCACCCCCGTCGGGCGGCCGGTAAGCACCCCCTCGGCCACGGTACGCGACCGGCCGGTGCTCCCGCGGAGTTCGACGCCGCGGCACCGAATGGCCACCCGCCGTGCACCGTGAAATGCTGGCGCCCAGGATGCCTTGTGGCCGCGAGCGGGGCTTGTTAGCGTGCCTCTCTCGGGTCACCGGTTCAGGTGCACGAGTATCCGGGTGGTGGAGTGCCCACCGGCGTACGACGAGCCCGCAGGTGGCGACCCCGCGGGCCGCCGTACATTAGTGCACAGCTGTGGACAACTATGTGGATATTCGCTGTGCCGGTGCGCGGACAGGTCTCCTGTGATCGCCGGGTGGAGTGACCGGGTGTTCCCGGGGCCGGCTCGGCCGTCCACGCCGACGAGGGGAGGGGAGCCAGACAGGTGTCGGATCACCAGCACAATCTGGGTGTCATCTGGGAACAGGTGGTACGCGAACTGTCCGACGGGACCCTCTCTCCACAGCAGCGCGCCTGGATGCGCGTGACCCGTCCGATCGGCCTGCTCGACGGCACGGCGCTGCTCGCCGCGCCCAGCGACTTCGCGAAGGAAGCCATCGAGCGCGGGCTTCGCGGCGCGATCACCGACGCGCTTTCCCGCCGGCTCGGCCGGGCCATCTCGCTCGCGGTGAAGGTCGACAGCGCCGAAGCCGTCGTCCCGGCGCCCGCGCCCCGCTACGTTCCGTCACCCGGCCGGGTGGAAAACGGCGCGAGCCCCGAACCCGCTCCGCCGATGCCGGCCAACGGCGCGCCGATGATGCCGCCCCCGCGGCCCGAACCCGCGCAGCCGATGCCGCCGATGCCGATGCCGTCGCACCAGGCCGCCGCCCCGAAGCCGGACGACGGCGACGACACCGACGAGGAAGTCGACGAAGAGGGCGAAGCGCTCGCCGCGGTCCACGAGATCTGGCCGACCTTCTCCGGCCAGCCGATCGCCGGCCAGCCGTACACCGCACCGGCGCAGCCGCAGACGTCGAAGACGAAGCTGAACGAGAAGTACACCTTCGACACGTTCGTCATCGGCGCGTCCAACCGCTTCGCGCACGCGGCCGCGGTCGCCGTCGCCGAAGCCCCCGCCCGCGCGTACAACCCGCTCTTCATCTGGGGTGAGTCCGGGCTCGGCAAGACGCACCTGCTGCACGCGGTCGGTCACTACGCGCAACGGCTCTTCCCGGGCATGCGCGTCCGGTACGTCTCGACCGAAGAGTTCACGAACGACTTCATCAACTCGCTGCGCGACGACCGCAAGGTCGCCTTCCAGCGGCGCTACCGCGACATCGACATCCTGCTCGTCGACGACATCCAGTTCCTGGAGGGCAAGGAAGGCACGCAGGAAGAGTTCTTCCACACCTTCAACACCCTCCACAACGCGAACAAGCAGATCGTCGTCAGCTCCGACCGCCCGCCGAAGCGCCTCGAAACGCTGGAGGACCGGCTGCGCACGCGGTTCGAGTGGGGCCTGATCACCGACATCCAGCCGCCCGAGCTCGAGACGCGCATCGCGATCCTCCGCAAGAAGGCGGCGCAGGACAGGCTGGCGGTGCCGGGCGAGGTCCTCGAGTTCATCGCTTCGCGCGTCGAAGCGAACATCCGGGAACTCGAAGGCGCACTGATCCGCGTCACGGCGTTCGCGTCGCTGAACCAGCAGCCGGTCGACAGCGCGCTCGCCGAGATCGTGCTGCGCGACCTGATCCCGGACTCGCACGCGCCGGAGATCACCGCGCCGACCATCATGGGCGTCACGTCCGAGTTCTTCGACGTCACGCTCGACGACCTGTGCGGCCCCGGCAAGACGAAGGCGCTCGCCACGGCCCGCCAGATCGCGATGTACCTCTGCCGCGAGCTGACCGACATGTCGCTGCCGAAGATCGGGCAGACGTTCGGCGGCCGCGACCACACGACCGTCATGCACGCGGACAAGAAGATCCGCAAGGAGATGGCCGAGCGCCGGCGCATCTACGACCAGGTGCAGGAGCTGACCTCGCGCATCAAGCAGCGCGCCCGCCAGTAGCACATCCCTTATCTCCCAACGACTTCGGGGCGTCCACTCAATGTGGACGCCCCTTCGTCGTCTTTGGACACCGCTTTGGACACCGCGAAGCACGCGTACGCCCGCGAAGCAGCGAAGGCGCGTACGCGTGCTTCGCCAAAGTCGCGAAAATTGTTTGTACACAAGGAAGTTTCCCCATGGTGTGGGCGGATTGCCCACAGTGCCAACGGATCTCCCACCAGCGACGACCCGGATTTGCTCCACACCCCGCCCACAGCCGGTCCACAGGGAACCACACCCTTGTCCACGCTGATTCCACAGGTTGCCCACATGCTGTGCACAGGGGCGGCCGGTCACTCGGAAGAGGGGTTCGGACCCCGTCCGGCACCCCCAGACCCTGGGTACAAATCGCCGCACACCTGGGGACAACCATGGGGACAACCGGGGCCGACTGTGGATGGATCCGGGGACGGCCGAAACCATCCACCGATCGCCCGATCCACCCACAGGTTCACCACCACGGTTACCCACACGCCCGCGAGCCGTCCGACCTGCGCGAACGAGCTCGATCCACACAATCCACAACACCTACTACTGCTACTGCCTTTAGATCTCTTCTAAGAGAGAAAAAGATAAAAACAGGCGGCGGACGAAGTTGGGGACAGCCGCGAGATCGAGTCGTCATGTCGACAAAGGCAAGGGGAGGCCGAGGTGACGGCAGCGCCCGCGACGGCCTAACGTGGACGCCTGCACCTGGTCCGCGCTCCGGCCGCTCACGCGGAGGGCGGACCGGCCGGAGGGGGCAGCCGGTCACTGCCCCGCGAGAACGAGGCCTGGCCCGAGCCCGCACGGGGCTCGATCGTCGAAAGGATGCGCGCATGAAGATCCGCGTCGAGCGTGACGGGCTCGCCGACGCCGTCGCGTGGGTGGCCAGAAGCCTCCCCTCCCGGCCCCCCGTGCCGGTGCTGGGCGGTGTCCTCCTCGACGCCGGTTCGGACGGCGAAACCGACGCGCTGACGGTCTCCGGCTTCGACTACGAGGTCTCCGCCACGGTCGGGGTCCCCGCGACGATCGCCGACGGCGGCCGCCTCCTCGTGTCCGGGCGCCTGCTCGCCGACATCACCAAGGCGCTGCCCGCGCAGCCGGTCGAGATCTCCGTCGACGGCGCGCGCGCCACCATCACGTGCGGCACCGCGCGGTTCTCCCTGCCGACCATGCCGGTCGAGGACTACCCGCAGCTGCCGTCCCAGCCCGCCTTCGCGGGCGAGCTCGCCGGCGACGCGTTCGGCCAGGCCGTCACCCAGGTCGTCGTCGCCGCGGGCAAGGACGACACGCTGCCGATGCTCACCGGCATGCGGCTCGAGATCTCCGGCAGCTCGCTGACCCTGGTCGCGACCGACCGGTTCCGGCTCGCCATGCGCGAGTTCACCTGGCAGCCGGCCGAGGGGCTGGCCGACGCGGCCGTGCTCGTCCCGGCGCGCACGCTCGCCGAAGCGGCCAAGACGCTCGGCGCGAGCGGCGCCACGATCCGCCTCGCCCTCGCCAGCGGCGAAGGCCTGCTCGGCCTGTCCGGCTCCGGGCGCTACACGACGACCCGCCTGCTCGACGCGGAATTCCCGCCGTACCGGCAGCTGCTGCCCGCGTCGCACACCTCGCGTGCGGTGATCGACGTGTCCGCGCTCACCGAGTCCATCAAGCGCGTTTCGCTGGTGGCCGAGCGGGGGACTCAGGTACGACTGGAATTCGGGGACAACACGCTGCGGTTGTCCGCGGGTGGCGACGACGAGGGCAGCGCCGAAGAGGAGCTGCAGGTCGAGTACGAAGGTGAGCCGGTGACGATCGCGTTCAACCCGGGTTACCTCGTCGACGGCCTGGGCGCTCTGCACAGCGACCGCGCGGAGCTCACGTTCACCACGCCGAACCGGCCCGCGCTCATCAAGCCCGCCGACGCCGAGGGCAACGTCGTCCCCGGCTACCTCTACCTCCTGATGCCGGTCCGCCTGCCGGGCTGAGTCTCAACTTCGTTAGCACGTAAGGGGATCTCGATGGTTCAGCTCGGTCTGATCGGCCTGGGCAAGATGGGCTTCAACATGCGTGAACGGCTGCGCGCGGCCGGTCACGAGGTGGTCGGCTACGACCGCAACCCGGACGTCAGCGACACGACGTCGCTCGAAGACCTGGTGTCCAAACTGGACGCGCCGCGGATCGTCTGGATCATGGTCCCGGCCGGCGAGCCGACCCGGCAGACCGTGACCGAGCTGAGCAACCTGCTCGCCGGCGGCGACATGGTGATCGACGGTGGCAACTCGAAGTACACCGACGACAAGCTGAACGCCGATCTGCTCGCGGCGAAGAGCATCGGCTACGTCGACTGCGGTGTGTCCGGTGGCGTGTGGGGCAAGGACAACGGCTACGGCCTGATGGTGGGCGGCGCGGCCGCCGACGTCGAGAAGGCGATGCCGATCTTCGACGCGCTGCGTCCGGAAGGCCCCCGCGAGGAAGGCTTCTCGCACGCGGGTGACGTCGGCGCCGGCCACTACGCGAAGATGATCCACAACGGCATCGAGTACGGCATGATGCAGGCCTTCGCCGAAGGCTTCGAGCTGCTCGAGGCGGCGAAGGTCGTCAAGGACGTCCCCGCGGTGATCAAGGGCTGGCAGCGCGGCACGGTCGTCCGCTCCTGGCTGCTCGACCTGCTGGTGCGCGCGCTCGACGAGGACCCGGAGCTGGACGACCTCGAGGGCTACGTCGAGGACTCCGGCGAAGGCCGCTGGACGCTGGAAGAGGCGATCAACAACGCGGTGCCGGCGCCGGTCATCTCGGCCGCGCTGTTCGCGCGGTTCGCCTCGCGGCAGGAGCACTCGGCCGCCATGCGCGCGGTCGCGGCGCTGCGCAACCAGTTCGGCGGGCACGCCGTGAAGAAGGTCGGCGGGTAAGGGCCGGCCCCCGAAAGTAGACACAGTGCATCTGCGACACCTGCAGGTCACCGACTTCCGCTCCTGGCCACAGGCCGATCTCGCCCTCGAACCGGGGCCGGCCGTGCTGGTCGGCCAGAACGGCCGCGGCAAGACCAACCTGCTGGAGGCGATCGGGTACGTCGCGACGCTGGGCTCGCACCGCGTCGCGACGGACGCGCCGCTGATCCGGCACGGTTGCGAGCGCGCGCTGGTGCGGGTCGCGGTGGTCAACGACGACCGCGAGCTGACCGTCGAGCTCGAGATCACCGCCGGCCGGGCGAACCGCGCCCGGGTCAACCGCGGTGCGGTCGGCCGGCCGCGTGACGTGCTCGGGATCCTGCGCACGGTGCTGTTCTCCCCGGAGGACCTCGCCCTCGTGCGGGGTGACCCGGGTGAGCGAAGACGGTTCCTCGACGAGCTCCTGGTGCTGCGCGCGCCGCGGTACGCGGGGGTCCGGGCCGACTACGAGAAGGTGCTGAAGCAACGGAACGCCCTGCTCAAGACGGCCGGGAAGCGGCGTACGGGCCGCGAAGACCCGTACGCGCTGTCGACGCTCGAGGTCTGGGACGACCACCTGGCGGTGACGGGTGCGGAGCTGCTGGCCGCGCGCTTGAACCTCGTCGCCGACCTCGCGCCGTACGCGGCTGCGGCGTACATGGGGGTCGCGCCCGACTCACGGCAGGCGAAGATCGCCTACCGGTCGTCGCTGGGTGCGGCCCTGCCGGAAACGTACGGCGTACCGGATGGTGAGCGGGCGCAACCGGACGTCCTCAAGGACGTCCTGCTGAAGGCGCTGGGTGAAGCCCGCAAGGCGGAGCTCGAGCGCGGGATCAGCCTCGTCGGCCCGCACCGGGACGAGCTGGAGCTGATCCTGGGCGAGGCGCCGGCCAAGGGGTACGCGAGCCACGGCGAGTCGTGGTCGTTCGCGCTGGCCCTCCGGCTCGGCAGCTACGAGCTGCTGCGCGGGGAGGCGGGCGAGCCGGTGCTGCTGCTCGACGACGTGTTCGCCGAGCTCGACCGCAAGCGCCGGGCCCGGCTGGCCGAGGTGGCCGCGAGCGCCGAACAGGTGCTGGTGACTGCCGCGGTGGAGGAAGACGTGCCCGAAGAGCTGGCCGGCCGCCGGTTCGTGGTGGCGGACGGTGAGATCACGCGTGGCTGAGCAGAGCGACCGGACACCCCGGGTGACGGGTGCCACAAACCGCACCCGATCTGGGGACAAACCTGTGGACAGTGTGGATAACACGGTGAATGAGTTATCGCTGCCCGTGACCCTGCGGCCGGATGGGTGGCACAAAGCGCCCAAAAACCGAGCCCAACCGTCGGCGGACACCGAACGTAATGGCGACGCTGGGCCGAACGAGGCTCCGCCGACCGGGCGCGACCTGGCGCACGCCGCCCTCGAGGCCGCCAAGGCCAAGGCGAAGGAGCGAGGCGTCCCGCCCGGACGACGTCGTCCCGCGGTCGGCGGGGGACAGAACCCCCGGCGTCGCCGCTGGTCGGGACCGGGAGCCGACGCGCGCGACCCGCAGCCGCTCGGGCAGCTCGTCTCCCGGCTGATGCGGGACCGCGGCTGGAACGAGAGCGTCACCAGCGCCCGCGTCTTCGCGCAGTGGGCGCGGCTGGTCGGCGAAGACGTCGCCGAACACGCGCAGCCGGTCGCGCTGAAGGACGGCGAGCTCACCGTGCGCGCCAGCTCGACGGCGTGGGCCACCCAGCTCCGGTTGCTGCAGGGAAAGCTGCTGGCCAAGATCGCGGCGGGGGTCGGCAACGGCGTCGTCAAGCGGATGCGGATCCAGGGCCCGACCGCCCCGAGCTGGCGGAAAGGCCCCCGCCACGTGCCCGGCCGCGGCCCGCGTGACACGTACGGCTGAACCGGGTTGCGCGATGCTCGGTTGAATGCGCCGAGAACGCACCCAGACCTCCCGAGCTACGTCAAGACTCGGCTCGAACCGATTTCGTGCGTCTGTGACGCATTCAGGGGTGTCCTTGCCGCATGTCAGCGGACGCGGCCAAGTACACTGGAGGGGAGCGAGCGTCCGCTCGGGCGAGACGAGGAGAAACAACGCCTGTGACCGAGAACCAGCACGAGTACAACGCGTCATCGATCACGGTGCTCGAAGGCCTCGAAGCGGTCCGCAAGCGCCCCGGCATGTACATCGGTTCCACCGGTGAACGCGGCCTGCACCACCTCGTCCAGGAGGTCGTCGACAACTCCGTCGACGAGGCGATGGCCGGGTACGCCACCAAGGTCGAGGTTACCCTCCTCGCCGACGGCGGGGTCCGGGTCGTCGACGACGGCCGCGGCATCCCCGTCGACATGCACCCCAAGGAGCAGAAGCCGACCCTCGAGGTCGTGCTCACCGTGCTCCACGCGGGCGGCAAGTTCGACAGCGACTCCTACGCGGTGTCCGGCGGCCTGCACGGCGTCGGCGTCTCCGTGGTGAACGCGCTGTCGAAGAAGCTGCTCGCCGAAGTCAAGTACGGCGGCCGCAGCTGGCGCCAGGAGTACACCGACCAGGTGCCGGG
This sequence comes from Amycolatopsis sp. lyj-23, assembly GCF_046549135.1. Taxonomy (NCBI): domain Bacteria; kingdom Bacillati; phylum Actinomycetota; class Actinomycetes; order Pseudonocardiales; family Pseudonocardiaceae; genus Amycolatopsis; species Amycolatopsis sp. lyj-23. Next base: position 491,584 of record NZ_JAJPWN010000003.1, on the reverse strand, counting down.
CCCGCTCGAGGACCTCGGCCCGGCGTCGGAGACCGGCACCACGATCACCTTCTGGGCCGACGGCGACATCTTCGAGACCACGACGTACAACTTCGAGACCATCTCGCGCCGGCTGCAGGAGATGGCGTTCCTCAACAAGGGACTGACGCTGTCCCTGCGTGACGAGCGCGTCGCCGACGAAGAGACCGAAGCGGACGCCGAGGGCAAGGTGGCGCGGGTCAAGGAGAAGACCTACTGCTACCCGGGCGGGCTCGAAGACTTCGTCAAGCACATCAACGGCAGCAAGGACCCGATCCACCCCAGCGTGATCTCCTTCGACGCCAAGGGCACCGGTCTCGAGGTCGAGGTCGCGATGCAGTGGAACACCGGGTTCACGCCGTCGGTGTACACCTTCGCCAACACGATCAACACGCACGAGGGCGGCACCCACGAAGAGGGCTTCCGGGCCGCGCTGACCCGGGTCGTCAACTCGTACGCGCGCGACAAGAAGCTGCTCAAGGAGAAGGACGCCAACCTGACCGGCGACGACGTGCGCGAGGGCCTCGCCGCGATCGTCTCGATCAAGCTGTCCGAGCCGCAGTTCGAGGGCCAGACCAAGACCAAGCTGGGCAACAGCGAGGCCAAGACGTTCGTGCAGCAGACGTCGAACGAGTGGCTGGCCGACTGGTTCGAGCGCAACCCGACCGAGGCGAAGACGATCATCAACAAGTCGATCTCCTCGGCCCAGGCCCGGATGGCCGCGCGCAAGGCGCGTGACCTGGTCCGCCGCAAGGGCGCGCTGGAGATCGGCGGTCTGCCCGGCAAGCTGAAGGACTGCCGCTCGACCAACCCGTCGGAGTGCGAGCTCTACATCGTCGAGGGTGACTCGGCGGGCGGCTCGGCCAAGGAGGGCCGGGACTCGATGTACCAGGCGATCCTGCCGATCCGCGGCAAGATCATCAACGTCGAGAAGGCCCGCATCGACCGCGTCCTCAAGAACACCGAGGTCCAGTCGCTGATCACCGCGCTGGGCACCGGCATCCACGACGAGTTCGACCTCTCGAAGCTGCGCTACCACAAGATCGTGCTGATGGCCGACGCCGACGTCGACGGCCAGCACATCACCACGCTGCTGCTCACCCTGCTGTTCCGGTTCATGACGCCGCTGATCGAGCACGGCCACGTCTTCCTGTCGCGGCCGCCGCTGTACAAGATCAAGTGGCCGCGGTCCGAGCCGGAGTACGCGTACTCCGACCGCGAGCGCGACGCCGTCATCCAGGCGGGGGTCGAGGCCGGCAAGAAGCTCCCGAAGGACGACGCGATCCAGCGCTACAAGGGTCTCGGCGAGATGAACGCCGAAGAGCTGTGGGAGACGACGATGGACCCGGCCAACCGGCTGCTGGGCCAGGTCACCCTCGACGACGCCGCCCAGGCCGACGAGCTGTTCTCGGTCCTGATGGGCGAGGACGTCGAGGCCCGCCGCTCGTTCATCACGCGCAACGCCAAGGACGTCCGCTTCCTCGACGTCTAGGCGTCTCCCTCGTTCTTCGCCCCCGCTAGGCCCCTGCACCCGAGAAGGACCTCATGACGGAAACCTTGCCGCCGGCTCCGGACCACGACCGGATCGAGCCGGTCGACATCCAGCAGGAGATGCAGCGCTCCTACATCGACTACGCGATGAGCGTCATCGTGTCGCGCGCGCTGCCGGACGTCCGGGACGGGCTCAAGCCGGTGCACCGGCGGGTCCTGTACTCGATGTTCGACTCCGGCTTCCGGCCGGACCGCGGGTACAACAAGTGCTCGCGCGTCGTCGGCGACGTCATGGGCAACTACCACCCGCACGGTGACTCGGCGATCTACGACGCGCTGGTGCGGCTGGCCCAGCCGTGGTCGATGCGGTACCCGCTGATCGACGGCCAGGGCAACTTCGGCTCGCCGGGCAACGACCCCGCGGCCGCCATGCGGTACACCGAGTCCCGGCTCGCGCCGCTGGCCATGCAGATGCTGGCCGACATCGAAGAAGACACCGTCGACTTCTCGGACAACTACGACGGCCGCACGCAGGAGCCCGACGTCCTGCCGTCGCGGTTTCCGAACCTGCTGGTCAACGGCGGTTCCGGGATCGCGGTCGGGATGGCGACGAACATCCCGCCGCACAACCTGCGCGAGGTCTCCGAGGGCGTCGTCTGGGCGCTGGAGAACCCGGAGGCCACCGACGACGAGTTGCTGGCCGCGCTGCTGGTGCGGATCAAGGGCCCGGACTTCCCGACCAAGGCGATGATCCTCGGCACGTCCGGCATCGAGGACGCCTACCGCACCGGCCGCGGCTCGGTCCGGATGCGCGCGGTCGTCGAGGTCGAGGAGGACGCGAAGGGCCGCACGATCCTGGTCGTGTCCGAGCTGCCGTACCAGGTCAACCCGGACAACCTGGTCGAGAACATTGCGAACCTGGTCCGTGACGGCAAGCTCACCGGCATCGCGGACATCGCGGACGAGTCCAACAGCCGCTCGGGCATGCGGATCGTCGTCACGATCAAGCGGGACGCGGTCGCGAAGGTCGTGCTGAACAACCTGTTCAAGCACACCCAGCTGCAGCAGAACTTCGGCGTCAACATGCTGGCGCTGGTCGACGGCGTGCCGCGCACGCTGCGGCTCGACCAAATCATCCGCCACTACGTGAAGCACCAGGTCGAGGTCATCGTCCGGCGGACCAAGTTCCGCCTGAAGAAAGCCGAAGAGCGGGCCCACATCCTGCGTGGGTACGTGAAGGCGCTCGACATGCTCGACGAGGTCATCGCCTTGATCCGGCGGTCGCCCTCGGCGGACGAAGCCCGGCCGGCCCTGATGGAGCTGCTGGACGTCGACGAGATCCAGGCCACCGCGATCCTCGACATGCAGCTGCGCCGGCTCGCCGCCCTGGAGCGTCAGCGGATCATCGACCAGCTGGCCGAGATCGAGCTCGAGATCGCCGACCTGAAGGACATCCTCGAGAAGCCGGAGCGGCAGCGCGCGCTGATCCGCGACGAGCTGATGGCGATCGTCGACAAGTACGGCGACGACCGGCGCACGAAGATCATCGGCTTCAGCGGCGACGTGACCGACGAGGAACTCATCGCGGTCGAGGACGTCGTCGTCACCATCACCCGCACGGGGTACGCCAAGCGGACGAAAACCGACCTGTACCGCTCGCAGAAGCGCGGTGGCAAGGGCGTGCAGGGCGCGACGCTGAAGCAGGACGACATCGTCCAGCACTTCTTCGTCTGCTCGACGCACGACTGGATCCTGTTCTTCACGAACAAGGGCCGCGTCTACCGGACCAAGGCGTACGAGCTGCCCGAGGCGAACCGCAACGCGCGCGGCCAGCACGTGGCGAACCTGATGGCGTTCCAGCCGGACGAGCAGATCGCCCAGGTCATCGAGATCAAGAACTACGAGGTCGCGCCGTACCTGGTGCTCGCCACCAAGCGCGGCCTGGTGAAGAAGACCAAGCTCACCGACTTCGACTCCAACCGCTCCGGCGGCCTGATCGCGATCAACCTGCGTGAAGGCGACGAGCTGGTCGGCGCGGTGCTGGCGGCGGCCGAGGACGACCTGCTCCTGGTGTCGGCGGAAGGCCAGTCGATCCGCTTCCACGCGACGGACGAGGCACTCCGGCCGATGGGCCGCCCGACGTCCGGCGTGATGGGCATGCGCTTCAACGACGGCGACGAGCTGCTCGGCATCAGCGTGGTCAAGGAGGGCAAGTTCCTGCTGGTGGCCACCGACGGCGGGTACGCCAAGCGCACGGCGATCGAGGACTACCCGGTCCAGGGCCGCGGCGGCAAGGGCGTGCTCACCATTCAGCACGACCGCAAACGTGGCAGGCTGGTGGGTGCACTCATCGTCGACGCCGAGGACGAGCTGTACGCGATCACCTCGAGCGGCGGCGTGATCCGCACACCGGCGGGCGACGTGCGCAAGGCAGGGCGGCAGACGAAGGGGGTCCGGCTGATGAATCTCGGCGAAGGCACCACTCTTCTCGCGGTCGCACGCAACGCGGACGAGCCCTCGGACGTCGCCAATGGTGACGCCCCGGACGTCGCCGACGGTGATGCTCCGGACGTCGCCCCCGGCGAGACTCCGGAAGCGCCGGAAGCGACCGACGACACGACGGCGCAGTGACCTCAGCAACTACGGACAGCGCCCCACGGCACGGGTAAGGACTGACTCTTCGTGACACCGACCGAGAACCCCGAGGCAGCGGGGTCGAACGGAACGCCGGCGAGCCCGCCCTGGCAGCGGGTCGACAAGGAAGGCGACACCGAAGCGACGGTCAAGCTGGCCACGGAGGAGGTGCAGCCCGCCGCCGCCGCCGAACGTCCGGTGGTGACGGGCAGCGCCGCCCCCCGCCTGTTCGGCGGAAGCGGCGACACCCCACCGAGCGGCGAGGCAGTGCCCCCGGCGTCGACGCAGCGCGCTCGCCCGAGCGCCCTGCGCCGCCCGGGCCGCGGCCCGCGCCGGGCATCGCTGCAGGTCAAGCGGTTCGACCCGTGGTCGGTCCTCAAGTTGTCCCTGGTCCTGGGCGTGGCGATGTTCTTCGTCTGGCTCGTGGCGGTCGGCGTCCTGTACACGGTCCTCGACGGCATGGGCGTCTGGGACAAGCTGAACGGAACGTACTCGTCCCTGGTCGGCGGCGAGGGCGCGAACGCGTCGTCCGAACCCCTGATCAGCGCGGGCCGCGTGTTCGGCATCGCGGCGATCCTGGGCGCGATCAACATCGTCCTGGTCTCGGCCCTGGCCACGGTGAGCGCGTTCATCTACAACGTCTCGGCCGACCTGGCCGGCGGCCTGGAGGTCACCCTGTCCGAACGAGAGTGACCCGGTTGCAGGGCCCCTTCGGGGGTCCTGTAAAGTTCTCCTCGTTCGAGGGCCTATAGCTCAGGCGGTTAGAGCGCTTCGCTGATAACGAAGAGGTCCCAGGTTCAAGTCCTGGTAGGCCCACGCAGGTCAAAGCCCGGTTCGCGTCTCGCGAGCCGGGCTTTTGCGTCACCTGAGTGACAAATCCAGTGACGTCACCGCATCAGCTTTTCCTGACTGGCCGCCCACGAAGCCAACAGGGCCAGGCCGTCCGCGGTTGGTGTGCCGGCGGGTGCCGTGTAGATGTTCAGCAGCAGGCCGGGTTCGGCGGGTAGCTCCAGTGACTCGACGTCCAGGTCGAGGCGGCCCACTACCGGGTGGTGCAGGCGCTTGCGGCCGGATCGGTGGAGCCGGACGTCCTGGGAGGCCCACCGCTGCCTGAACAGTTCGCTGCGGGTCGACAATTCGCCGACCAGGGCGATCAGTTCCTCGTCGTGCGGGTTGCGGACGGCTTCCATACGCAGTTTTGCGGCCACGTCGCCGGCTATTCGGGCGTAGTCCACGAAAAATGCTTCTGCCGCTTCTGCGTCCAGGTACACGAACCGGGCGGTGTTCGCCGGTCGGTGGGGGTCGGCCAGGACCGGTGCGTACAGCGCGCGGGCCAGCTGGTTCGTGGCCAGGACGTCGTAACGGCCGTTGCACAGCCAGGCCGGCGCATCGGTGATCGCGTCGAGCACCTGCTGGAGGGCCGGGCGCACCGTCGCGGCCGGGCGCCGGCGGTGTGGGCCGCTCGGCGCCCGGGACTGCCTCGCCAGCTGGAACAGGTGGTCGCGCTCGGCCTCGTCGAGTTGCAAGGCCGCGGCGAGCGCGTCGAGCACTCCGTCGGACGTGCCGGCGAGGCTGCCGCGCTCCATGCGCACGTAGTAGTCGACCGAGACGCCGGCCAGGAGCGCTACCTCTTCGCGGCGCAGGCCTTTGACCCGGCGGTTGCCGCCGTAGGCGGGCAGTCCGGCTCGTCCGGGTGTGATCCGTGCGCGACGGGAGCTCAGGAACTCCTTGATCTCGGTGCGCAGGTCGATCGTGGCCACCTCGTCACCGTAGGCCCGGTCCGCGCGCGGAGGGAGGTACTGCGACTACCCCCGGCGGCTAGGTACCCGTTGCCGTCGTGGCGATGCCGCCGTCGACCGGGATGATCGTGCCCGTGACGTAGGAAGCGGCCTGGCTGGCGAGGAACACGGCGACTCCCGCCATGTCGTCGTCGCGGCCGAGGCGGCGCAGCGGGGCCTTTGCCGCGATCGTGTCGCCGATGGTGTCGAGCGTGGACGCCATCATCTGCGACGGGAACGGCCCGGGCGCCACCGCGTTCACCGTGACGTGCTGGGGCCCCAGCTCCCTGGCCAGGACCCGGGTGAGCTGGTGGAGTCCGGCCTTACTGCTGGCGTACGAGTAGTTGGGCGACTCGGCGACGTGGATGGCGGCGATGCTGCCGACGTTGATGATCCGCGCGGGAGCATCGGCGGTCGCCGCCTTGCGAAGGGCGGGGAGCAGCGTCTGCACCAGCCAGAACGGCGCCTTGAGGTTGAGGTCGAGCACGGTGTCCCACGCCTCGTCCGGGAACGTCTCCAACGGCTCGCGCCACATCGCTCCCGCGTTGTTGATCAGGATGTCCAGGCGCTCGGAATGGGCCATGACGAGATCAGCGAGGCGCTGACACTCGTCCTGCCTGGACAGGTCGGCGGGAACGGCTCGGACGTCGCCGAATTCGGAAAGCAGCCGCTGTGCCTCCGCGCATTTTTCCGCATTGCGTGAGCTGATGACGACGCGCGCGCCTGCCTGCAGAAGGCCGCGCGCCATCATCATCCCGATTCCGCTGGTGCCGCCCGTGACGAGTGCGTGTTTCCCGCTCAGGTCGAAAAGGTCCGTGTGAGTTGTGAACTGGTTTTCCGCCATTTGTTCAGGCTGGCAGGCGTCCCGGACGTCGGGGAGATCCTGGTGGAACAGGTACTGTCAGAGCCTCCCTTCAACTGCCGTTTCGCGCGGCGGGCGGCGGAGCCACCGGGCAGACCCCGCCGGCGAGCCATTTCTCCCGCAGGTCCGAGGGAATGGTCAACGCGGTCGGCTGGCCGTTCGTCAGCGTTCGGACGCTGCCGCCCAGCAAGAGGCTGCCTGCCTTGTCGAGGACCGCGGTGGCCAGGCGGCTCCGGTCCTCCGAGCGCTCGAGCAGGCGCATCGCGCGAACGCCGGCGTCCACCGCGCGGGTCCAGCCGCGGGAACGCGGTACCTCCAGCCAGTCGGCGACCTGCGGGGTCACCACCTGGCGGACCATTGCCGCCACCACGCCGTCGAACGCCTTGCCCGGGACCAGGTCCTCGTACAGGCGCAGCAGGTTGCGGGTGAGCTCGATCCCCTCGGCGGACGGGCCGTAACTCGCCTCCACCAGCCGCGCGTTGAGCGCCTGGGCCTCGCCGAGCGTCTCGGGCATGGCCTCGGCCGGGATGCCGAGCAGGGCACCCGTCACTCGCCAGACGTAGTAGTAGTCCTCGGCTTCGCGGTCGGTCACCGAAATGCCGATCCGGCGCATTCCGTCGATCACCTGGACCGAAAAGATCAGCAACGCGCCCAGCATGTCCTGCTGGCACAACGGCACGCCGTCCGCGGCCTCGTCCCATTCGCCGGAGCGGGTGATGAAATACCGGACGGCCGCGTGGATCAGCCGGGTTTTCTGGATCGTGGGCACGAAACTGCCGCCGGAGCCGAACGGGTTGCGGCCCATCAAGTGCATCACGAACTGCGCCGTTTCCGACAGGCGGCGGTGGGGCTGGTTGAGCCGGTGCGTGAGCGAAAGCACTCGGGACGGCCGTGGCTGGGCGTAGCAGTTGACCATCGCGCCGAACGACAGGACTGAGGCCACGTGCACGCCGTCGTCCACGAAGAACTCGTACGCGTCGGCGATCCGGTCGAGGTCCGCCCAGGCCGGTGGGGCGTCGGTCTCGATGAGGTAGCGGCGCACGGGCTCGGGCAGGTCATCGGGAATGTCCTGGTCGTTTTCCCGGAACCGGGCCAGCACCTCGTTGACCGCGCGGGTCGTTCCGCTCGACACCAGATCGGCGATGACGGCGTCGGCGAGTGGGTCACCCTGGTACTTCAGCGCTTCGATCGCGGACTGCGTCTGCTGCATTTCTGACACACGCTCAGCCTCAGCCGGAGCGCGAACTCCGCGCTAGCGCTGTTCGTGCACGTCAGCGCCACTACGGGATGATCTCCTCGGGCACAGCGCGTGACGAACGCCCGATACAGGTCAGCCCTGCCGGGAAGAGAAGGCCGGCAGGGCTGAGCAGTTACGGTCGGCGCGCCGCACGGTCGCCTCTCGGCGAGGTGGCTCATCGCGGCTCCAGCCGAACGGTATTCCGCGAAGGCGGTGGTTGAGGCCCGGGGGACACGGTGGGCGAACCGACCACTCAGTACAACAGGACGACCCGGTGCGGTATTTCCCCGTGGCTGTGACGTGCGTTACCGGTGGTTCCACGTGGAACCACGAGCACCCGCCACCCGCGTCCCGGCGGTGCAGTAACATCGCGGAGTAAGGGAAGCAAGCTGAGAAGGGGGCTTCGGTGAAGAAGCTGCTGGCACTCGCCGTCATCGCGGGCGGCGTCCTGTTCGTCGTCAAGCGCAACAAGGCGGCCAAGGCCGAAGCCGACCTCTGGCGCGAGGCGACCGCGCCGGTGCCCTCCACCAACGGCACCACCCCGGCCAAGCCGGCGGGCGCTTCCCACAACTGATTTCCACGCGGGCGGCACCACCGCCCGCGTCCGGGGCTGTAGCTCAATTGGTAGAGCACCGCCTTTGCAAGGCGGGGGTCAGGGGTTCGATTCCCCTCAGCTCCACAACGCCGAACGGCCCGCACCCGCGCAGGGTGCGGGCCGTTTTTGCCGAGTCAGGTCCGTGTCAGACCGGTGTCAGGCCGTCCCTCGACAGTCGTTCCCATGACAGACCTGGCGATCACGGCCTCCGGGCTCCGGAAGGCCTACCAAGACAAGACCGTCCTCGACGGCGTCGACCTCGAAGTCCGCGCCGGCACCATCTTCGCCCTGCTCGGACCCAACGGCGCCGGCAAGACCACCACCGTCAACGTTCTCACCACGCTCACCAAGGCCGACGCCGGCAGCGTCCGCGTGGCCGGGCACGACGTCGGCACCGAAGCCAAGGCCGTGCGGGCCGCGATCGGGGTCACCGGGCAGTTCGCCGCCGTCGACGAGCTGCTCACCGGGCGGGAAAACCTGCAGCTGATGGTCGACCTCAACCGGCGTGCCGGGAAGCACGCCGTTGCCGAGCTGCTGGCGCGGTTCGAGCTCACGGACGCCGCGCACAAACCCGCCTCCACGTACTCCGGGGGCATGCGCCGGAAGCTCGACCTCGCCATGACGCTCGTCGGCCGCCCGCGCATCATCTTCCTCGACGAGCCGACGACCGGGCTGGACCCGCGCAGCCGCCGCACCATGTGGGCCATCATCCGCGACCTCGTCGCCGACGGCGTGACCATCTTCCTCACCACCCAGTACCTCGAAGAGGCCGACCAGCTCGCCGACCGCATCGCCGTGCTCGACCAGGGGCGCCTGGTCGCCGAGGGCACCGCCGATGAGCTCAAGCGCCGGATCCCCGGGACCCACGTACGGCTCCGGTTCACCACCGGTGCCGAGCTCGACGCCGCCGCGCGGGTGCTCCCCGACGCCACGCGGGACGACGAAGCCCTGGCCCTGCGGGTTCCCAGTGACGGCGGCACGCGGTCCCTGCGGTCCCTTTTGGACAGACTCGACGAATACGCGCTCGGCGCCGAAGAGCTCTCCGTCCACACCCCCGATCTCGACGACGTCTTCCTCGCCCTGACGGGCCACGCCACGGAGGTTCCCGCGAAATGAACGCCCACTCGATCGTGATGCTGCGCCGCAACTTCAAGCACATCGCGCGGAACCCGATGTCGGTGTTCAACGCGGTCCTGATGCCGGTCGTGGTCATGCTGATGTTCGTCTACATGTTCGGCGACGCCTTCAGCGTCGGCGTGAACTACGTCGACTACGCGACGCCGGGCCTGATGCTGCTGGCCGTCTGCTACGGGCTGGGAGCCACCGCGACCGCGGTGAACTCCGACATGACGAAGGGCATCATCAACCGCTTCAAGGTCATGGATGTCAGCCGCGGCGCGGTGCTGACCGGGCACGTCGTCGCGAGCGTGCTGACCAACCTGGTCGCCATCGCCGCCCTCCTCGGTGTGGCCTTCCTGCTGGGGTTCGACCCGGCGGCGAACTTCGGCCAGTGGCTCGGCGCGTTCGGCGTCGTCGTGCTGCTCGGGTTCGCGACCGGCTGGCTCACGATCGCGCTGGGCCTGGCGGCGAAAACGCCGGAAACCGCGGGCCTGGCTTCGGTTCCGCTGGTCATGCTCCCGTTCTTCAGCAGCGCGATCGTGCCGGCGGACAAGATGGGACCGGGTCTCAAGCAGTTCGCGGAGTACCAGCCCTTCACGCCGATCATCGAAACCCTGCGCGGGCTGCTCAACGGGACGCCGGCCACCGGCACCCTGCTCACCGCCCTCGCGTGGTGCACCGGGATCGCCGTCGTCGGCTACCTGTGGGCGTCGGCCACCTTCAAGAAGCGAGCGTGACGGCGGCCAGCTCGGGCCAGCTCGCCTCCGCACCGGCCCGCGTCGCCTCGGTGAACCCGTCGTCACCGAGGCGGCGTCGTGCGGTCTCCTCGATCCGGACCGCGTCCGGGTGCGCCCGGTCCGGCAGGCCCCGCAGCCCCGCGCCCGCCCCGAGCAGCCGCGCGGCCTGCTCGGGGTTTTCCTTGCGCAGCGCCAGATCCGCGAGTCCGATGAGGACCTGCGCGATCGTCAACGGGTGCCCAGCCTCGGTCGCCGCCTCGAACGCCGCCGCGCGGTGGCCGTGGGACTCCGCGAGGTCGTCGGTGAGGTAACCGAGCAGGTCGCGGACGACCGCTTGGACATTCGCGCGCCGGGCGTCGTCGCCCATCGTCGTCGTCACGACTTCGAGCTGGCGGCGCGCTTCGGCGGTGTCGCCGCTCCACCGCGCGAGTTCCGCCTTCGCCAGCGCCAGCTCGGCCAGCGCGTTCGGCCAGGCCACGCGCTCCGCGGCCCGCTGGGCTTCGGCCAAGGAGGCCGCGCTCGCCTTTTCGTCGGCCAGCAGCCAGTACAGCTGGGCCTGCCGCGACCGCATCCGGACGACGTCCTCGATGGCGCCGACCTCGGTCACGACTTCGATCGCCTGCTCGTAGGACTCGCACGCTTCGGCGAACCGGCCACGCACGGCGATGCGATCGGCCAGCTCGGTCAGGGCGAACGAAGTGCCCCACCGTTCGCCGAGCGCGCGGAACTCGGCGACGGCCGTCTCGAGGAGCGCGTCCGCGGCCTGGTCGCCGTGACCGGTCTGGACGCGCATCTTGCCCAGCTGCAGCCGGGCCACCGCCCGCACCCACGGGTCTTCGTCGGCGAGCAGCGGTTCGAACGCCGACAGCGCCGCGTCCGGTCCGTGCAGCAGGCGCTCCAGCGCGGCGGCGAACCGCAACGCCAGCCGCGGGTGTTCGACCCGCAGGCTGATCTCGTGCGCCTTGCGGATCCACTCCTCCGCCCGGTATTCGTCGCTCTGCTGGCCGGCCGCCACGAACTGGACGACGAAGGTGTAGACCACGCCACGGATCTCGTCCGGCACTTCGCCGGGCAGGGCCGTGGCCGCCATGACGAGCTCGTTGCCCTCCGCCCGGTGCCCGCCGAGCCACCAGTACCAGCCCGCGGTCGCCGCGAGCCGCATCGCCTCGGCCGCTTCGCCCGCCGCGAGGGCCCCGCGCATCGCCGCGGTGATGTTGTCGTGCTCCGCCTCGAGCGCAGCGAGCCACGTCAGCTGCTCGGCGCGGCGCAGGTGCGGCTCCGCGGTCTCGGCGAGCTCGGTGAAGTACGCGAGGTGGGCGCGCCGGGCGAGGTCCGTTTCGCCCGCTTCCGCGAGCCGCTGCCCGGCGTACTCCTTGATGGTCCCGAGCATGCGGTAGCGCTCACCGACGACGACCACCAGCGACTTCTCGGTCAACGCCGTCAGCAGGTCCAGCACGTCGTCACCGCCGCACACGTGCTCGGCCGCTTCGAGGCTCGCCCCGCCGGAGAACACGGAAAGCCGGCGCAGCACGACGCGCTCGGCGTCGGACAGCAGTTCCCAGCTCCAGTCGATCACCGCGCGCAGGGTCCGGTGCCGCGGGAGCGCGGTCCGGCTGCCGCCGGTCAGCAGGCGGAACCGGTCGTCGAGCCGGTGCGCGAGCTGGTCCAGCGACATCGTGCGCAGGCGCGCGGCGGCGAGCTCGATGGCCAGCGGCATCCCGTCCAGCGCCCGGCAGACGCGGGCCAGTTTGCGGGCGTCCGCCGCGAGGTCCGTGCGGACCGCACCGGCCCGGTCCCGCAGCAGCCGGACCGCCGGGGCAGCCTCGATTTCGGCGGGATCCGCGTCCTCGGCCGGCAGGACCAGGGGCGCGACCTGCCAGAGCGCCTCGCCGGTGATGCCGAGCGGTTCCCGGCTCGTCGCGAGGATCCGCAGCCGGCGGCATTCGCCGAGCACCCGGTGCGCGAAGGCCGCCGCGGCCTCGATGACGTGCTCGCAGTTGTCCAGCACCAGCAGCATCGACCGCTCGCGCAGAGCGGCGACGACCCGGTCCACCGGCTCGGCGTCCGGTGCCTCGCCGACGAGCGCGTCCCGCAGCTTGAGCGCACCCAGCGTCGCCTGGGCGACGTCGTCGCCGGTGCCGATCCCGGCCAGCTCGACCAGCCACGCGCCGTCCGGGAAGTCGCCGAGCAGCGTGCGCGCGGTTTCCGTGGCCTGCCGGGTCTTCCCCGAACCGCCCGGCCCGATCAGCGTGGTGAGCCGGTGGCCGGCGACGAGCTCCCGGACCGCGGCGACGTCGGCGTCCTTGCCGACGAAGCTGGTCAGCTCCTCCCGCAGGTTGGTCTTCCGCGTCTCTTCCCGCCGCCCCAGCTCGCCGCGCAGCAGCGCCACGTGCACTTCGGACAGCTCCGGTGACGGGTCGACGCCGAGGGTGTCGGCCAGGATTTCGCGCGTGCGTTCGTACGCGAGCAGCGCTTCGGTGTCGCGACCCGTGGCGACGAGGGCGCGCATCAACGCGGCGACCAGCCGTTCCCGCATCGGGTTGGCCGCGACGAGGTCGGTCAGCTCGGTGACCAGCTCCGCGCCGTGGCCGAGCCGGGCTTCCGCGTCGAACCGGTCCTCCAACGCGGCCAGGCGCAGTCCTTCGAGCCGGGTGACCGCGGCCGCGAACGCCGCGCTTTCCGGCAGCTCGACGTCCTGCATCGCCGAACCGCGCCAGAGGGCGAGCGCCTCGCGCAGCCGCCGCGGGTCCTCGTCCGTGCGGGCCTGCCCGACGAGGCGTTCGAACCGCACGGCGTCGACGTCGTCGGGCGCCACCACCAGCCGGTAGCCGGTCGGCCGTCCGTCGACCGATCCCTCGGGCAGCGCCTTGCGCAGCCGGGAAACCAGGCGCTGCAACGCGTTCGGCGCTTCGGCGGGCGGGTGCTCACCCCAGATCCAGTCGACGAGCGTGTTCTTCGGGACGACCTGGCCCGGCTCGAGCGCGAGGGCGACCAGCAGTCCCCGCAGGCGGGCGCCCGGCACATCAGCGAGCGCGCCGTCGTCCGTGCGCACTTCGAAGGGCCCCAGGATCCCGATCTGCACCCGGCCGATCTTGCCACGGCCGGCGGTGTCCGAGGCGTGTCAGGCCCGTGTCAGCCCGCCCGGCGATCGTCGTCGGTACCCACCACGAAAGGAAAGCCGATGACCCAGACGGCCGACGTCCCGCACGGACTCCCGATGGACCGCGACGCGGGCCCCTTCGACCCGCCGAGCGCGCTCACCCGGCTGCGCGACGCCCGCCCGGTCAGCCCGCTGGTGTTCCCCGACGGGCACGAGGGCTGGCTCGTCACCGGCTACGACGAGGTCCGGCAGCTGATGGCCGACACGCGGTTCAGCTCGCGCCTCGACCTCGACGTCATCCACGTGCCGTACGAGACCGGCATGCCCGCCGCCACAGAGCCGTCCCCGCAGCTGCCGGGCATGTTCATCGCGATGGACCCGCCGGACCACAGCCGGCTGCGCCGCAAGCTCACCGGCGCCTTCACCGTCAAGCGGATGAAGCAGCTGGAGGAGCACATCGCCGACGTCGTCGAGCGGCAGCTGGACCACCTCGCGCGGCTGGCCCCGCCGGTCGACCTGGTCAACGAGTTCGCGCTCCCGGTGCCGTCGCTGGTGATCTGCGAGCTGCTCGGCGTGCCGTACGCCGACCGCGAGAGCTTCCAGGCGAATTCGGCGCAGTTCATGGTCCGGGAGCAGACCATCGAGGAGAAGATGGGCGCGTACATCGCGCTCAACACCTTCCTGACCGAGCTGGTCACGAAGAAGCGCGCCGAGCCGGGCGAAGACATCCTCTCCGACCTCGCCCGCCACGACGACCTGACGATCGAAGAGCTGACCGGCGCGGCGTTCCTGCTGCTGCTCGCGGGCCACGAGACCACGGCGAACATGCTGTCGCTGGGCACGTTCGCGCTGCTGGCGCACCCCGGGCAGGCGGCCGAACTCCGCGCCGACGCGGAACTGCTGCCCGGCGCCGTGGAAGAGCTGCTGCGCTACCTGTCCGTGGCGGACATCTTCTTCCGCTACGCCACCGAAGACCTCGAGCTCGGCGGCGAAACGATCGCCAAGGGCTCGACGGTCGTCGTCTCCCTGCTGGCCGCCAACCACGACCCCCGGCGCTTCGAAAACCCGGACACGCTCGACATCCGCCGCAACGCCCGCGGCCTGCTGTCCTTCGGCCACGGCGTGCACCAGTGCCTCGGCCAGCAGCTGGCCCGCATCGAGATGCGCGCCGGGTTCGAAGGCCTGCTGCGCCGCTTCCCGGCCCTGGCGCTGGCGGTGCCGGCCGAGGAGGTCAAGCTGCGCACGGACATGAACATCTACGGCGTCCACGAGCTCCCGGTCACGTGGCCGACAGGAAGCTGAGCACCGCGTCCCGCCCCGCGTGGCCGCGCTCGCGGTTCTGGATCGAGTGCGACTCGCCCGGCACGACCACCAGCTTGCCGCGCGGCGCACGGGCCGCTTCCTCGCGGGCCCACTCCAACGGCGTCGACAGGTCCCGGTCGCCGTTGAGCAGCAGGACCGGGACCTCCGGCAGCGAACCGGCGGGGTTCGAAGCGGGGCGTTCCGCCGGCCACGGCAGGCAGCTCTGGATGAACCCCTGCTGCGTGGCCACGCCCGTCGTGTACGGCCACGTCGCGGACTCCGGCAGCGTGTGGGCCGTCAACGAGAGCAACGGCTGCCGGAGCGGGAGGGGCGTGGCCGCCGAACCCCACGGGAAACGCTGGTCCGCGCACAGCGCCGCCGCGTGCAGGCCGGCGCTGAACGACGCCGGGTCGTCGCCGCCGGACTTGTACGCCGCCAGCAGCGCGTCGAGCCGGGCCGGGGCGCCGGTGCGGGCTTCGTGGAGGGCGCCGATGACGTCGCCCGCTTCCGGGTTGCGGTACGTCGGGTCCGAGAATTCGTACGACACCACCGTGTCGAAGATCCGCACGCCGTCGTCCGTACCGCGGTGGCGGACCACCCACGCCAGGTCCTCGGCCGGGTCGTAGCCACAGGCCGGGGCCACCGCGCAGGCCGCGCGGAGCACGCGGGCTTCGGCCGTCATGCCCGTCAGGTACAGCGATGCCGACGCCGTCGCGTGGTGCGGGAGCACCGAATCGAGGATGACCTTGCTGACGTTGTGCGGGTGCGCGATCGCGTACCGGGCTGCCGTGAAGGAGCCGTACGACACGCCGTCGACGACCAGCTTGGGCACGCCCAGCGCCTGGCGGAGCTGGTCGAAGTCCGCCACCGTCTGGTCGGTCGAGTACAGCGGTGCCGTGTCGCCGAGGATGCGCGCGCACTCCCGCACCGCGGCGGCCGACGGCGTCGCGATGTCCGAACTGCCCATCTCCGCCTGCAGGCCGGGACACTGCAGCGCCCCCGACGGGCCGGTGCCGCGCTGGTCGAGCATGACGATCCGGTAGTCCTTCGCGACCTCCGGCAGCCGCTGCGTCGCGATCCGCGTGATCGTCCGGACGCCGCCTTGGCCGGGCCCGCCGGTCAGGAACAGCAGCACGCCCTTGGGCGCGGTCACGTTGTCCGCGGTCGCCACCGGCAGGGCGAGCGTGCCCGGCACGCGGCCGGTGTGGTCGAGCGGAACGGTCAGCGTCGAGCACGTGAACCCCGGCTGGCCGGGGCACGGGTGCGGGTCGGCCAGCTGCGGACGGCCGGGACGCGCGTCGGCCACGCCCCCGAGGGCGGCGGTCAGCGCCAGGACCAGCCCGGCGGTCAGGATCTTCGAGCGCATGCCTGCATCATGCGCACACGCGGGCCGGGCGCGCATACCCCCGAACGGCTCGTCACGGCCAGAGGCGCTCGCGGACCCAGCCTTCGCTCGACTTCCGGTACCGCAGCCGGACGTGCCGCCGGTCGTGGCTGGCCTGCCAGAACTCGGCTTCGTCCGGGTCGACGAGGTACCGCGTCCAGGTTTCCGGGGCCGCTTCGGGGTTCTCCGCGACCCAGCGCTCCGCCTGCGCGGCCGCCGCGTCGAGGTCGGCCGGGTCGTGCAGCACCTGCGACTGGTGCCCGATGAACGCTTCGACGCGCGACGCCGGCGGCCGGGCGAGGAAGTCCGCCGCGGACACCTCGGGCGCGGCGGGGGACACCGGGCCGCGCAGCCGGACCTGGCGGCCGCGGCCGGGCCAGAAGAACGTCAACGCGGCACGCGGGTCCTTGCGCAGCTGCATGCCCTTCGGGCTCTCCGAGCTGGTCGCGACGGCCCAGCCGGCCGGGCCGACGTCCTTGAGGATCACCACCCGCGCGTCCGGCGCCCCATCGGCGTCCACTGTGGACAGCGTGACGGCGTGCGGCGCCAGCACGTGCTCGCCGGCCTCGGTCAGCCACTCGATGAAGAGCGCCTGCGGGTCCGCCGGCGCCGATTCCGGCGTGAAGACGGGAAGTTCTTCGGGGAACGACGGCCAGCCGCGCAACTGCACCATGTCAGTAACCGTACGGGCCCTGGTGCGGCTGGTGCCCGGGCGGTGGGTACACCGGCGGCTGCGGGCCGCCCGGGCCGACGACCGGCGGCGGCGGGACCTGCGGCATCGGCGGGTGCTGCTGCGCCTGCTGCCACTGCACCTGCTGGTAGACCTCGGCGGGCTGCGGGAAGCAGTAGGTCAGCTTGGCGTTGATCGAACCGTGCATCGCGGCGCCCCAGAACTTGCCGCCGACGAACGCGTGCAGCTGCCCGGCGGAGAGGTCCACCGCGACCATCCGCGTCTCGCCGCCGAACTGGTTGCCCGACTTGGCCGACGCCGCCTGCGCGGCGTCCGGGTGCACGCGGCCGCCGACGAGCCCGGCGATGACCACGGACGTCGCCGTCAAGCCCATGGTGCCGACGAGGTTCGCCCGGGCGTGCTGCGTGGCGCGGCCGGTGAAGTCGTACAGCGCGGCCGCGCTGACCTCCGGCACGGCCGCCGCGACCACGCAGTAGTTCAGCGTCGAGAGCAGCACCGACTCGGTGAACAGCCCGACGACGGCCGTGGCGGGGCCGATCGGCACGGTGTTCAGCCGGCCGCCGGCCCGCTGGATGCGCTCGGCCATCGCGCCGAGGTACTGCTCGGGGGTGAGCACGCGGCCATCGTCTCACGCGGCCGTCAGCCAGCGGTTTCCACACATGCTTCGTGGTTGACTGTCCGCGCTATGCGACGACTCGTACTTCTCGCGCCCGCCGTGGCCCTGCTGGCCGGCTGCGGCGCCACCACCGTGACCGGCACCGCGACGCCCAGCCCGCCGTCCGCGTCCACCGCCGCGGGCACGGCGTCCGGTGGCCTGCCCCCGGACCCCCAGCCCGGCGCGACGGAGGATTGCCCGTACCTCGACAGCGAGTTCGTGGCCGACTCGAACGGCCAGCACGTGTCGAAGGTGCGCGTGTCGGCGGACCAGCCGCACCCTGCGTGCTTCTTCTATCGCCCGGACGGGAAGGTCCAGCTCACCGTCCGTGTGTACGTCGGGGACGCGAAGACGGCGACGGCGCTGGTCAACAAGGCGGCGCCGCTGGACTCGTCGAACCCCGCGAGCGACCCTTCCGGCTGGAAGGGGGGCTATTTGTCGGCCGACACCGGCGCCGTCTACGCGGTCGCGAAGGGCGGCACGGCGGTCATCGCGACCACGAACCAGAAGCAGAGCGTGAAAGCACGCACAGTGGTCAAGAAGACTATCTCCGCCCTGAAGCTCTAGGTAGCGACCTCCACACGGGTGAGTGATGTTGATCTTGTATTACCCTGTGCGTCACGCGCAGGCTTCGTGGACTCGCGCACCGCAGCCACCGGGGAACCCCCACCCCGGGGCGGGGCACCAACTCTGCAAGGACAAAGGACAAGATTCGTGGCTGACACCCTCAAGGAAATCCTGCTCGACTCCAGCCGTCGCCCGGCTGTCGTTTCCGACTTCGAGACCCTCGTGGACGCCGAGGTCTCGGACAAGGGCGGCGTTTCGGGTGCCGTTGTGAAGACCGGCTTCGCCGCGGTCAAGAAGATCAAGCCGGGCATCATCCCCTCGGCCGTCGACACCCTGCTGCCGGACTTCGCGTCCGCGCTCGAGCCGTTCTACGGCGACTACCGCGCCAAGGGCGGCAACGACTTCGGTGCCTACCTGTCCAGCCGCTCGGACGAGGCTTCCGACGCGCTGCTGAGCGTCACCGACACGCGCGCGGAGAAGAGCAGCCGCGACAGCATCAAGAAGGTCTACTCGAAGCTGCGCCCGAACGGCAAGAAGAACGTCGAAGAGGCGCTGCCGCGGCTCGGCCAGCTGATCGACAAGCACGCCGCTGCCGTCTGATCGGTTCCCAGGCACGACTGAAGAGGCCCCCGGCTGCACCCCCGGGGGCCTCTTCGCGTCGTGTTCAGTTCTTCTTTTCGGCGGGCGCCGGAGAAGGCGCCTTGCCGTTCGCCTGCGGGGTCGGCTTCGCCGCTTCGGCCGGCTTCGGCGCGGGCGGGGTGGCCTTCGGCGGCGCGGGCGCGACCGGCGGCTCCTGCTTCGAGCGGAGGGCGTAGGCAGCGCCGGCGCCGACCACGACCAGGCCCAGCAGCCACGGCCACTTGCGACGGCTGCGGGTGCCCTTGGCGGCCGACTTGGCCTCGGACAGCGCGGCGTAGAAGTCCTTCTTCGCCGCCTTGAAGTCCTTCTTGCCGCGGCGCTTCGAGTCGCCGGCCGCCTTCGCGGCCTTGATGGCGGCCTTCTTCGCCTTGCGACCCGGCTTGCGCAGCTCGGACAGGCGCGCGAGCGCCTCCTGGCGAGCGGCCTTCGAGCTCTTCTTGAGCTCCTTGCGGGTCAGTTCCGTCTTCTTCGCGAGCTGCTGCTGCGCGCGCCGCCCCTGCTTGACGCCCTCGGTGACGAGTTTGTCGGCGGTCTCGACGGCCTGGGCTGTCGCCCGGGACATGGGCTTCACCTCTTCATTCGTTTCGGCACTGCTCTGTTACCCGTAACCTATCGTGCCCCTTTTCCGCGCCGCCCGCCCGCAGATGGCACGATGAGGTCCGTGAAAGCTACGCTGCACACCAATCAGGGTGACATCCACCTGAACCTGTTCCCGGACCACGCGCCGAAGACGGTCGCGAACTTCGTCGGGCTCGCGGAGGGCACCAAGGAGTACACCCAGCCGAACGCGGCGGGCACGAACTCCGGCCCCTTCTACGACGGCTCGATCTTCCACCGGGTCATCGACGGCTTCATGCTGCAGGGCGGCGACCCGACCGGCACCGGTCGCGGCGGCCCCGGCTACAAGTTCGGCGACGAGTTCCACCCGGAGCTGCAGTTCAGCAAGCCGTACCTGCTGGCCATGGCGAACGCCGGGCCGGGCACGAACGGCTCGCAGTTCTTCATCACCGTCGCGCCGACGACCCACCTGAACTTCCGGCACACGATCTTCGGCGAGGTGGCCGACCAGGAGTCGCGCACCGTCGTCGACGCCATCGCGCGCACCTCGACCGGCCCGGCGGACCGTCCGCTGACCGACATCGTGATCGAAAAGGTCACCGTCGAGCACTGAGGCTTGCCGACGCGGGTTTCGGTAGGTTGGTGACATCGTGAACCAACCGCCGAACCCCGCCGCCGAGCAAGCCGCGCTGCCCGGGTGCTGGTGGCACCCGAACCGCCCGACCGGACTGAGCTGTTCCCGGTGCGGGCGTCCGGCGTGCCCGGATTGTCTCCGCGAAGCCCCCGTCGGCTTCCAGTGCACCGACTGCGTCCACGCCGGCGGCCAGGAGCAGCGCCGTCAGCACCGCGAGTACCAGGAAGCGGGCCTCGGCCAGCGGACCGTCTTCGGTGCGCGGCTCTCGCAGTCCGTGCTCGTCACCCAGGTCATCCTCGCGGTGAACGTCCTGGTCTACCTGTTCACGGTCTTCCAGGCGAAGAGCCTCAACGACAACGACGCGTCGAACGCCTTCCAGCGCGGCAGCCTCTACGTCACCGCGACCCTGGGCCACGACGAGTGGTGGCGGGTCCTGACCAGCGGGTTCCTGCACTACGGGCCGATCCACGTCGCGGTCAACATGTTCTCGCTGTGGATGATGGGCCGGGCGCTGGAGCAGGTCTGCGGCCGCGGCCGCTACCTCGCGCTCTACTTCGTCTCGATGCTCGGCGCGTCCGCCGCCGTGCTGATCTTCGACCAGGACAGCCCACCGACGGTCGGCGCGTCCGGCGCGCTGTTCGGCCTGATGGGCGCGTACGCGGTGCTCGTGCTGAAGCTGCGGCTGAACCCGACCGGGCTGATCATCACGCTCGCGCTGAACGCCTTCATCACGTTCGGCATCTCGGGCATCTCGATCTGGGCGCACGTCGGCGGCCTGGTGACCGGGGCGCTGGTCACCGTCGCCCTGCTCTACGCGCCGCAGGTCAACCAGGCGCGGTGGCAGGCCATCGGCCTCACGATCATCGCGCTCGCCCTCGTCGGCCTGCTCGCCTACCAGGCGAGCACGTTCGGGACGGCGAGCTGCGGCTTCGTCCCCTACCGGGGCGTCCCGACCTACTTCTGCGCCTAGCTGCGCGCCCGTAGCGTGCTGAGGACGTCCAGGACGTCCCGCGGGTCCTCGCCGAGGTCGAGCCAGCCGAAGACGTACAGCTGGTCGTCGTGCTCGACCTCGAGCGTGACGCCGTCGCGGCCGAGCCGCCTGGTGGTGCGCAGGCGGGTGCGGGTCTGCGCCCACGGCAGCCGGTGGGTGCCACCCAGCGTCCGCGCGGCCAGGCCTTCGGGGCCGGCCGCGAGCCGCGGCCGCACGACGGTGGCGTGGGCGGCGAACGCGCCGACGGCCACCGCGGCGAGGGCGAACAGCACCAGCCCGCCGCGGTCGCCGCTGAGGGCGTCAGCCACCACACCGGCAAGCAGCAACGCCGTGACCACCCAGGCCGATACCACAAGCGCCTGGCGAGGCGCCCACGAGGTGGGGTAGTTATCCACAGGGGTTATCCACACTGGGGATGAGTCACACCGCTGTAATTCGACGTCAAGCCGCCGAACGGAGTAAAGATCAGCGCCACCGCATCGTCATCAGCAGACCGGCGATCATCAGCGCGAACCCGCCGGCGAAGTTCCAGTTGCCCAGGTCGGCCATCCAGGAGATCTTGTCCCCGGCGATGTAGTTGACCAGCAGCCACACCAGGCCGAGCAGCATCAGCCCGAACATCGGGATCTTCCAGGCGAGGCCGGTCGGGCCTGCCGCCCGCACCTTCACCGGCGTGCGCCGGTCGGCGGGCGGGGTGTACGCCGTCTTCTTGCGGACCTTGGACTTGGGCATCGTGTGTTCCTCGCGGTGCTCTTCGGGCTCGTCTGGTGGCGATGTCCCGCTGAGGGTGCGCAACCAGCGCCACGTGCACACGTTAACGTAAACGACCGCAGGAAAGCAGCGGCCAGGAGTGGTCGGATTTCCCGGACCGTGACAACGGCGTCACCCAGGTGAACCTTATTCAGCCGTCGGCCGGCACGAGGGTCACCACAGGTGGCAACGTGCGGTCCGTGGCGCCGTCCTAACCAGAATAAGGTTCAGGGTTCGACGCGGCTTGAGAGGAGCTTGCGTGGCTACGCGCGAAGGACCGGATGACGACCGGCGCAGGAACCCCGGTCAACCCGTGCCGCACCGTCGTCCCGGCCCGCCCCCGCGCGGCCAGGTGCCGCCCCCGCGGCCCCAGGGCCAGCCGCCGCGGCGTCCGCCGGGCCCGCCGCCCCGCCGCTACACCAGCCCGCCCCCGCCACCCGGGGCGGCCGAGGAGACCGTCGTCTTCGCCCCGGTCGGCAAGGGCGGCACGGCGACCAAGGAGAAGCCCGCCCCGGCCCCGCTCGGGAAGGGCGGCGTCGCGATCCGGACGGCCGGCGAAATCCTCATCACGCTCGGCCTGGTCGTGCTGCTGTTCATGGTCTACGAGCTGTACGTGACCGACCTGTTCTCGGCGGGCAAGCAGTCCGAGGCGAGCGACCAGCTCGACGGCGAGTGGGCGCACGACCGCACGCTGCACCCCGAGCTGGTCGACGGCAAGGCGTTCGCCCGCATCCACATCCCCAGCTTCGGCGTGGACTACAACTTCACGATCCAGGAGGGCACCGACGACGCCGCCCTCGAGGTTGGCCCCGGCCACTACAAGGGCACGGCGCTGCCCGGCGAGCCCGGCAACTTCGCGGTGGCCGGCCACCGCGTCGGCAAGGGCGCCCCGTTCAACGACCTGGACAACCTCTCCTCCTGTGACCAGATCGTGATCGAGACCTCCACCGACTTCTACATCTACAAGGTCCTGCCCTACGACGACGAGATGAAGGACTGGGCCACCGGTAAGGGCGCCGACCCCAAGTGCAAGGGCGTCTCGACCCTGCGCGACGGAGGCGCCGAGGGCGGTGGCGCCTACAGCGAGACCTTCGGCCGCAAGGTCGTGCTGCCCAGCCAGGGCACCGCGGTGAACCCGGTTCCGTACAAGGGCGAGGACGTGCTGCCGAAGGCCCAGCAGGCCGCGCTGCTCACGCTCACCACGTGCCACCCGCAGTTCTCCGCCCGCGAGCGGCTCATCATCACGTCGGTGCTGACCCAGCAGGTGCCGAAGAACCAGGTCAAGAACTACGGCGACCTGCTCTCGAAGATCGGGGAGGCCTGATGTACGCCTGGATCTGGCGGAAGCTGCCCGGTCCGTTCGCGGCGAAGCTGACGATCGCGGTCGTCCTGGCGCTCGGCGTGATCGCGCTGCTGATGTTCGTGGTCTTCCCCTGGCTGGAACCGCGGCTGTGGTTCAACCAGGTCGCGGTCAACTGAGGTCCGGCGGCTACCCGGCCTCCGGCGCACCGGTGGCAGAGCCGGGCGCGCCGGAGGCGGGTGGCTAGCAGTCCCGCAGTTCCGGGCTCTGGTTGAGCAGCTGGCCCCGCGGCGAGACGAACGCCCGGTACCGCTCCCCGTCCGTTTCCGACTGCCGGAACACCGCGACCCGGTGGCAGTTCTGGAAAGCCAGCTTGACGCCGAAGTGGCGTTCGAGGCCGCCGCGGATGGCGTCCGAGGCCAGCGCGCGCAGCAGCTGGCCGCGGGCGGCCTCGCTCGGCGGCGGGGTCTCGTTGTCGGCGAACCCGTCCGGTGCGCCCTCGGCGTCGGCGATGACGCCGGTGATGACCGCCCAGGCGTACGGCAGGGATTCCTTGACGCAGGTGACGAACTCGGCGTCGGTGACCTCCCCGCGCTCGGCCTTCTCCAGCAACGCGGGTGACACGTCCAGGGACATCGAACCTCCAGTTTGAGCAGGGCCACCCTCTTGGCTACCGGCCGGGTGACCCCGCCACAAGAGAAAACGATGATCATCACCACTTTGGTGGAAGCCTCACTCCCAGCGGAACAACCGGGCCGCGAGGGCCGTGCCGAGGACCGCGAAGGCGGCGAGCGCGGCCAGCTGCAGCGGCTGGACGCCGCTGCCGACCCACGCGTCCTGCAGCGGCTGCGAGCCCGGCGGCACGTAGTCGCCGATCCGCTGCAGCACGGCCGGCAGCAGCGGGCGCGGCAGGTACACGCCGCCGAAGAACATGATCGGGACGAACGTGACCATCGCGAGCGCGCCCGCGCTCTTGGCCGTGCCGGCGATCGAGGCCGTGATCAGGCCCAGCGAGAACGTCGAGAGCACGCCCAGCAGCAGCGTCAAGGCGAACGTCAGCGGGTGCTTCGGCAGCGGGACGTCGTAGACGGCGTTGGCCAGGCCCAGCACGAGCGCGATGCCGGCCAGCGCGACCACGACGTGGATCACCAGCTGCGCCACCAGCAGGTTCGCCGGGTGCACCGGGGTCGTGGCCAGCCGCCGCAGCACGCCCTGTTCGCGGTAGGTCGCGACGGCGGCCGGGATCGACTGCAGGGCCAGCAGTGCCAGGCTGACGACGACCAGCGACGGCACCCAGGCGTCGATGAACCGGTAGCCGCCCGTCTTGTCGCTGGGCTCGGTCATGCCCGGGATCGCGCCGATCGCCAGCAGCAGGACCGACGGCAGCAGGACGCCGGCGAGGGCCATGAACGGCGACCGGAGGAAGACCTTCGCCTCGGTCGCGGTGATCTTGGTGAAGGTGCTCATCGGGTGCTCCTGGTCAGCGAGACGAACGCGTCGTCCAAAGTGGCGGCTCCGGCGGTGGCGCGGAGCTCGGCGGGGGTGCCGGTGGCGACCACGCGCCCGGCGTCGAAGATCGCGACGCGGTCGCAGAGCCGTTCGGCCTCGTCCATGAAGTGGGTGACGAGCAGGACGGTGACGCCGGTGGCGCGGACGCCTTCGACGAGCTGCCACGTTTCGCGGCGGGCGTGCGGGTCGAGCCCGGTGGTCAGCTCGTCGAGGATCGCCAGTTCCGGCTGACCTACCAGTGCCAGCGCGATCGAGACGCGCTGCTTCTGGCCGCCGGAAAGCTTGCCGAAGTAGCTGCGGGCGTGGTCGCGCAGGCCCAGCTGGTCGAGCAGGACGTCGACGTCGGCGGAGTCGGGGTAGAAGGACGCGAACAGCTCCAGGGCTTCGCGCACCCGCAGCTTCGCGGGCAGTCGGCTTTCCTGAAGCTGGACGCCGACGCGGCGGGTCAGCGCCACGTGGTCGGCCGCCGGGTCGAGGCCGAGGACGGAGATCGTGCCGCCGTCGGCCCGGCGCAGGCCCTGGAGGCATTCGACGGTCGTGGTCTTCCCGGCGCCGTTCGTGCCGAGGATGCCGAAGATTTCGCCGCGCTCGACGGTGAACGAAACGCCGTCGACCGCGACCCGGTTGCCGTAGCACTTGCGGAGGTCGGTGACTTCGATGAGTGGCATGGCGACAAAGCTACGAACCGGCGGCCGTTGTCGTAATGACGCTGAAACCCCAGCTCAGGTAGCGTTTTGCTGAAGCGGGGGTGGGGCTGGGCCCACCCCGTTCGTGGGGCTTCGGGCAGTGCGGTGGCGTGGCCGGTCCGGCGAAGATCCCGGGGAAGGAGGTGCCGGATGACGTACCTGCGTGCCATCGGCCGGGCGTTCGGGCTGGCTGCGATTTCGTTGCTCAGCTGGGTGGACGTCCTGCTCCAGCTGCTCACCTTCGCGTTGCTGTGCGTCGGGCTGGTCTTCTTCTTCGGCCCCACGCTCCTGTGGGCCCGTGGCCGCTCGGCGACCGTGCGCGCGCTGGCCGGGCGCTGGTGCGGCGTCGAGGTCGAAGCGCCGTACCGGCCCGAGCCGCCGGAGCCGGTGCGCGAACGCGACGGCTGGTACCGCGACGGCAACCAGCTCTACAAGCGGGCGTTCTGGATCAGCTGGCAGCACCGGCTCACCTGGGCGATGGAGGACCCGGCGACGGGCCGCGAATTCCTGTGGCAGCTGGTGAACCCGCTGGGCACGCTGCTGCTGCCCGTGGCCGCCCTCCTCGGCGGGCCGGTGGTCCTGCGCGGCTACGGCCGGTGGACGCGCTGGTGGATCGGACCGCGGCCCCCGGCCGAACCCACGCGCAAGAATTGGCTGCACCGGCACCTCGAAGCGCTGGGGTTCCAGGCGGGGCTGTTCGCGCTCGCCGTGGTGCAGCTGGTCTTCGCGATCCCGCAGCTGCTCCTGATGGTGGGGTTCATGCCGCTGGCGATCCCGGTCGTGCTGTGGTCCCGGACGGTCACCGACACCCTGCGCCGCGAAGCCGGGAACTGGACGGGGGTGCAGGTCCCGCGGCCGTACCTGCCACCGCCCGGGCTGCCGGTACCGCGCCCGGACGGGCTGTACCAGGTCGGCAAGCAGCTGCACGAAGAGCCGTTCTGGCCCGTCCAGCACGCCCGCATGCGGTGGATCCTGCGTGATCGGGCCACCTGGCGTGATCTCGCCGGCAGCGTGCTCTTCTCGCTGGGCTCGTTCGTCATGATCCTGCCGTCGATCGCGTTGGTCAGCCGGGGCTGCATCGGCCTCGGTGCGCTCTGGATCTGGCGGCCGTTCGTGTCGTCGCCCGTCAGGTGGTTCCCGGTACCCGAGGTGTCGACGCACCTCGGCGCGCTCGCGGCGACCCCCGTCATGGCGGCGATGATCGTCGCCGGGTTGGCGCCCGCGCCGTGGCTCCTCCACCGGCAAGCCCGGTTCGCCCGGCTGTGCTTCGGGCCGACCGAGGCGACGCGGCTCGCCCAGCGCGTCGAACGGCTGAAGCAGACCCGGTCCGATGTCACGGTCACGCAGGCCGCCGAGCTGCGCCGGATCGAACGCGACCTGCACGACGGCATCCAGTCCCGGCTCGTCGCGATGGGCATGAAGCTCGGCGCGGTCGAAGCCCTGGTCGACACCGATCCGGCCGCCGCGAAACGGCTCGCGGCGGAGCTGCGCGCGGCGTCGTCCGAGGCGCTCACCGAGCTGCGGGTGCTGATCCGCGGCATCCACCCGCCGGTGCTGTCCGAACGCGGGCTGCTGGACGCGATCCGGGCGCAGGCGCTGGACAGCCCGCTGAAGACGCAGGTCACCGGCTCGCTGCCGGGGCGGGTCGAGGAGCCGGTGGAGGCGTGCGTGTACTTCGCGGTGTCCGAACTGCTGGGCAACGCGGCGAAGCACGGCGCGAAGCGCGTGTCGATCGACGTGGAGTTCGACGACGGGTCGCTGACGGTGGTCGTCACCGACGACGGCCCGGGTGGTGCTAACCCGGCCCGCGGGTCGGGACTGCGGGGAATCGAGCGCCGGCTGGGCGGCTTCGACGGTAGGTTGACGCTGACCAGCCCGATCGGCGGCCCGACGAAGGCGACTCTGGAGATCCCGTGTCAGCTCGACCTCGAACCCTCGTCGCCGAGGACCAGTACCTCCTCCGAGACGGCTTGACGCACCTGCTGGCCGCGCACGGCTTCGACGTCGTCGCCGCGGTCGGCAGCGGTCCGGAACTGGTCGCGGCGTTGCGCGAGCACCGGCCCGAAGTGTCCATTGTGGACGTCAGGATGCCGCCGACCAACACCGACGAGGGCCTGCAGGCCGCGCTGGCCGCCCGCCGGGAGGTTCCCGGGCTGCCGATCCTCGTGCTCTCCCAGCACGTCGAGCAGCTGTACGCGCGCGAACTGCTCGCCGACGGCACGGGTGCGATCGGCTACCTGCTGAAGGACCGCGTGTTCAACGCCGAGCAGTTCATCGACGCGGTCCGCCGGGTCGCCGCCGGCGGCACGGTGATGGACCCCGAGGTCATCGCGAAACTGGTGGCGGGCAACGCCTCCGACCCGCTGGCCGCGTTGACCCCGCGCGAGCGCGAAGTCCTCGCGCTGATGGCGGAAGGCTGCTCCAACGCGGCCATCGCGTCCCGGCTGCACTTCAGCGAAGGAGCGGTCGGCAAGCACACGGCGAACATCTTCGCGAAGCTCGACATCACGGCTTCGGACGACACGAACCGCCGCGTGCTGGCCGTGCTGACCTACCTCGGCGCGGGAGCCTAGCCGCGCGAGATCCGGGTCATCTCCGCGCGCTCGACCACCTTGACCCGCTCGCGACCCGCCGCCGCGCCGAGCGACTTCTCGTGCGCGTCCAGGCGGCCCCAGCCGTCCCAGTTCGTGAACGGGATGCCCCGGGCCTCGAGGAAGTCCAGGATCGCGTCCGGGGACGCGTACTTCGGGGTGGCCAAGGTCGAAGCGTCCGCGAGGAGGCTCGCGACGGTCTCCGCCGCGTCGCCCTTCGTGTGGCCGATCAGGCCGATCGGGCCGCGCTTGATCCAGCCCGTCACGTACACGCCCGGCAGCTGGTTCTCGTCCAGGTCCAGCACGCGGCCCGCCTGGTTGGGCACGACGCCGGCCACGTGGTCGAACGGCAGTTCCGGCAGGTGCGACGACAGGTAGCCGACCGCGCGGTACACCGCCTGGACGTCCCAGTCGTGGAATTCGCCGGTACCGCGGACGGTCCCGTCGCCGGTCAGCTCGGTCCGCTCGGTGCGCAGGCCGGTGACGCGACCATCCTCACCGAGGACCTCGGCCGGCGAGTGGAAGAAGTGCAGGTGCAGCCGCCGCGGCCGGGTGCCCGGCTCCCGGATCGCCCACTCCTGCAGCGTCTTCACGACCATGTCGACCTGCTTCGACGCCCGCAGCGCGGCGATGCTGCCTTCGTCGAACTCGATGTCCTCGGGGTACACGATGACCTCGACGTTCGGCGAGTGGTCCAGCTCCCGCAGCTCCAGCGGCGTGAACTTGGCCTGCGCCGGCCCGCGGCGGCCGAACACGTGCACGTCTGTCACCGGGCTCGTGCGAAGACCCTGGTAGACGTTGTCCGGGATGTCGGTGGTCAGCAGCTCGTCCGCCGTCTTGGCCAGGATCCGCGCCACGTCGAGCGCGACGTTCCCGACGCCGAGGACCGCGACCGAAGTGGCGGTCAGCGGCCAGGTGCGGGGCACGTCGGGGTGGCCGTCGTACCAGGACACGAAGTCCGCGGCGCCGTAGCTGCCGTCGAGGTCGATGCCCGGGATGTCGAGCGCGCGGTCGGCGGACGCGCCGGTGGAGAAGATCACCGCGTCGTAGAATTCGCGCAGCTCGTCGAGCTTGATGTCGGTGCCGTAGTCGATGTTGCCCAGCAGCCGGATGTTCGGCTTCGAGAGCACCTTCTCCAGCGCCGTCACGATGCCCTTGATCCGCGGGTGGTCGGGCGCCACGCCGTAGCGGATCAGCCCGAACGGCGCGGGCATCCGCTCGAACAGGTCGATCGTCACGTCGGCGTCGGACTTGTCCAGGATGTCGGCGGCGTAGATCCCGGCGGGACCGGCGCCCACGACGGCTACACGAAGAGAACGGCTCACCCCCTCCACGGTAAGTTAGGGTGACCTTACTCGAAATGTGATTTGGCGTACGGTCCACGGACTGGGAGCCGGTAAGCTCGGCCCCATGCGCGTTCTCGTCGTCGACAACTACGACAGCTTCGTCTACAACCTGGTCCAGTACCTGGCCCAGCTCGGCGCCGACTGCACGGTCTGGCGCAACGACGTCGTGGACCTCGACCGCGTGCCCGAGTTCGACGCCGTGCTGGTCTCACCCGGCCCGGGCACCCCCGAACGCGCCGGTCAGAGCATGGACGTCATCCGCAAGTGCGCCGAGACGCGCACGCCGATGCTCGGCGTCTGCCTCGGCCACCAGGCCCTCGGCGTGGTCTACGGCGCCACCGTCGACCGCGCCCCCGAACTGCTCCACGGCAAGACGAGCCAGGTCCGCCACGAAGGCGCCGGCATCCTCGCCGACCTGCCCGGGGAGTTCACCGCCACCCGGTACCACTCCCTGACCGTGGTCCCCGACACGATTTCCGACGACGTCTTCGAGGTCACCGGGCGCACCGAGTCCGGCATCGTGATGGGCATGCGCCACCGCGAGCTGCCGCTGGAAGGCGTCCAGTTCCACCCGGAGTCCGTGCTCACCGAAGGCGGCCACCGGATGCTGGCGAACTGGCTGGCCGCGGCCGGCCACCCCGTGGACCCGGCCCGGGTCGACGAGCTCGAGCGCGCGACCAAGGCGCTCCAGAAGGCCGCTGTTGCGTGATCCGGCTGGCGGGGGTCGGCAAGCGGTACGGACGCGGTGACTTCGTCCTGCGCGACGTCGACCTGACCGTCGAGCCCGGGCGCGTCGTCGGCATCCTCGGCAGCAACGGCTCCGGCAAGTCGACGCTGCTGCGGATCATGGCCGGGGTCTCGCACGCGACCACCGGGACCCGCACCGGCACCCCGCGGATCGGCTACCTGCCGGACCGCTTCCCGGCCGGCCAGCGGATGGGTGCCCGCGCCTACCTGCGGCACATGGCCCGCATCCGCGGGCTCACCGACCTCTCGGGGATCGACCCGCTGCTCGACCGGCTCGCGCTCGTCGGCGGCCCGGCGGCGCCGCTGCGGACGCTGTCCAAGGGCAACGCGCAGAAGGTCGGGCTCGCGCAGGCCGTCATGGTCCGGCCCGACCTGTTGATCCTGGACGAGCCGTGGTCCGGGCTGGACGTCGGCACGCACGCGATCCTCGGCGAGCTCGTCGCCGAGACGCGGGCGCGCGGGGCGAGCGTCGTGTTCACCGACCACCGGCCGCAGGTGGTGCACGACCAGGCCGACGTCGTCCACCTGATGGCCGAGGGCCGGCTGACGGCGGAAAGCGCGGAGCCGACCACGCGGATCGTGCTGCGCGGCGGCGAACGCGGCTGGGCGGACGAGCCCGGCGTGCGGCACGCCGTCACCGAAGGACCGCAAGTGGTGCTCACGGTCGAGGTCGCGAGCGTCGACGCCGTGCTGCGGCGGGCGCTCGAAGACGGCTGGTCGGTGCGGGAGGTGGCGCCGTGCTCGCCCTGACGCGGTACTACCTGGCGCTGCTCGGCCATTCCCAGCGGTACCTGCCGGCGTTGCTGGCCTACCTCGCGCTGTGCGTGATCCTCTACGCCGACCCGCATTCGCCGCCGCTGCCGCTGTTCGGCGTGAGCGCCGGCGGGTTGCTGGTCGTGTCGTGCTGGCTGACGATCGCCCTGCTCGACATCGAGGACCCGGTGCAGCGCCTGGTGACGCTGAGCCACGCGGGCCAGTGGCGGCGGCTGGTCACCGCCGCGATCTTCACCGTGCTGGCCTGCTCGCTCGTGCTCACCGCGATCACCGAGGTGTGGTCGGCGATCAAGTCCTTCAAGGTCCAGCCCGCCGCGCTCGGCATCGGGCTGCTGGCGCACCTCGCGTGCGCGCTGCTGGGCATCGCGATCGCGCTGCCGTGCTCGCGGTTGCTGGTCCAGCGCATCGGCTGGACGGTCCTCGCCGCGGTGATCACGCTCGTCGTGGTGCTGCTGGCGAAGATCCCGCTGGTGCACCCGCTGCTGCACGCGCTGACCGACGACGAGCCCGTCGGCGGTCCGCTCGTCTTGGCGCTGGTCACGGCGGTGGCGGTGCTGGCCGTCAGCTTCTTCGCCGTTTCGGCACTGGTGCGCCGCCGGTCCTGACGGCAGATTGCCCAGTTCAGTTCCCCGACCGGGCTTCCAGCGGGGCCACGCGGCCGACTAAGGTTCGGGGCCTCTCCGGTTCCGGGTGAAGGGAGATCGGGTGACGGCTGGGATCGTCGCGATCACCGTCCCAAACTCCGGCGACGAGCTCCCGGAGCTCGCCGCCTGGCTGCGTGGCGAAGCCGAACTCCGCGGCCGCGTCCAGGTTTTCGACGCCGTCGTGGTCGGCGTTTCGAGCACCTCCGCCGGCGTCTTCTGCCGCTCGCTCTTCGCGTGGCTGACGCGGGGGCGGGAAGCCCGCGTGTCCCTGAAGGTCAAACGCTCGGGCGCCGCCGAAGAACTCGAGCTCGACTGCGGGGCCGCGAGTGACGCCGAGCAGGTTCTCGGTGCCGTACAAGGGTTTCTCGACAAAGCCTGAACAAACGAAAAGGCCCGCACGGTTTGCCGTGCGGGCCTTCTTCGTCAGGTCGGTCAGGGTACGCCCGGGGTCGACGGCGACGTCGGGAACGTGATTCCGCCGTTGCCCTCGGACACGGCCACCGTGATCGGCTGGTCCTTGTTGATCTGGGTCCCGGCCTTCACGCTCTGCTTGGTGACCGTGCCTTCCGGCTGACGGCTGCCGCGGTCGGACTGCTGCGTCAGCGTCTGGGTCCAGCCCATGCTCTGCAGCTTCTGCTGCGCTTCGTCGACCGGCATGCCCACCAGCTGCGGCATCTCGATCTGCGTCGAAGTCGGAGTGGTCGGACCCGTCGACACGGTCAGCGTGATCGTCTCGCCGACCGCCAGCTGACCACCGTTCGGGTTCTGGGTGATGACCGAGTCCTTCGCCACCGAGTCCGACGACTGGTCGACCCGCTTCGTCTTCCAGCCCGCGGCTTCCAGCGCCGCCTTGGCCTGCGAGTACGGCTTGCCGGTGAAGTCGGTGACCGTCTTGAGCTGCTTGGACTTGCCGACCGTGATCTTGACGCTGCTGCCCTGGGGGGCCTCGGTACCCGCGGCCGGGGTCTGGTTCTGCACCAAGCCGGCCTGGTTCGGGTCGTCGACCTCGGTCTCCTGGACGTTCGGGTCGAGGGTCAGCTTGGCGTCGGTGAGCGCCTGCTCGGCCTGCTCCTTCGTCTTGCCCTTGAGGTCCGGGACGCTGGACTTGCCCGGCGCGGCCCCGACGTACAGCGCGATCTTCGTGTTGGTCGCGACCGAGACGCCGGCCGACGGGTCGGTCTTGATGACCTTGTTGATGTCGTCCGGGCTGCACTCCGGGTTGCCGTCGGTCGGCTGCACACCGCAGGTCACGTTCTTCGTCTCGATCGTGCCGTCGAAGCCCCTGCTCTTCAACGTGTCCCGCGCCTGGGGCACCGTCTGGTGCGTGACGTCCGGGATCGCGACCGTGGCGTTGGTGTTGCTCTTGAACGAGCCGGCCAGCCACATGATGAGCAGGACGGCGCCCAGCACGAACACCGCCGCGATCGCGGCGAGGATCGTGCGGCGACGGCGCTTGGCCCGCGGGTCTTCGTCGTCCGGCTCGGTGTATTCGTCGTAGCGCTGCGGCTGCCGCCGGTCGGCGTTCATCACCTGCGTGCGCTCGTCCTCGGACATCACCATCGGCGCCACCGGGCGCTGGCCCGAAAGCGTGCGCACCAGGTCCGAGCGCATCTCCGCCGCCGACTGGTAGCGGTTCGCCGGGCCCTTGGCCAGCGCCTTCAGCACGACGGCGTCCAGCTCCGGCGCCACCGCCGGGTTCACCGACGACGGCGGGTTCGGGTCTTCGCGGACGTGCTGGTAGGCGACCGCCACCGGGGAGTCCCCGGTGAACGGCGGCTCGCCGGTGATCAGCTCGTACAGCACGCACCCGGCGGCGTAGACGTCGGACCGCGCGTCGACCGACTCGCCGCGGGCCTGCTCCGGCGAGAGGTACTGCGCCGTGCCGATGACCGCGGCGGTCTGGGTCATGGCGGACTGGCCGTCGTGCATCGCGCGCGCGATGCCGAAGTCCATCACCTTGACCGCGCCGTTCTTCGTGATCATCACGTTGGCCGGCTTGACGTCGCGGTGCACGATGCCGTGGCGGTGCGAGAAGTCCAGGGCCGCGCAGACGTCGGCCATGACCTCCATCGCCCGCTTCTGCGACATCGGGCCCTCGGTCTTGACGATGTCGCGCAGCGTCCGGCCTTCGACGTACTCCATGACGATGTACGGCAGCGGCCCGAACTCGGTGTTCGCCTCGCCGGTGTCGTAGACCGCGACGATCGCCGGGTGGTTCAGCGCGGCAGCGTTCTGCGCCTCGCGGCGGAAGCGCTCCTGGAACTGCGGGTCCCTGGCGAGGTCGGCACGGAGGATCTTGATCGCGACTTCCCGGCCGAGACGCACGTCGTGGCCGTGATGGACCTCGGACATGCCTCCGTAGCCGAGCGTTTCGCCCAGCTCGTACCGGTTGGAGAGCAGTCTGGGTGTGCTCATCTCTGGGTGCCGTTCCATTCCGTCCAAGGTGTGGTCATGATGCCGTGCCGGCCATCGTCGGTTGTGCCGGGAGGGCTCGCCGAGCCGGCGCCGGAAGCCGCCGGCTCTTCCGCGGGCGCCTGTCTGCCCGGGACCACCTGGCTCTGCGTCTGCCCGTTGTGCGGTGGCGAGCCGTTGCCGCCGCCCAGCATCTTCGCCACCAGCACGATGCCCGCTACGAGGACAACGAGCAGGATCGCCGCGAGGAGCGCCCACCAGCCCCACTGCGTCTTCTTGCGTGCGGCCGGCACCATGACCTGCCGCGGGGCGGGCCGGGACGGCGGGCCGATGGCGGCCATCGGGTTCATCGCCGGCGAGGGCGGGCCAACCGGCATCTGCTGCTGCGGCGGCGGGAGCTGCTGCGGGGGAATGGGTACCGGCATCGACGGCGGCGGCTGCTGCGGCACGTGCTGCGGCACCACCGGCTGCTGGCCCGTCGTGTAGGTGGCGTTGACCAGCCCGGACGGCGTCGGCAGCGGCTGCCCGGCGCGGACCGCGGCGACGGCGGCCGCGAACTCGCCGCCGTTGTTGTAGCGCTGCCGCGGATCCTTGACCAGCGTCGCCTCGATCACCGCGCGCGCCGCGGGTGGCACGTCCGGCGGCAGCGGCGGCGGGATGTCGCGGATGTGCATCATCGCGACCGTCACGGCGTTCTCGGACAGGAACGGCCGGTGCCCGGCGAGGCATTCGTAGCCGCACACCGCCAGCGAGTAGACGTCGGACGCCGGTTCGGCCGGGTGCCCGAGCGCCTGCTCCGGGGCGATGTAGTGCGCGGTGCCCATGACCATGCCGGACCGGGTGACCGGGGCCGCGTCGGCCGCCTTCGCCACGCCGAAGTCGGTGATCTTCACCTGGCCCGCCGACGTCACCAGGATGTTGCCCGGCTTGACGTCGCGGTGGACCAGGCCGTGGGAGTGCGCGGCCTGCAGCGCGTTGCCCGCCTGCTCGAGCATGTCGAGCGTGAACTCCGCCGACAGCCGCCCGTGCTTGGCCAGCAACCCGGCCAGCGGGTCGCCGTCGACGAGCTCCATCACGAGGTAGGCGATCGAGAGGTCGCCGTCGAAGATGGTCTCGCCGTAGTCGTGCACCGCGGCGATGCCGGGGTGGTTCAGCGACGCCGTCATCCGCGCTTCCGTGCGGAAGCGGTGGAGGAACTCGGCGTCCCCGGAGAGTTCGGCCTTGAGGATCTTGACGGCCACGGTCCGGTCGAGCCGGGTGTCGCTGGCCTGCCAGACCTCGCCCATCCCGCCGACGGCGATCCGGCTCGTCAGCTTGTAGCGGTCGGCCAGCAGCTGACCGGAGGACAGCATGCGCTATCCACCCCCGAGCTTCGCGTTGATGGCCGCGCGGCCGATTTCCGCCGCGACGGTGCCGCCGGTGGCCGCGAGGCCGCGGTTGCCGCCGTCCTCGACGATAACGGCGACCGCGATCTGCGGGTTGTCGACCGGGGCGAAGGCGGTGTACCAGGCGTGCGGTGCGGTGTTCTTGGAGTCCGTGCCGTGCTCGGCGGTGCCGGTCTTCGACGCGATCTTGACGTCGTCGCGCTTGCCACCGCCCTTGGTGAAGCCCTCGGATGCGACCATCATGTCCTTGAGGATCGCGGCGTTCGACGACGACAACGCCGGGGTGCCGGTGAGTTCGGTGGGGCTGTAGTCCTCGATCGTCGACAGGTCCGGTGCCAGCACCGACTGCACCAGCTGCGGTTTCATCGCCATCCCGCCGTTGGCCACGGTGGCCGCGAGCAGGCAGTCCTGCAGCGGCGTCAGCCGGACGTCGCGCTGGCCGATGCCGCTCTGGAAGAGCGCGCCCTGGGAGTCGAGCGGCCCGACGGTCGACGGGGCGACCTTCATCGGCACCGTCAGGTCGGTCTGCCCGATGCCGAAGTTCGCGGCCGTCTTCTTCATCTTGTCCGGGCCGAGCTGGCCGGCGAACTCGGCGAACGGCACGTTGCAGGAGTGCGCGAGCGCGTCCCGGAACGTGTTGCCCGGGCAGGCTTCGCCGGCGTAGTTCTCCAGCGTCACGTTGGTGCCGGGCAGCTTCGTGTTGGACGCCGTGCTGACCTGGGTGTCCGGGCCCTTGCCGTCCTCGAGCACGGCCGCCGCGGTGACCAGCTTGAACGTCGACCCCGGCGGGTAGGTCTCGGAGATCGCCCGGTTCAGCATGGGCTTCTTCTCGTCCTTGTTGAACGCGGTCCAGGCGTCGGTCTGCGCCTTCGACGTGTGCGAAGCGAGCTGGTTCGGGTCGTACGACGGGGTCGAGACCATCGCCAGGATCCGGCCGGTGCTCGGCTCCATCGCGACGACCGCGCCGGTGTAGCCCTTCTGCGTCATCAGGTCGTACGCGGCCTTCTGCACGGCCGGGTCGATGGTCAGCCGGACGTTGCCGCCGCTGGGGTCGCGGCCGGTGACCATGTCCGACAGCCGCCGCACGAACAGCCGCGGGTCGGAGCCGTTGAGGACGTCGTCCTCGGCGCGCTCCAAGCCGCCGGCGCCGTAGTTGATCGAGTAGTAGCCGGTGACCGGCGCGTACATCGGACCGTCGGCGTACGTCCGGATGTACTTGTACTTGTCGTTCGACGGGTTGATGCTGGCCAGCACCTCGCCGTTGGCCTGCGACACGATCTTGCCGCGCTGGCGGGCGAACTCGTCGTAGAGCACGCGCGCGTTGCGGGAGTCCGTGCGGTAGTCGTCGGCCTTCACGACCTGGATGTAGGTGGCGTTGGCCAGCAGGAGGACGACCATCACGAGCATCGCCATGCCGACCTTGCGGAGCGGGGTGTTCATGCCTGGGCGCCCCCGTCCGCCGGCGGGCGCTGCACGAGCACGGTGTGCGCTTCCGCGATCGGGGCCTGCGGCTGCTGCCGCGGCTTCGGGCGCGCGGCCGGCTTGCGGGCCGCGTCGGAGATGCGGAGCAGCAGCGCGACCAGGATGTAGTTCGCGAGCAGCGACGAACCACCCTTGGACAGGAACGGGGCGGTGATACCGGTCTCCGGGATGAGTTTCGTGACCCCGCCGACGACGACGAAGATCTGCATGACCATGGTGAACGCGAGCCCGCCGCCCAGCAGCTTGCCGAACGTGTCGCGCACGGCCAGCGCGCTGCGCATGCCGCGCATCGCGACCAGCAAGTACAGCATCAGCACCGCGGCGAGCCCGATGAAGCCGAGCTCTTCGCCGATGGACGCGGTGATGAAGTCGGTGTTGGCCTCGGGCACCATGTCCGGCCGCCCGGCGCCGAGCCCGGTGCCGCCGACGCCGCCGGTGCCGAGCCCGAACAGGCCCTGGGCGAGCTGGTAGCCGCCGCCCGCCTGGTCGTAGGTGGCCAGCGGGTCCAGCCAGTTCGCGACGCGCTGCTGGACGTGCCCGAAGAGTTTGTAGGCGATGACGCAGCCGACCGCGAAGAAGCTGAGCCCGAGGACGACCCAGATGGCCCGCTCGGTCGCGACGTACAGCATCACCAGGATGACGCTGAAGAACAGCAGCGACGTGCCGAGGTCCTTTTCGAACACCAGGATGCCGATGCAGGCGAACGCGGCGATCAGGATCGGGCCGAGGTCGCGGGCGCGCGGCAGCTCGACGCCGACGAGCTTCTTGCCCGCCACCATGAACAGGTCCCGCTTCGACACCAGGAACGACGCGAAGAAGATCATCAGCAGGATCTTCGCGAACTCGCCCGGCTGGATCGAGAAGAACGGCAGCTTCAGCCACACCTTGGCGCCGTTGACTTCGGACAGGCTCGACGGCAGCAGCGCGGGCAGCGCCAGCGCGCCGATCCCGACCAGGCCGGCGGTGTAGCCGTAGCGGGTCAGCGTGCGGTGGTCGCTGACCACGATCAGCACGACGACGAAGAACACCAGCGAGATGACCGTGAACAGCACCTGCGCGGTGACGGCGGCCGTGTAGTCCTTGCCCTGCTGCGTGGCGCGTTCGGCCAGGGCCAGGTCGATCCGGTGGATCATCACCAGCCCGATGCCGTTCAGCAGCGCGACGCAGGGGAGCAGTACCGGATCGGCGTACGGCGCCCACTTGCGCACGGCCAGGTGCGCCGCGGCGAAGATCGCGAGGTAGGCGAGGCCTAGCCAAATGATCGACCAGGTCAGCTCCTGCTCCTGGTTCGCCTCCACCAGCACCAGCGCGATGGTGACGATGGCCGCGGCGAACCCGAGCAGCACGAGTTCGGTGTTGCGGCGGGTCGGGACCTCGCGCGGTGGGTTCGTCTGGAACTGCGCGGCAAGCGGTTCGGCGGCGCGCGCGGCAGGCTGGCTCATCAGTTACCGCCTCCCGTCGTCGGTGCCGTCGAACTCGGCGTCGA
Organism: Amycolatopsis sp. lyj-23; assembly: GCF_046549135.1. Classification (NCBI taxonomy): domain Bacteria; kingdom Bacillati; phylum Actinomycetota; class Actinomycetes; order Pseudonocardiales; family Pseudonocardiaceae; genus Amycolatopsis; species Amycolatopsis sp. lyj-23. The sequence goes on along the minus strand of NZ_JAJPWN010000003.1, from coordinate 453,480 downwards.
GCAGTCCCTCCCCGCTGGCTGGTTCGCCGACGACGGAGCAGTGGAGCCGGCCGGAGCCGACGGGGTCGTCGTCGGCGTGACCGAGGGGCTCGGCGCCGGGGACGGCTGGCCGCCCGCCGGCGCGCAGTTGTTCAAGCGCTTGCGCAGCTGCAGGAAGTCGTCGATGTACTTCCGCGCTTCGTCGAGGCTGTCCTTCTTGACGCCGTTCTGCACCGCCAGCCGCGCGTCCTCCTGGAGCTGGGTGACGCGGAGCTTGTCCGTGCACACCTGGCTCGGCGGGCAGGACCCCTGCTCGTAGGCGTGCAGGTCGATGCCGAGAATGCTGCCGGGGACGCCGCGGTAGATCACGACCTCCCCGTCCGCTCCCTCGCCGACATAGTACTGACTCAGCACGAAGTAGCGGGTCGCGATGGCGGCCGCGGCGAGCACCACGAGGACCACCAGCGCGCCGGCGAGCCAGCGGAACCGCTTCCGGCGCCGGGCCCGCGGGTCTTCCTGCGGCTGCGGCAGTTCCGGGCGCGGCTGCGGCGGCGGCTGGGTCAGCGCCCTGGCCCGGGCCGCGGGCGAGTCGCCCTGGTGCCGTTCGTCGCTGCCGTCCCCGGCGGCGCCGCCCACGATGGGCGCGTCCTCGCCGAAGTCGACGTCGACGACGTCGGCGATGATCACCGTGACGTTGTCGGTGCCGCCGCCCTTGAGCGCCAGCTCGATCATCCGGTCCGCGCACTGCTGCGGGTCCGGGATCTGCACGGCCTCGGCCAGCGTCTCGTCGCTGACCATGCCGGACAGGCCGTCGGAGCAGATCAGGTACCGGTCACCGGAACGCGCTTCGCGCACGGTCAGGCTCGGCTCGACCTCGTGCCCGGTGAGCGCCTTCAGCAGCAGCGACCGCTGCGGGTGCACCGCCGCCTCTTCGGGCGTGATCCGGCCCTGCTCGAGCAGTTCGTTGACAAAGCTGTCGTCACGGGTGATCTGGGCGAACTGGCCGCCGCGCAGCAGGTACGCGCGCGAGTCGCCGACGTGCACCAGCCCCAGCCGGGTGCCGGCGAACAGGACGGCGGTGAGCGTGGTGCCCATGCCGTCCAGGTCCGGGTCCTGCGAGACCAGCTCGGCGATCGCGGCGTTGCCGTTCGCCACCGCCTCGCGCAGCTGGGCGAGCAGGTCGTCGCCCGGCTCGTCGTCGTCGAGCGGGGCGAGGGAGGCGATGACGACCTTGCTGGCGACTTCGCCCGCCGCGTGCCCACCCATGCCGTCGGCGAGCGCGAGCAGGCGAGGGCCGGCGTACACGGAGTCCTGGTTGCTCGAACGCACCAGGCCCCGGTCGCTGCGGGCTGCGTAGCGGAGGACGAGAGTCATGGGCGAAGCTCGATCACCGTCTTGCCGATCCGGATGGGGACTCCGAGCGGGACCCGGAGGGGTGCAGTGACCTTAGCCCGGTCCAGGTACGTCCCGTTCGTCGAGCCCAGATCTTCCACGTACCAGTCCTCGCCGCGCTGGGCGATCCGGGCGTGCCGGGTCGACGCGTAGTCGTCGTCGAGGACCAGCGTGGAGTCGTCGGCCCGGCCGATCAGGATCGGCCGGCCGTCCAGCGCGATGCGCGTCCCGGCGAGCGCGCCGTGGGTCACCAGCAGCTGCTGCGGCGACTTGCTGTTGCGCGGCTTCTTCTCCTTCTTGCGCCCGAAGGTCGGCACCTGGACGCGCATGCCCGACGCCGCGTAGAGGTCCGAGCGCACGACTCGGAGCGCGGCGAACACGAAGAGCCAGAGCAGCACGAGGAAGCCCACCCTGGTGAGTTGTACGACCAGCTCTGGCACTTGGTGTGTCCGCTCCCGACTCTTCCGCGCAGCCGCGACGCGGGTACGCCGCGGTCCCCCCGCACGTCAATTCTGCGGGAACAGTATTCCGTGTCCCCAGTCAGCCCTGTGTACGGAACACGAGGGACGAGTGGCCGACCCGGATGACGTCGCCGTCGGCGAGCTGCCAGGTCTGGACCGGGGTGCCGTTCACGGTCGTGCCGTTCGTCGACCCGATGTCGGCGAGCGTCGCGCTCTGGCCGTCCCAGGTGATCTCCAGGTGGCGGCGCGAGACGCCGGTGTCCGGGAGGCGGAAGTCCGCGTCCTGGCCGCGGCCGACGACGTTCCCGCCCTGCTTCAGCGAGTAGGTCCGGTTCGAGCCGTCGTCCAGCTGCAGGCTCGCCGCGAGCTGGCGGCCCGGCGCGGGCTGGCCGTAGCCGCCCTGCTGGCCGTACGGGTCCGCGGCCGGCTGGCCGTACGCCTGCTGCTGGCCGTACTGGTCGTACCCGGCCTGCTGCTGGCCGCCGTACTGGTCGTAGCCACCCTGCTGGTAGCCGCCCTGGTCGTACCCGCCGCCCTGCGGCTGGGCGTACCCGCCCTGGTCGTACCCGCCACCCTGGGGCTGCGCGTAGCCGGCCTGGTCGTAGCCACCACCCTGGGGCTGGCCGTAGCCCTGGTCGTAGCCGGCCTGGTGCTGCTGCTGCTGGCCGTACTGGTCGTAGCCGCCACCCTGCTGCGGCTGCCCGTACTGGTCGTAGCCACCACCCTGGTGCTGCTGGCCGTACTGGTCGTATCCACCCTGCTGGCCGTAACCCTGGTCGTACCCGGGCTGCTGGCCACCCTGCTGTCCGTAGCCGTACTGGCCCTGCTGGCCGTACGGGTCACCCTGGTCGTATTGGCCGTAGCCGGGGGGCTGGCTCATTGCTGGGTCTCCTGCGTTGCTGGGTCGTGCCGACCGCGGTGAACCGGCGCCTGAGGGGCGGGCGTCGGGATCGACGGACGAACGGGTCTTGAACTGTCCAGTATGCAGCGCCTCGTTGCGCTCGAGTGATACGACGACGTCACCATAGGTGTCCAGGCCTTCGGCGGCGAGGTGTTCCGCCACCGCCTTCGCGAGCACCTGGGTGACCCGTTGCTCGTCACCGGCCATGCGCTCGTGGTCAGCCGCCCCCAGCGACACGATGTAGTGATTGGGGGCGAGCTGCCGACCGCCTGCCAGCTCACGAACGTTCTCCTCACTCTCCCGCTCGAGGGCGATCGCCACTTCCTGCGTGACGACGTTGCCACCGAACATGCGCGCGAAAGTGTTCCCCACCAGGTTCTCTAGTCGCCTGTCGAATCGTTCGGCGCGGCCCACCGGGGAAAACCTCCTCACACGTGTGCTTCCGCATCGATCCTATCCGGGTGAGCGATCCTCTACACGGCCCCCGGTGAAACCCGTTCAAACGACCTGCTAGTCTTCTCCTCGCTGCCGCAAGGAAGCACTCGGGCGAGTGGCGGAATGGCAGACGCGCACGGTTCAGGTCCGTGTGTCCGAAAGGACGTGAGGGTTCAACTCCCTCCTCGCCCACGCTGTTCAGGGGCCCGATCGCTAGCGCGATCGGGCCCCTTCCCATTTGCCTTGTTTCTCCCGGGGGGCCGAGCCCCCCGGACCCCCCACGGTGCCTTCCCTCGCGTTCCAGCGTGGTCCGGAAGGCGTAGTGCGTGGGGGCGGGGGTGGGCTACGTCACCCTTGTTCGCCCTGGGCGAAGTTAGGCCGTGTGGGTGGTCAGCCAGTCCGCGATGATGTCTGCGCGGCTTGTTGTTTCGATTCCTGCGTGGGGGCAGTCGGGGCCTGTGGCTTCCAGGGCTACCAGCTCGGTGCCTGAGAAGTAGGGGGCGCCGGAGTCGTAGGTGCACGCGCTCGTCGTGATCTCCGGGGCCGCGCCGCGGACGCCCAGCGTTGTCGAGTCCACCTTTGCCACCGACACCGTGCCCTGCTGGAGGCGGGTGGCCGGCTTCGGGTCCGCGGCCGTCAGGCTGCCCCAGCCCGCCAGCGTCAGCTGCTGGCCCACCTTCGGGGCGGCTCGGCTCACCGTCAGGGGCGTCACCGTGGTCACGGGGGAGTCGAGGCGGACCAGGGCGACGTCGTTCTCCTTGGCCTGGAGCACCTCGGTCGCCCTCCGGGCGATGCCCGATTCCGTGGCTTCGTCGGTCAGGCCCAGCGTCACCGTCGTCGGGTACGGGATCTTGCCCGAGACGCGGTTGCGGCTCGCGTCGTGGAAGCAGTGGCCGGTCGTCACGACCCAGCCGGGCGCGACGAGCGCGCCCGTGCAGTAGCTGCTGTACGTCGAGCCGTCCGGGCGCGGGATCTTCGTCATCGCGAGCTTCGCGACGAATTCGTCCTGCCCCGGTGGGACGTCGGAACCGTGCGCGACGGCCCAGGCGGCGGGAGCGGTGGAGATGGTCAGAACGGCAGCGGCGAGCAGGGCGCGCAGGCGCATTTCTCCCCTTCGTCGAATCGGTGGTCGACGTTCGACGTTAGGGCCGCCGCCGCGGCCGGGGTATTCCCTGGCCGGGCGTCACCCGGTGGCCCATCGGGTGACGCCCGGCAGGGGTCAGCCGGTGTGCGACGCGATCCAGTCCGCGATGACGTCCACCCGCGAAGTGGTCTCGAGCTGGTTGTGCGGGCAGTCCGGACCGGTCGACTCGACCGACACGAGCTGGCCGCCGGAGCCGCCCGCGACGAAGTACGGCGCGCCCGAGTCGTAGACGCAGGCGCTCGTCGTGGACGTCGGGGCGACACCCTGGACGCCGAGCGTCGCGGCGGCGACCTGGCCGACCTTCACGGTGCCCTGCTGCAGCTTCGTGGACGGCGCCGGGTTGACGGCGGTGAGGCTGCCCCAGCCGGCGAGGGTCAGCAGCTGACCCACCGACGGCGTGACGCGGTTGACGGTGAGCGGCGTGATCGTCGTCACGTCGGCGTCGAGGGTCGCGATCGCGATGTCGTTGACGCTCGACTGGTAGACGGTGACGACGTTGCGCGTGACACCGGGCGTGCTCTGGTCGACCGTGCCGAGCAGCACGGACGTCGGGTACGGCACCGGGCCGGAGACGCGGTTGCGGTTCGCGTCGTGGAAGCAGTGGCCGGCCGTGATGATCCAGTTCCGGGCGATCAGCGAGCCGGAGCAGGCGCTGTTGTACCGGCTGCCGTCGGGCTTGGGGATGTTGGTCATCGTGAGCTTGGCGGCGAACCCGAACTGGCCCGCCGGGACGTCGGAACCGTTGGCCACGGCCGAAGCCGGGGCCGCGGTCGCGAGCCCGGCGGTCAAGACCAGGAAGGCAGCGGAAAGCACGGCGCGAACGCGCATCGGTGGATCCCCCCTTGTCGGCACCGGCCTGCGGCCGGTGATCACCTTCGAGCGTAGCCACGGTCGACGAGGACGAAATGCGCTGCATAGAGCAAAAAACCGGCCCCGGCGAGGTGCGCCGGGGCCGGTTTGGGAGGTTGTGCGCTAGTTCACGCCGACCAGGTCGACGACGAAGACGAGGGTCTCGCCCGGCTTGATGACGCCGCCGGCGCCGCGGTCGCCGTAGGCCAGGTGCGGCGGGATCACCAGCTTGCGGCGGCCGCCGATCTTCATCCCCGCGACACCCTGGTCCCAGCCGGCGATGACCTGGCCGGCCCCGAGGCCGAAGCGCAGCGGCTCGCCGCGGTCCCAGGACGCGTCGAACTGTTCGCCGGTCGCGTGGGAGACACCGACGTAGTGCACGGTGACCGTTTTGCCGTTCGTGGCCTCCGCGCCGTCACCGACAGTGAGATCGGTGATTTCCAGATCGGCCGGAGGGGGTCCGTCCGGGCGGTCGATGAGGGGCTTTTCCAAGGTCATGGGCCTCACCGTACCCACGGCCGGGTGGCTGCGCCGATCGGACTACGCCCAAGGAGGGGAAAAACGCGAAAAGTCTTCACACTTCCCCTACTGCTGGGTAGCGTGCGCTACGTCACTTTTCTGGACTGAGGGGAGCCCGGCATGCGACGTGGCATCCGCGCCCTGACCGTTACGGCACTGGGGGCCCTCGTGGCCGGGCTCGCCCAGGTCGCCGTCACCGCGCCGGCCGCGGAGGCGGCCCTGTCGCCCGACGACTACTGCGGCGGGCAGTGCAGCGACATCCTGCCACCCGGCGAACAGGGCAGCGCCACCCTCGCGGAAATCCTGGCGCACAAGCTGCTCGGCACCCGGCCGGCGCACTCGGCCGACCAGCTCGGCAAGTACGCCTCGCTGGCCGGCGGCTACAAGACGCTGACCACCGGCGCGATCAACCAGTACTTCAACGACTCCTCCTTCGGCGTCCCGGCCGACCAGGTGGCGAGCACCGCCAAGCCGCGGGCCGACGTCACGATCGTGCGGGACAAGGCCCTCGGCGTCCCGCACATCACCGGGACCACCCGTTCCGGCACCGAGTTCGGCGCCGGGTACGCGGCCGCGCAGGACCGGCTGTGGCTGATGGACGTGCTGCGGCACGCCGCCCGCGGCCAGGTCACCTCGTTCGCCGGTGGTGCCGAAGCCAACCGCGAGCTCGAGCAGCAGTTCTTCGCGAACGCGCCGTACACCGAAGCCGAGCTGCAGGCGCAGATCGACCGCACCGCGGCCAGCGGCCCGCGCGGCGCGCAGGGCCTCGCCGACGCGCAGGCCTACGTCGACGGCATCAACAAGTACATCAGCGACTCCTACAACGGCCGGTACTTCCCGGGCGAGTACGTGCTGACCGGGCACGTCGACTCGATCACCAACGCCGGCTCGATCGATCCGTTCAAGCTGACCGACCTGGTCGCGCTGGCGTCGCTGATCGGCGCCGAGTTCGGCGCGGGCGGCGGCGGTGAGGTCCAGAACGCCATCGCGAAGCTCGCGCTGCAGGAGAAGTACGGCGTCGCGCAGGGCGAGAAGGTGTGGCAGAGCCTGCGCGCGGAGGACGACCCCGAGGCGGTCAAGACGCTGCACGACGGCCAGACCTTCCCGTACGGCAAGACGCCGGCCAACGCGACCGGCCGGGCCCTGCCGGACAAGAACTCGGTGACGCCGCAGCAGCTGGTGTTCGACCGGACCGGTTCCGCCGCTTCGGCGACGCCGTCCACTGTGGACGTCGCCGCGCCCGCCGAGCTGGAGCCCGCCCGCGGGATGTTCGACAACGGCGTGCTGCCGGCCGACATGCTGAGCGAAAAGCACGGCATGTCCAACGCGCTGCTCGTCTCCGGCGCCAAGACCGCCAGCGGCCACCCGGTCGCCGTGTTCGGCCCGCAGACCGGTTACTTCGCGCCGCAGCTGCTGCTGTTGCAGGAGCTGCAGGGCCCGGGCATCAGCTCGCGCGGCGCGGCCTTCGCCGGGCTGAGCATGTACACGCTGCTGGGCCGCGGCCAGGACTACTCGTGGAGCGCGACGACGTCGGCGCAGGACATCATCGACACCTACGCGCTGCAGCTGTGCGACCCGAGCGGCGGCGCGCCGACGAAGGACTCGAACTACTACACCTACCAGGGCAAGTGCGTCCCGATGGAGACCGTGGAGGTCAAGAACGCCTGGAAGCCCACGGTCGCCGACGGCACCGCGGCCGGGTCCTACACCCTGCGCAGCTACCGGACCAAGTACGGGCCGGTGCAGAGCCGGGCGACGGTCGGCGGCAAGCCGGTGGCGTACGCGGCGCTGCGGTCGTCCTACTTCCACGAGGTCGACTCGCTGATCGGGTTCCAGGAGCTGAACGACCCGACCTTCGTCAAGTCCGCCGCGGACTTCCAGCGGGCCGCCGCCGACATCAACTTCACCTTCAACTGGTTCTACGCCGACTCGAAGGACATCGCCTACTTCAACTCCGGCGCCAACCCGGCCCGGCAGTCCGATGTGGACCCGAACATGCCGGTGTGGGGCGACCAGGGCCACGACTGGGTGGGCTGGAACCCGGCGGGCAACGTCGCGACCTACACGCCGTCGTCGCAGCACCCGCAGTCGGTCAACCAGGACTACTACGTCAGCTGGAACAACGCGCAGGCCAACGGGTACGCCGCGGCGGGTGCGGACAAGTCCGCCGTGCACCGCGTCGACCTGCTCGACTCGCGGGTGAAGCAGCTGATCTCCAGCGGCACCAAGGTCACCCGGGTCAACCTGACCCAGGCGATGGCGGACGCCGCGCTCGCCGACCTGCGGGCCGAGCGCGTCCTGCCGCTGCTGCTGCAGGTGCTCGACAAGACGCCGACCACGGGCGCGGCCGCGGACGCCGAGGCGAAGCTCAAGACGTGGCTCTCGAACGGCCACCTGCGCAAGGAGACTTCGCCCGGTAGCAAGACCTACGCCGACGCGGACGCGATCCGCATCTTCGACGCCTGGTGGCCGCTGCTGGTGCAGGCCGAATTCAAGCCGTCCCTCGGCGACGACGCCTACAACGCGATGACCGGCGTGCTCGGCATCAACGAAAGCCCGTCCGGCTGGCAGAACGGCGACGGCAGGCACACCGGCCAGCCGCACAAGGGCTCGTCGTTCCAGTTCGGCTGGTGGGGTTACGTCAGCAAGGACATCCGGCAGGTGCTCGGCCAGCCGGTCGCGGGCCCGCTCGCGCAGACGTTCTGCGGCGGCGGCGACGTCACCGCGTGCCGCCAGGCGCTCGTCGACTCGCTGACCACGGCCGCCGGCCAGTCCGCGAACACCGTCTACCCCGGTGACGCGAACTGCTCGGCCGGTGACCAGTGGTGCGCCGACTCGATCATCCAGAACCCGCTCGGCGGCATCACGCAGGACAAGATCAGCTGGCAGAACCGCCCGACGTTCCAGCAGGTCGTCGAGTACGCCGCGCACCACGGGGACAACATCGCGAACCTGGCGGCGGCGAAGACGGTCAGCGCCACCAGCGCCGAAACCGGCTTCTTCAACTCGCCGGCGTCGAACGCGATCGACGGGAACCCGGCCACCCGCTGGGCCAGCGACTGGAGCGACGACCAGGCGATCACCGTCGACCTCGGTTCGGTCCAGCAGGTCTCGCGGGTGCTGCTGAGCTGGGAGTCCGCGTACGGCAAGAGCTACCGGATCCAGCTCTCGCCGGACGCGGTGCACTGGACGGACGCGGCCGTGGTGACCGACGGCCACGGCGGCCAGGACAACCTGGCGTTCGCCGCGACCCCGGCCCGGTTCGTCAAGATGCAGGGCGTCCAGCGCGGCACCAAGTACGGCTACTCGCTGTACGAGTTCGAGGTGTACGCCCACTGAGGTCGCACTGAAGAGCCAGGCCGGTTCGCCCGTGGACGCGCGGGCGGGCCGGCCGTCTTCGTCACAGTGACCGCGGTGTGACCTGCGGTTACCGTGAACCGCATGGACGACTGGACGCCCCGCACCAAGGCCATCGCCGCCGGCCGGCCGCACGGCCCCGGCGAGCCGCTGAACACGCCGCTCGTCGCCACCAGCACCTACCGGGCCGGTGGCGACTTCGTGTACGCGCGCGGCGACGGGACGCCGACCTGGCACGCGCTCGAGGAAGCCGTCGGGGCGCTGGAAGGCGGCCACGCGACGGCGTTCGCGTCCGGGGTCGCCACCCTCTCCGCGGTGCTGGACCTGCTGCCGGTCGGGTCGCGGGTCGTCGTCCCGGCGTTCAGCTACGCCGTCACGCGCGGGGTGCTGGCCCACGCCCAGAAGCTGGGCAAGCTCGCCGTCACCGAGCTGGAGCCGACCGACACCGAAGCCTGGGTGGCCGAAGCGGCGACGGCCGATCTGGTCTGGCTGGAGTCGCCGACCAACCCGACCCTCGACGTGATGGCCATCGAGACGATCGCCGCCGCCGCGCGCGGCCGGGTCGTCGTCGACAACACCTTCGCGACGCCGTTGCAGCAGCGGCCACTGGAGCTGGGCGCGGACATCGTCGTGCACAGCGCGACCAAGGCCATCGGCGGGCACAGCGACCTGCTGCTGGGCATCACCGTGGCGAAGGACCCGGCCGTCGCGGCCGAACTGCGCGGCGCGCGGACGCGGGTCGGGTCGACGCCGGGTGCCCTCGAAGCCTGGCTCGCCCTCCGGGGGCTGCGGACCATGCCCGTCCGGCTGGCGGAGCAGTCCCGCACGGCCGCGCTGCTGGCTTCGCGCCTCGGCGAGCACCCCGCGGTCCGGCGGGTGCGCTACCCGGGCTTCGGGATGATGATCGCCTTCGAGCTGGCCGACGCCGAGACGGCGGACCGCTTCTGCGCGTCGACCCGGCTGATCGTCTCGGCGACCAGCCTCGGCGGCGTCGAAAGCCTGGTCGAGCGGCGGGCGTGGCTGCCGGGCGAAGAGCGCGTCCCGCCCGGGCTGATCCGGTTCAGCGTCGGCCTCGAAGACCCCGAGGACCTGTGGGACGACCTGACGTTCGCCCTCACGGCGTAACACGGGCGACCGAATCCCCGATAGTCGCGACATCGCAGGTCAGACTGTTGGGAGCACGCCGTGGGCAGAACGCTGAGCAGAGTCGCCGGGGTCGTTTTCGCGGGTGCGCTCGCCACCTTCGCCGCCGCGCCCACCGCGCTGGCACAGACCGAAACCAGTGTGTCACCCACGGAAACCACGTCGTCCACTTCGGAGACTCCGACCTCGAGCAGCCCGACGAGCACGACCACGCCTCCGTCCACTTCGGTCACTCCGGCGACCTCGCCGTTGGCGCGCACGGGCGGTGACGTCAAGACCACGGAGAAGCGGATCGCGCCCAAGACCCAGCCCGAGAAGCCCGCCCAGGATGCGCCGAAGGACGACTACCAGGACAACACCGGGCACGGCTTCGTCGGCCTCGGCGGCGAGGGCGTCCTGGTCATCGCCTGCGCGGCCGCCCGGCCGGGCGAGGTCGCCACCCAGTACCTGAGCGTCACCGGTGGCCCGGACCAGGACGAGGCCGACGGCCGCCTGTGGAACTACTCGGTGCGCGTCGTCGACGCCCCGGCGGGCACGACGACCGCGAAGTTCAGCTGGACCTGCGGTGGCGTCGAGGGCAGCGGCACCGTCGAGTTCGAGCAGGGGCAGCCGCAGATCACGACCGAAACCTCGACGGCGACCGCCACCTCGACGACGAGCGCGACGACGAGCACCACCACCGGCACGAGCTCGAGTGCCCCGGCGTCGAGCACCACGCCGGTCACCACCGGGACCAGCTCGGCGACGAGCTCCGCGCCCGCCGGCAACGCCGCTCCGAAGGCCCAGGTCAAGGTCGCGCCCAAGGGCGGGGTCGAGACCGGCTTCGGCGGCACGGCCTGGTGACGGTCCGCCGGGCCGGCGCCGCGCTCGCCCTGGTGCTGGCCCTGGCCGGGTGCGGCACCGCCGAGCCGCCGAAGGCCGCCCCGCCCGCTCCCGTCCCGGCTTCGGTGCCGGTGACCGTGCCGTTCAAGGGACTGCGCCCGACATCGGTGCGGATCCCGAAGATCGGCGCGGAATCCAGCCTGCTGGCCGTCGCCGTGAAACCGGACGGGTCGATTTCCGTCCCGTCGGTGCACACGCCGATGCAGGCGGCCTGGTACAAGCTTTCGCCGGTGCCCGGTGACGTCGGTCCGGCGATCGTGCTCGGGCACGTCGACGGCGACAAAAAACCGGGAATCTTCTTCAAGCTCAAGGAGCTCGCGCCCGGCGACGAGGTCGACGTCGACCGCAGTGACGGCAAGAAGGTGAAGTTCGTCGTCGACCGCGTCACCCAGGTGCCGAAGGAAACGTTCCCGCGCGATGCCGTCTACGGCAACAGCAACGAACCGGAACTGCGGCTGATCACCTGCGGTGGCGCGTTCGACCACGCCGAGCACAGCTACAAGGACAACATCGTCGTCTACGCGAAGCTGGCGGGCTGAAAGCGCCGCCGGTGCGAATGTCCGATGTGGATTTCGCCGGGCCGGAACGTTACCGGTTTCCGCCGTGGTCTTCTTCACGTCTTATTCGGTTCCGGTACATACCAGTAATGGGGCAGGATGTCCGAGTCGCCCGATCTTGTGCTTCTCGGCACCGGGCGGCTCGCGTAGTGGGGGTCATTGCGCGTTTCCTTCCCTGGGAGTCACCTTGAAGAAGACCCTGGGCCGTCTCGCGGGCGCCGTGCTCGCGGGGGCCCTGCTCACGCTCACCGTTTCGCCGGCCGCGTTCGCGCAGGAGGAGCCGGCCACCTCGACGACCGAGGCCGCGCCGAGCACCACCGAGGCGCCGGTGACGACCGAGGCGCCCACGAGCACCTCGGCGCCGACCTCGGAGACGGTCACCTCGGAGCAGCCGACGTCGCAGCCGACGTCGACCGGCACCGGCACGCCCACTGAGACGGCCACGTCGGGCAAGCCGACCAAGACCACCGAGCCGTCCACCGAGCCGACCGACCCGTTCCCGCACGGCGACGACTACGTCGACGACGTCGCGTACGCGTGGGAGTTCGACGGCGGCCGCGGCCTGCTGGCCATCGCTTGCGCGGCGGGCGAGCCGAAGAACGTCGTCTCCAACGACTTCTCCGTCGTCGAGGGCCCGTACCAGGACGGCGCGGACGGCCGCTACTGGGGCTTCGGGATCCAGCTGAACGAGGGCAAGCACCTGTCCGACGACACCACCGTCTCCTGGAGCTGCGAGGGCAAGCCGGTCACCAAGCCGGTCGCCCACGGCGGCGGCTCGGCCACCGTCGGCGGCCAGGTCAAGGTGACCCCGAAGACCGGCGGCGTCGAGACCGGCGGCGGCGCGACGGCCCGGTCCTGACCGCATGACCACGCAGTTCCGCCGCGGCGGCCGCGTGCTCGCGGCCGCACTGGCGCTGTCCTTCGCCCTCGCCGCCTGCGGGACCTCTACCCCGCAGGCGGCGGCGCCGTCGTCGTCCGTGCCGACCCCGCCGCCGGTGACCAAGCCGTTCGCCGGCCTGCGCCCGACGCAGCTGAACATCCCGAAGATCGGCGCGCAATCCTCGCTGGTCTCGGTGCTGCCCAAGGCCGACGGCGGGATCTCGGTCCCGTCGGTGCACACGCCGATGCAGGCGGCCTGGTACAAGATGTCGCCGGTGCCCGGCGAGACCGGGCCGTCGATCGTGCTCGGGCACGTCGACGGCGACAAGAAGCCCGGGATCTTCTACAAGCTGAAGGAGCTGGCCCCTGGTGACGAGGTCGACGTCGACCGCAGCGACGGCAAGAAGCTGAAGTTCGTCGTCGACCACGTGCAGCAGGTCCCGAAGGACACGTTCCCGCGCGATGCCGTCTACGGCAACAGCGACAAGCCGCAGCTGCGGCTGATCACCTGCGGTGGCGCGTTCGACCACGCCGAGCACAGCTACAAGGACAACATCATCGTGTTCGCGAACCTAGCCGACGCCTGAGCCGGGGTACGGGAACTCCGGCTTCAGCTCGGTCCCCGGGCACACCCAGCGGCGCATGCCCGCGTCGCAGACGGCGTACCCCCAGTTGATCAGGTTGTCCTGCACCTGCTCGGACATCCTGGTCAACCGGGTCTTCGTCTCGGCGAGCCGCCGGGTGTGCCCGACCGGCGCGGGCAGTGCGTCCGGCAGCTCGAAGTGCGAGATGTCGCTGTAGGTCGCCCAGTACGTGCCGGCGTACGTCTTCTCTTCGAAGCACTTCAGCAGCGAGCCGGTGCGCAGCTCGCGGACCTGGTTGTCCATCACGGTCAGCACGCGCAGCAGCTGCATCGGCCAGTTGTGCCGCGGCCGCTCTTCGTGCCGCATCTTCTTGCCGGCGTCGCTCACCAGGACGACGGCCCGCTGGTTCTCGATCGGGTCGAGGCCGAGGTTGTCGTACACGCCGGCGTCGCTGAGCACGATCTTGCGGCCGGGCTGGTGCGGGTCCGGGATGACGACCGGCGAAAGCATGGGCGGGAAGGCCGACGACGCGGCGACGGCGGTGGCGAGCGAGATCCGCCCGTGCGGGCCGGGCTGCCGGAAGAACCACCACAGCGAGCCGTCCTGCAGGCTCGTGGCGGTGAAGACGAAGTTCGGGCCGTCCGGGTCGAGGTCCGCGAGGCAGCAGTCGCCGAACAGGTGCTTCGCGTAGCGGCGCGCGAGTTCTTCGCCCGCGCTGCGCCACGGCATGCACAGCGACTTCAGCGTCACCGGGATGTCGAGGCTCGTGCGCGCCAGTTTCCGGATCGGCTGCACGACTTCCTTGGCGAAGTTCTCCGCGACGCCGTCTTCACCGAAGTACAGCTTGTGCCAGGCGTGCGCGAGCACGCCCGCGGCGATGGAACCGCCGGAAACGCTCGACACCGTGGTCAGCTTCGGCAGCCAGCCGAGCTCGTTGAGCCGCCAGAGCGCGCCGGCGTGGAAGAGCATCGCCCGGTAGCCGCCGCCCGAGAGCGCGAGCCCGACACCGTCCCGTTTCGCCGCGTCCACCCGGCCGAGTTTAGGCGTGCAGCAACGGTTCCAGCAGCGGGCGTTGCGCGGCGGGGACGTGTTCGGCGTAATTGTCGTACAGCGCCTGTTTGGCCAGGTGCGCCGCGGCCGGGCCGTCGGCCGCGCGGATCGCGTCGAGCACCTCCGCGTGGTGCGCCAGCCACGTCCGCATCAGCGATGTCCGGTTGCTCGCGTGCGCCAGCTTGTCTTCGACCAGCTCCAGCACGACCCCGCGGACGACCTCTTCGCTGACCACCAGCAGGGGGTTGCCGGAGGTGCGGGCGATCACCTCGTGGAAGGCAACGTCGGCGCGGCTGAATTCGGCGTAACCGCGGGAAACGCCTTCGCGCATCGATTCCAGGGCCGCGTCGAGGCCGGTCAGGTCGGCTTCGGTGCGCAAGGCCGCCGCGAGCAGGTGCGCGGAGCCGTCGAGGATCATCCGGAACTGCAGCAGCTCGGCCAGCCCGACGTGGTCGGCGCGAGCGAGCCGGTGCATCGAGCGGTGCAGCGCGGCGGGCGAGGCGGCCAGCACCTCCGGGCCGCGCGGGTCGCCGGGCCGCGACCGGATCAGCTCGGCCGCCTGCAGGACGCGCAGGGCTTCGCGGACCGTCGAACGGCCGACGCCGAACTGCGTCATCAGCTCGCGCTCGCCCGGCAGCCGTTCCCCCGGCTTGAGCGCGCCGCTGATCACGGCCTGCTCGATCTGCTCGACCACCCGCTCGTACGCGCGGACCGGCGCCACCGGTTCGAACCGCATCGCTTGACCTCGCCGTCCGCTCGGGGCAGGCTACTGGTCAGACCAGTGTACTAACCGGGAGGCCGAATGAAAGCCCGGATTTCCCTGGCGGCAGCGGTGCTGCTGCTTGCGGTGTCCGGCTGCTCGGCCGGCTCGTCGGCGAGTGTTTCCGCCGGTCCGGACATGCTTTCCGTCGGCTTCACGGCCGAGCCGGCGAACTTCGACTTCACGCGCACGGACGGCGCCGCCATCCCGCAGGCGTTGCTCTACAACGTCTACGAAGGCCTGGTGAAGCTCGACGCGCAGGGCCGGGTGGTGCCGCTGCTGGCGAAGTCGTGGACGATCAGCCCGGACCGTCGCACGTACGACTTCCAGCTCCAGCAGGGCGTCGAGTTCAGCAACGGCGCACCTTTCACCGCCGAAGACGTCAAGTTCTCCTTGCTGCGCGTGAAGACCGCCTGGACGATCTCGCTCAAGTCCACGATGGACGTCGTCGACCACGTCGACGTCGTCGCACCCGACCACGCGCGGGTCGTGCTCTCGAAGCCGTCCAACGGCTGGCTGTTCAGCCTGACCAGCCGCCTCGGCGCGATGTTCAGCCCGACCGGCGTCGGCGACCTGGCAAACCAGCCGGTCGGCACCGGGCCGTACGTCGTGGCGGCGCGCAAGCGCGGCGACTCCGTGGTGCTGAAGGCGAATCCCGCGTACTGGGGCCGGAAACCGGCGTACTCGACGGTCGTCCTCAAGTACATCAAGGACCCGACCGCGCTGAACAACGCGCTGTTCAGCAACGGCATCGACGTCATCTCGGCGATCACCGCACCGGACTCGGTCCCGCAGTTCCAGGCCGACGACCGGTTCCAGGTCGTCCAGGGCACGACGAACTCCGAAGTCACGCTGGCCATGAACAACGCGCGGCCGCCGCTGAACGACGTCCGCGTGCGCCAGGCCTTGACGTACGCGATCGACCGGAAGGCGTTGCTCGACACGGCGTGGGCGGGCCGCGGCACGCTGATCGGCAGCATGGTCCCGCCGACCGACCCCTGGTACGAAGACCTTTCGCACCTCTACCCGTTCGATCCGGCGCGAGCCAAGGCGCTGCTGTCGGAAGCGGGCGCGACGAACCTGAGCCTGCGGCTGCGGATCCCGAACCTGCCGTACGCGGTGTCGGCCGCGCAGGTCGTCCAGTCGCAGCTCGCCGACGTCGGCGTGCGGACCACGATCGAGCCGCTCGACTTCCCGGCGGTCTGGCTCAAGCAGGTGTTCACCGACCACGACTACGACCTGTCGATCATCCAGCACGTCGAGGCCAGGGACATCACGACGTTCGGGAAGCCGAAGTACTACTGGGGCTACGACAGCAAGCGCGTCCAGCAGCTGCTCGCCGAGGCCGACAGCGGGACGCCGGAGCAGCAGGTCGCGGACATGAAGCAGGTGGCCCGGCAGCTCAACACCGACGCGGCCGCGGACTGGCTCTTCCTGTTCCCCAACGTGATCGCCGCGAAGGCGAAGGTCGGCGGGTTCGTTCGCAACCAGGTCAGCGAATCCTTCGACCTCACCGGGCTGGCACCGCGATGACGGCCCGGGTGCTGCGCCGGGTGGCGATCTTCGTGGTCAGCGTGCTGGCCGCGTCGATCGTGGTGTTCCTGTTCATGGCCGTGCTGCCGGGCGATCCGGCGCAGGTCGCGCTGGGTGTCAACGCGACACCGGAGCTGCTGGCCAAGACGCGCGCGGAGTTCGGCATCGACCGCCCGCTCGTCACGCAGTACTTCGACTGGATCTCCGGCGTGCTCCACGGCGACTTCGGCCGGTCGTACGTGACGCGCGAAGCGATCGGCCCGCAGTTGCTCGACCGCCTCGGCGTGACGCTCTGGCTGGTCGGCGCGGGCATGCTGGTCGCGCTGGTGATCGCGGTGCCGGCCGGGACGTTCGCCGCGGTGAAGCACCGGAAGGCGGCCGGCGCGGGCGTCTCGGGCCTGTCGCAGATCGGTGTCGCGATCCCCGCGTTCCTCGCCGGGATCATCGTGGTGCAGATCTTCGCCGTGCAGCTGCGCTGGCTGCCGTCCGGCGGGTGGACGCCGCCGAACCAGGACTTCGGCGAGTTCTTCCGCGGGCTCGTGCTTCCCGCGTTGTCGCTGGGGCTGGTGCAGGGCGCGGTGCTCACGCGCTACGTCCGGTCGGCGGTGCTCGACACGCTCGGCCAGGACTACCTGCGCACCGCACGCTCGAAAGGCCTTCGTCCCGGGCAGGCGCTGGTGCGGCACGGGTTGCGCAACGCGTCCGTACCGGTGGTCACGGTCCTGGGCCTGCAACTGGCGACGCTGCTGATCGGCGCGGTCGTCGTCGAGCGCGTGTTCGTGCTGCCGGGTCTGGGTTCGATGCTGCTGGACGCCGTCTCCGCGCGTGACCTGCTGACCGTGCAGGGGATCGTGCTCGTGCTGGTGGCCGGCGTGCTGCTGGTCAACTTCGTCGTCGACGTCCTCTACACCGTGCTCGACCCGAGATTGCGGGGTTCGTGATGCGCAGTCTGGTCCTGGGCGGGGTCCTCGTCGGCCTGGTCGTGCTCGCCGCGCTGCTGTCGTTCGCGTGGACGCCGTTCGACCCGGTGAAGGTCGACGCGACCCACCGGCTGCTCGGCTTCACCGGCGCCCACTGGTTCGGCACCGACAAGTTCGGCCGCGACCTGCTGAGCCAGCTGATGGTCGGTGCGCGCACGACGCTGTACGTCGGGGTCGTCGCCGTCGGCATCGCCGCGGTCATCGGCACGCCGCTGGGCGTCCTCGCCGGGATGTCCCCGCGGTGGCTCGGCGAGTTCGTCATGCGGGTCAACGACCTCGTCCTGGCGTTCCCCGCGCTGCTGCTGGCGATCATGTTCGGCGCCGTGTTCGGGGCGGACACGCTGACCGCGATGGTCGCCATCGGCATCGCGACGATCCCGTCGTTCGCGCGGATCGCCCGCTCCGGGACGCTGCAGGTGATGAGCACCGAGTTCGTGCTCGCCGCGCGCGCCGGCGGGCGGTCGCGGTCGAACATCGCGCTGCGGCACGTGCTGCCGAACATCTCCGGCCTGTTGATCGTGCAAGCCTCGGTGTCGTTCGCGATCGCCGTGCTCGCCGAGGCGGCGTTGTCGTTCCTCGGCTTCGGCACGCGCCCGCCGACGCCGTCGTGGGGCCGGATGCTGCAGGAATCGCAAGAGCTCCTGACCGTGCAGCCGCGGCTGGCGCTGGTGCCGGGCATCGCGATCGCCGTCGCCGTCCTCGGGTTCAACCTCCTCGGCGACGGCCTCCGCGACCGCCTCGACCCCCGGTTGGCGGCCCGCGCATGACGCTTTCGGTCTCCGGGTTGCGGGTTCGTGAGCTGGTCAAGGGCGTCTCGTTCGAGATCGGCGCGGGCGAGCGCGTGGGCCTGATCGGCGAGTCCGGGTCCGGGAAGTCGCTGACGGCGTTGTCGATCATGGGCCTGCTGCCGGACGAGCTGCCCGCGTCGGGCTCGATCCGGCTGGGCGGCCGCGAGCTGCTGGGGATGTCCGAAAAGGACCTGTCCCGGCTGCGCGGCAACGAGCTGGCCATGGTGTTCCAGGAGCCGATGACGGCGTTGAACCCGGCCATGCGCGTCGGCCGCCAGGTCACCGAGCCCGGCCGCATCCACGGCCGCCGCCACCGCGCCGAAGACCTGCTCGCCGCGGTCGGCCTGCCGGGCACCGCCCGCGCGTACCCGCACCAGCTGTCCGGCGGCCAGCGCCAGCGGGTCGTCCTCGCGATGGCGCTGGCGAACGAGCCGTCGCTGCTGATCTGCGACGAGCCGACGACCGCACTCGACGTCACCATCCAAGCCCAGATCCTCACCCTGATCAACAGGGCACTTTCACGTGAAAGTGCCCTTCTGTTCATCACGCACGACCTCGCCGTGGTGGCGTCGGTGTGCGAGCGCGTGCTGGTGATGCTGGACGGCGAGATCGTCGAAGCGGGCTCGACGCGCGAAGTGCTGACGCAGCCGAAGCACGAGTACACGCGGAAGCTGCTGGACGCCTCGGACCTGGAGGCCCGCCGATGACGATCATCGAAGTCCGCGACCTCGAACGCCGGTACGCCCGCCGGGACGTCCACGCCCTGCGCGGTGTCAGCTTCGCCGTCGAGGCGGGACAGCGGTTCGGCATCGTCGGGGAGTCCGGCTCCGGCAAGTCCACGCTGGTCCGGCTGTTGGCGGCGCTCGACAAGCCGACGTCCGGCACGGTCTCCTTCCGGGGCAAGCGCATCGACGACCTGCCGGACCGGCGGCTCGGCTTCCTGCGGTCGGAACTGCAGATCGTCTTCCAGGACCCGATGGGCTCGCTCGACCCGCGGATGCGCGTGCGGGACATCATCGCCGAGCCCCTCGGCCGCCGAGCGCCCGATCGCGTCGCCGAGCTGCTCGCCGCCGTCGGCCTGCCCGCCGACGCCGGACGGCGCTACCCGCACCAGTTCTCCGGCGGCCAGCGGCAGCGGATCTCGATCGCCCGCGCGCTGGCCCCGAACCCGAGCGTGCTGATCGCCGACGAACCGGTCAGCGCGCTGGACGTCTCCGTGCGCGGCCAGATCCTCGACCTGCTCGGCTCGCTGGCCGCGCAGTTCGCGCTGACGCTCATCTTCGTGTCGCACGACCTCGGGGTCGTCCGGCACGTCTGCGACCGGGTCGCGGTGCTGCGCCGCGGCGAGATCGTCGAACTCGGTGACGTGGTGCAGGTCTACGACGCACCCCAGCACGAGTACACCCGGGAACTGCTGGCCGCCGCGCCGAACCTGCGCGCCGAGCTGGCCCGGCTGAGCAAGGAGCGCTGATGACCGAGCTGCCCGACCTCACCGCCGTCGAGCTCGTCGCGCAGTACCGCGCGAAGACGCTCTCGCCGGTCGAGGTGACCGAAGCCGTGGTCGCCCGCATCGAAGCGCGCGAGCCGGAGCTGCACGCGTTGTACGCGTACGACCCTTCGGCCGCGCTCGAAGACGCGAAAGCGTCCGAAGCGCGCTGGGCGTCCGGCGAACCGCTGGGCCCGATCGACGGCGTCCCGCTGACGCTCAAGGAGAACATCGCGACCCGCGGCACGCCGGTGCCACTGGGCACGGCGGCGACGGCGCTGGTGCCGGCCACCGAGGACGCCCCGGCGGCGGCCCGGGTCCGCGAGTCCGGCGGTGTCCTGCTGGCCAAGACCACCATGCCGGACTACGGGATGCTGACGTCCGGGCTGTCGAGCTTCCACACCACGGCCCGCAACCCGTGGCTGCTCTCGGCCACACCCGGCGGGTCCAGCGCGGGCGCGGGCGCCGCGGCCGCCGCGGGGTACGGCCCGCTGCACGTCGGCACGGACATCGGCGGCTCGATCCGGCTGCCCGCGGGCTGGTGCGGCCTGACCGGGCTGAAGCCGAGCTTCGGGCGGGTGCCGGTCGTCCCGCCGTTCCTCGGCCGCGTCGCCGGCCCGATGACCCGGACGGTCGCCGACACGGCGTTGCTGATGAGCGTGCTCTCGCGCCCGGACCCGCGTGACCACCTGTGCCTGCCGCCGGCCGAGCTCGGCTGGTCGTCGCTCGACCTCCCGATCGACGGCCTGCGGGTCGGCCTGCAGCTCGAGCCCGGCACCGGGCTCCCGGTGGACCCGGTGATCCGCGACGCCGTCACCGCGGCGGCCCGCGCGTTCGAAGCCGCGGGCGCGGTCGTCGAGCCGGTCGAGCCGTTCCTGACCCGCGCCATGCTCGAGGGCCTCGACACCTTCTGGCGCACGCGCGCCTGGTCGGACCTGACGGCGCTGCCGCCGGACCGGCGCGCGAAGGTCCTGCCCTACATCGCGGACTGGGCGGCCGGCGGCGCCGACGCGTCCGGTGTGGACGTCTACCGCGGCTTCGCGCAGATCGACGTCATGAGTGTGGCGGCCCTGCGCGCGATCTCGGCGTTCGACGTCGTCCTGTCCCCGGTCAGCCCGGTCGCGGCGCCGCCCGCGGAGTGGGCGTCCCCGACGAACGACCCGGCCCGGCCGTTCGAGCACATCGCGTTCACGGTGCCGTACAACATGTCCGGCCAGCCCGCGGTGGCGCTGAACTGCGGGTACACCGACGACGGCCGTCCGATCGGCCTGCAGATCGCCGGCCGCCGCTTCGACGACCTCGGCGTCCTGCGCGCCGCGGCGGCGTACGAACGGCTCCGGTCGCCGCAGCGGCCCTGGCCGATCGGGTAGGGAAGAAGTTCCGGTCCTTCGGCGAAGTGGTGGTGAAGCTGTCGCCGACGGGAAGGAACCCCATGACAGAGGCAGCCCCATGACGGCGGCCCCGGTGCTCGACGTCGAGCGGTTCACCCAGGTGCACGACCGCTACTTCCCGGACATCCACCGGTACGTCGCCGGCCGGCTCGGCGCCCAGGCCGCGGAGGACGTCGCCGCGGAGACGTTCCTCGTCGCCTTCGACCGGCGCAAGGCGTTCGACCCCACCCGCGGCGACCTGCGGGCGTGGCTGTTCGGCATCGCGACGAACCTGGTGTCCCGGCACCGCCGCAAGGAGGCCCGGCACTACCGCGCGCTCTCGCGGCTCGAGCCGCGCGAAGTCGCCGAAGGGCACGAAAGCCGCGTTGTCGACTCGGTCGTGGCCGCGCGGGTGGGGAAGGCGTTGTCGCGCCTGTCCGCCGGGGAACGCGATGTCCTCCTGCTCGTCGCGCTCGGCGACCTCGGGTACGCCGAAGTCGCCGAGGCGCTCGGCATCTCCACGGGCACCGTCGGCTCCCGGCTGACCCGCGCCCGCAAGAAGCTCAACCCCGTGCTTTCCCAGGAGGTTTCCGATGAATGACCTGCAGACCGTGCGGGCCGCGCTGTCGCCGGTCGAAGTGCCACCCGACGTCGTGGACCGCAGCCGGCACCGGCTGCAGAACCACGTGCTCGCGCCCCGCCGCCGCCGGGTGCGCCCGCTGGCGCTCGGTGCCGGGCTCGCCGCCGCCGGGGCCGCGGCCGCCGTCGTGGTGGCGACCCTGCCCGGCACGCCGGCGCCTGCGCCGCAGCCGCAGGCCGTGGCTCCGGTCGTCACCGGCACCCAGGTGTTGCTGGCGGCGGCCACGGTGGCCGAGCACGCCCCGGCGGGCACCGGCGAGTACTGGCACGTCAAGACCGCCACGGACCACCTGGTCTACGAGAACTGGTACACCGCCGACGGCCGCATGTGGTTCCGCGGCGAGAAGTCCGGCAACCACGTGAAGCCGCTGGGGGACTCCCCGTTGCGGCTGGCCGGCACCACCGTGACCTTCGAGCAGCTGCGGACCCTGCCCACCGACCCGGCGGCGCTGCGGAACTGGCTCGTCGACGCGATCGCCCACAGCGGCGCCCGGACGAGCGCGGGCCCGTACACCGCGGAGGACCGGGAGCAGGAGCTGCTGCTGTCGACAGTTTCGCTGGTGTCGACGTTGCCCGCGCCGCCGCCCGTGCGAGCGGCAGCCTTCCGCTCGATCGCGGCGTACCCCGGCGTCCGCGACCTCGGCCCGCTCCCGGGCGGCCGCGGTTTCCTGCTGCCGGGCGACTACCGCCTGGTCGTCGACCCCGCGACCGCCCGCATCAGCCACACCTCGATGTTCGTGACGGCGGACGGCGGTATCCACAAGGTCGCCGGCCCCCGGGGCGCGGAAGTCAGTGCCGAGTGGACGGACTCGCTGCCGCAGTGAACCGCACCGGTGGCCGGTCCCGCCCGGCCACCGGGTTCAGCCCTTGACCGCCTCGGCCAGGGCGAGCACCCGCCGCGCGTTGTCGACGTGCAGGTTCTCGATCATCCGGCCGTCCACGGTCACCACGCCGCGCCCTTCCTTCTGCGCCGCCTCGAAGGCCTCGATGATCCGCCGCGAGCGGTCGACCTCCGCTTCCGACGGGGCGAAGATCCGGTTGCACGGCTCGACCTGGGCGGGGTGGATCAGCGTCTTGCCGTCGAAGCCGTACTGCCGCCCCTGCTCGCACTCCGCTTCGAAGCCTTCGAGGTCCTTCACGTCGTTGTAGACGCCGTCGAGGATCACCTTGCCGGTCGCCCGGGCGGCCAGCAGGCACAGCGAAAGCCCGCCCAGCAACGGGCCGCGGCCCGGGACGAACTCCGCGTGCAGCTCCTTGGCCAGGTCGTTCGTGCCCATCACCAGCACGGTCAGCCGCTCGGACGCCGCCGCGATCTCCTCCGCGTGCAGCATCGCGACCGGTGTCTCGACCATCGCCCAGATCTTCGTGCGGTCCGGCGCCCCGCCGAGCTCCAGCGCGCGTTCGATGTTGTGCACCTCGGCCGCCGAGTTCACCTTCGGCACGACCACCGCGGCCGGCCCGGCCGAGGCCGCCGCCCGTAGGTCGGCGTCGTGCCACTCCGTGTCCAGGCCGTTGACCCGGATGGTCACTTCGCGAGCACCGTAGTCACCCGAAGAAGCCGCGGCGCACACCCGCTCGCGGGCGGCTTCCTTGGCGTCGGGGGAGACGGCGTCCTCGAGGTCGAGGATCAGCGCGTCCGCCGGGATCGTCTTGGCCTTCTCCAGCGCGCGCTCGTTGGCGCCCGGCATGTAGAGGACGGAACGCCTGGGCTTGAGCTCGGTCATCCGAGGACCTCCTTGGTGGCGGCGTCGTAGGCGGCCGCGAGCTCGGGGTCGTCCGCCGCGAGCGCGTCGGCCAGTTCGGCGACCACGCGGCACTGCTTCACCGACGCGTCGTCCTGCATCTTCCCGTCGATCATCACCGCGCCCGTGCCGTCACCCATTTCGGCGATCACCCGGCGCGCCCAGGCCACATCGGACGGCGAAGGCGAGAACACCTTCTTCGCGATGTCGATCTGCACCGGGTGCAGGCTCCACGCGCCGACGCAGCCGAGCAGGTAGGCGTTGCGGAACTGGTCCTCGCACCCGACGACGTCGCGGATGTCGCCGAACGGCCCGTAGTACGGCAGGATCCCGTGCATCGCGCACGCGTCCACCATCCGCGCCACCGTGTAGTGCCAGAGGTCCTGCTGGTAGGTCGTCCGGCCTTCGGTCAGGTCGTCGCCCGTAGGGTCCGTCCGGACCAGGTAGCCGGGGTGCCCGCCGCCCACCCGGGTCGTCTTCATGCGACGGCTCGCGGCCAGGTCGGCCGGGCCGAGCGAGATGCCCTGCATGCGCGGGCTCGCGCCGGCGATCTCCTCGACGTTGGCCACGCCGCTCGCCGTCTCGAGGATGGCGTGCACCAGCAACGGCTTCGTCAGGCCGGCGCGCGCTTCGAGCTGGGCCAGCAGCCGGTCGACGTAGTGGATGTCCTGCGCGCCCTCGACCTTGGGCACCATGATCACGTCGAGCTTGTCGCCGATCTCGGTGACCAGGGTGACCAGGTCGTCGAGCACCCACGGCGAGTCCAGGCTGTTGACGCGCGTCCACAGCTGCGTCTTCCCGAAGTCGTTCGCCTTGGCGATCGCGACCAGCCCGGCGCGCGCGGCCTCCTTGCGGTCCGCGCGGACGGCGTCCTCGAGGTTGCCGAGCAGGACGTCGACCTTCTTGGCGATGTCCGGCACCTTCGCCGCCATCTTCTCGTTGCCGGGGTCGAAGAAGTGGATCATCCGGGACGGCGTCACCGGGATCTCCCGCACGGGGGCGGGCGCGCCCAGGGCGAGCGGGGCGAAGAAGTCCTTCGGGGAGCGCATCGGTCCTCCACGGCGGCAGCTAAGTGACTGGTGGGTAACTTTAGTCCGGCCCGGGCGTGACCGCTGCGGCGCAAGTCACCGCCGTGTGGGTGACGGCGGACATCCGCAGCTCAGCGGCCCGCGTCCACTGTGGAACGGGCCCTGGTTGCGCCGAACGGGCCAGTGGGGGCGGGTTTGGTCAAACCTGCCCCGGGTAATCGTCCGTTGCCGGACCGTAATGCCACTCAACTCGCGATCACTCGGTTGGCCGCACCGTTCGACCGAAGTCCGATGACCGCCTACCGACCGGTCATCGACCGCTGGGCGCCGCCGATCGCAGCCACTCGCACTACCCGGCGACGCCGCGCCGTCGCGCTGTTAGACAAGTGAGGTGCCGGTTTCCCCCGGTCACGAAGCAGTGCAGGGCAGAAGGAGGCGGACTCGTGGCGGCTACACCTCAGAACACTGAGCGCTCGACGGTCGCCGGTGGCGCGAAGCGCAGCCGGTCGATGCCGAGCCGCGTGGTGCCGCCGATCGAGCTCCCCGCGAGCGTCGACGAGCTCGCCCGCGCCGCGGCTGCCCAGCTGGGCTGGAACGGCGTCGTCCTGCCCGAGATCACCATCCTCGGCCGCAAGGTCTGCGTGGTCGCCAAGCTGCGCACCGAAGTCCACGCCGAGCGCATCGCGATGGGTGCCGGCCCGGTGGCCGACCGTGCCACCGTCGACACCTGGACCTGGCCGGAGCTGGCCGGAACCGCCCCCGCCCCGGCCGCCGAGATCGTCGGCGTCCTGGCCGTCGCGCGCCACTGGCGCACCGCGATGGCCTCCGCGGTTCCGTTCGCCCGCTACGGCGAGGCCGCGATGGTCCTCCCGTCCCCGGCCGTGCTGACCGAGGACTACGTCGGCAACTGCCTGCCGCGCGCCCGCGCGTACGGCCTCGCCGTCGTGACCGCCGACCCGAACGCGGTCGTCGACCTCGACCTCGAGGGCCGCACCGAGCGCGTCGTGCTGGCCGAGGACCCGGTCTCCCGCCTGGTGAACGAGCTGGTCTACGACCACCTGCTCCGCACCGCCGAGGTTCCCGCGTCGCTCGACTGACGCTCATCTCCATTCAGTAATAGGGTCGGCTCATGCGAGTCGTCATTGCTGGTGGACACGGTCAGATCGCGCTGCGGCTCGAGCGGCTGCTCGCCGCGCGCGGTGACGAAGCGGTCGGCATCGTCCGGAACCCCGCCCACGTGGCGGACCTCGAAGCCGTCGGGGCCCAAGCCGTCGTGCTCGACCTCGAGAACTCCGATGTGGACACCGTCGCCGAGGTGCTGAAGGGCGCCGACGCCGCGGTGTTCTCCGCCGGTGCCGGGCCGGGCAGCGGCACCGCCCGCAAGGACACTGTGGACCGTGGCGCCGCCGCGCTGTTCGCCGAAGCGGCGGAGCGGGCCGGCGTCCGGCGGCACCTCCAGGTGGGCTCGATCGGGGCCGACAACCCGGAGAACCCCGACGTCACCGAAGAGTTCCGGCACTACCTGCGCGCCAAGCGCGCGGCGGAGGACGACCTCAGGGCCCGCGACCTCGACTGGACGATCCTCCGGCCCGGCTCGCTGACCGACGACCCCGGCACCGGCCTGGTCCTGCTGGCCGAGTCGACCGGCCGCGGCCCGATCCCGCGCGACGACGTCGCCGCGGTGATCATCGGCCTGCTCGAGACGCCGGCTTCGGTGCACCGAACCCTGACGTTGATCTCGGGTGAGGAAGCCATCGGCGAGGCGATCGCGGCGCTGTGATCACCCAGGCATCGAGAGAAATCGCCGTCTTCAGCGGCAGCGCGCACCCCGAGCTGGCCGAAGAGATCTGCCAGCAGCTCGGCGTGCCGCTGCGGCCGGTCGAAATCCAGCGGTTCGCCAACGACTGCCTCGAGGTGCAGCTGCAGGCGAACTGCCGCGAGCGGGACGTCTTCATCATCCAGCCGCTGGTCAAGCCGGTGCAGGAGCACCTCGTCGAGCTGCTGCTGATGCTCGACGCGGCGCGCGGCGCCTCAGCGTCCCGCATCACCGCGGTCATGCCGCACTACTCCTACGCGCGCTCGGACAAGAAGGACGCGCCGCGCATCTCGATCGGCGGCCGCCTGGTCGCCGACCTGCTGGTGACGGCCGGCGCGAGCCGCGTGCTCGCGATGACCCTGCACTCGCCGCAGGTCCACGGCTTCTTCAGCGTCCCGGTGGATCACCTGCACGCCCTGCAGGAGCTCGCCGAGCACTTCCGCCAGTACGACCTCTCGCGCGCCACCGTCGTCTCACCCGACCTGGGCAACGCGAAGGAGGCTTCGCACTTCGCGCGGCTCCTGGGTGTCCAGGTCGCGGCCGGGGCGAAGGAACGCTTCCCCGACGACCGCGTCCAGATCACGTCGGTGATCGGCGAGATCACCGACCGGGACGTCATCGTGCTCGACGACGAGATCGCCAAGGGCAGCACGGTGCTCGAGCTGCTGGACCGGCTGGCCGAGCTGCGTCCGCGGTCGATCCGGGTCGCCTGCACGCACGGGCTGTTCGCGGCGAAGGCCATCGAGCGCATCGGCAGCCGGCCGGAGGTGCTGGAGATCGTCTGCACCAACACGGTCCCGGTGCCCGAAGAGGAGCGCACCGAGAAGCTGAAGATCCTGTCGATCGCCCCGGCGATGGCCGAGGCGATCCGCCGGATCCACAACGGCGAATCGGTGTCGGCGCTCTTCAGGTGACGGGCCCGAGCACCCGGTCCAGGTAGGTGTTGGTGAAGACGCCGCTCGGGTCGGTTTCCTTGCGCACGCGCAGGAAGTCGTCGAAGTGCGGGTAGCGCGAGCGCAGGACGCCGGCGTCGAGGTCGTGCATCTTGCCCCAGTGCGGGCGGCCACCGACGGCGCCGGCGATCTTCTCGAACGCGCTGAAGTACTCGCGGTAGGGCATGCCGACGAACTGGTGGATGGCGATGTAGGCGGAGTCGCGGCCCTGCGCGGTCGACAGCCAGATGTCGTCGGCCGCGGCGACCCGCACCTCGACCGGGAACATCACCGGGTTCTGCAGCGTCGGCACCACAGCGCGTAGTTCGGCGAGCACGTCGAGCACTGATTCACGTGGAACAGCGTATTCCGTTTCGGTGAAGCGGACGTTCCGCGCGGTGACGAAGACGCGGTGGGAGAGGTCACTGTAGTCGCGCGCCGAGAGCATGTTGGACGCGAAGTTGTTCAGCGGCCGCACGAGCCGCGGCATCAGCCGGCCGGTGCGGCAGAGCCCGCCGAACGCGACGTTCTCCATGATCCGGTAGTCGACGAATTCGCGAACCTTGCTCAACGGCTCGGCGGTCTGGCACCGGTTGTTGCGCTTGACCAGTGCGTTCTTGCCGTAGGGGAACCAGTAGAACTCGAAGTGCTCGTTCTCGTCGGCGAAGTCGTGGAAGCCCTCGAGCACCTGCTCCAACGGCTCCGGCCGTTCCTGCGCGCGCAGGACGAACGACGGTTCGCACTTGAGCGTCACGGTGGTGATGACGCCGAGCGCGCCGAGCCCGACGCGGGCGGCGGCGAAGAGGTCGGGCTTTTCCTCGGCCGAGCAGGTGACGAGCGAGCCGTCGGCGAGGACGAGGTCCAGCGCGGCGATCTGGGTGGCGAGGCCGCCGAGCTTCGCGCCGGTGCCGTGGGTACCGGTGGAAATCGCGCCGGCGACGGTCTGCGCGTCGATGTCCCCGAGGTTGGTCATGGCCAGCCCGAGCGCGTCGAGGGCGGCGTTGAGTTCCCGGAGGGTCGTGCCCGAGCGGACGGTGACGTGCCCGGTCTCGAGGTCGGCCTGCTCGATGCCGGTCCAGTGCCGCAGGTCGAGCGCGTCGGAGTCGGCGGCGGCGATGGCGGTGAAGGAGTGCCCGCTGCCCCACGGGCGCACGGTCCGGTCCGCGGCAGCGATGCGCTCGACCGTCGTGGCGATTTCAGCCACGCTGCGCGGCTGGTGAACGTGCTGCGGAGAGGCGGACGCCGTGCCCGCCCAGTTGGTCCACCGGGTCATGCGCGCACCCTTCATCGTCGAGTGCCCGAAACAGTATGTGAACGGTATTCGCGTTTCAAGCCTTCGTGTCGTACTTTAGACCTCGTGACCAGTGCGACGGTGTACGACTTGGCGACCAAGGACCTCGATCCCCCCTTGGCCGTGGTCGACTTGGCGGCGTTCGACGCGAACGCGGCCGACCTCGCCCGCCGCGCGGCCGGCAAGCCGATCCGCGTCGTCAGCAAGTCGGTCCGCTGCCGCGCGCTGCTGGAGCGGGTGCTGGCGATGCCCGGTTTCGAGGGCCTGATGTGCTACTCGCTGGCGGAAGCGATCTGGCACGTGGAGCAGGGCACGACCGATGACATCGTCGTCGCCTACCCGACGGCCGACCACGAAGCCCTCCGTCGCCTGGCCACCTCCGAACCCGCCCGCTCGTCGATCACGATCATGGTCGACTCGCCCGCGCACCTCGACCTGGTGGACGCCGCCCTCGGCCACGGCCACCCGGAGATCCGGGTGTGCCTGGAGCTGGACGCGTCCTGGCGCCCCCTGCCGGGAATCCACGTCGGCACCCGCCGCTCACCGGTGTTCACCCCGAAGCAGGCGTCGACGTTCGCCCGCCACATCGTCGCCCGCGCGGGCTTCCGCCTGGTGGGCGTGATGGCGTACGAAGGCCAGATCGCCGGCCTCGGCGACGCGGCGGGCGGCGGCCTGAACCGCGCTCTGGTCGGCTGGATGCAACGCAGGTCGGCGGCCGAGCTGGCCCGCCGTCGCGGCGAGGTGGTCCGCGCCGTCCGCGAGGTGACGGACCTGGAGTTCGTCAACGGAGGCGGAACGGGCAGCCTGGAGTCCACGGGCGCGGACGCGGTGGTGACGGAGATAGCGGCGGGCTCGGGCTTGATCGGCCCGACGTTGTTCGACGGGTACACGCGCTTCAAGCCCCGCCCGGCAGCGCTGTTCGCCCTGCCGGTGGTCCGCCGCCCGACCCGCAAGATCGCCACGCTGTATTCGGGCGGCTACATCGCCTCGGGCCCGACGGGCCCCTCCCGCCAACCGCAGCCGTACTTGCCGGCGGGCTTGAAGTTCCTCGGTTTCGAAGGAGCGGGCGAGGTCCAGACCCCGGTGACGGGCCGCGCGGCGCGAACCCTGAACCTGGGCGACCGGGTGTGGCTGCGTCACGCGAAGGCGGGCGAACTGGCGGAGCGCTTCACGCACTACCACTTGATCCAGGGCGACCAGGTGGAGCGAACGGTCCCGACCTACCGCGGCGAGCACCAGAACTTCGGCTGACGGGCCTTCAGCCGTCGGACTTCTCCTTGCGGAGGTTCGCTGCGCCACATCGTCGGGATCGACAGTTCGGGTGCGCAATCCGGGACCGCCACGCGCGCGCCCGCCCTCCCTGGGGGAACCCCCACTTCCAGTCTACCGGCCCCCACCGACAACCCACCCCGAAAGCACCCACTTGTCCACAGCTGTGCATACCTGTGGACAACTTCTGTGGACAGCTACGACCGCTCCCCGAACCGAGCCGCCAGATACCCCTTCACCACGTACTTCGCCTCGGCGACGATCTTCTCGTCCCCGCTCGGCTCCCGCCGGAAAGCCAGCTTCAGCAGCGCGTCCGCCACCTCGTTGGCGATCGTGATCGCGAACCGCAGGTCTTCCACCGGCCGATCGACCTGCGTCGACACCAGGTCCGTCAGCGAATCCACGATCACCGCGTTGTTGTCGCGGGTCTCGTCCAGCAGCTGGCGGTCGATGATGTCGCCGAAGTGGACCTTGGAAAACCCCGGTACCGTCCGGTGCATCTCCAGGTAGATGTCGAGGATCGAGTCCACGACGTCCCACCAGTGCTCCGGGCCCAGCTGCTTCAGCCGTTCGTTCACCGCGCCCACGAAACGCTCGAGGTTGCGGGCCGTCAGGGCCTGGACCACCGCTCGCTTGTCCGGGAAGAACTGGTACAGCGAACCTACGGCGACCCCGGCGCGCTTCGCGATCAGCGTCGTCGTCAATGCGTCGTAGCCGAGCTCGTCGATCAGCGCCGCGCTCGCGTCGAGCATCTGCTCGACCCTCTTCGCGCTTCGCTGCTGGACCGGCTGACGGCGTAAGGGGGTGGCTTCTGCCGGCACCTTCGCGGCCTGGATGTCGGACACGGCGCTCCTCCTCGTCTGATCTGGGACTTTATCGTGCCGACGGGGTTCCCCACGGACGAGTGACGACCTAGTATATGAGAACTTTTCATGTTCACCCGTACGGGTGCCCTGACGAAGGGGTCAGCAGCCGGTGCAGAACCCGAACTTCCCGCCCGACTTCCTCTGGGGTGTTTCGACATCGGCGTTCCAGATCGAAGGCGCCACCAGCGAAGGTGGGCGCGGACCGTCCATCTGGGACACGTTCACCGCGACCGAGGGCAAGATCGCCCGTGGTGAACGAGCCAACGTAGCCGCCGACCACTACCACCGCTACCCCGAGGACATCGCGCTGATGGCGGAACTCGGCGTCGGGGCGTACCGGATGTCCATCGCCTGGCCCCGCATCCAGCCCGACGGCAAGGGTGCGCCCAACCCCGAGGGGCTCGGCTTCTACGACAAGCTCATCGACGCCGTTTGCGAGGCCGGCATCGCTCCGGCCGTGACGCTCTACCACTGGGACACGCCGCAAGCCGTCGAAGACGAGGGCGGTTGGCTCTCCCGGGCGACCGCTGAGCGCTTCGCCGAGTACGCCCACATCCTCGGAGAGCGCTTCGCCGATCGGGTGAAACTGTGGATTCCGCTCAACGAACCCATGGTCATGTCCATCTTCGGGTACGGCATCGGCGAGTACGCGCCCGGCAAGGTGCTCCTGCTCGACGCCATCCCGACCGCCCACCACCAGAACCTCGCGCACGGCCTCGCCGTCCAAGCGCTGCGCGCCGCGGGTGCGACGAACGTCGGCACCGCCAACAACCACTCACCCATCTGGCCCGCGGACGACGACTCGCACGATGCGGCGGAATACCTCGACGCCCTGCTCAACCGGCTCTACGCCGACCCGATGCTGCTCGGCACCTACCCGGAACAGCTCCACGAGCACCTGCCCGCCGGCTTCGCGGACGACCTGCCCACCATCGCGCAGCCGCTCGACTTCTACGGCGTCAACTACTACGAACCGCAAGGCGTCGCGAAGCCCGGCCCCGGCAACCCGCTGCCCTTCGAGCTGCGCGACATCGAGGGCTACCCGATGACGACGAACGATTCGCCGATCGTGCCCCACGCCCTGCGCGAACTGCTGCTGGACTTCCACCACCGCTACCGCGACCGCCTGCCGCCTATCCAGATCACCGAGAACGGCTGCAGCTTCGCCGACGAAGTCGCCGAAGACGGCGGGGTGCACGACCCCGAACGCATCGACTTCCTGCGCAGCCACCTCGTCGCGCTGCGCGAGGCGATGGACGCCGGCGTCGACGTCCGTGGCTACTTCTGCTGGTCCCTGATGGACAATTTCGAGTGGTCCAAGGGCTACGCGCCGCGCTTCGGCCTGGTGCACGTCGACTACGAGACCCTGCGGCGGACGCCGAAGGACTCGTTCCACTGGTACCGGAAGCTGGTGCGGCATGAGTGAGCTCGCGAACGAATCAGGTCGGCGCATGAGTGAACCGACCGAGGCGCTGCCGGCGGCGCTCGCCGAACCCGTCGTGCGGGTGCGGCCCGGCTGGATGAGCCTGCTGTTCTTCGCGAACATCGCGCTCTGGCTCGGCGTCTACGCGCCGATCCAGGTGCTGCTGCCGAAGCAGGCCGAGCTGCTCGACCAGGTGCACAAGGAAACCGTTCTCGGCCTGGTGATGGGCTTCGGCGCGGCGGTCGCGCTGGTGGCCAACCCCGCGATCGGGCTGCTGTCCGACCGGACCTGCTCGCGGTTCGGCCGCCGGCACCCGTGGACCGTCGGCGGTGCGCTCGTCGCCGCCGTGGGGCTGGTGGTGCTGGCGTTCGCACCGACGGTCGCCGTGATGATCGCCGGCTGGTGCCTGGTGCAGGGCGGCCTCAACGGCATGCTCGCCGCGCTCATGGCCGCCCTGCCCGATCGGGTGCCGGTGCAGCAGCTGGCCGTGGTCGGCGGTCTGGTCGGCATCGCGCAGATGCTCGGCACGGTCCTGGGCGCGGTCGTGGTGGTCGTCGTGCTCGGCATCGCCGGGCTGCCGCTCGCCTACTCGGTCTGCGCCGGGATCGTGGTGCTCGGTGCCGTGCTCTTCGTCCTCCGGACGCCCGACGCGCGGTTGCCGCAGGAGTTCCGCCCGCCGTGGGTGCTGCGCCGAGTGCTCCGCGACTTCTGGGTTTCGCCGCGGAAGCACCCCGACTTCGCGTGGGCGTGGAGCTGTCACTTCATGATCAACCTCGGCAACGCGTTCGGGACGCTGTACCTGTTGTTCTTCCTCCAGGACGCGGTGCACTACCCGGACCCGGAAGACGGCCTGCTGATCATGATGGGCCTGTACGGCGTGGCGCTCGTGGGCGGCGCCGTGCTCGCGGGGCACTTCTCCGACAAGTCCGGAC
Organism: Amycolatopsis sp. lyj-23; assembly: GCF_046549135.1. Lineage (NCBI taxonomy): Bacteria > Bacillati > Actinomycetota > Actinomycetes > Pseudonocardiales > Pseudonocardiaceae > Amycolatopsis > Amycolatopsis sp. lyj-23. The sequence goes on along the minus strand of NZ_JAJPWN010000003.1, from coordinate 420,493 downwards.
GGCGTAAGCCGTACGTCCTCGCGGCGTCCGGCGTGATGGCGCTGGCCGCTTTGCTGCTGGTCCTGTGGCAGAGCTGGCCGGTCGCGCTCGCCGCGTCGCCGCTGCTCGGCGTCGGTTTCGGTGCGTACATGGCGGTCGCATTGGCGATGCTGACGCAAGTGTTGCCGGCGGCGCAGAACCGGGCCAAGGACTTCGGGATCATCAACATCGCGAACTCGCTGCCGCAGGTGGTGGCTCCGCTGCTGACACCGCTGCTGCTCGCCAACGTCGGCGGCTATCCCGGGTTGTTCGCGGCCTCCGCCATCGCGACGCTGTTGGCCGCGGTCCTCGTGCTGCGCGTGAAAGCCGTCCGCTGAGCCGAACACGATGAAGGCCGCACCCGGGAACCGGGTGCGGCCTTCATCGCTTGCGGGGTTGGAACCGCGGGCCGGTGCCGGTCGGGGGAGGGGAGTGCAACGGCACCGGCCCGCGGAATTCGGGGACCGCTCGATGGCGGGGTGGCAGCGGGACCAGACCAGTGGTCCAACGCTGTCTTCGATGATCAATCTAGCGGGGGATTACCCCCTGGGCTAGGGCTAACGTGTAATTTTTTCGATTAATCGCGGTGGGGACCGGGTGTTGGCCGAGGACTGGTTCGCGCTGCTCGGGGGTGCGGGCGAAACAGTCCTCGGCCGGGGCGAGTGCCGGCGCGGGTCCGATGGGGCGATCGGCCGGCCGCGGCTCGCCGGTCAGTGGGTCAGGCCGTGACCGCTCGGCGCGGGTTCACCAGCGCGTGGCGCCCGGTGGTCTCGGCCGCGGTGGGCGCCGGGACCGGGCTCTTGCGGCGGCCCTGGAAGCGGCTGCCCGCCGTCGCCTGCTGCGGCGCCAGGCCACCGGCCACGAGGTGTTCGTGCGCGACCTGCCAGACCGAGCACGGCGCCTTGCAGCGGTGCCACCGGGTCGAGCAGGTCGGGCAGTCACCGCGCTCGTCGGGCTCGTGCATCTTCAGCATCGCGCGCCACGCCTCGGTCAACCGGGGCAGTTCGGAGCGCGCGACCGAGACGAGCGACTGGGCGTCGGCGCGGTTCGCCAGGTCGGTCAGCATGTCGAGGCGCTCCCAGACCGCGTTGCGGAGGACCTGCCCGAGTACCTGATCCATGTCAGCTCACCGTTACCTTTCCGCCATCTTGGCGGCTTCGTTGAGCGCGGCGCGCAGCTGTCCGAGCTGGCCGGACGTCAACCGCGCGGTCTCGCCGGGAGGCGAGACCAGTACCACCTGGTTGTCTTCCACGAACACCGTCACCGCTCGCTCGCGGCTGATGAGGTCTCCGCACTGCACCCGCCACACGAGCTGACCGCCCTCGTAGTGGCGGACGCTCGCGGTGCGGGGGTCGACCGCAGCGGCGGGGGTGACGGGGCGAACGGCGGGGGCGGGGGCGGGGGAGACCATCGCCGGCCGCACGGCGCGGGTGGCCGTGCCGGCATGTCCCCCTGCGAACGAGTCCACGAACTCCACGCCCTTCTCCGCTCTGTCGAAAGTCTCCGAAGATGCCTTCTGCAACATCGCCTTGTCACAACGCTGCGGTTTTCGTAGCTCTCCGTGATCGCTACCGGTGTGCGGCCGGTGACGGAGATCTGACAACTACAGTGAGGTGAAACCGGGTGCGATAGAAGGTGGAATCGGCGTCACAGCGGTGACTGGGCTCGGTTCCACGGTAAGCGGTCAACGGACTTCGCCCCGACCGATCAGGGCGTCAGTCCGGTTGTTCACACGGTTCACCAGGTTTGCCTACGCTGTTTCACAGACGCCCGACCGGACAGTGGAGGGGGCGCGATGGACGCCAGTAACGGTGGCAGTGCCGAAGCCCGGCAGAGCCACGCAGTTCCCGCTGACGCGTGGGAGCAGCCGGAGATGAGAACGGCTCTCGCGTCGCGCGAGATCAGCGCCGTGTACCGGCTCCTGCGCAAGCACGGTGTCTCGCAGCGCCAGATCGCCGCGATGACCGGCCAGTCCCAGTCCGAGGTGTCGGAGATCCTCAAGGGTCGCCAGGTCATGGCCTACGACGTGCTCACGAGGATCGCCGACGGCCTGGGTGTCCCCCGTGGGTACATGGGCCTCGCCTACGACGAGGCCACGGCGATACGGGTCGTCGGCTCCGCCGACGGCCAGCAGGCTGAGGAGGACGAGTCCGTGAAGCGACGGAGGTTCCTCGCGCACGCTGCCCAGGTCACGATGGGTGCGGCGGTGTTCGGTCCGGAGTCGGGCACGTGGGCCGCCGGGCCGGCCAGGACGCCGGCGCCCGGGCGCATCGGCATGACCGACGTCCGGCAGGTCGAAGCGGCCACGCGGGCGCTGCGGGCGCTCGACTACCAGTACGGCGGCGGGTTCTGCCGCGACGCCGTCGTGGCCCAGCTGTCCTGGGGCCAGCAGATGCTCGAAGCGCACGGCACCGACCTGGTGAAGAACCGGCTGTACGTGGCGCTCGCCGACCTCCACTCGCTCGCCGGCTGGACCTCCTTCGACACCGGGCTGATGGACTCCGCCCGCGGCCACTTCGCGAACGCGCTCGACCTGGCCAAGCAGGGCGAAAACCACCCGCTGGTGGCCAACGTCCTCTACCGCATGGGTCGCGTCTACCTGCACCAGGACGCCCCGAACGACGCGCTGAAGCTGTTCCAGCTGGGCCAGATCGCCGCGCAGGAAAGCGGTTCCGAGCTGGCCGTCTCCGTGCTCTGCGCCAACGAGGCGTGGGCCTACGCGATGATGGGCAACGAAGAGCAGGCGGTGAAGCTGCTCGGCCGGAGCAAGGACGAGTTCGAGCGCGCCAACCTGGCCGAGGCCGAGTCGTGGGTCAAGTTCTTCACCGAGACCGACGTCTACGCCATGGTCGGGACCGTCCACACGGTCCTCGCCCAGAAGAACGCCGAGCACACCAAGTACGCCATCCCGGCGCTGACCAGGGCCGTCGAGTCCTACGACGACGAGATGGCCCGCTCCAAGACGTTCATGCTGAGCGCACTGGCCACCAACCACCTGCTGGACGGCGACCTCGACCACGGCGCCAAGGTCGGCGGCAAGGCCATCGACTGCGCCGAGGGCATCAAGTCCGAGCGGGTCAAGGACCGGATGCGGCCCCTGCAGGAGGAGGCCGAGCGCCGCCGCAACAACGCCGACGCCCGTGACCTCGCCGACCGCCTCCACGCTTTCTACGCCGCCTGACGCCGAAGGCGCCGGCGCGGTTTTGGACGGCCGGTTCACCCCCGGGAAGCTGCGCGGCGTGCTGGCCGAAACCTGCGCGCTGCTGGGCCTCGACCCGACGGGTGCGCGGTTGCTGCGGTTCACCAACAACGCGGTGTACGCGCTGGTCACGGCGCCGTTCGTGGTCCGGATCGTCGGCTCCACACAGCTGCGGCACCGCGTAGGCACCGTCGTGCGCGTGGCCCGGCACTTCGAACACCACGGCGTCCCCGCGATCCGGCTGCTCGCCGACGTCGAGCAGCCCCTGGAGGTCGGCGGGCACCTGGTCACCGTGTGGCACCGGGTGCCGAGCATCGGCCGGGCGGCGACGTCGGTCGACCTGGCCCGGCTGCTGCGCCAGGTGCACGCGCTGCCCCCGCCGCCCGGCCTCGCCGAGTGGGCGCCGTTCGCCGCGGTGCGGGCCAGGGTGTCCGACGCCGAAGAGCTGGGCGACGCCGACCGCGAGTTCCTGCTCGGCCGCTGCGCCGAGCTCGAAGCCGAGCTGGCCGAGCTGGAGTTTCCGCTGCCCAGGGGCCTGGTCCACGGCGATGCGTACCCCGGCAACGTCATCCCGGGCCCCGACGGCCCGGTCCTCTGCGACTTCGACTCCTCGTGCGTCGGCCCCCCGGAATGGGACCTGACGCCGCTGGCGGTCGGCCGCGAACGGTTCGGCGACCCGCCGGTGCGCTACCGGACGTTCGCCGCGGCGTACGGCTTCGACGTGACGTCCTGGCCCGGTTTCGCCGTCCTGCGGGGCATCCGCGAGCTGAAGCTGACGACGAGCGTGCTGCCGATCCTGCGCAGCCGCCCGCAGGTGCGGCCGGAGCTGTACCGGCGCCTGGACGACTTCCGGAACGCGCGGACCGATACGCGGTGGACGCGTTACCGCTGACCGTCATCTGTCACTTGATGTGATCGGCGCCACAGATTGCACGTGCATTCGCCGACTGCAAATGACCGTTCGTCGCATCCGAAATGCCGCCCGCTCAGGGTAGAAAGTTCGGTCCGACCGGTCGCCCCCAATGGTCTATCCGTCAGCCCAATGCGCAACTTGCAGCTACTCGCCGTGACCTCGGACCGGGTCCTACCTGCGAGGACGGCCTTCAGGAGGCGACGACCGGCGCCCGCGTCAGCACGACGGCGAACCCGAAGGCGAGGCCCATGACGGTCAGCTCGAGCGTCGCCCACGCGGCGAGCGCCGTCCGGTCGTGCCGGACGACCCGCGGCATCAGGCGCCAGCGGACGTTGGCGCCGAGCAGGGCGATGACGCCGGTGCACACGGTCTTCAAGATGAGCAGCTGCCCGTACGGCGTCGTGAAGATGGCCGTCCAGAAGCTGATGGTGGGGTTGAGCGAGAGCTCGACCAGGCCGTTGAACAGCCCGGTCGCCGCGGAGAGGACCAGGCAGAGCGTCGCGAGCTTCGAGAACCGCGGCAGCGCGTGCGCCAGCAGCGTCCGGTTCGCCACGAGGAGCACGGTCATCGCGCCGAGGCCGCCGGTCCAGGCGACGGCGCTCATGACGTGCAGCTCCATCGAGATCATCGTGTAGTCGTGGTAGTTCCAGTTCGACGCGTGGCCGGTGACCGGCAGCGGCAGCAGCGCGAACAGGCCGAGCCCGACGCGGACCTCCGCGGGCACCTTCTCGCCGAAGCGCAGCGCCAGCGCGCCGATCCCGGCGTGCACGAGCGCGAGCACGGCGACGATGACGAGCGCCTTGCCGGCGCCGACGTCGGCGATGTACCGGCCGATGTCGGACGCCGAGAGCGTCGACGAACCCGGCTTGTACTCCGCGGTCTGCAGGATCAGCGCGACGACGGCGGCCGTGGCCCAGACCAGCGCGGCCGCGACGCCCGCCGGGCGCGCCAGCCGCATCACCGGCTCGGTCAGCTTCGGCCGGTCGTAGCCGACGAGCACGGACAGGAGCGCGAGCCCGATCGTCGTGACCGCGGCGAGGTCGAGCAGGACCCGCACGACCGGGATGCCGGCCGAGACCACCGCGCTCGGCTCCACGACCCCGGGGACCGGGGTGGTGGACATGAGCGCGACGCCGAGGAGGGCGCCCAGCAGGCCCGCCGTCACAACGCACAACAACGTCGAATAGCGGGGTTTCGCGGTGGCCTCGGCCTGGGGCATCTGAACTACTGCTTCTTCTCTGCGGTGTTTTCCGGACCGACCTTGCCGCCCGAGCGCAGAGCCACGGTCAGCCCGATGGCCAGCAGCACGACGGCCCCGGCGATCCAGACCCAGATCGGCACCCCGGTCGACGACTGCGGCGCCGCCGACGAGGAACCGCCCGGCGACCGCGCGGCGTCGACGGTGGCCGGCGTGCCGGTACCGGCGGTCGTCAGGGTGAAGGTGAGCTCACCGGTCACCGGGTGACCGTCCGCGGACAGCACCCGGTAGCCGACGGTGTACTTCCCGGCCGGCCCGAGCGGCCGCAGGGGCGCGCTGATGACGTTGTTCACCACGCCGATCGGTCCCTCGGCCCACTGGCCGCCGCCGGGACCGGTCACCGCGATCTGGTTGACGTCCGCGCCCTGCACGTACTGGTCGAACGTCAGGCTGATCTTCGCCGGGCCGGTGGCGACGGACGAGCCGTTCGCCGGGTCCGACGAAACCAGCACGTTGTGCGCCAGCGCCGGGGTGGCCGTGCCGAACACGGCCACCACCGTCAACGCCAGCGCGACGAGCGCCTTACGCATTTAGCTGTTGCCTCCCGGCTTCGCCGTGGCCTTGCGGGCCCGGATGGTCGCGCCGGCCCCGACGCCGAGGCCGATGGCGCCGACGAGCAGGCCGGCCCCGCCGAGCCAGCGGGCCGTGTTGTCCGACGTCGCCGCCGTGGCTTCAGTGTGCTCCCCGGTGGTCGCGACCATGGCGGCGTGGTCGCCATCGCCGTCACCCGCGGCCTTGGCGGCCAGCTTGACGCTCGGCGTCGGGTGCTCCGGCTCCTCGCCGTTGGCCGGCGTCGGCTGGTTCCAGTCCACGACCTTGCCGTCGCTGTAGGTCTGGTGCGCCGGGAACTCGACCTCGTCCACAGTGGTCGGCAGGGGGCCGAAGCTGACCGAGAACTCCTGGTAGTCCGTGGCCTTGAGCTCGCTGCCCGGCTGCGCGGTCCAGGTCACCGACGTGACGGCTTCGGTGATCTGGGTGCCGTTGTCCTTGGTGATCGGGGTCGGCAGCTTGGACTTCGTCACCTGGGCGGTCCAGCCGGGGACCGGCTTGGTCCGCACCGAGCCGATGCCGTAGTCCGCCTTGAAGTCGACGGCGACCTTCGTGGTGGTGATCGGGTCCTTCTCCTCGCTCGGCACGCGGAACACGATCGCCGCGTAGCCGCCCTTCGTGGGCTGCGAGCCGTAGACGTTGGCGGTCACGTGCGCGGACGCGATGCCGGTGCCGAGGAGACCGGCGATGCCGACGGTGGCGGCGAGGAAACCGGCGCGCTTGAAGACGTGCTGGGACATGGGTTCACTCCTGATGAACTCAAAAAGGGGGGACAGCCGGTTCGGGGACCGGCCGTTTTCGGGGACGAGCTGGATCAGGAGTGCCGGGGCGGGCCGCGCCGCCCGCGGATCCGGCGCAGGTCGACGCCGACGAGGTGGTCCGGGCCGCCCACGCGGGCCGGGAGGGGTGCGGGTGCCGCGGACGGCACCGGCAGCGGGGTCAGCAGCCGCGGCAGGATCGCGCGCAGCACGGCCAGCACCGTGAGCAGCATCGTGTCCGCGCGGGCGAGCAGCAGTGCGGTGACCAGGGTCGCGATCGCGTGCGCGGCGGTCATGCCGAACCCGGTGGTGCCGGGCGCCGCGGCCATGTCGTGGTGGTCGGCGAGCGTGGTGAGCAGCAGGTGCATCACCAGCTGGGCGGCCCCCAGCAGGGTGATCGTGGCGAGCGGCCCGCGGGCCTTGCGGGCTAACGCGGTCGCCGTCCAGCCGGACAGCCCGGCGAGCAGCACGGTCATCGCCGGGTCCGGCAGGCCGCCGTCGGCGAGCCGGTGGGCGGTCACCGAAAGCGCTCCGGTGCTCACAGCGAGCAACACTCCGCGGGTAGCACCCAGCGCGGCGGGACGCCGGGCCGGATCGCTCATGAGGAGCAGCCTAAGGGACCTGCTTCCGCGTGAGCGTGTGATCCCGTGAAGTGAGCACACAGCGAGTTCACGTCCCACGCCACGCCGTGGTTCAGGTGATCTGTTGCCGATCCCGGTGACCTGGGCCACGGTGGGCCGAAGACGGGCGTTTCGACCGGTGGGGTCATGGGTACTGAGCCGTCGGTCAGCAACTAGCCCGTTCGGGTGAAGGCCGGCGCGAAGGGCGGGAGAGCGGACACGGATGAACCTCTTCGACTACATCTCCGACCGGGCGGGCAAGCTGTGGCTCGAGGCCTACCTGCACACCAGCATGGTGGTGCAGTGCACGATCATCGCCGCGGTCCTCGGCGTGCTGATCGGGGTCGCGGTCTACCGCAGCCCGATCGGCTCGGCGGTCGCCACCGCGCTCGCGAGCACGATCCTGACGGTCCCGTCGTTCGCCCTGCTGGGCCTGCTGATCCCGCTTTCGGGGCTCGGCCCGACGACGGCCGTGATCGCGCTCGTGCTCTACGGCCTGCTGCCGATCGTCCGCAACACCATCGTCGGGCTCGACGGCGTCGACCCGGCGGTCACCGACGCCGCCCGCGGCATCGGGATGAGCCGCTTCGGCGTGCTCACCCGCGTCGAGCTGCGGCTGGCGTGGCCGGCGATCCTCACCGGCATGCGGGTGGCCACGCAGATGCTGATGGGCATCGCGGTGATCGCCGCCTACGCGAAGGGTCCGGGCTTCGGCGCCGAGGTCTTCTCCGGGCTCACGAACGCGGGGAGCACGAACTCCCTGAACCAAGCCGTCACCGGCACGGTCGGGGTCGTCATCCTCGCGCTGCTGCTCGACGGCGTCTACGTCCTGATCAAGCGCTTCACCATCTCGAGGGGTGTCCGTGGCTGAGAACGAGGAAGTCTCCGGCGTCGAAATCCAGCTGGAGCACGTGACCAAGCGGTACCCCGGCACCCGCACCCCGGCGGTCGACGACTTCTCGATGGTCGTCCCGGCCGGCAAGATCGTCGTCTTCGTCGGCCCGTCCGGCTGCGGGAAGACGACCACCATGCGGATGATCAACCGGCTGATCGAGCCGACGTCCGGCCGGATCACCATCGGCGGCGAGGACGCGCTGAAGCTCGACGTCGACACCCTGCGCCGTCGCATCGGCTACGCGATCCAGCAGGCGGGGCTCTTCCCGCACTTCACCGTCGCGCAGAACATCGCGGTGGTGCCGGGCCTGCTCGGCTGGGACAAGAAGAAGGTCAACGACCGCGTCGAGGAGATGATGGACCTGGTCGGGCTCGACCCGGCCGACTTCCGCGACCGCTTCCCGCGCCAGCTCTCCGGCGGGCAGCAGCAGCGCGTCGGCGTGGCGCGGGCGCTCGCCGCGGACCCGCCGGTGCTGCTGATGGACGAGCCGTTCGGCGCGGTCGACCCGATCACCCGCGGCAACCTGCAGGACGAGCTGCTGCGGCTGCAGACCGAACTGAAGAAGACGATCGTGTTCGTGACGCACGACTTCGACGAAGCCGTGAAGCTCGGCGACAAGATCGCGGTGCTCGGCAACCAGTCGACGATCCTGCAGTACGACACCCCCGAAGCGATCCTGGCGAACCCGGCGGACGACACGGTCGCGGGCTTCGTGGGCGCGGGCGCGTCGCTGAAGCAGCTGACGCTGCTGCGTGTCCGCGACGTCGAGCTGCAGCAGGACGCGCTCACGGTGACCGCCGACGAGTCGCCCGCCTCGGTGCGGGAAAAGCTCCAGTCGTCGCGCAAGCACTTCGCGCTCGTGCTGGACGCGCGCCGCCGTCCGACGCGGTGGGTGCACGTCCGCGAGCTCACGTCGGCGTCTTCGCTGGCGAACCTGGGCAAGCCGCTGCGGGACGTCGTCAGCCTGCAGTCGACGCTGCAGGACGCGCTGGAGGCGATGCTCGCCGAAGGTGGCTCGGTGCCGGTCACGGGCGCGCGCGGCGAGTACGCGGGCACGATCCAGCTGGACACGGTGATCGCGACCATCCAGCAGCTGCGCGAGGAGCACACGAACGACGAAGAGGTGCCGGCGTGACGGCCGCCGTCGACACCGGCTTCAGCACCGAGTCCGGCTCGCGGCGGGCGGAACGCGTCCGGCTGCTCGCCCAGCCGGTCGCGGTGCTGGTGATCGTCGCGGTGACCCTCGTTTCGGTGTTCTCCGGCGACCTGACCGCGACGGAGAAGGAGACGCTCAACGCGTCTTCGCTGCTCACGGCGTTGTGGGACCACCTGCTGATGACGCTCGTGGTGACCGCGATCGTGGTGCTGGTGGCGGTGCCGCTGGGCATCCTGGTGACGCGGCCGTGGGCGCGGTTCCTGGCGCCGGTCTTCCTGGCCATCGCGAACATCGGCCAGGCCGCGCCCGCACTGGGCGTGCTGGTGCTGTGGTTCATCATCACCGGGTCGACCGGCGGGATCTGGGTGGCGGCGCTGCCGCTGGCGTTCTATTCGCTGCTCCCGGTGCTGCGGAACACGATGGTCGGCATCCAGCAGGTCGACCCGGCCCTGATCGACGCCGGCCGCGGCATCGGCATGTCGGCGGGCGCGGTGCTCTGGCGCGTCGAGCTCCCGCTGGCCGTCCCGCTGATCCTGGCCGGCCTGCGCACGTCGCTGGTGCTGGCGGTCGGCACGGCGACGTTCGGCATGTTCGTCAACGCGGGCGGGTTCGGGCTGCTCATCGACACCGGCTACAAGCTGAACCTGACCCCGGTCCTGGTGACCGGCTCGGTGCTGGCCGTGGCGCTGGCGCTGCTGGTGGACTGGCTGGGCGCGGTCGCCGAACAGTACTTCGGACCGAAGGGGCTGCGATGAAACTCCGGAGGCTGTCCCTCGTGGCGCTGCTGGGGGTGACGCTGTCGTCCTGCGGCCTGACGGTCAACCAGGCGGTGCCGTACGACATCAAGCCGGGCACGATCCAGCCGATCCCGTCCCTGCAGGGCGTGCAGGTGACGGTGGGGTCGAAGGACTTCACCGAGAACATCATCCTGGCGTACATGGCCGAGATGGCCCTGACGGCGGCGGGCGCCGACGTCGTGGATCTCTCGGACATCAAGGGGTCGAACTCGTCCCGCCAGGCCCTGCTGTCCGGGCAGACGGACGTGACGTGGGAGTACACGGGCACGGGCTGGATCAACTACCAGGGCAACGAGCTCCCGGTCCCGGGCGGCGAGCAGGCCCAGTACGAGGCGACGGCCAAGGCGGACGCGGAGAAGTACGGCGTCACGTGGCTCAAGTATTCGCCGCTTAACGACCAGTACGCGTTCGCGGTGACGGAGAAGTACGGCGCTGCCAACAATCTGAAGACGACGTCCGACTTGGCGGCGTTCATCAAGCAGAAGCCGGACCAGGCGGTGTTCTGCCTGGAGACGGAATTCACCAGCCGCCAGGACGGCTTCCCGGCCGCGGTGAAGGCGTACGGGTTCCAGAACCCGACGGTGAAGAACTTCGGCATCGGCACGATCTATTCGGCGGTGGCGAGCGGAACCTGCCCGGTGGGCGAGGTCTTCACCACTGACGGCCGCATTTCGGGCCTGAACCTGCGGGTCCTGGAGGACGACAAGAAGGCGTTCCCGCAGTACAACGCGGTGCCGACGCTGCGCACGGAGTGGCTGAACCAGCACCCCGAGGTCCGTGACCCCTTGGAGAAGGTGAGCGCGGCGATCGACAACGAGCAGATGGTCGAGCTCTGCAAACAGGTCGACGTCGACGGCCAGGACGCGGGGAAGGTCGCCCACGACTGGATGGTCAAGAAGGGCTTCGTGAAGTAAGGCAAACGGCCGGGCGGCTAACTTGCCGCCCGGCCGTTTGTCAAATCAGCCATCCACAGGCACGAAGTTATCCACAGATTTCCGCGGCACCTGTTTTTGGCCCCTACCGCCGATAGACTGGACCAGGGGACGCCCCCCGGGACAGGGTGGGGGCTGCCCTTGCTTCCCGCACCCGCATGGGCGCCGCAAAGCATTGATCAAACCCTCCACCCCGAAGCTTGATTGTGACTACGAACGGTGGTGCCGGGTCAAGGCGGGAAAGCGTGCCTTGACCCGGCACCACCGTCCGTGTTTCCGGCTTCGTATCGGGGTGGTGGGGGAGGTCCGGATGGGGCCGCCGGTCGCGCTTCCGCGCGCCGGGAAGTCATCTGAACAAAGGGCCCGGCAGCTGCTCCGGAACTCCCGGGCCGCCTTCCGCAAGCTGCGGTAGCCGTCGGCCACGCCCGCGACCCGAGCCTGACCTGGCTCGGTCAGCGAGCGCCGGAGCAGGAGCCGCTCGAACCTGCGCTCAGATCCCCAGCCGGTGCAGCAACTGCCCCTCCAGCCGCTCCAGTTCCCCGGCCACCGCGCGGTGCACCGACTTCCGCCGCGCCGTCGGCATCCGCTCCGCCGCTCGCACCGAAGCCGACAGCTGCTCCAGCGTCCCCAGTGCCCCCTTCGCGAACTCCCGGTCCGCGTCCGAAGCCTTCTCCGACTTCTGCAGGTCCCGGCAGCCGTCGGCCACCCCCGCGATCCGGGCGTGCAGGGCCGCGCCGCGGCCCGTGTACTCGCCCAGCCGGTCGACCGAGACGCCCAGCTTGCGGGCCTGGTAGCGGTCGTACGCCTCGCGGGCCGCGCCCGCCGCGCGGACCGCGAGCGGCGCCACCACCGGGATCACCGCCGGGCCGAGCACCTTGGCCACCGCGACCGCGTTCTTCGCCCTCTTAGGGGTGAACCTGGCTTCACCCTCGACCTTGGCCTTGCGCGCCATGGCACCTCCTGCGACGTGTCGAGGTCGAACTTACTGGTCGCCCGGGTGGCGGGCATGTCGGCTCGGCGGTGGGAATCTAGAGTGATCTCCATGGACACCGAGGTGGTACTCGACGCGGGCGCGGTCAGCCGCTGCCGTCGCCGCGTGCACCTCGAGCACGACCCCGCCATGCGCGAGGTACCGCTTTCCCCGCCCGACCCCACCGCGCAGCAGCGGATCGCCGACGCCACCGCCCACCGCGAGGACATCGTCACCCGGCTGATGGCCGCCAACGACGACCACTGGGTGAAGGTCGGCCGTGATCTGCCCGCCCACGAGCGCGTCGAGCAGACGCTGCAGGCATTCGCCGACGGTGCGCGCTACATCTGGGGTGCGCTGCTGCCGGTCGACGCGGCCGGGCACCGGCGGGGCGGCATCGACCTGCTCGTCCGCACCGGCCGCGGCTACGTCCCGGTGCTCGTCGTGCGGCACCGCATCACCGACCGCGGGGCCGGCGCGATCGTCACCGCGATGACCGATCTCGACCCGGCGCACCGCGCCGCCGACGACGGCCGCAAGGTCCGGTCGCAGCCGCGTGACCAGCTCCGGCTGGTGCACATCCGCCGCATGCTGCAGACGCTCGGGCAGGCCGACGAGGCCCTCATCCTCGGCGGCGTCATCGGCCTCGACGCCGATGTCGTCGTCTGGCACGACCTCACCGCCGGTACCTGGCCGGGCGGGCGCAACGCGCTCACCGAGTACCAGGCCCGGTTCGCCGACCGGCTCGCCATCGCCACCGCCGCCGCGAACGGCGAAGAGCCGCTCGCCGAGCCGTCTCGCGTGCTGGAGTGCCGGCGTTGCCCGTGGTGGCCGACGTGCGAGGTCGTGCTCACCGAGACCCGGGACGTCAGCCTCGTCGTCCGCGGTGAGGACGCCGTCGAGCTGCGCCGCGCCGGCGTGTCCACTGTGGACAAGCTGGCCGCGCTGGACCCGGCGGGCGAGCTGCCGGAGGTCAACTGGACCGGCGTCACGTTCCCGGACGCCGTGGTGCTCGCCCGGGCCTGGCTGGCCGACCTCACGCTGGTCCGCCGCGTCGACCGGGTCGAGGTGCCGCGCGCCGACGTCGAGGTCGACGTCGACATGGAGAGCTTCGGCGACGCCGGCGCGTACCTCTGGGGCTGCCTGCTGACCGGCGCCGACATCGGCGTCGAGCAGGGCTACCGCGCCTTCGCGACGTGGGACCCGCTGCCGACCGACGACGAAGCCCGGTCCTTCGCCGAGTTCTGGGCCTGGCTCACCGACGTCCGCGAGCGCACCGAAGCGGCGGGTCTGACCTTCCGCGCCTACTGCTACAACGCGCTCGCCGAAAACCGCTGGCTCTTCGGCTCGGTCGAGCGCTTCGGCGACCACCCCGGCGTCCCGTCGAAGAAGGACATCCAGTCCTTTGTGGATTCCGCGCAGTGGGTCGACCTCTTCCGCAGCGTCACCGATCAGTTCCTGTGCTCCCACGGCAAGGGCCTGAAGGTGATCGCGCCGGTTGCCGGGTTCTCGTGGCGCGATCCCGAGGCGGGCGGCGAGGCGTCGATGCGCTGGTACCGGGACGCCGTCGGCATGGACGGCGAGAAGCCGGACGACGACCAGCGTGAGCGGCTCCTGCGCTACAACGAGGACGACGTCCTCGCGACGCGGGCGCTGCGCGAGTGGATCGACGCGCGGGCGCAGGCCGAAGTGCCGTACATGTTCGACCTCTGAGGTGCTTTGTCGACTAAGACACTTGCCTGCTGACGCGTCTTCGGCAATACTCGTCTGCGAGTACTCGTAGACGAGGAGTCGGGATGAAGCGGCGGAAGGTCGGCAACCTGCTGGGCCTCGCCGTGCTGTCCGTGGTGCTGGAGCGGCCCATGCACCCGTACGAGATGGCGGCCGTGCTAAAGGAGCGCGGCAAGGACGCGGACATGCCGATCAAGTGGGGTTCGCTCTACACCGTGGTCGCCAACCTGGAGAAACACGGCTTCATCGAGGCCGTCGAAAGCGTCAAGGACGGCGGACGGCCCGAGCGGACCGTCTACCGGCTCACCCCAGCCGGGCGCGCCGAGTACGAGGACTGGGTCCGGGAGCTCGTCGGCACGGTGGACCCGGAGCCGCCGCGGTTCCGGTCGGGGCTGTCGATGATCGGCGTCCTGGGGCCGGACCAGGCGATCGGCCGGCTGCGGGAGCGGCTCGAGCAGCTCGACGAGCGGGCCGAGAAGCAGCAGGCCGTGCTCGACCAGCTGCGGCCGCTGATGCCGCGGATGTTCCTGGTCGAAGTCGAGTACGACATCGCGATGACGGAAGCCGAGGCGCGCTGGGTGCACGGCTTCCTCGACGAACTGACCAGCGGCCGCATGCCGGGCGTCGAAGCCTGGCGTCGCTGGTACGAGACCGGCGAGATCCCCGAGGAATTCGGGGGTCTCGCGCAGGAATAGCACGGACCCCGGGAGGTGCTGGCACACCGCCCGGGGTCCTCGACCCCGAACCGAGCACGCCCGGCCACGAGGTGGCACCGCAAGGATAAACCGGGTGCGCTCTTCGGTTCGGTTCAACCGAAGAGGAGAGATCCATGGAGACCACCCGCAAGCACAAAGTGCCCGAGATGGAGGGGTTCCAGGCCCGCTGGTACGCCAAGAACCGGGGGACCGAAGCCCAGCTCGCGCAGTACCGGCGTCAGGCGGCCGAGGTCACCGCCGGCTGGCCGGAGGGCGCCGAAGTCCTGGAGGTCGCGCCCGGGCCCGGCTTCTTCGCCGTGGAGCTGGCGAAGCGCGGCTACCGCGTCACCGGGCTCGACATCAGTCACACGATGGTGGAGATCGCCCGGCAAAACGGCCCGGACATCGACTTCCGCCAGGGCGACATCACCCACGCGCCGTTCGCGGACGAGTCGTTCGACTTCCTGGTCTGCCAGGCCGCGTTCAAGAACTTCCGGCAGCCGGTGAGCGCCTTGAACGAGATGCACCGGGTGCTGCGCCCGGGTGGGTACGCGGTGATCCACGACCTCAACCACGAGGCCACCGGCGCGGACATCGACCGCGAGGTGGCCGGCATGAACGTCGGCGTGGTCGCCGGGTTCACCGTCCGGCAGACGCTCGGCTGGCTGCGGCGCCGCGCGTTCACGGCCGCGCAGTTCGAGACGCTGGCCGCGGACAGCGCGTTCGGCGGCTGCTCGGTGACGACCGACGGCCTCGGTCTGGAAGTCCGCCTCACCCGCTGACCAGCAGAGAGCGGGCACTTTCACGTGAAAGTGCCCGCCCTCCCGGGGGGTCAGCGCGGGGCCATGCGGAGCGAGCCGTCCATGCGGACGACCTCGCCGTTCAGGTAGTCGTGGTCGATGAGCGACAGCGCGAGCTGCGCGTACTCGTCCGGCCGCGCGAGGCGCTTCGGGAACGGGACGCCGGCGGCGAGCGACGCGCGGAACTCGTCGCTGACCGTGGCGAGCATCGGCGTGTCGACGATGCCGGGCGCGATGGTCAGCACGCGGATGCCGTGCGAAGCCAGGTCGCGCGCGGCCGGCAGGGTCATGCCGACGACGCCGCCCTTGGACGACGAGTAGGCGACCTGCCCGATCTGGCCGTCGAACGCGGCGATCGACGCGGTGTTGATGATGACGCCGCGGGCCTCGTCCTCGAGCGGCTCGGTCTTGGCGATCGCTTCGGACGCGATGGTCAGGACGTTGAACGTGCCGACCAGGTTGATCTGGATGACCTTCGCGTACAGCGCGAGGTCGTGGCGGCCCTTCTTGGACAGGATCCGCGCGGACGGCCCGATGCCGGCGCAGTTCACCACGGTCCGCAGCGGCACGCCGGAGCCCGCGGCCGTCGCGACGGCCGCCTCGACCTGCTCGACGTCGGTGACGTCGGCCTCGACGTAGGTGATGCCGTCGATCTGCTCGGCCTTCTCGATGGACGAAGCCAGGTCCAGCGCGAACACCCGCGCGCCCTTGGCCGCGAGGGCCTTCGCCGTCGCCCCGCCGAGGCCGGACGCGCCCCCGGTGACGAGCGCCGCGGTGCCGTTGATCTGCATCTGTGCCGTTCCCTTCGTCTTCACGTTCGCGGAGACAGGTTAACGCTCGTTCGCATGGGGGTGGCTCGTGTCTTCGCTCACCGCTTCCGGGCGCGACCGGTTCCGTTAGCGCGGTGGTCAACTCCGGCTGTCACCTTCAGCAGCATGACGCCAGCTCGGATCGTGGTGGTAGGAACCGGATACGTCGGCTTGACCACGGGGGCCTGCCTGGCCAGTCTCGGGCATTTCGTCACCTGCGTGGACGTCGACCGCGCGAAGGTCTCGCGGCTGGCCGCGGGGCGCGTCGACATCCTCGAACCCGGGCTCGCCGACCTGGTGCACCGCGGGCTCGCGGCCGGGCGCCTGCAGTTCGTCGTCGGCGCGCGGGACGCGGTCCGCGACGCGCAGGCGGTGTTCCTCTGCGTGCCGACGCCGATGGGGGCCGGCGGGTCGGCCGACCTGCGCGCGGTGGAGGCGGTGACGGCCGAGATCGGCGACGTCCTGCCCCGCGGCTGTGCGCTGGTCACCAAGTCGACCGTGCCGGTCGGCACGTCGAAGCGGATCCGGGAGCTGGTCGGCCGCACCGACGTGCCGGTCGTGTCGAACCCCGAATTCCTCCGCGAAGGCACCGCGGTCGCGGACTTCCTGGGCCCGGACCGGATCGTCGTCGGCTCGGACGACCTCGCCGCCGCGCGCCGGGTCGGCGAGCTGTACGCCGAGCTGGACGCACCGGTCGTCGTCGCCGACGCGGCCAGCGCGGAACTCGTCAAGTACGCCGCGAACTGCTACCTCGCGCTCAAGCTGTCTTACGTCAACTCGATCGCCGAGCTCTGCGAACGGCTCGGTGCGGACATCGACCTCGTCACCGAAGGCATGGGCTACGACCGCCGCATCGGCCGGACGTTCCTCAAGCCCGGCCCCGGCTGGGGCGGCTCCTGCCTGCCCAAGGACACCAGCGCGCTGGTCAAGGTGGCCGAGTCGGTGAACTACGACTTCACCATGCTCACCTCGGCCATCGACGAGAACCTGGCCCAGCGCGACCGGATTGTCGCGAAGATCGCCGGCGCGGTCGGCGGTACGCTCGCGGGAGCCCGGATCGGCGTGCTCGGCCTGGCGTTCAAGGCGGGCACGAACGACCTGCGCGACTCGCCCGCGCTCGCCGTGTCGTCGGTGCTTTGCGCTCTGGGTGCCGAGCTGATCGCCTACGACCCGGCCGTCGACGGCGAGATCGACGGCATGACCGTCGTCGACGACGCCTACCAGGTCGCCAAGGACGCGGACGCCGTCGTCGTGCTGACCGAGTGGGCCGAGTTCAAGCACCTGGACTGGACGGCGATGGCCGAGCTCATGGAAGGCATCGACGTCGTCGACACGCGCAACCTGCTCGACCCGCGGGTGATCGTGGACGCCGGGCTGTCCTGGCAGGGCGTCGGACGGCCGCGGGCGGCGGCGAAAATCAAGGTGTCCTGATCGGGTAGCGCTGGCTACGATCCGGAATCGTGCCAGTATCCGCATCCGTCGAACTCAACCACCTGATCATTCCGTCCCGGAACAACCGGGAATCCGCCGAATTCCTCGCGACCCTGCTCGGCCTCGAAGTCGGGGAAG
Source organism: Amycolatopsis sp. lyj-23 (assembly GCF_046549135.1). Lineage (NCBI taxonomy): Bacteria > Bacillati > Actinomycetota > Actinomycetes > Pseudonocardiales > Pseudonocardiaceae > Amycolatopsis > Amycolatopsis sp. lyj-23. The sequence goes on along the minus strand of NZ_JAJPWN010000003.1, from coordinate 402,824 downwards.
AGTGGGGTCCGTTCATCCCCGTCGAGACGCGCAACGGCGTCCGGCTGGACTTCGCGAGCGTCCCCGAAGCGGACCTCCGCCTGCAGCACTACTGCTTCCTGGTGCCCGAAGACGACTTCGACGCCGTCTTCGCGCGGCTCGTCGAAACGGGCGTGACCTATTTCGCCGACCCGCGGATGCAGCAAGCCGGCGAAATCAACCACAACCACGGCGGCCGTGGCGTCTACTTCCTCGATCCCGGCGGCAACGGGATGGAAATCATCACGCAGCCGTACGAGCTCCAGCGGCGTCGTCCGACGGCTTGGTAATTCGTTAGCGTTGCGTACTATCGGGGTATGTTCACGACGAGGCCGGAGCTGACCGGCACCTTCGGGATGGTGGCATCGACGCACTGGCTGGCCTCGGCCACCGGGATGGCGGTGCTGGAAGACGGCGGCAACGCGTTCGACGCGGCGGTCGCCGCCGGCTTCGTCCTGCAGGTCGCCGAGCCGCACCTGTGCGGCCCGGCCGGCCAGGTGCCCGGCCTCTTCGTGACGGCGGACGACCCGACCCCGCGGGCACTGGCCGGACAGGGCCCGTCGCCCGCGGGGGCCACCGCCGCGCACTTCGCGTCGCTGGAGCTGGACCTGATCCCGGGCAGCGGCCTGCTCCCGGCCACCGTCCCGGGTGCTTGGGACGCCTGGCTGCTGCTCCTTCGCGACTACGGCACGAAGCCGCTTCGCGAGGTGCTGAAGTACGCGATCGGCTACGCGCGAAACGGCGTCCCGCTGGTGTCGCGGGTCGGCGACACGATCCGCGCGGTGTCCCGCTTGTTCACCGAGCACTGGCCGACGTCGGCGGCGCTGTGGCTGCCGGACGGCAAGCCCGCGTCCGGCCTGCACCGGAATCCCGCCTTGGCGGACACGTGGGAGCGGCTGCTGCGGGAGGCGGAGTCCGTCTCGGGCCGCGAAGCGCAGCTCGACGCGGGCCGCCGGGCCTGGTCGCAGGGTTTCGTGGCCGAACAGATCGAGTCGTTCAGCCGGACCGCGTTCCGCGACGACTCCGGCCGCGACCACGCGGGCCTGCTGACGGCCGACGACCTGGCGTCGTGGTCGGCGTCGTACGAGGACCCGGCGTTCGTCGACGTCGACGACTGGCGCCTGGTGAAGATGGGCGGCTGGACGCAGGGTCCGGCACTGCTGCAGCAGGCGCTCCTGCTGCACGGCTTCCGCGACGAGCTGTCCTATGTGGACGGAATTCCGTCGGAGCGCACAGTGCACCTGGCGACCGAAGCGGCGAAGCTGGCCTTCGCGGACCGCGAAGCCTGGTACGGCGACACCGACGTACCCCTGGACGTGCTGCTTTCGCCGTCGTACACGGATGCCCGCCGCGCGCTGATCGGTGAGTCAGCATCGGCTGAGCTCCGCCCGGGCGACGCCCGCGGCCCGGCGCGCCTCCCGGCGATCCTGGACTCGCTCCAGGGCCTCGAGGCGGGTGACGGCGCCACGGGCGAGCCGACGGTCGGCCCCCGGGGCCAGACCCGCGGCGACACGGTCCACCTCGACGTCGTCGACGCGGCGGGCAACCTGGTGTCGCTGACGCCGTCGGGCGGCTGGCTGCAGTCCAGCCCGACGATCCCGTCGCTGGGTTTCTGCCTCGATTCTCGCGGCCAGATGTTCTGGCTGGAGCAGGGGCTGCCGAATTCACTGGCCCCGCGCAAGCGCCCCCGGATCACGTTGTCGCCGTCCCTGGCCCTGCGCGACGGCGTCCCGACTCTGGCGTTCGGCACCCCGGGCGGCGACCAGCAGGACCAGTGGCAGCTGTGCTTCTGGATGGCCCACACGTACGGCGGCCTGAACCTCCAGGAGTCGATCGACTCGCCGGCCTGGCACACGACGGCGTTCCCGAGCTCGTTCTACCCGCGGTCGTGGAGCCCGCGGGAGCTGGTGGTGGAGGCACGCCTCGGCTCGTCCACAGTGGACGCCCTCCGCGCCCGAGGCCACGAGGTGGTGAACGCGGGCGACTGGGCACTGGGCCGCCTCTCGGCGGTCTCCCGCGCGGACGGCGTCCTGCGCGCGGGAGCCAACGCCCGGGGGATGCAGGGCTACGCAGTCGGTCGCTAGAGCATCAGCGAGGCCCAGCCCCCGCCCTCGGCGAGCAAGGTGCGTACGGCAATGGCGTGTTCGGCAAAGCCGGCGAGGTCACCGTGCAGCAGCGCAAGCCGCTCCCCGTCGAGCGGCGTGGTATCACCGGACCACAGCTCCCGGATCCAGCTGGCGGCCAGGTGCATCGACCGGATCAGCCCGGCAACCTCCGCCTCGGCCGACCCGCCCGAGGCCAGGTAATCGGTGAGGATCCGATCGCAGGACCCGAGCAACTCGCCCAACCCCCGCACGGCTTCGTCCGGACTGCCATCCCACCCCGGCCGCGGCCAAGCCGACGAACCGAGCTCAAGCCACAACCGCCACCCGGCGGCCAGCTCATCCTGGTCACACGGCACCCATTGCCCGGCCATCCCTCGAGTGTGCGCCCATCCGGCCCCTCGAGCGGATGGGATTCCCCACTCACGCACGAGTTGTCCACAACGACTTCAGTTGTCCGGGTTGCCCCCTGAAGCCGGACACCTTGAGTCCAGACGGTGGTCTGGAGGGAGGATTTCCTGGTGTCTCGCCCGGGAGCTGGGGGTCAACCACGAAACCCTGCGGTCGTGGGTCAACGTGGCCAAGCAGGAGGCTGCGGCCGGGCCGCCGGCAGAAGACCCTGCGGTGACCGATGAGGTGCTGCGGTTGCGGAAGCAGGTCGCTGAGCTGGAGAAGAGAAGGAGATTCTGCGGGAAGCGGCCGCCTATTTTGCGCGCGAGATGGATCAATGATCTACCGCTACCGGTTCATCTCCGAACACCGCACCGAGTTCGGTGTGCAGCGGTTGTGCCAGGTCTCGGGGCTGCGCCGGCAGGGCTTCCTCGAGTGGATCGCCGCCGAGACGGCCCGGGCCGCGCGGGCGGAAGCCGAGGGTGTCCGCCTCACCGGGGCAACTCCAGTTGTCCACAACGACTTCAGTTGTCCACAGATTCCCGCGGCACCCGTTTTTGGCCCCTACCGCCGATAGACTGGGACTGGGGACGCCCCCCGGAGAGGGTGGGGGCCGCTCTTGGGGCGGGGCTTTGGTGCTGCGGTAGAGCGCTGAGTAATCCTCCACCCCGAAGCCTGATTGTGACTACGGACGGTGGCACCGGGTCAAGGCGGGAAAGCGTGCCTTGACCCGGCACCACCGTCCGTGTTTTTGGCTTCGTATCGGGGTGGCGGGGGAGGTCTGGGTGGAGTGCCGGTAACGCTTCAACGCGCCGGTCATGCACCACAACCCGGCCGTCGCCGCAACAGCGGTATGTCACCTAGAGCCGGCCACCCAAACGAATCACTCCCGGTCCGGCTTCTCCCACAGCCAGAACTCGATGCCCTGGTTGTCCGTGCAGTCCGCGGTGTTCCCGTACGGGTGGTTCTCGACTTCGCCCGTCTGGCCGCCCTGTTCGCGTACGCGGGCGAGAGCCGCCTCGAGGTCGTCCACCGCGTACATCAGCTTCCAGCCCACCTGCCGGTTGCCGGCCCACAAGCCGCCCTCGAGGCCTGGGCCGGTGAACCGCCATGCGTCCGCCGTTGAGCCCGGGGTGAACTGCCAACCCAGTACCGCGCCGTAAAACGCCTTCGCGGGTGACGACTCCGGGACCTGGAACGTGAAGTACATGGCTTCGCCGTGCCGGGCGGGCTTCGGGCCCGCGGCCGCCGAAGCCCCCTGGGCCAGCAGCCACTTCTGGCCGAACGGGTCCTTGATCGTGCCGGCGAGTCCGTAGCCGCGGTCCTCGACCGGGCGCAGCAGCTCGGCGCCCAGCTCCACCGCCCGCTGGGCCGTTGCGCGCGGGTCTGGTACCTCGATCCGCACCAGCGGGCCGCCTTCGGGCGCCACGACGTTGCCCAGCTCGGGGTACTCCTCGGCCAGCATCAGCACGCTGTCGCCGATCGCCACCTCGGCGTGGCCTACCCGGCCGTCGTCCATCACGATCGGGTCGGCGCGCCGGGTTGCGCCGAAGGCTTCGACGTAGAAGTCGAGCGCGGCGCGGGCGTCCGTCACCACCAGGTACGGGGTCAGGGAACGCAGCTCGGCCGCGGTGGCCGGTGCCTCTGCCGTGGTTGTCATCTCGGCTCCGTTCAAGATCAGGCGACGCAGGTCGTCGCGCAGTTCGGCGGCGAAGTCCGGGTCGGGGGCGACCCGCTCGGAGGGACGGCGAAGTGCGTCGAACGGCTCAAGCATCGCGACCCTCCTTCTCCTCGTAAGCGCGCCGGAACGCGGCGCGGGCCCGGACGAGCAACGCCTCCGTGGCGTGCACGCTGCGGCCCAGGTGGCCGGCCACCTCGGGGACGCCGAGGCCGTCGACGTACCGCAGGGTCAGCGCGGCCTGGTGGTGTGGGCCGAGCGACTCGAGCACCTGTCTCGCGCGCAGGGCGTCGAGCTGCTCGTCCCACGGGTCCTCGACTTCCGGCTCACTGTCGTGAACCAGCCGCAGACCGCGTTCCTCACGCTCTCTGCGCCGCCAGTGGTCGGCGAGCTTGTGCCGGGCGACGCCGATCAGCCAGCCGGTGCTCACGGCCGGCGCGTACTCCTTGCGACAGGCGGCGACCGCTCCGAGGAACGTCTCGGACGTCAGCTCCTCGGCGAGCGTGCGGTCGCCGCACCGGGACAGCAGGTACCCGTAGACCTCCGGCAGGGCCGTCTCGTACAGCCCGAGCAGCGCGAAGGCCGGGTCCGGTCGTACCCGAGGTTCCGTCACACCCTCATCGTCGTCCGGCGCGCGGGTTTTCCGACGGGTGAATCCCGGATTTCTACCGCCGCGGGTCCGGCAGGCGCCGCCCGGTGATCGCGACCACCGTCGCCAGCACCGCGACCACGCCGATGACCAGCGCGAACGCGTCCCGCGAGCCCAGCGAGCCCGAAAGCGCCGCGTACAGACTCCCCAACGTCGCCACGCCGAGCGCCAGCGACGTCTGCTGGTTCGTCGTCATGACCCCCGAGCCGACGCCGGCCAGATCCGTCGGCACGTGGGAGAGCACGATCCGGAACAACGTCGTCATCGCCAGCGCGTTGCCCACGCCGATCGCGACCATCGAGGGCGCCAGGTCGAGGATCGTCACGTGCGGCCACGTCGACAACGTCGTGCAGAGCAACCCCACCATGCCGATCGCCGTGACCGCGCCGCCCACCGGGACGACCTTCTGGCCGTAGCGGGCCACCAGGCGGCTGCTCAGCATCGACACCGTGAAGTACGCGACCGCCAGCGGCGTCAGCGCGCCACCCGCGCCGAGCGGGCCGAAGTGCAGGCCCTCCTGCAGCGTCATCGCGAAGACGAACATGAACGAGCCGAACGCGCCGAAGAACGGCACCGCCACCATCAGCCCGCGGCGCACGCTGGGCAGCCGCATCACCGACGGCGGCAGCAACGGCGTTCCGCCGAGCCGCTCCGCCCGCCGTTCGACGTGCACGAACGCCGCCGCGGCGAACGGCGACACGGCCAGCAGCGCCAGCGTCCACCACGGCCAGCCCAGCGCGCGGCCCTCCATCAGCGGGACCAGCAACGACAGCAGGGTCACGGCCAGCAGCAGCGTGCCGAGCCGGTCGACGCCCAGCGGGTTGTGCGCGCGGCTCTCCGGCAGGCGGCGGGCCAGCACCAGCACCACCAGGCCGATCGGGACGTTCACCAGGAAGATCGGCCGCCAGCCGGTGCCCCACAGGTCGGCCGCGACCAGGCCGCCGCCGAGGAGCTGGCCGACCACCGTCGAGATGCCGCCGGTGGCGCCGAACAGGCCGAGGGCGCGCGACCGCCGCTCGCCCGACGTCGTCGCCTGGATGATCGAGAGCACCTGCGGCAGCAGCAGCGCGGACGCCGCCCCCTGCGCGGCGCGGGCCACCACCAGCGTGCCGGCCGTCGGGGCGATTCCGCAGGCCAGGGACGTCAGTGTGAACAGCCAAAGGCCCGTGACGAACAGCCGCCGCCTGCCGAACGAGTCGCCGAGGCGGCCGCCAACGACGAGCAGCACCGCGTACGCGATGCCGTAGGCCGCGACCACCAGTTCCAAGGTGGCGGTGGACGCGTGCAGGTCGGCGTCGATCGTCGGCAGTGCGACGTTGACGATGAAGAAGTCGATGATCGGCAGTGCCGCCCCCAGCAGCACCGTGACCAGGCCGGCGGGGGTCAGTCCCGGCCGGGCGGAGGCGCCGGTGGTAGTCGGCGCAAGTTCGGTCGTGGTCATGAGTACTACGATCAACCCTCTTCGAACCTGGTACCAGTTGCTGGTTATCCAGGTATTGACCACTACCTGGTACCAGGTTCCGAAGCGTGCCATCCTGGCACCATGACCACCGCCGTCGAATCCGGACTTCGCCGCCAGGAGCTGGCGAGGTTCCTGCGCAGCCGTCGGGAGCGGATCACCCCCGAGCAGGTCGGCCTGCCGATCGCCGGCCGCCGCCGGACGCCGGGGCTGCGCCGGGAAGAGGTCGCGCAGCTCGCCGGCGTCGGGGTCACCTGGTACACGTGGCTCGAGCAGGGCCGCGACATCAACGCGTCCGAGCAGGTGCTGCAGGCGATCGCCCGCACCCTCCGGCTCGACCCGCACGAGCACGTCCACCTCTTCCGCCTGGCCGGAGCGCCCGAGCCGGAGCGCGAAAAGGACTGCCAGGTCATCACGCCGGCGATGGAGCTCATGCTGAAGAAGCTCGAGCCTTACCCGGTCGCCATCCGCAACGCCCGCTGCGACCTGCTCGGCTACAACCGCGGCTACACCTGGCTGATGGGGGACGTCGACGCGATCCCGTTCGGCGACCGCAACACCCTGGTCCAGTGCCTGCTCAACCCGGAGTGGCGCCGCCGGATGCTCGACTGGGACGCGAACATCCCGCGCGTGATCGCGTCCTTCCGCGCGGCGATGGCCGACCACGTCGCCGAGCCGGCGTGGAAGCAGCTGGTCAAGCGGCTGAAGGCCGAGTCGCCGCTGTTCGCCGAACTGTGGCCGCACCACGACGTCAACTCCGAGCCGATCCGCACCAAGCGGTACCTGCACCCGGACGTCGGGTTGCTGCAGTTCAACTTCACCTACCTGTACTACGGCCGCCGGTCCGAGATCACCATGTCGACCTACACCCCGGCCGACGAAGAAACGGCGGCGAAGCTGCCGCTCGTGTTCGACTGACGACGTACGCCGGCCGTGCGCCCGCGGACGGACGCGCCGCCCGGCCGCGACCGGTAGTTTTCGCGGCATGAGAAGGCCTCCGTGGGCAGGACGCGTGGCGCGCACCATCGCCGTCGGGGTCTTCGTGCTCGGGGCGACCAGTGCGTCGTCGCGGTGGCAGCCCGGTGCGTCGCCGCTGCATCCGATCGGGTTCGCGTGGCTCGCCGCGACCGTTCTCACGCTGCTGTTCGTCCACCGCTTCCCGCTGACCCTCTTCCTGGTCGCGTCCGCGTCCGCGTTCGGCTACTACGCCTCCGGCCTGCCGGGCGGGCCGGTCATCCTGGTACCGACCGTCGCGTTGTTCGTGCTGACCCGGCACCGCGGACCGCTCACCGCGGGCATCACCGGCGTCTCGGCGCTCGCCGCCGCCTACGTCGTGCACGTCATCACCACCAGGTCCTTCGCGTTGGCGGCCGGAGCCGCGTTCCTCGTCGTCTGGCTGGTCGCGGTGATCGGCGTCGGCACCGCCGTCCGCTACCAGCTGGACGCGCTCGCCGCCCGCCGCGAGCAGGCCGACGAGCACCGCCACCGGCTCGCCGAGCAGGAACGGCTGCGCATCGCCCGCGAGGTCCACGACGTCGTCGCGCACAGCCTCGCGATGATCAACGTCCAGGCCGGGGTCGCCGCGCACGTCGCCGACCGGCGGCCCGAACAGGCGAAAGAGGCGCTGCTCAACATCAAGGCGGCCAGCGCGTCCGCGCTCAACGACCTGCGCGCGACCCTGGCCGTGCTGCGGTCCGGGGAGGACAGGGCGCCCGCGCCGAGCCTCGCCCAGGCCGGCGAACTCCTCGACCACGCCCGTGACGCCGGGCTGACGGTCGAGGTCCACGGCGAACCCGGCGCCCTCCCGGCCCCGGTCGACGCCGCCGCCTACCGGATCCTGCAGGAGTCGCTGACCAACGTCGTCCGGCACGCCGACCGGCCGGACCGCGTCGACGTCCGGTGGGACCGACGGCCCGGGACGTTCACCATGGAGGTCCGCGACGACGGCCGGGGCAGCACCCGGCCGACGCCGGGCCACGGCCTGCGGGGCATGGCCGAACGCGCCGCCGCGCTCGGCGGCCGGTGCACCGCCGGACCGGTCGACGGCGGGTTCGAAGTCCGCGTCGAACTGCCCATCGAGGGGGAAGCATGATCCGCGTCCTGCTGGCCGACGACCAGGTCCTGGTCCGCGCCGGGTTCCGGGTGCTCCTGGAGACCGAAGACGGCTTCGACGTGGTCGGCGAGGCGGGCGACGGCGAACAGGCCGTCACGCTCGCCCGCGCCCACCACCCCGACATCGTCGTGATGGACGTCCGGATGCCGGGTGTCGACGGCCTCGAAGCCACCCGCCGGATCACCGCCGACCCGGACCTCGCCGGGACGAAGGTGCTGGTCCTGACCACGTTCGACGTCGACGAGTACGTCTACGAAGCGCTGCGCGCGGGCGCCAGCGGGTTCCTGCTGAAGGACACCGAGCCGGTCGAGCTGCTGCGCGCGCTGCGGGTCGTCGCGAACGGCGAAGCCCTGCTGGCCCCGACGGTCACCCGCCGGCTGATCCAGGAGTTCGTCGGCCGCCCGGAGAACCGGCGCATCGACACGAGCGCGGTCCGCGAGATCACCGACCGCGAGCGCGAGGTGCTCGCGCTGGTCGCCGGCGGTATGTCGAACGACGAAATCGCCGCCCACCTGGTGATCTCGACGGCGACGGCGCGCACCCACGTCAGCCGCATCATGACGAAGATCGGCGCCCGCGACCGCGCCCAGCTGGTGGTGCTGGCCTACGAGTCCGGGCTCGTCACACCGCGCCGCCCCGCTTGACGCGGCGCACGTGCACCGACACAGCTTCCGGGCTACTCCGCGACCTTCTGCAGCCAGATGTTGCCGCCGGAGTTGCCCGCCAGCTCGGGGATCCGGCCTTCCAGCAGGTCGCGGTGGTGGGCCCACATGAACTGCTGGTACCAGCGGACCTCGAACCGCCGGTTGTACATCAGGAACGCGCGGAGCAGGTAGTCCTCCTGCCACGCCCGGCCTTCCACCAGCCAGTCCATCGGGTACTCGAACGGGAAGAAGACGTCGTGGACGTGCACCCACACGCCGTCGTTCAGCCGCGGGAGGACCTCGAAGAACAGGTAGTTGACGTCGGAGCCCGCCTTGACCACGTGGGTCGAGTCGATGAACAGCACGTCACCGGCCTGCAGCTGCGCGAACGTCTCCAGCGGGACGTCCTGCACCGCCTGGCCGAGCACCCGGACGCGGTCCTCGTCCCCGGGCCGGAACAGGCTCTGCAGCAGCTCCGGGTACGGCTCGACGCACGTCAGCTCCAGCTCCGGGAGCCAGCGGTCGGCCGTGTCGAGCGTCATCGCCGTCGAGTAACCCGAACCGACCTCGATCATCCGCTTCGGGTGCAGGTGCCGCAGCATCGTGTGCAGGATGATCGCGTCCGACCACGAGTACGCGGTGTTCTCGTAGAAGTAGCGGTGCTCGTCGCTGCGCTCGGCGGTGAAGGGCAGGTCGCCGGCGAGGTCCGCGAGGGCGCCGAACAGCTCGACCTGCTCCGCTTCCCGCAGGTCGATCGCCTCGGGCCGGGCGTCGATGTCGAACATCGACGCCGCACGGGCGCCGATCTCCTCCTTGGACGCGAACGGCGAGTAGAAGTGCCCCGGCGGGACCCAGGTGCGGTACTGCTCCTCGAAGGCCTGCTTCTCCTGGAGGACCTCGGCGTGCCGCGCCTGCAGCTCGTCGTGGTGGTTCATCAGGCTCTCGTAGCGCGCGGAAAGCTGGTCGTAGCGCGACGACAGCTGGTCCGCCCGGATGGTCAGGTCGTCGTAGGACTTCCGCGCCACCGCGTACCGCTTGACGATCCGGCGGAGCCGCTTTTCCAGCGTCATGTCAGTTGTTCGTCCGCTCGGTGGGCGGCGACTTCTGGACCTGCGCGTTGAGCAGCGTCTTGAACGAGTCGAGCGCCTTGTCCTTGTCCGGGCCGTAGGCGTCGACGATGATCACGCGGCTGTACAGCACGTACACCGCGCGGTAGACGTACTGCTGGCCGCCGTCAGGCGTGGCGAACACCGGCACGCCGTGCAGCGACAGGTCCCGCGCGGCGGTCAGGCCGCCCTCCTGCTGCGCGTTCGCGTACTCCTGCGCGACCGGCGTGGCGGCCTGCGGGTTCGGCATTTCGAGCGCGTACAGGCCGAGCGTGACGTCGCCGTCGGTGGAGGTCTTGAGCAGGCCTTCCGTCATGCCGCCCGTCTTGAGCCGCTCGACGACGGTGGCCGGCAGGAACTTCGCCGTCTCCAGCTTGGCGATGTCGAACGTGCCCCCGCCCGCCCGGGTCTTGCCGAGCGGGGTGGCCAGCGCCGAGGAGTTGTCGCCCGGCTCGGCCTTGGCGGCGGGCGGTTCCGGCAGCGGCTTGCTGGTCGGCACCGGCGGCGGCTGCTGGCTGGTGCTCTGCTGGGCGACCGGGGAGTTGCCGTTGTCCTTGATGAACAGCGCCCAGACGCCGAACCCGAGACCCGCCAGCACGACCAGCCCGAGCGCGGCGAAGGCGATCTTCTTGCCCTTGCCGGACGACGGCTGGGTCTGGAACGTCTCCGGGCCCTGGCTGATCCATTCGGCGTTGTTCGACGGGTTCACCGGCGGGAAGTCCGAGCCGCCCCACGGCGGGGCGGCGTCCGGCTGGGCCGGGCCCCACGGGTTCTGCTGCGGGTGCTGCGGCGCGGGGAACCCGCCCGCCGGCGACTGCTGGCTGTAGGGCTGCTGGTACTGCGGCATCGGCTGCGGGAACCCGCCGGAAGGAGAGTTCTGCTGTTGCTGCTGCCACGGCTGCACGACCTGGGTGCGCTCGCCGCCCGCGTCGGCCGAGGAGACGATCTGCGTGGCCTCCGCCGAAGCGCTGGGGTCCGGCTGCTTCACCGGCGCGGACACCGGCGGGATGATCTGCGTCTCCGCGGCCGAGGAGGACGACGGCTGCGCAGGAGCCTGCTGGGGCCCGTCGGCGTTCGTGACGGCCATGCTCAGCACGCGATCGCGCCGGGTCCGGTACTCGTCCGCCGTCAGGCTGCCGGCCGCGAGCTCCTCGTCCAGCCTGCGCAGATCTTCCTGCCAGGTCACCCTGGTACCCCCTTCGGGTAGTCGTCCCCGAACATGCGAACGTGCTGGCGCGCGGCCGAAGACCCCGGGCCGCACGCAGACATTGTGCACGGGTGTGCTTACCCGTCGGCGGCCACCACCCCGTCGTTACCGATGCGAGCCGCGGGGTGGCCGTCGAGGTCAGCGCGGGTGCCGGGCCAGCGCCTTCGCCAGCTCGTCGATCGTCTGGTCCCGCAGCAGCGCCGACGAGCCGCCGGTGACGCTGCGTTCGACGAACTCGAACGTCACCACGTCCCGGTCGGCGAACAGCTCGGCGAGCTGGTCCACGTTGCTCTGCCCGACGGTGTCGCTGTGCACGATGGTGACGTCCTGGCAGGTCGCCGCCAGGAACGGGGTGGCGAACTGGGTGAAGGAGTCGGCCACGATCCCGATGTCCGGGCGGAGCGAACCGGCCGGGCTGGCCCCGTCCGGCTGCGTCAGGCGCAGCGGCGACCGGAAGTCGCTCGCGATGTAGCGCGCGCGGTCCTGGCCGCCGTCGGTGGACAGGCTGTAGGTGGGCAGGCTGCGCTGTTCGGTGCGGCCGAGCAGCCGGGCCAGGTCCGCGGGCCACGGCCGGACGCCGTTCGGTGCCGCGCGCCAGTTCACCGTGCTGCCGGGCGCGATCGCCTGGCCGAGCGCGTACGTCATGACCAGGCCGCCGTCGTACGACCAGTGCGTGTCGTTCGGGTCGTAGAGCGACCGGCCCAGCCGCTGCTCGGCGTCGGCGAGCGCGGGCCGCAGGTCGAGCGCGCCGGTCTCCCGCGGCACCCGGTTCCAGAACGCGGTGGTCCTGGCCTGGGCGCAGGCCTTGCCGACGTAGTCGTCGGGCAGGTGCGACGGCTCCTGGGTGTACTTGTCCGGCGCGAAGACCAGCACGAACTTCCGGCCCGAGCTCTCGACCGCCCCGCGCAGCCGCCGGAGCGCGGAGACGACGTGGTCGAGGTCCATCACCGGACGGCACTTCGCGTTGACGTCCTCGCCGAGGTAGAGCCAGCCGTCCTTGCCCGGGATGACCTGCGGGTAGACGTACCCGGGGACGTCACCGGTGCCGGACTGGCCCTGGTCGACGCCGACCGTGCCGTGGTTGGTGCCCTGGCCGGAGCCCGGCGGGTCGCCGAAGACGCCGGTGCTGATCCGGTCCGCGGCCTGGACGCCGGTCTGGCGCAGCGGGAGGTGGTCGGTGGCCCAGCCGGTGAGTTCCGGGAAGAAGTTCCAGCCGTCGCCGAGGCTTGGGAACGGCCGCAGCGGCCGGTTTTCGAACGCGGTCGGCTGCACCCCCGCGACCCACAGCAGCACCGGCGCGAGGAAGAAGACGATCGCGCAGGTCAGCGCGGTGCGCTGGCGGCTGCTGTGCCGGGGCCGGTAGAGGTTGTGCTCCTTCGGGAGCCAGGACTCCGGCGTCTGCGGCAGCTTCGCGTCGGCAGGCGACTGCGGACGGAGGCGGGAGGGCACGGCCGTATCCTAGCGCCGGGCGGGGCCGGACCGGCCGGATCCGGGGAAGCGGGAACGTGCGATGAGCGGTGGGCGAGGACCCGGCTACGAGCAGCGGCTGGCCAGGGAACGCGAGACCTTCGCCGGTCAGGTCGAGGTGCACGGCAACCTGCCGGAGTCGGCCCACCACTGGTCCGCGCGGCACATGCTGCCCAAGCTCCAGGCCCTCGGCGTCCCCGGCATCGGCGAGCTGATCACCGGCGAGATCGGCGCCCGCGCGCAGCGGCTCGACCGGGACGTCGTCGTGCTCTCGCTGGGCAGCGGCAACGGCGACCAGGAGCTCGGCTGGCTGCGGACACTGGCGGAATCGGGGCTGCACAACGTGCGGCTGCGGCTGCTGGAGCTGAACCCCGACATGCAGGCCCGCGCCGAGGCGTCCGCCCGCAAGCAGGGGGTCGCCGACCGGGTCGAGCTGATCACCGCGGACTTCAACACCTGGCGCGCGGACGCCGCACACGACGTCGTCGTCGGGTTCCAGGCCCTGCACCACGTCCTGGACCTGGAACACCTCTACGGGCAGATCCGCGACGGGCTCGACCCCGACGGCGTGCTCGTCGTGCACGACATGATCGGCCGCAACGGCCACCGCCGCTGGCCCGAGGCGCTGGAGGTCGTCGACCGGATCTGGGCGACGCTGCCGGCGCGGCTGCGCCGCAACGCGCTGACCGGCGAGGTCGACGACCGGTTCGTCGACATCGACTGCGCGGCCGACGGCTTCGAGGGCATCCGCGCCCAGGACGTCCTGCCGGTGCTGCTCGAATACCTGCACCCCAGCCTGTTCCTGCCCTACGCCAACGTCATCGACCCGTTCGTCGACCGGATCTACGGGCCCAACCTCGACCTGGCCGATCCTGCCGACGTGCAGCTGCTCGAGCACCTCGGCGACCTCGACGACACGCTGGTCGACCTCGGGATCGTCAGCCCGACGCACCTCACCGCGCTGTTCCACCCGGTGCCGCGGCCGCTGCGGGTGCACGGTTCGCGGACGCCGGAGCGGTCGGTGCGCGACACGCGGGTCGTCGACCCCGCCGGGCGCGTCTCGTTCCGGCCCGGCGGGAACCCCGGGGAACGCCTGGTGCGCGGAGCCGGCCTGGTGACCGGCCGGATGAACGGCGTCGAGCACGACGACTGGGCCGGCCCGTCGGCCGAGTTCCCGCTGCTGACCACGGCCGCGGTCGAGGCCGTCGAGCTGCGCACCTACCTGCCGGACGACTCCGCCGACCACGGCAGCGTGACGATCGCGGTCGACGGGGAGCCGGTCGCGAAGGCCGACGTCGGGCCTGGGCTCGTCGAGCAGGTCGTGCCGGTGCGGATCGCGGCGCACCGGCAGGTCCGGTTCTCGCTCGACGCCGACTGGTCGATCACCGCCGGTTCCGGCGCCGATCGGCGGACGCTGTCCTACATCCTGGTCGGGCTGCGGCTGCTGGAAAGGTGAGGGCGGCCCCGGCGGCCCTGGTCGGGCGGCTAATCTGCCCGCCATGGGCAAGGGGACGAGCGGTGAGCGCCTGATCGAGTGGACCGGCGAGCGGTGCGTGCCGTGGACCGACGACCTCCAGGTGATCTACGAGCACTACCACCGCTACGCGTTCGCGGCCCGGTTCGCCGCCGGCAAGCGCGTGCTCGACCTGGCCAGCGGCGAGGGCTACGGCAGCGCGCTGATGGCGCGTTCGGCCGCCGAAGTGGTCGGCCTCGAGCTGGACCCGACGACCGTCGAACACGCCCGGCGCGCCTACCCGGGGCTGCGCTTCGAGGTCGGGTCGATCACCGACCCGGCCGCGCTGGACGGCGAGCGGTTCGACGTCATCACGTGCTTCGAGGCGATCGAGCACGTCGAGGCGCAGGACCGGCTGATGGAGCTGGTCCGCAACCGGCTCGCCCCGGGCGGGGTGTTCCTGTGCAGCACGCCCGACACCGAGGTCTACAGCCACGACCACGGCAACGAGAACCCGTACCACGTCCACGAGCTCACCGGGCCGGCGTACCGGGAGCTGCTTTCCCGCAGCTTCGCCCACGTCGTCGTGCTGCGCCAGAACGTCGCCGTCGGCTCGCTGATCCACGACGGCGGCGCGGGCCGGGGCGCCGAGGTGCTGACCCTGTCGGACGACGGCGACGGCTGGGTCGTCGAGCCGGGCGCACCGCACACCTACTTCGTCTCCGTCGCGTCGGCCGAGCCGGTCGAGGTGCCCTCGACGTCCGCGCTCGTGGACCCGAAGCTGACGCTGGTCGCCCGCGCCGCGGCCGAGACCGGGCGGCTGCGCGCCGAACTGGCCGGCGCCGAAGCCGAGCGCGAGCGCGCAGCGGCGTCCGCGAGCCGGCTGACCGCCGAGCTGGCCGAGGTCACCGCCGCCGAACGGCGGGCCGCGGCCGAGCGCGACGAAGCGATCGAGCAGGCCGAGCGCGCCCGCGAGGAGCGGCGGCGCGCGTCCGACGAGCTGAACCTGCTCAAGCGCAAGAGCGGCTACGACAGCGAACGGCTGGAGTGGCTGGCGGGCAACAACGCCGGGCTCAACGAGACGATCGGCAGGCTCGCCGCGGAAAACGCGAAGCTGCGCGCCGAGACGTCCGCCGTCGCCCAGCGGCTGATCGGGAAGTACCGCGGGTCGATCGAGAAGTACGCCCCGCGCGGTACCCGCCGCCGCGACCTCTACGAGACGGCGCTCGGAAGGCAGGCGGGCTCGCTGCCGGCCACCCCGCCGGTGCCGGGGCCGGTCGCGGTCACCACCAGCGACCAGCCGATCGTCAGCGTCGTCATCCCGGTCTACGGGAACTGGCCGTTCACCCGCGGCTGCCTCGACTCGATCCAGCGCCACCTGCCGTCGACGCCGTTCGAGGTGATCGTCGTCGACGACGCCTCGCGCGACGACTCGGCCGACCGCGTCGCCGGCTGCGCCGGGGTGCGGCTGGTCCGCGCCCCGAAGAACCTCGGGTTCGTCGGCGCGTGCAACCTCGGCGCCGAGCACGCCCGCGGCGAGCACATCATGTTCCTCAACAACGACACCGAGGTCCGGCCGGGCTGGCTGGACGAGCTGGTCGGCGTGGTCGAGTCCCGCCCGGACGTCGGGCTCGTGGGCTCGAAGCTCGTCTACCCGGACGGCCGGATGCAGGAGTGCGGCGGGATCATCTGGGCCGACGGCACCGGCTGGAACTACGGCAGGCTGCAGTCGGCGGACACGCCGTGGTTCCAGTCCGTGCGGGACGTCGACTACTGCTCGGGCGCGGCCCTGCTCGTCCGGCGCGACCTCTTCGAGCGGATCGGCGGCTTCGACAAGCGTTTCGCGCCCGCCTACTACGAGGACACCGACCTGGCGTTCGCCGTGCGGGCGGCCGGGTTCCGGACGGTGGTCCAGCCCGCGTCGGTCGTCGTGCACCACGAGGGCATCACCAACGGCACGGACGTCTCGTCCGGCGTGAAGCGGCACCAGGAGCTCAACCGCGGGGTCTTCGTCGAGAAGTGGAGCGTCCAGCTGCGCGACCACTTCCCGGAGGCGAGCCCGCGCGCGGTCTGGGCCGGGCGCCAGCGGACGGCGGACGGCCACCGCGGCGGCACCGTGCTCGTCGCCGACCACCAGGTGCCCATGCCGGACAAGGACTCCGGCTCGGTGCGGATGTTCCGCGTCCTCGAACTGCTCGTCGGCCTCGGCCACCGGGTCGTGTTCATGCCGCTCAACAACGCGCTGCCCGAGCCGTACGCCCACGCGCTGTACCAGGCGGGTGTCACGGTGGTGACCGGACCCGGCGAGCAGCAGGAGTTCCTCCGCGACGCCGGACCCGACCTGCGCCTCGCGATCCTCTCGCGGCCGCACGTCGCCTGGCAGCTGCTGGAGCAGGTGCGCGAGCACGCGCCGGACTGCGTCATCGCCTACGACACCGTCGACCTCCACTTCGTCCGGCTCAACCGGCAGGCCGACCTGGCCGCCCAGCTCGGTGACACGCGGGAAGAGCTGACGCTGCGGCGGCGGGCGGAAGTGCTGCGGGAGTCCGAACTCGGCCTCACCCGCGCCACCGACGTCACCTTCACGGTGTCCGATGTGGAGCGTGGGCTGCTGCGTGAGCTCGTGCCGTCGGCGCGGGTCGAGGTGCTGTCCAACGTGCACCACGCCGACGGCGCGCTCGCCGTCCCGGACGGCCGCGCGGACGTGCTCTTCGTCGGCAGCTTCGACCACCTGCCCAACCGGGACGCGGCCCGCTGGCTGGCCACCGAGATCATGCCGCTCGTGCGACGCCGCCGCCCGGACGCGGTGGCGCAGATCGTCGGGAGCAACCCGCCGCAGGAGGTGTTCGACCTGGCCCGCGAAGGCGTGGTCGTCCGCGGCTGGGTGCCGAACCTCGACAGCGCTTACGGCGAGGCCAGGGTCGTCGTCGCGCCGCTGCGCTTCGGCGCGGGCGTGAAGGGGAAGCTGGGCGAGAGCCTCGCGTGCGGCGTGCCCGTCGTCGCCACGCCGCTGGCCACCGAAGGCATGCACCTCACGCACGGCCGGGACGTCCTCGTCGGCGCTTCGGCCGAGGAACTCGCCGAGGAGATCGTCACCCTGCTCGAGGACGACAAGCTGTGGCAGCGGCTGTCCGAAGCGGGAAAGTCCGTGGTGGACCGCCTCTTCGGTGCCGACGTCGCCCGCCACACCCTGGCCGGGCTGCTGGACCGGCCGGCCTGATCAGCTGGGCGGCAGCGCTTTCTGGAACACCGAAAGCGCGTTGTCCAGCCCGGTTTTCAGGTCGTTGCGGTCCTTCCCGAACGGCTGGGACACCCACAGCACGATGGCGACCTTGCCCGAGGTGTACCAGGTGCCGTCCAGCCGCCGGTCGCCGTTGCGGCCGGTGACGACCTTGTCGTCGCCGGCCAGCGGGGCGAAGCCGCCGGAGGCCGCGGCCGCGCGCAGGTAGTCGACGACGGCCTTCGCGCCCTCGGGCGAGTCGGTCGGAACGGCGAAGGCCAGGTAGCCCAGGTCCCCGGTGGACGAACCGCGGTAGACGAGCTGCGTGACGCCGTGCTGCGAGAAGATCTGCGCGGTTTCCTTCGGGTACAGGTTCAGGTCGAGACCCTTGGCCAGCGACAGCGTCGAACTGCCGGCGTACTGCATGCCCGGCAGCGGCGGGACCTGGTCCTCCAGCTGCGGCTGGGCGGCGGCGGCCGGCGGCTGCGGTAGCGTGGGCACGAGGGTGGACAGGGCGTTGGACTTCGGTTCGTCGCGCCCGAGCCACACCGTCGCGCCGATGATCAGCCCGAGCACCACGAGCACGCCGAGGGCGATGAACGGCCACGTCCGCCGGGAGCGGTCGGCCTCTTCGCCGTCGCCGGACAGGAACCGGTGCTTGCCCGCCGGCTCCTCCGGCTCGGCGTCGCGCGGCGGTGGCGCGGACTCTCCGCCCGGCGGCGTGATCGGCGGGAAGCGGCGGCCGAACTCCTGCTCGCCGGGGCCGTCGACCCGCAGGTAGCGGGTCGGGACGATGTCGGCGGGGCTCGGCGCGGTCGTCATGTGGTCGGGGATCGCCTGCACGTGGGCCGCGGACAGCGTCTTCGGCAGGCCGGTGCGCTGCCACGGCGGGTGCGGCGGCGCCGGTGGCGGCGGCGTCGGCGTCGGGGTCGAGCCGTACCGCGGCGACTCGATGCGCTGCGGCGGCGCCGGCTGGGCGGGGGCGGGGTGGCTCGCCGGGTTCGCGCTCCGCCAGCCTTCACCCGGACGGCGCAGCGGCGAAGGCACCGGTGACGGCACGGTGGACCCGGACGCCTGGGCGAGCAGCTCGTCCCGCTGTTTGCGGTGGTCGGCGGCGCCGATGCGCCCCGCGGCAAGATCCGCGTCGAGACGGCGCAGCTCTTCCTGCCAGCTCATCCTTTGGGACCCCCATCCACCGTTCGGGGCATCAGTCTGGCACGTCCTGCCGACCGGCGAGGTTGCGGTTTGAGGTTGATCGGCAACTTAGCGCACGGCCGCCGATTTGGGGAGAGTTCGACCGGGTCACTCTTCAGGACCGCGAAAAGTGTCGTACATATGTTCTAAAATTGGCGTTGTCCAGGGGAGATGCCGCCCGCGTCCGCGGGGGGCGTGATGGAGGAAGGCAGGGCCATGGCCTACATCACCCTGTCCACGTTCGTGGGCTACAGCGCGAGTTCCGGGCCGTCGCGGTCGTCGTTCGTCCGGCGGCAGCGCCGGCAGTACGAAGATCCGGCGCGGGCGGCGTTCAACTACTACCGGCGGGCGGCCAACGCGGTGCGGTCCGGGCGGGCGGCGAACCAGGACGAGGTCGCGCTGCGCGCCCTCGTCAACGCCGCCGACGAGCGGACGAAACCGCACTACGCGGCGATCGCCGACGGCTGGCTGCGGTACCTCGGCCGGAAGTCGCCGAAGCTGGTCGACGTCGGCCGGGGCCGGTGCCGGATCGGGGAGCTCGAGATCGGCGTCAGCCCGCAGATGGGGCTGCGCAAGAGCGACGGCCGCCGGTACGCGACCTGGCTCTACTTCAAGGAGGAGCCGCTGGCGAAGGATTCGGCGCAGCTCGCGCTGTGGGTGCTGGAGCAGGCGATGCCCGACATCCTGCCCGGCGCGGAGGCGCTGGTGATCGACGTCCGGCGGGCGAAGGAGTACCAGCTCTCGGCGCGTGACCGGGCCCGGTTGCGGCCGTGGGCCCGCAGCGAGGCGTCGGCGTTCCTCACCCTGTGGGACGCAGCCTGAGCAGCACTTCCGCCACCAGGTCCGGCTGGGTGACGAAGGGGTGGTGCGCCACTGGCAGTTCGACGACGTCGGTCGCGCGCGCCGCCTGGGCGCGCTGGGTTTCGGGCAGCGTCGCGCGGTCTTCGGTGCAGAGGAGGTAGGTCGACGGGACGTCCCGCCACGCCGCCCGGGTCGCCGGCTGGCCGAACACCGCCTCGTTCTGCGGGGTGAGGCGGCCGGCGGCCGCGGCGTAGGTGGCGTCGTCGAAGTCCTGGGCGAACAGCGGCCGGACGAACTCTTCCCGGACGCTGGCCGAGCCGTCGTCGTGGCTGACGTGCCACGGCGGCGGCTCGCCCGTCCCGAAGTCCGCGAGCGCCTCGCCGACGTCCGGCAGGAACGACGTCACGTAGACGAGCCGGTGGACCGCGGGGTGATCGCCCATTGTGGTGATCACCATGCCGCCGTACGAGTGACCGACGAGCAGGGCGGGTTCGTCCGAAGTGTCGAGCAGGGCGCGGACGGCGTCGGCGTCGGCGTGGAGATCACCGCGCGGCTCGGCCTCGCAGCTGGGCAGCACGGCCGCTGAACTGGGCAGACCGTGCTGTTCGAGGACGTCGGCCGTCGGCTGCCACCACCAGGCGCCGTCGCGGACGAAGGCGCCGTGGACGAAGAGGACTCGCATGGTGACAACTTGGCAGAACCCACCCGGATGAGTGACGCAGTTCGCGGCGGGCGGACGAGGACTGGACAAACCGGAGGGTGAACACGAAGCTTTCGCGTGTTCTTCCGCGCCTGGCCGACTTGAGGTCCTCATAGTGAATGCTGCCTGGGAAGCCGTCTCCCGCGTCGTCGACGAGCCCGCCTGGTACTGGGTGTACGACAAGCTGGCGTTCTGGCCGAGCACCTACGCGCACGCCTGGCCGGGCTTCCGGGAGCCGGTGCCGTCGCGGACGTGGGACCTCTCGCCCGGTGATCTGGACCGCGCGTCGGCGGAGTTCCGCCTGGGCCCGTACGCGGTCGAGGAGCACCAGGTCGCGACGATCGCGCTGGCCGCGTTCCGCGAGGTCTGCGGCCCGGACGAGTGGATGTGGGCGCTGCACTGGCAGCACCAGTCGTACCGCATCCGCCCGCACCTGATGTCCGAAGGCGCCCGCTGGCCGGTGCCGGTGTTCCCGCGCGCGGACTACCACCTGTTCCTGGCGGCGGACTTCTCCTACGGCACGCTCGGGCACCCGTGGGAGCGGACGCTGTGCGTGTTCGGCGAGAAGCTGGTGCCGGCGTTCGAACGGCTGGGTGCGGGTGTGCTGCCGAACGTGCTGCGCCGCGACGGGAAGCCGTCCGCGCTGGCCCGCTGAGCCGCGGGTGGAGCTCTTGCTACCGTTCTGCGGGTGTTCGAATACCACGGCTGGGTGACCATCCAGGCGACCGCGAGCGGCGACGACGACGCGGCGCTCCTGGAGCGCCTGGTCGACCGCGTCCACCGCGCGATCCGTGACGCGGGCGACTTCGACCTGGTCGACCTCCGCTGGAGCGGGGGCATCCCGATGCTCCACTTCGGCGGTTTCGACAAGCACGGCGGCGCCCTGGCCACCGAACTGCTGAACCTCTTCACCCGAGCGGGCGAACTGGCCCCGGGTTCCTACGGCCTCCTGCACACCTGGGACGACCAGGACACGGAGAACGACAACAACTTCCGCGTCTACCGAATGGCCCGAGGCCAGGTAACCGAGCGCGAAGACCCCCACCTGACCCCAGTGGCGCCCACAATCCTCGACACCTACGAGCTCTGACC
Organism: Amycolatopsis sp. lyj-23; assembly: GCF_046549135.1. Taxonomy (NCBI): domain Bacteria; kingdom Bacillati; phylum Actinomycetota; class Actinomycetes; order Pseudonocardiales; family Pseudonocardiaceae; genus Amycolatopsis; species Amycolatopsis sp. lyj-23. The sequence goes on along the minus strand of NZ_JAJPWN010000003.1, from coordinate 381,531 downwards.
CGGCAAAGGATCCGAGCGACGAACGCACCAAGTCAGGCAAAGCAAACCCAGGAAACCCACCCAGGCCTGGCGAAGGCACCGTGGGGGGTCCGGGGGGCTCGGCCCTCCGGGTGAAATGGCGAAGGGGCTGTGTCGGCGCTTTCCGCCGACACAGCCCCTTCAACCCCGAGCGGATGACGGGATTCGAACCCGCGACCCTCACCTTGGCAAGGTGATGCGCTACCAGCTGCGCTACATCCGCGTTGTCTTGCTGATGGAGGGAACTCTATACCCTCGCCGTGAGGGCTCGGTGACCGGGTCCCCCCGTCCCCGGACCGGTGCTTCGGTGTCACAGCTGGCGTACAAGGGGTGACGACGGCTGATTCCCTCCGTATGGTGTCTCCATTCGACCGAATGGGGAGACCTTCGGGGAGGAGGTGCCGGGCCGGATGACCGAGCTGGGCACGGTGCCGCCACCAGCGGCCTCGGAATCCGACGAACAGGCACTGCTGCAACGGCTGCGCAACGGCGAAAACGCCGCCTTCGGCGAGCTGTTCGAGCTGCACGCCGCCGCGGTGCGCCGGCTGGCGCAGAGCCTGGCCGCCGACCGCTCCGAGGCCGAGGACATCACCGCGGAGACGTTCTTCCGCGTGTTGCAGGCGCTCCGCCGCGGTGCCGGTCCCCGTGACTACGTCCGCGCCTACCTGCTGACCGTGGCCCGCCGCGTGTCGTGGGAGTGGCACGGTGCCCGCCGGGACGTCCCGGTGTCGGACGACGAGCTGAACTTCCGCGCCGGGGCGGGGGCGGACACGCACGCCCGCACGGCCGAGCACACGTTGATCACGACCGCGTTCACCAGCCTGCCGGAGCGGTGGCGTTCGGTGTTGTGGCAGACCGAGGTCGAAGGCGAGCAGCCCGCGATGGTCGCTCCGCACTTCGGGTTGAGCGCGAACGCGACAGCGGCGCTGGCCCGCCGGGCCCGGCAGGGGCTGCGGGCGGCGTACCTGCAGGCCCACCTTTCGGTGAACCGCGGGCCGGATTCGTGCCGGGCGGTCGTGGAGAAGCTGGGCGGGTTCACCGCGGGCAGCGTCACCGGCGCCGAGGCCGAGCGGATCAAGGCGCACCTGCACGGCTGTGCTTCGTGCCGGGCGACGCAGGACGAGCTGCGGGACGTCTGTTCGTCGCTGCGCGCGCACGCCGGGGTGCTGGTGCTGCTGGTGCCGGCCGCCGCGTCGCTGGGCGGCGGCGGGGCGCTGGCCGGGCTCGGTGCCACGGTCAAGGGCGTGCTCGTCGGTTCGAAGGTCAAGATCGGGCTCGCGCTGGCGTCGACCGCCGCGGTGGGTGCCGTCGGCGTCGCGGCCGGGCCGGTGTTGTTCGCTTCCGGGCCGGTGCAGGACGTCGGGTTGTCAGGCGGAGCGCCCGAACTCGTCGTGGTGCCGCCGTCCGAGACGCACCACCAGCCGCCGCCGCAGGTGCCGCCGGAGCCGCGGGTCGGCGTCGGCGTGCTGAACGGCCGCAGCACCGGGGTCGCGGTGGCGGCCCGGTCGCGGGGTGGGGCGGGCCCGGTCGCCGCGAACGAGGTGCCGGAACTGCCCGTCGCCGCGGACGTCCCGGTCGCGGCCGTGGGCGGCGGCGTGGCGCCGCCGGTCCCGCGCGACGACGTCACCTCCTCGACCTTGATGGCGCCCGACCACCAGGCGACGTCGCCGCGGCTGGACACGTCGCGCCCGGAAATGACGATCACGACCGAGTCCACGGACGCGCCCGGGCCGCAGCAGGCCGACGCGCCCGAGCTGTCGCCGACCGGCCGGCCCGGCAAGCCGGTCCCGTCGTCGGACCAGGCGGGGAAGCCGGCGCCGAAGGACGACGAAACCGGCGTCACGGACCCGCCGAAGACCACCGAGACGCCGAAGACGACGGACACGCCGATGCCCGCCGACGCGCCGAAGACGACGGAAACCCCGGCGCCGACGCAGACCGTGACGCCGACTTCGGGGAAGCCGTGCCCGGACAGCGCCCCGGCCGTCACCGGATCGGACGAACCGGCGGACGCGGCCCCGGCCACACCCCCGGGTTCTTGATCAGCGGTGATCGGGTCCGGCGGGCGAGATGTCCGGTTCCTCCCTCGCGCAGGTGCGGCCGCGCACGGTACCGTTGAGCTGCTCACCCTGCGGGCGCCCCGGGAGGCAACTGAATGAACCGGCTGGTACGCGGCGAAGACGGCCGCGACTGGGTGGTCCGTGCCCAGATGGAATGGCGCGCTCCGGCGACGGCCGACGACTTCGAGCACGACGTGGCGGGCAGCTACGGGCCCGGGATCGCGATGATCGTGGTCACCACGCTGCTGGCCGTGATCCTCATCGTGTGGACACCCGACCAGGTCAACGTCCCCGCGTGGGTGCTGCTGGCGCTGCTGCTCGTGGTGCTGTTCTTCCCGCTGCGGTGGATCCTGCGCCGTCCGTGGACCGTGGTCGCGGAGACCGAGGGTGACGTGACCGGCGACCGGCCGTCCGAGCGCTGGGTCGGCACCATCCGCGGCATGTTCACCGTGCAGGGCGAGGTCAAGAAGATCTCCAAGACCATCCAGCGGCACTCGCTGCCGGACTTCGACGGGCCCCTTCACCCGGTCGAGTAGGACACTGGTGTCATGCCCGAGCTACCCGAGGTCGAAGCACTGGCCCACCACCTGCGCGAGAACGCCGTGGGCCGGACGATCTTCCGCATCGATGTCGCATCGCTGAGCGTCCTGAAGACGGCGACACCGCCGTGGACCGACCTGCACGGCCGCGAGATCACCGGCGCGACCCGGCACGGCAAGCACCTCGACGTCGTGGCCGGTGACCTGCACCTGGTCGTGCACCTGGCCCGCGCGGGCTGGCTGCGCTGGTCCGACGGCCTCGCCGCGGCGCCGCTGAAGCCGGGGAAGGGCCCGATCTCGCTGCGGGTGCACCTCGAGTCCGCCACCGGGCCGGGCTTCGACCTCACCGAAGCGGGCACCAAGAAGGGCCTCGCGGTGTGGATCGTCAAGGACCCGCAGGAGATCGCCAGCGTGGCGCGGCTGGGGCCGGACGCGCTCGCCGTGGACGCCGCCCAGCTGCGGGAGCTGTTCGCCGGGAAGAACACGCGCCTGAAGTGGGCGCTGACCGACCAGTCGCTGCTCGCCGGGATCGGCAACGCCTACTCCGACGAGATCATGCACCGCGCGAAGCTCTCGCCGTACGCCACGATCGACAAGCTCGGCGAAGGTGCGCTGGAGACCCTCGCCGAGGCCATCCACGAGATCGAGACGGACGCCGTCGAGCGGTCGGTCGGGCAGAAGGCGGCCCGGCTGAAGGGCGAGAAGCGGTCGGGCCTGCGGGTCCACGCGCGGACCGGGCTGCCGTGTCCCGTCTGCGGCGACACGATCCGCGAAATATCCTTCGCCGACAAGTCGTTCCAGTACTGCCCGACGTGCCAGACGGGCGGCAAGCCGCTCGCCGACCGCCGCATGTCGCGGCTGCTGAAGTAACCGCTCCCGGACGCTCGGTAGGGTCTTCCCGACTCTCGGTCAGCGCAGTCGGACAGAAAGTGGGATCAGGCCTTGCACCCGGTCGATCGAGCGCAGAGCATGGACGCCGTGTCCGGGTTTCCGCTTGCGCAGATCATTCCGTGGGCCCTCGTGGTGCTGCTCGTCGCCACGGTGATCGTGCTGGTCGTGAAGCTGCGCAAACCGGCCAGCGAGGTCGAGGACGCCATGCTGCAGGCGGTCCACCGGATGTCGAAGGCCGCCCCGAACCTCCGCTCCGGCCTGGACGAGGACGCGGCCGACAAGATCACCACGCAGCTGCTGCAGATGCTCGACTGCGTCGCGGTCGGCATCACCGACAGCGAAGGCACGCTGCTGTCCTGGGACGGCGAGGCGAACGAGCACTACGTCGACCTGGTCGAGGCGATCGGCGCGGCGATCCGCAAGCACCGCCGCGAGGTCGTGGCGCACGACCGGATGCCGTGCAACCACCGCGGCACCTGCCGGATGAAGACCGCGGTCATCGTGCCGCTGCTGGTGGAGGGCGAGACCGAGGCGGCGCTGATCGTCGTCGGCCGCACCCGCGGCCGGCTGGTGCAGATGGCCGACGCCGTCGCCCAGTTCGTCTGCACCCAGTTCGAGCTGGCCCGGCTCGACGAGTCCAAGCACCAGCTCCAGCAGGCCGAGATCAAGGCGCTGCGCGCGCAGATCTCGCCGCACTTCGTCTACAACGCGCTCAACACGATCTCCGCGCTGATCCGCACGGACCCCGAAGAGGCGCGAGAGCTGCTTCAGGACTTCGCCGACTTCACGCGCTACTCGTTCCGGACGTCGGGCATGTTCACCTCGCTGGCCGAGGAGCTGCGCAACATCGACCGCTACCTGACCATCGAGAACGCCCGCTTCGGCGGCCGGCTCGAGGTGCGGATGAAGATCGCGCCCGAGGTGCTCAGCGTCGTCGTGCCGTTCCTGATCATCCAGCCGCTGGTGGAGAACGCCGTCAAGCACGGGCTGGCCAGCAAGCCCAGCGGCGGCTGCGTCACGGTGATCGCGCAGGACTACGGCACCGAGGCCCTGATCAGCGTCGAGGACGACGGCATCGGCATGGACCCGCGGCGGCTGCGGGACGTCAAGAACGCGCACAGCACGGGCGCGCACGTGGGGCTGGGCAACATCAGCCAGCGCATGCAGCAGGTCTTCGGCAGCGACTACGCGGTGATGGTCGAGACGGCGCCCGGCGCGGGCATGAAGGTGACGCTGCGGGTGCCGAAGTTCGTCCCCGGCGTCCGGCCGAACATGCCGGACTACAGCTCCGACACCGAGGCCGACGTCCCGGCGCAGGGCGGTCCCGCCCAGCTGAACGGCGCCGAGGTCAACGGCGTCAACGGCACGCGCTCCGGCATCCTCCCCATGAGCTGAATCCGGCTGTGACATCCGGGGCTTCGCCCCGGGCCGGGGGCTTCGCCACCCGGACCCCCGAAAAATCCGGCTAGCCTGGCTGTATGAGCGTTACGGACAAACTGGCTTCGCGGATCCCGGTGCTCGCCGACCGGGTCGAGCGCAAGGACGTCGTGGCCGTGGTGAAGCTGCACGGCGTGATCACGCCGTCGCCGTCGCCGCTGGCCAGGGGCGCGATCAACCTCGCCGCGGTGGAATCGGCGCTGACCAGGGCGTTCGGGCACGAGCGGCTGAAGGCGGTCGCGCTGCTGGTCAACTCGCCGGGTGGCGCGCCGACGCAGTCGGGCCTGGTCGCCGAGCGGATCCGGCAGCTGGCCGACGAGAAGGGCGTGCCGGTGCTGGCGTTCTGCGAGGACGTCGCCGCCTCAGGCGGCTACTGGCTGGCCTGCGCGGCGGACGAGATCTACGCGCACCGGACGTCGATGGTCGGCTCGATCGGCGTGATCAGCGGCGGCTTCGGGTTCACCGGGCTACTGGAACGCTTCGGCATCGAGCGGCGGCTGCACACGGCGGGCGCGAACAAGTCGCGGCTGGACCCGTTCTCGCCGGAGAAGCCCGAAGACGTCGAGTGGCTGAAGAAGATGCACGCCCAGCTCCACGAGCTGTTCGTGAACTGGGTGAAGGAGCGCCGCGGCGACCGGCTGACCGACTCGGAGGACCTGTTCACCGGCGACGTCTGGCTGGGCGCGAAGGCGGTCGAGCTCGGCCTGGCCGACGGCCTCGGCAGCCTCCGCCAGATCATCACCGAGCGCTACCCGGACGCGGAGATCTCGGTGGCCGAGCCGAAGAAGCCCCTGCTCGCCCGCCTCGGCATCGGGGCACCGGCGGCGGCGTCGGCCGTGCTGGACGCGGTGACGCAGAAGGCGGCCTGGTCCCGCTTCGGCCTCTGACGCCTTTGGCGCCGATGTCCGGTTCGAGTACTTCCGGGCACACTTTGTGACCTGGATCACTCTTCATGGGTAACGCCTCTGGAATCGCGGGTGGGCGTCGGGTCTCCTTGTCGACGGGCTTTGTTGTGAACGGCAACAAATCCGGTCGACAAGGAGGTCGTCCCCGATGCCCCACTCCCGCAGACTCGCCCTCGGCGCGGTGCTCGGCGCCGCGCTCATCGCCGTCCCGCTGACCTTGCCCGCCGCGGCGTCGATCCCGCCGCCCGACGCGGGCTGGACCACGGTGTTCGCCGACGACTTCACCGGCGGCTCCGGCTCGCTGCCGTCGAGCGCGAACTGGATCATCGACACCGGCCACAGCTACCCCGGCGGCCCCGCGAACTGGGGCACCGGCGAGATCCAGAACTACACCGCGAGCCCGAACAACGTCTCCCTCGACGGTTCCGGCAACCTCCGCATCACGCCGTTGCGCGACAGTGCCGGCAACTGGACGTCGGCGCGGGTCGAAACCCAGCGCGCCGACTTCAAGCCGCCGTCGGGCGGGGTCATGCGGATCGAGAGCCGGATCCAGATGCCGAACGTCACCGGCGCCGCCGCGCTCGGCTACTGGCCCGCGTTCTGGGCGCTGGGCGGTCCCTACCGCGGCAACTACTGGAACTGGCCCGCCATCGGCGAGTTCGACATCATGGAGAACGTCAACGGGATCAACTCCGTCTGGGGCGTCCTGCACTGCGGCGTCAACCCGGGCGGCCCGTGCAACGAGACGACCGGCCTGCCGAACAACCGGGCGTGCCCGGGCAGCAGCTGCCAGTCGGCCTTCCACACCTACCGCTTCGAATGGGACGCGAGCACCAGCCCGCAGGTCCTGCGCTGGTTCGTCGACGGCCAGCAGTTCCACTCGGTGAGCCAGAACCAGCTCGACGCGACGACGTGGGCGAACATGACCACGCACCAGGGTTACTTCGTGCTGCTGAACCTCGCCATCGGCGGCGCGTTCCCGAACAACAACTCCGGCACGACCACGCCGGGGCCGGGGATCGTGCCGGGTCACCCGATGGTCGTCGACTACGTCACGGTGACCACCCGCGGCGGCGGGGGCGGCACGACGACCCCGCCCACCACCACGACTCCCGGCGGCGGGACCAGCGCGTACGGCACCATCCAGGCCGAGTCGTTCGGCCAGCAGTCCGGCGTGATCACCGAGGCGACGTCCGACACCGGCGGCGGCCAGGACATCGGCGCGGTGGCCAACGGCGACTGGGCGCTCTACCCGAACGTCGACTTCGGCAGCTCCGCGGCGACGAACTTCCAGGCCCGCGTCGCGTCCGGGGCGGCGGCCGGCGTCAGCGGGCTCGTCGAGGTGCGGCTCGACAGCCGGGCCAACGCGCCGATCGGCAGCTTCGCCGTCGGCAACACGGGCGGGTGGCAGAGCTGGCGGACCGTCCCGGCGAACATCGGCGCGGTCACCGGCGTCCACAACGTGTACCTCACGTTCACCAGCGGTCAGCCCGCGGATTTCGTGAACCTCAACTGGTTCACCTTCGTGCATTGAGACGAGCGACCCCGCGGTCCCGGCCGCGGGGTCCGCACACAATGCGGACGGGGGCTGGACATTGCACTCGGCAATGGGCAGGATGCGTTTCACTGTGAGTGCTCACGATGACACCCGGAAACTCGTGGTCCTGGCCGTGGACGACGAGCCGAACGGTCTTGACGAACTCGTCCACTGCCTGCGCAACAGCCCGCACGTGGCGAAGGTGTTCCCGGCGATCGACGCCTCCGAGGCGCTGCGGTTGCTGTCCACCGACGACCCGCGGCTGCGCGAGCGCAAGGACCGCGGCCTGCCGATCGTCGACGCCGTCTTCGCGGACATCGACATGCCGGGGCTGTCCGGGATGGAGATGTCGCGGGTGTTCGCCGCGCTGCGGCCGTCGCCCGCGCTGGTGTTCGTCACCGGGCACGCCGAAGAAGCCGTCAACGCCTTCGACCTCGGCGCGCTCGACTACGTGCTGAAGCCCTACCAGCAGGACCGCCTCGACCGCGCCATCACGCGCGTGATGGAGAAGCTGGCCGCTGCCGCGGCGCCCCCGCCCGGCGCGCTGGGCGGTGAGCCGGTCAAGAACGACGACGAGGTCATCCCGGTCGAGCTGGCCGGCACCACCAAGCTCATCCCGCGCTCGTCGGTCCGCTGGGTCGAGGCGCAGGGCGACTACGCCCGGCTGTTCACCACCGAAGGCAGCCACCTGGTCCGCATCCCGCTCGCCCAGCTGGAAGAGCGGTGGGAGAAGGCCGGGTTCGTCCGGATCCACCGGTCGTTCCTGGTCGCCCTGCCGCTGATCACCGAGCTGCGCATGGGCCAGGGCGGCTACCAGGTCGTCATCGGCAACGAGGAGAAGGTGCTGCCGGTGAGCCGGCGGCACACCCGCGCGCTGAAGGACCGGCTGGTCGGTTCGGGCCGGAACGGCTGAGCCGGGGCCCGGCCATGACCGACGACTTCTACGAGCACCGCGCGAACGGCGTCCGTGAACCGGACCCGACCCTCGGCAGGCGGGCCCGGCAGCGGCCGCTGCCGCAGCCGACCGACCGGGCCGTCGTCGAACACCTGCCGCCGGCGCCGGAGAACGAGCCGCCGAAGCCGGAACACCACGCGAAACCCAAGCGGGAACGGGTGATCCTCGCCGACCCGCGCCGCGGCGCCGGCACCCTGCGTGCCCGCGTCGAGCTGGAGGAGCAGACCAGCTGGGGAAAGCTGCTCGTCCGCGACCACCTGGTGAAGGTGCAGCTGCGGACGGCGTTGCTGCTCGCGCTGCTCGTCGTCGGCGTCTTCGGCGCCCTGCCCGCGCTCTTCTACCTCGTGCCCGGGTTCTCCCGGGCCAGCCTGCTGGGCATCCCGGTGGCCTGGCTCATCCTCGGCGTGCTGCCGTTCCCGTTCCTGTTCGGCGTCGGGATCTGGTACAACCGGCTGGCCGAACGCAACGAACGCGCGTTCGTGGACATGATCGAAAACTAGTTCCGCACACAGAGGCTTGTTCAGCCGTCGCCGCTGCACGACGTCCACCTCGATCACCGGTCTGTGTGCGGGCGGCAGCGGCCTGACCAGAACAAGCCTCTCTCGTGCGAGGATTCCTCCCGTGCAGTTGAACCCGTGGGCCTTGACCGGCATCGTGCTGGTCGCCGTGGTGACGCCCTACCTCGGTCTCCGCTCCTCGCGGTCGGCGACGAGCACGCACGATTTCCTGGTCGCCCGGCGCACGGTGCGGTCCCGCCGCAACGCCGCGGCGATCTCCGGCGAGTACCTGTCCGCGGCGTCGTTCCTCGGCATCGCCGGGATCGTGCTCAAGGACGGCGCCGACGCGCTGTGGTTCCCGATCGGGTTCACCGCGGGGTACCTCGCCCTGATGCTCTTCGTGGCGGCGCCCCTGCGCCGGTCCGGGGCCTACACGCTGCCCGACTTCGTGGAGATGCGGCTCGGCTCCCAGGGGCTGCGCCGGTTCTCCACGGCGTTCGTCGTCTTCATCGGGATCCTGTACATGGCGCCGCAGCTGCAGGGCGCCGGCCTGACCCTGGCGACGGTCCTGCCCGTGCCGGCCTGGGCCGGGGCGATCGCGGTGATGATCGTGGTCACCGTCAACGTGATCTCCGGCGGGATGCGCGCGATCACCGTGGTCCAGGCCTTCCAGTACTGGGTCAAGCTGTTCGCGATCGCGGTGCCCGCGTTCGTGCTGTGCATGGTCTTCTTCACCGGCGGCGGCCCCGACGGGTTCCGGCCGCTCGGCTCGCCCGCCCCGCCGGTGTTCGTCAGCGACACCACGGTGGACGTGCAGACCGACGTCACGCTGCACGTCACCTCGGACACCTACTTCTACGCCTACGGCCGCACCGACAACGGCCCGGCGGCCGGCCCGACGCACTGGACCCCGCTCGCGCCGCACACCGTTTCCGAAGGCACGAAGCTGAAGTTCATGGCCGGCACGCCGGTGCCGGTGGTCAGCGATTCCGTCGCCGACAACGCGGACTGGCTGCACCCGGGGTCGGGCAGCCTCACCGACCTGCTCCAGACGTACTCGCTGATGTTCGCGACGTTCCTCGGCACCATGGGCCTGCCGCACGTGCTGGTGCGCTTCTACACCAACCCGGACGGCAAGGCCGCGCGCCGCACGACCGTGCACGTCCTGCTGCTGCTGGGGCTGTTCTACCTGTTCCCGACCCTGCTGGGCGCGTTGTCGCGGATGTACGTCCCCGAACTGCTGGTGACCGGCAAGGCGGACGCGGCGATCCTGCAGCTGCCGTCGGCGATCCTGCCGGGCGTCGGCGGCCAGATCCTCGGCGCGGTCACCGCGGCCGGTGCATTCTCCGCGTTCCTCTCCAGCACGTCCGGGCTGCTGGTGAGCGTGGCCGGGGTCGTGTCGACGGACCTGCTGCCCGGCCGGGTGCGGGACTTCCGGATCGCGGCCGCGCTGGTCGCGCTGTTCCCGATCGCGCTGGCGGTCGCGCTGCGGCCGGACGACATCTCGCTGTCGATCGGGCTGACGTTCGCGCTCGCCGCGTCGACGTTCAGCCCGCTGCTGGTGCTGGGCATCTGGTGGCGCAAGCTCTCCTGGCCGGGCGCGCTGGCCGGGATGTTCGTCGGCGGCGGCCTGGTGCTGGCCGCGCTGGTGGTCAACGTCGTGAGCGGCTACACCGGCGGCTGGGCGCCCTGGTTCGTCAACCAGCCGGCGCTGATCACGGTCCCGGTGGCCTTCGTGACGACGTACCTGGTCAGCCGCGTGACCGGGTACGGGCGCCCGGAACACGTCCACGACATCATGCTGCGGCTGCACGCGCCCGACCCGCTCGGTTTCATGCGGGACAGGGCCGTCGCGCGGTTCGGGCAAGCCGAGGACAAGACCCGCGTCACCGGGCGCGGACGGCACCGCAAGTGATGCGCTGACCTCACGCGCGGGCAACGCCTTCCCATGGCAGCATGGAGATCGTGGTGAGCCCTGCTGAACTGCCGACCGCCGAGGTCCGCGACCTGCCGAAAGACGGCCTTGTGCTGCTCGATGTCCGCGAAGCCGACGAGTGGGCCGCCGGGCACGCTCCCGGCGCGGTGCACATCCCGATGGGGGAGCTGCCCGCCCGCGTCGGTGAACTGGCCGACCTGCCCGACGACCAGCCGATCCACGTGATCTGCCGCAGCGGCGGCCGGTCCGCGCGGGCGGCGGCGTGGCTGAACCAGAGCGGCTGGGACGCGGTGAACGTGGCCGGCGGCATGGGCGCGTGGCAGCGCGAAGGCCGCCCGATGGTCGGCGAGCACCCCGGCATCGAACCCGAAGTGATCTAGCGTTGCACCCGGGTCAGCCTCCTGCCGGGCAGCCGTACCCGCCCGGGTACTGGCCGCGCCAGGCGCCGCCCCCGTCCGCGCAGCAGCTGCAGGGCCGGGCGCTGGCCGGCCAGCCGGAGCCGTACCCCTACCACCGCCGTCCGCTGCACCGGCCCAGGCTGCGCTGGGTGGCCACCCCGCCGCCCGGCGCGTGGCCGCGACGGCGGGTCGTGGCGCCGGAGCCGTACCTCGGCCCGCCGTCGTACCCGGTGCCACCGCGGTGGGGGTTCCCGAACCTGGTCTGGCGGCGCCCGACGTCGGTGCCCGGCACGGCGTCCGACGAGATCCGCCCGGTCGACCGGGTACCGGTGCTGAGCCGCAGCGTGGTCGTCGTCCTCTTCGCGTTCGCGGTGCTCGCCGTGGCCGCGGCGGGGGCGGAGATCTGGCGGTACGTGCTGCTCGTCCTCGGCCGTGACTCCGCGCTGTCCCGCTCGGTGGTGGCGTTCTCCGACGGCTTCGTGCTCGCCGCGGGCCTGCTCGCCTCGATCCTCGCGCTGCTGCCCGCGGGGCTGTCGCTCTGGTGGCTGCTGGTCGCGCGCCGGGCGGCGGCGGACGTGTCGGGCGACGACCCGCCGCGGCCGGTGTGGCAGGTGCTGGTCGGCGTCCTCGTGCCGGTGGCGAACCTGCCGCTGGCGCTGTCGGTCGTCGGCGAGCTGGAGCACGCGGTGCTGGGCCGCCCGCGTGACGTCCGGCCGAAGCCGTCGCGGCAGGTCCTCGTGTGGTGGGGCGCCTGGCTGCTGAACTGGGTCCTGCTGGGCGTTTCGATCGCCTGGCGCTTCCGCGACGACGTGCAGTCGATGGCCGACAGCGTCGTTTTGGTCGCACTGACCGACCTGTCCGCGGCCGCGCTGGCGGTGGTGACGGCCCTGGTGGTGCGGCGGTTCTCCGCTCTGCTGGCGCCGTCGGACGCCCGGGCCGTGCGCGAGATGCACGTGCTGAAGGTCCAGGGCGCGCCCGAGCCGGAACTGCGGACTTCGCGACCCGCCGGAGCCGCGCGCTAGTAGCGGCCGAACGCCGGTTCGAGCTGGTCGAAGGCCTGTTCCGCGAGGGGCCAGACCTCGTCGACGATCGTTTTCTCGTTCTCGATCGTCCGGTCGAAGACCTCCTGGAAGAGCACGCGCAGGACCGTGGTGAGGTGCGCGGCGGCGAGCGTCGGGCCGAGTTCTTCTTCGGGGTGCCGCCGGACGAGGAGGTCGGTGAGTGCGTTCTCGCGCTCGCGGTGCATCTCGTGCAGGGCGTTGGTGAGGGCCGGGCTCTCCTTGATCATCCGCACGAAGCCGGGGCCGGAGAAGCCGACCAGCGCGTGCTCGGCGCCCAGCGCTTCGAAGTAGAGCTCGCGCGTGTCGTGGAAGGCGCTGTCGCGGATCAGGGCGGTGGGCCAGGACGCGAAGTCCGCGCGGATGTCGAAGACCAGGTCTTCCTTGCGTGGGAAGTGGTTCGTCACGGTCATCTTGGCGACCCGCGCCTCGGCGGCGATGTCCGCGATCGTCACGTCGTCGAAGCCGTTGCGGATGAACAGCCGCGTGGCGACGTCGGAGATGGTCCTCCTGGTCTCGTGCTTCTTCTGCGCACGGAGTCCCTCGCTCATGGATTCACTCTACTGGGTCGGACCCAAGTTTGTGCTTGACCCAGTGAATGGGTCCAACCTAATCTGAGGTTCGACCTAATCACCTGGGGGTGAGTGCATGACGACGGCAGTCCGTCCTGATGCGGCGTTGTGGCGGCTCGGCGGTGTCCTGATCATGGGCGCGGTGCTGTCGATCCTCGACGCGACGATCGTGACCGTCGGGATCGACTCGATCGCCCGTGACCTGCACAGTCCGCTGACCACGGTGCAGTGGGTGGCGAGCGCGTACCTGCTGGCCGCCGCGGCGGCGATCCCGTTGTCGGGCTGGCTGACCGACCGCTTCGGCGGCCGGGCGGTCTGGCTGACCGCGGTGGCGATCTTCACCGCGGGCACGCTGCTGTGCGGCTTAGCCTGGTCCGCACCGGCGCTGGTGGCGTTCCGGGTGCTGCACGGGTTGGGCGGCGGGCTGATGCAGCCGGTCGGGCAGGCGGTGTTCGCGCAGGCGGCCGGGCCGGCACTGGGCCGGATGGTCGGGGTGATCACCCTGCCGGCGACGGTGGCGCCCGTGCTGGGCCCGATGCTCGGCGGTGCGCTGGTGGCGGACCTCGGGTGGCGCTGGATGTTCTTCGGGATCGTCCCGCTGGGCGTGGCGACGTTCGCCTTCGCGCGCCGGCTCCTCCCGGCGCCTCCGCCGGACGGCTCGCACGCTGCGTTGGACGTCCGGGGACTCGCCCTGCTTTCGCCCGGGCTCGGCGCGTTGGTCTACGGCTTGGCCGAAGGTGTGGCCGTCGCCTGGGTGGCCGGGGCGGCGCTGTTGGTGGCGTACGGCGTCCACGCGGCACGAGCGGCCTCGCCGATCCTGGACCTGGAGTTGTTCCGCAACAAGGGCTTCGCGGTCGCGAGCGCGAGCACGTTCCTGCTCGGGGCGTCGCTGTACAGCTCGATGCTGTTGCTCCCGCTGTACTACCAGCAGGTGGAGCAGGCGAGCGCGTTGCGGGCCGGCCTGCTGCTGGCGCCGCAGGCCCTCGGCTCGGCGGCGGTCATGCTGGCGAGCGGCCCGCTCCTGGCCCGCTTCGGGCCACGCCGGATGTTGCTGGCCGGGATCGCGCTGTCCCTGCTGGGCACGATCGCGTTCACCCAGCTCGCGTCGGCACCCAGCGCTGCCTTGCTGACCCTGTCCCTGCTGATCCGCGGCGTCGGCCTGGGCGCGGCGACAGCTCCGGGCATGACGACCTTGTACGGCTCGCTGGAGCGGTCCCGCATCCCGCGGGCGGCGAGCGCGTTCAACGTGGTCAACCGCATCGGTGGTTCGCTGGGCACCGCGCTGCTGGCCGCGATCCTCCACCGCGAACTCACGGCCACCCCGGCCCCGGCGGCGTTCGGCACCACGTTCACGTGGGCATTGGCGCTGTCGGCATCCACCTTGATCCCCGCCCTTTTCTTCCCCCGCAGGAGCCCTCAGTGACTTTCCGCCTGTTGAGCGTCCACGCCCACCCGGACGACGAATCCAGCAAGGGCGCAGCCACGTTGGCGCGCTACGCGGCCGAAGGCGTCGACGTCCTGGTCGCCACCTGCACGGGCGGCGAACGCGGCGACATCCTGAACCCGGCCCTGGACACGCCAGAGACCCACGCCGACCTCCCGGCGATCCGCCGCCGCGAGATGGCGGCGGCCGCCGAGATCCTGGGCGTCCGCCACCGCTTCCTGGGCCTGGTCGACTCGGGCCTGCCCGGCCCCGGCGAGCTGTTGCCCGAAGGCAGCTTCGCGGCCCTGCCGCTGCCCGAGGCGGCGGCGCCGCTGGTGGCACTGATTCGCGAGTTCCGCCCGCACGTGGTGATCACGTACGACGAAACGGGCGGCTACCCCCACCCGGACCACATCCGCACCCACGAGGTGACGGTCGAGGCGTTCACCGCAGCCGCCGACCCGGCCCGCTACCCGGGCACGGGCGAGCCGTGGCAACCCCAGAAGCTGTACTACCAGGCAACCCTGAGCCGCGCGTGGTTCGAAGCCCTCCACGAGGCCACCCTCGCCGCCGGCCTGGAGTCGGCAATGGCCGAGGTCCTCCCCGAACTCCCACCCGACAAGCTCCCGATCACCACCCGCATCCGCTGCGAAGCCCACTTCGCCACCCGCGACCGCGCCCTCCTGGCCCACGCAACCCAAGTAGACCCAACCCACCCGTTTTTCGCCCACTCACGCGAAATAGAGCGCCAAACCTGGCCCCACGAGGACTACCACCTAGCCCACCCCACCCCAGCCCCCACCCCAGAAGAAGACCTCTTCACCGGAGTAACCCCATGACCCCCGCGATGCCCCTCCAATCACACGTGATGCCCTCCGAATCACGCGAGATCCGCCTTCAATCACGCGAGATCCGGCGGGGATCACGCGAGTTCCGCTTTCTCACACGCGAGTCTCCGCCGGAATCACGCGAAATCTGCCCCCGAGCCAAGCAAGTCCCGAATCGGCTTCAACTGACATCCGGCCCAACCCGCCTCACACGGTGACCCGAAGCTCCCGCAACCCGCGGATCACGAACTCCGGCCGCCGCGGCGGAGTCTCGACCAACCGCAACCCCGGCAGCTTCTCCGCCACCGCACTCAACGCGGCGGCGATCTCCACCCGAGCGAGAGGAGCACCCACGCAGTAGTGAATCCCGAGCCCGAACCCGAGGTGGGCGTTCGGCGTCCGGCCGATGTCCAGGCGGTCCGGCTCGTCGAACACCTTCGGGTCGCGCGCCGCCGCGCCCAGCAGCGCCCCGATCTTCTCGCCACGCCGGACGACATGTCCGCAGATCGACACGTCCTCCGTCGCCGTTCGCTCGAACAGCTGCAGAGGCGCGTCGAAGCGGATCAGTTCCTCGACACACGAATCCAGAAGGGCAGGTGAGGCCAGCAGACGCTCCCACTGGTGCCGGTGCGTGAGCAGGGCCGTGATGCCGTTGCCGAGCACGTTGACCGTTGCTTCGTGGCCGGCCATCAGCAACAGCACGGCCGTCGCCACCAGCTCGTCCGGCGTCAGCTCGCTGCGCAACAGGTCGCTGATGATGTCCTCACCCGGTGCTTCCGCGCGAGCCGAAGCAACCGACCGGACGTACGAGACGAACTCCGCGGACGCCCGCTCGGCGGCGTCGCGTCCTTCCTCGGGGAGGCCGTACTCGTACATCTTCACGATCGCGTTGGACAGCTCGACCATGTGCGGTCCGTCGGTGCCCGGGACGCCCAGCAGCTCGGTGATCACCGCGACAGGCAGGGGCTGGGCGAGGTGCTCGAGGAGGTCGGCGCTGCCGTCGGCGGCGATGGCGGCCGCCAGGTCGTCGACCATGCGGGCGGCGAGCGTGGCCACCATCGGACGCAGCCGTTGCACGTGGCCGCGGCCGAAGGCGCCCGCGATCAGGCGCCGGAGCCTCGTGTGCGCCGGCGGCTCGTTCTCCAGGAGCGAGTTGCGGTGCAGGAGGTTGAACGAGGCGAACCGCTCGAGCGGCTGGGCGTCCTGCCAGATCCGGCCCAGGCCGCGGTGGCGCAGCACCGCCGACGACGCGGCGTGCGACACCGCGATGGCGACGCCGAGGCCTTCGTGGAAATGGACTTCGCCTCGGGAGCGCAGGGCGGCGAACGCCGGGTACGGGTCTTCGAGGAACTCGGGATCGCGGGGGTCGAACACGTCGCGAGACTAACCCTTCGATAGCGTCTGAACCCGAGCCAGAGGAGGCAGCAGTGGGCAAGGGCGCGCGCAAGAAGGGTCCCAAGCAGGCGTCGGACCGCAAGCCGAAGGTGCGCGACGTCTTCGTCGGCCAGCCGTTCGAAGGGCTGGTGGCGGAGCCCGAGCTGATCGCGCTGCGCGAGTTCGTGCCGTCCGCGACGGCCCAGCTCACCCTCGCCGACGGTGGGGACGTCACCCTCGGGACAGTGCTGCCCATGGCGGCCGCCGCGTTCGTCCGCTCGGACGGCCGGCGCTACCTCGGCCTGCAGGTGCAGACCCGCTCGTCCGACATCAGCCGGGACCTCGGCCGGTCGCTGAAGTGGCTGCTCGACGCCAAGGAGGGCGACGTCCTCGGGGTGCCGGACACCACCACCCCGCCGTCCGCCGACGAGCACGCGCGCCTGCAGGACCTGCTGACGCCGAACGCCGAACTCGACGTCACGCTGCACAAGGACTTCGGCTGGTGGCTGCCCGAGGACGCGGACGCCACCGGTGACGTCGCGGTGTCGCTCGAGCGCGCCAACGCCGCCATCATGCCCACCGAACGGCTCGGCTCCGGCGCCTACTGGGTGCTCGCCGGCGAAAAGGCGCACCTGCGGTGGGTCCGGCCGGAGCCGGAGAACCTGCTGCTCCAGGCCCTCGCCCGGCTGTCCGCGGCCGGCGAGCTGGGCCTCGGCGAGGGCTCGCGCTACGCGGGCTCGTTCCGGGCGCACGGCCTGCTCGTCCCGGTCTGGGACCTCGACCCCGAGGCCCACGCCCGCGAGTGGGCGGAGGCGAAGGACGCCCTCGGCACCCGGCTCGAGACGGCGTTGAAGTCCCTCGACGACGAGCCGCTGAACGCGACCGAGCGCCGGGCGCGCGACGGCCTCATCGGCCGGCAGCTCACCCTGCGGTAACGCCGGGCGCCGGACCACCGGTACGCACCGGTGGTCCTTCACGCGCTCGATGAGCGTTCAACCAGGCATTATGTGGCGCACGAGACACCGCCGCCGGATCGCGCCGGTGGGACCATTCTCGGCGTGATACTTCACATCTGCGGGGCGGCCGACTGGGCCGAAGTGCGTGAAGGCGGGGAGTTCCGGGCGCCTTCACTCGAGGAAGTCGGGTTCATCCACTGTTCCGACTTCGGCGCCGTGCACCTGCCGGCCAACATCCGGTACCGGGGCCGCACCGATCTGGTGCTGCTGGAAATCGACCCGGCGAAGGTCGAAGCGCCGGTCCGCTGGGAGGAAGGCGCGCCGCCGCACCCGGACGGGCTCTGGTTCCCGCACGTCTACGGCCCGATCCCGCACGCCGCGGTCGTGGGCGTGCACGAATTCCGTGAGTCCGAGGGCGGCGGTTTCCGGCTGCCCGACGCGCTCGCCCGCCGCTGACGTGGGCAGACCATCACCCGGCCGAGCGATCGCGAATTCGGCCGGGGACGCGGGCAACCTGAGGGGGCTGTGATGCGTGTTGAGGAGGAAAGCGAGCCGGTTTCCGGCTACCCGACCCCGATGGGAGGCGATACGGTGACCGCTGCGGCACCCGTCTTCACCGGGGGAGAAACCTGGGTGACCAGCGCAGGCCGAGGGAGGGCCGCGACTTTGCCTGGCGACTTCGTCGACTTCGGCGATTTCGTGCAGGCCACCCTGCCGGGGCTGCTGCGGTACGGTCACGCGCTCACCGGCAACCCGCACGACGCGGCGGACCTGGTCCAGACCGTGCTGGAGAAGATCGGTTCGCGCTGGTCGTACGTCCACGAGAAGACGGGCGACCCGCTGGCCTACGTCCGCCGGTCGATGGCGAACGCGCACGTGAGCCGCTGGCGCCGGACGCGCCGCGAGAACCTCGTCGCGGACCTGCCGGACACCAGCCCGCACGTGCCGGCCGACCCGTTCGAGCACGAGCCGCTGTGGCGTGCGTTACGAACGCTGCCGCCGAGACAACGGGCCGTGATGGTGCTGCGTTACTACGAAGGTCTCTCGGAAGCGGAGATCGCCAGCGCCTTGGGTATCACCCAGGGCACGGTGAAGAGCCAGGCCAGCAAGGCGATCACGTCGTTGCGGATGAAGCTGAAGTCGGCCGACGGCGAAGGCGAAGGGAGTGGTGCGGGTTGAACATCTCCGAGGACGAACTGGAGCAGCGCCTGCGCGCGCTGTTCGCCGACGAGCGGCTGGACTTGCCTCCGCCACCGGACGCGGGCACGGTCATCGTCACCGGTGCGCGACGGCGTCGCCGCCGTCGCCACGCCGTGCAGGCCGTGGCCGGGGTCGCGGCCGCCGTGGTCGCCGTCGCCGGTGGGCTCACCATGATCCGGGTCCACGCCGAGGACGGCACCGCGGTGATGTCCGCCGACGGGACTGGCATCAGCGTCAAACCACCCGAGAACCTCACGCCGGGCCGGTCGCCGGAGCCGTCGGCTCCTGCGCCGACCGGCACGCAGAGCATCCAGGCTTCCGCGCCGCCAGGAGTGTCGACGCCGCCGCCGCGGCGGCCGTCGCCCACCCCGTCGCCGTCGAGGCTCGCCGCCGTGACCAGCGGGCCGCTGCTCGCGGCCGACGGCTTCGGCAGGCTCAAGCTCGGCATGACCGAGGCGGACCTGGCCGCGCAGACCGTCACGCTCAGCGACGCCCAGGCCGGCGCGAGCTGCACCGTCTACCAGGCGCAGGGCAGCGGGCTCCCCGCGTCCGCGAGCGTCGTCGTCTCGAAGGCCGCCGGGGTCGTCGCCGTCACCCCGGACGTGGCCGCGCACACCGCCGAAGGCATCGGCGCCGGGTCCACAAAGGACCAGATCTTCGCCGTCTACACCGCGGCCAAGGAGGAGGACGGCAGCGTCTTCGCCCCGGCCGGCGCCGCCGCCCGGTACCGGTTCTCCCTCGGTGCCACCGGAGTCGTGCAGACGAGCCTGCTGAGCGTCACCCAGGACTGCGCCGGCTGAGCACCGGCCGCATGCGGAAACCCGGGCCGTCCACAGGGGGAGGGCCCGGGTTTCTCGATCCGCGGGAGCGTCAGAGCTTGCCGCCGGCCACGGGCGGCATCTGCGAGTCGGTGCCGCCGTCGCCGACGGATTCGCGGTACAGGTGGTTCTCGACCTCGAACAGGTTGCCGTTCGCGCGCTTGACGACGTTCAGCAGCGTGCTCATCTGCGAGATCTCTTCGACCTGCTCCTTGAGGAACCACTGCGTGAACTGCTCGCTGATGTAGTCCTCTTCGGCGCGCGCCGCCTTCACCATCGCGGAGATGTCGGCCGCGACCTCCTTCTCCTGCTCGAGCGCGAGCTCGATGAGCTCGGTCACGCCGGAGAAGTCGTTGCGCACCTCCCCGGTGCCGGGGATTTCGACGTGGTGATCGCGGTCGAGCATGTACTGCACGAGCGCCATCGCGTGGTTGCGCTCCTCGACGGACTGCTTGTAGAAGTGCTTCGCGAGCTGCGGCAGGTCCTCGGCGTCGAACCACACCGCGAGCGCGATGTACTGCTGGGACGCGTTGAACTCGTTGTGGATCTGCGCCTGCAGCAGTTCGTAGAACTTCGAGCGCGGCTCTTTCTTCTTCGTGAGGGCCATGGAGATCAGAATAGATCAAGTTTCCGGGAAATGCCACCGAGCACTGGTGATCTGGCCCCTATTAGGGTTACCATTCCTAAAGAAGACGAACCTTATTTAAGTAAGCCTTCCCTAAATCGCGTAACACATTTAGGGAAGGCTTGCTTCATTTCTGCAGCGGGTCCCGGCGGACCGGGCAGGACATGCACCGCGGCCCGCCCCGGCCGGAGCCCAGTTCGGAGCCGGCGATCGGCAGCACCTCGATGCCCGCCGCCTCCAGCCGCTCGTTCGTCTCGACGTTCCGCTCGTAGCCGACGACCACGCCGGGCGCCAGCGCGAGCGTGTTGTTGCCGTCGTCCCACTGTTCGCGTTCGGCCGTCACGGGGTCGAGGCCGGTGTCGATGACGCGCAGGCGGTCGATCTCCATCGCCTCGGCCGCGGCCGTCAGGAACGGCGCCGGGCCGGCGACCTTCACCCCGCCGTCGCCGGTCGGGCGCAGCGTGAACGCCGTCAGCAAGTCGCGGGCGAGCGGGTACATCACCACGGCGTCGGCGTCGACCATCGTGCAGACGGTGTCCAGGTGCATGGTCGCCCGGGACTGCTCGATCGGCACCGCCAGCACGGTGTGCGCGATGCCGTCGGCGAACACCGACCGGGCCAGCGACTCCGCGCCCGCCGCCGTCGTCCGCTCGCCGACGCCGATGGCGAGCACGCCCGGCGCCAGCAGCATCACGTCGCCGCCTTCGATCGGCGCCGAGTGGGCGCCGTACGCGCGGGCGGCGTGCCGGAACTGCGGGTGGTAGGCGTAGATGAGGTCGAGCACCGCGGTCTCGCGTCGCCGCGCGGGCATGTTCAGCGACGAAACCGCCACCCGATCGGCGATCCACACCGACGAATCGCGGGTGAACAGCAGGTTCGGCAGCGGATCGACGGCGAAGTCGTGCGGGTGGTTCATCATCCGCACCAGCGACGCGCCTTCGGCCGACGGCAGCTCCTCGAACGTCATGCCGGCCATCAGCACCTCGGCGAGACCGGCCGCGTCGACGCCCGACAGGTGCGACCGCAGCGAATCGGCCAGGTCGCCGCCGAGCCGCCGGTCGTCGACCGCCGCGTGCACGCCCGCCGCGTGGGCGCGGTCGTCCTCCAGGGCCGTGCGGAGCGCGTCGGCGAGCAGCAGGACCTCGACCCCGCGGCCGCGCAGCACTTCGGCGAACGCGTCGTGCTCGTCCTGGGCCCGGTCGACCCACGGGATCGAGTCGAACAGGAGCTGGTCGTTGTTGCGGGGCGTCAGCCTTTTGAGCTCGTTGCCGGGCCGGTGCAGCAGCACCGCGCGCAGGGGTCCGACTTCGCTGTCCACCCGGGGAGGTGCCGTTTCGTCGATCACCCCCCGATCCTATCCATCCATGCCCCCGCCGCCGCCCTCAAAGGAAGGCGCTTCGCGCCGCTGTGTTTTCTACGGCAGCCACGAAACGTGCCCCTTCAGCAGGGCATACCCGACGAACGACACGAAGTCGAACAGCGTGTGCGCGGCGACCAACGGCCACAGCCGGTTGGTCTTCTGCCAGAGCCGCCCGAACACCAGTCCCATGATCAGGTTGCCGACGAACCCGCCGAACCCCTGGTAGAGGTGGTACGACCCGCGCAGCACGGCGGCGCCGAACACCGCGTTGTTCTCGCGGACGCCGAGCTGCCGCAGCCGCGTCAGCAGGTAGCCGATGACCAGGACTTCCTCGGCGAAGGCGTTGCCGAACGCCGAGAGCGTCAGCGAGATCGGCCGCCACCACGTATCGCCCAAAGTGGACGGTTGGACCGCCAGGCTGAACCCGAGGTGGTAGGAGACGAAGTAGAGCGCGAGGCCGGGGATCCCGATCAGCGCGGCGAGCAGGACGGTCAGCAACGCGTCCCGGCCCGGCACCCGGCGGTCCAGGCCGAGCTGCGTGACCTTGATCCCCGCGCGCCACAGCAGGTACAGCCCGAGCGCGCCCCAACCGACCAGCTGCGCCGCCGACAGCAGCTGCTTGAGCAGGTCGATCAGGCTCGCCGCCGCCTGCGGCACGTTGAGCTGGGTCTGCTGCTGGGCCAGCGGGACCGGCTGCAGCAGCGAGTCCACAAGGGACAGCAGGCTGCGCACCCCGGACAGGCCCAGCGTGATCCCGAAGACGATCAGCAGCTCGAGCTTGATCGCGCGGCGCTCGGCCGGGTCCTCGACCACCCCGGGGAAGTCGGGCCGGGCCGGGGCCAGCCACGATCGCGCGGTGAACGTCATGGACGCACGCTACCTTCGGGGTATGCCGAGGAGCATCGCCACCAACGAATCCGTCGACCGCGCCGCGCTGGTCGAGTTCCTGTCCACCCGCCACCGCGCGATCCTGCTGACGACGAAGGCCGACGGCGACCCGCAGCTCTCGCCGGTCACGTGCGGCGTCGACGCCGAGGGCAGGCTGGTCATCTCGACCTACCCGAAGCGCGCGAAGGTCGTCAACGTCAAGCGCAACCCGAAGGTCTCCGCCTGCATCCTGTCCGACGAGTGGAACGACCAGTGGGTGCAGCTGAACGGCACCGCCGAGGTGCTCGACATCCCGGACTCGGTCGAGCCGCTCGTCGAGTACTTCCGCGCCATTTCGGGTGAACACCCGGACTGGGCCGAATACCGCGAGGCCATGGTCAAGCAGGGCAAGAGCATCATCCGCGTCACGATCGAGAGCTGGGGCCCGATCGCGAAGGGCGGCTTCCCCGCCGAACTAGCCTGACCGCCCGCGCAGGAACGGGCAGCCGACGAGCCGGCGCAGCTCCGACGCGAGCTGCGCCGGGTCGTCGACGGACTTCGAGAACGCCAGCCGGACGTCGTGGTCGCCGGTGTCGGACTCGACGCGCAGCCGCAGCCCGAACCGGTCGAGCCCGAGCGGCCGGATCCGGCCGCCGCGCAGCTCGGCCGGCAGGTGCTTCGCCAGCTGCTCGACGACGTCGGAGTGGTCGCTCTCCAGGTGCCGCAGCCAGCGGGCCTCGTAGTCGTGGAACGGGTCGGGCGGCGCCGCGCTGAACGTGTGCGGGCGCAGCGAGTGCGTGCCTTCGGCGTCGGCGAGGACGAGCGACGCCGGGGTGAGCCGCAGCAGCGTGACGCCGTGGCCGACGTCGAGGAGCCGTTCGTCCGGCCGCGTCTCGGCGATCGCCACCGCCCGTGCGCGGGCCGAAACCGGCGAAAGGGGCCGCAGCCAGCCGGTGATCCACAGCAGGCCGCGGATCGGTTCGCGCAGGTCGACGGGGGCCTGGTCGGCGAGCTCGACCATCACGGCCAGCTCCCCGCGCTGGGTCTGCTCCGCCGCGCGGACCATCGGGTGGTCGTCGGGCAGCAGCACGCTGACGCTGCCGCTGTGGTGCACGTGGTGCAGGACGGGCACGACGCGCTCGCCGTTGAGGTCGGTCCGATCGCAGGTGGGCAGCAACGACGCGGGGCCGTTGCGGGTCGCGATCGTCTTGGCGCGCTCGGCGGGGTTCGGCGCCGGCGGGCGGCGGACTGATGTGGGTGCCTCGGTCACGGCTCACCTCCTACTTAGGTGAGCCTAACCTGAATCCGGCGGTCTGGATAGTCGTGGCGATCACGTCCCACCCGCTGACCGGAGCATCCGGTAACGCCGGTGCCCAGTTTGCCGAAAAGGGGGTGACAACCCGACCCCGTGGGGGTTTCGCGTGCCGATCGTCCCGGTCCCCGAGCGCGTCCGCGCTTTCGAACTCGACCCCGCCATGCCGTCCGGGGCCCTGCCGATCTTCGGCGAGTACCTCGACCGGCTCGGCCGCGGCACCGCGAACCAGCGGCTGGTGGCCGGGCTCTTCCTCGTGTTCGGCGTCGCCCAGTTCTTCGCCGGCGCCGGGGTGGCGCTGCTGATCGGCACGTTCGCGCTGGCCGGCGCGATCGAAGCGTGGTGGCTGCACCGCGCGTACGTGAGGGTGCCCGAAACCCGGTTGAAGCGGGAGGCGTTCCGGCAGGTGGACATCGCCGCCGACGGCCTGGTCGCGGCCGGGCGGACGGTCGGGGTGCGCCTGCCGGACGGGCGGTGGCTGCGCGTCCGGCTCGACGAAGCGCACCGGCTGCTGGTGGCCGGCCACCGGCGGGTGTGGCTGCTGGGCCGGGGCCCGAAGGTGTTCGTCGGCTTCTCCGGCGTGGTGCGGCTGCGTCGCGCCCGCGTCCACGACGGGCCGCCGTCCGGCGCGGTGCCGGTGCCGGAACCGGCGGGCTCCGGTTCGCCGCGGCTCGACCCCGTGCTGACCGCGCACCGCCACCAGCTCGCCCGCGACCTGCGCGCGACGGCGGCGTTCCTGCTGGTGCTGACCGGGTTCGCGGGCTGGGTCGCGCTCGACTTCCCCGGCGCGGGGTGGCTCGCGTGGACCTTCGGCGCCGGGGCGCTGCTGGGCGCCCTCGCGGCCGTGCTGCGCGCGTTCGCCCACGACCGCCCGCTCCCGGCGGACCACTGGACGGAGCTGCGGGCGGTCCTCGACGGCCCGGTCCGCATGAGCCGCCACGGCGCGGCCCGGCTGAGCGGCCTGACGATGCTGGCCGACGGCCGGGTGGTTCCGTTCCGCCTGGCCAAGGCCGACCCGTCGATGGCGGCGAACATCGCCTCGACGGGCCGCCTGTGGATCGCCGGCGTCCCCCGTCCGGGCGCGGCGAAGACGGGCCTGCCGGGCTACCCGGTGCTGGGCACGGTCTGGCTCGGCTGAGCGGGCGTCCGGTCGCGGCGGGGCAGCAGCAACGGCGTGGCCAGCACGAGAACCCCGGCGACGCCGATCGCCCAGCGCGGGCCGATGACGCCGGCGAGCACGCCCCAGACGGCGGTCAGGACGGCGATCGAGGCCTTGGTGCTGATCGACCACGTCGACAGCGTCCGCGCGACCCGGTCGGCCGGGAGCTGCTCCAGCCGGTAGGTCGCGAGGACCGGGTTGAAGACACTGCAGCTGACGATCAGGCCGAGCTCGACGACCATGACGTAGACCAGCCCGCCGGTCCCGGCCGGGACGAACGGCAGCGCGATCAGCCAGCACGCCCGGACCGCGGCCGCCGTGACCAGGACGCGGTGGCGGCCGAACCGCCCGACGAGCCGCGGGGTCAGCCGCGAGCCGGCGAGCCCGCCGAGGCAGGGGACGGCGAACGCGAGCCCGTACTGCCACGGCGGGAACCCGAGCTGGTTCAGCATCAGCACGGCGAGCAGCGGCTCGGTGCCCATGACCAGGCCGTTGAACACCATGGTGTTGAAAAGCAGCGGCCGCAGGCCCGGGTGGGCCAGCAGGAAGCGCCACCCGTCGGCGAGATCGCGCAGGCGTAGCCGGTTGGCGGTGCGCGGGCGCGGCTCGTCCCCGCCGATCGCGCGGATCCCGAGCGCGGAGAGCAGGAAGCTGACGGCGTTGGCGACCACCGACGTCACCGGCCCGAACAGCGCGAACGCCGCTCCACCGAGCGGCGGTCCGAGCGCGGTGGCGGTCCAGTTCGTGGCCTCGAACCGGCCGTTGGCGAGGAGCAGGTCTTCGGGCGGGACGAGTCCCTTGAGGAAGGCACCGCTCGCGGAGGTGAAGGTGATGTCCGCCGCGGCGACGACCACCGAGACGGCCAGGAGCTGGCCGAAGCTCAGCACCCCGAGGCCGTACGCGGCGGGCACGCTGACCAGCGCCCCGAACCGGACGAGGTCCATGCCGACCATCACCGGCCGCTTACGCCGGTGGTCGACCCACGGCCCGAGCGGCACGGCGACGAGCGCCCCGACGGCAGGCCCGACGGCGGCCAGCGCCGAGACGGCCGCGGGCCCGGCGTGCAGGACGAGGATGGCCAGCATGGGAAAGGCCCCGAAACCGAGCCAGGTCCCGAACGCACTCACGGCGTAGGCCGACCAGAGCCACCTGAACCGCGGCCCCAGCGACCGCCCGCGCACCACGCAGGAATCAAAGCGGGGAAGGGCGCTCTGGGGCAACCGACAGGCCGCGCGACACCTGACAAGCTGCCGTACGACCGATTGTCCACAGGTGGCGCCGGATGTGGACAACTTCGCCTGAGAGCTCGGTTTTCCGGCCTTCCGTCACACCCCGCCGATAGAATGGACTTGGGGACGCCCCCCTGGGAGTGGCGGGGGATGTCTGGATCTTCTGAGGGCCGCCCCTCGCAGTTGCGTCGCATTGTCTTGTCGCCCAGCCGACCCGCATTCGCCGACGCAACGCGCATCCCGGGCTCGCGGACCTCCCGCGTCACCTCGCGAAGAACAAAAGGGCCGCCGGCGCCGGCCGTCCCGGCTGACTTCAGCTCGTCGTCGGGTTCTCCCGGGCGTTACCGTAGGACAACCGCAGCGCAACCCAGCCGTCGCGTTCGCCCGCGCAGATCTCCTCGACCGTCTCCACCAAAACGGCCGCTGCGCCGGAGCTCGCATAGCTTCCGTGCTTGGCGGCGAACAACGCGATCTCCTTCTCGATCGCGTACCGCGCCCGGGTGCGGCTGGTCCAGTTCTCCTTGTACCCGCCCAGCGCGCGGAGGCCGTTGATCAGCACGGCGAGCGACCCGACCGCGGCGATGAGCCGCGCGTCGACGGCGAACGCCGCGAGCACCGGGATCGTCGCGGTCACGATCAGGCTCGTGACCTCGATGATGGAATGCAGGCGCCGCGCGCTCCACGCGGTCCGCTGGTAGCGCTGCCATTCGGCGAGGACCGACGGCGGCACGGGCTCGTCGTCCGCCCCTTTCGCGTCGAGGACCCACTGACTGCGCGCGGTCGATCTCCACTCTGCCTTCATGGGACGCAAGTTCACCTCACCGCGCGGTCCGGTCGTGCACCTGGTCAGCCCAGCGACTTCCGCGTCGCCTGCTCGGTCTCCAGCACGCCCTGCCGGATGCCCTCCAGCTGGTCGGTCAGCTCGCGCACCGCACCCGTGTCCACCGTGACGTCCGTGGTCGCCGCCGTCAGCTCGGCCACCCGCGCCACCAGGCTGTCCAGGCCGAGCGCGCCGGACTGCAGCTGGGCCAGCAGCTTGTCCCGCGCGCCGGACAGGCGGGCGTGCACGTCCGCCTGGGCCTGGACCGCCGTCAGCGCCTGCTCGAGGTCGCCGCGGACCTCCGGCCGGGCCGTGCGCAGGTCACGCTGCAGCCGGCTGCGTTCGCGCGTGACGGCGTCGAGGTCGACGCGCGCCAGTGCCTGGCCGGTCGCCGACGCCCGGCCGGCCAGGCGGTGCAGCGTCGACAGCGTCTCCTGGACCACCGGCTCCATGTCCGCGACGCGCTCGGCGAGCGGGCCGGAAGCCAGCGAGCCGCTCAGTGCGGCGAACCCGTCGGCCGCGGCCGACGCCCGGTTCAGCCAGTTCTCCTCGGCCGATCCCGGCGCCACGTCGAGCACGCGGGCCTGGCGCGGCGTCGGCTCCTTCTCGCGGGCGACCACGGCGACGCCCGCCCGCGCGGCGAGCACCGCCACGCCGACCCCGACGGCGGCGGCGACCGGCAGCTGCACGGCCCACGCCACGCCGGCCGACGTGGCGGCGAGCAGCACGCCCCACGGTTCGGCGAGCTCACGGGCGAACTTCATCAGAAGTTGGAAATCACGGAGGTGAACACCTGGTTGATCGAGTCCGGTTTGGACGAATCGTACTCCGAACCCGCCGTCGCTTCCGAGATCTGCTTCAGCACGTCCTGGTCGGCGTCCGCGCCGTAGGCGATGGTGAACAGGCGGACCGACTCCGCGTTGCCCTCGGGCCGCAGCTGCGGCAGCAGGTGTTCGAGGTCGACGCCGCCGGAGTCCTCGTTGCGGCCGTCGGTGAGCACCACGACCGCGTTGATCGCCGTCGGGTCGAGGTGGGCGTTCAGGTACTGGTACGCGGCCAGCGCCGAGTCGTACAGCCCCGTGCCGGACTGGGGTGTCAGCCCGCTCAGCCGCATCGCCAGCGTCTCCTTGCCGCTGTTGCCGAGCGCCTGGACCGGCAGCAGCTCCTGGTAGTCCTTGTCGCCGTCGAGGTGGGTCGCGAACTGCCAGAGCCCGACCTGGTCGCGGGGCACGAACTGGCCGAGCGAGTCGATCGCGGCCTGCTTGGCCAGGTCGATCTTGCTCTTGCCGGTGCCCCGCACCTCGTCGCCCATCGAACCCGAGACGTCCACGACGAGCAGCACGTTCGCCTTCTTGCGCAGGTCGGTCCAGGACGCCAGCAGCTTCGACAGCACCGACGGCGACGGCGGCCGCAGGAACGTGATCTTCGCGTCCGGCTGGACGCCGTTGGCCGTCGTCACCTGCGGGCCCGGCTTGCCCTCGAACGACCGGAAGCCGAGCGCGGCGAACTTCGCCTGCGTCTCGTCCTGGCGCAGGTAGCCCAGGAAGTCCGCGGCGATCTGCTTGCGCGTGGCGTCCGCCCAGTTCAGCGTGACGAACGGGTGGTCGGAGTTCAGCGTCCCGTCACCCGGGTAGATCGCCACCAGCGGCACCTTCGGCGGCCCGTGCTGCCCGACCTTGGCCGGGTCGTTCGTCGGGTTGCCCTGGTTGTAGCCGATCAGCGAGTTCTCCTCGACGGTGACCGCCGAGATGTACGACAGCGCCGCGCCCTTGTCGTCGGCCTTCTGCAGGTTGGTCAGGAAGGTGAGCGTGGTGTCGCCGTAGTGCACGATCGCCTGCTCGAGGTTCGTGACGAACTGCTTCGCGTCCGGCTTCTCGAGCGCGGCCGTCGTGAGGTCGGACGACGTGCCGGTCGCGGCGTAGTAGGCGCCGATGGTGGCGTTCAGGCCGGACGTCGAGATGTTCGGGTTCGTCTTGCCGAGCCGGAACTTCCCCCACTCCGGGTGGCCGTACTTCGCCCAGCCCGCCGGGTCAGTGGCCAGCGCGGCGAGGTTCTTCCAGCCGATCGCCTTGCCGGGCCAGCCGAGCGCTTCGGCCATCGGCTTCGGCATCGCGACGACCAGCGGCGAGTTCGCGATCGACGGCGGGTCACCGTCCGGCGCGATCGAGGCCGTGTCGCCCTTCGCGTTGACGCGCAGCAGGTTGACCCAGCCGCTCGCTGCGGGCGTCCAGACGTCCGGGCGCGGCCCGTCGGTGGCTTCGTTCCAGCCGTTCGCCAGCGCCTGCATCGCGACGCCGGACGACTTCGACCGCACGGTCACGTCGACGCAGTGCCCGGCGACCGTCCGTCCGGAGTAGGCCTTCGCGGCTTCCTGGACGATGCCCACCTTCTCCGGTGAGGAAGCCACGTTCAGCGCCACCGCGTCGGAGCCCGAGCACTTCGGTGCGTCGGCGGCGTCGCCCGAACTGCTGGTCCAGTAGCGGATGCCGATGATCAGGCCGGCGGCGACCACGATCGCGGCCACGAACGGGAGAATTTTTCTCTTGCGCCGCACTGGTTGGGAATTGATCATCGTGCCTCCCCGTTCCGCCACCCGGATTTTCATTATCCGGGCGGCGGAACGACGAGGGGACGGTAATCCCGAAACTTGACTACGACTTGGGGCCGCGGCGCGACCACGTCCAGGCGTAGCCCGGGTCTTCGGACGCGTCGGCGGCTTCGCCGAGCTCCAGCGGCGCGAACGTGTCGACCATGACGGCGGTCTCGTCGAAGAACTCCGCGCCGATCGACGCCTCCGCCGCGCCCGGCTGCGGGCCGTGCGTGAAGCCGGACGGGTGCAGCGACAGCGAGCCGATGCCGATCCCCGAGCCCTTGCGGGCCTCGTAGTTGCCGCGCACGTAGAACATCAGCTCGTCGGAGTCGACGTTCGCGTGGTTGTACGGCACCGGGATCGCGCCTTCGTGGTAATCGACCTTCCGCGGGCAGAAGGAGCAGACGACGAAGTTCGGGCCCTCGAACGTCTGGTGCACGGGCGGCGGCTGGTGCACGCGGCCGGTGATCGGCTCGAAGTCGTCGATGTTGAACACCCACGGGTAGAGGCAGCCGTCCCAGCCGACGACGTCGAACGGGTGCGTCGCGTACGTGTAGCGCGTCAGCCCGGCGCGGTGGCGCACGAGCACCTCGACGTCCTCGCCGTCTTCCAGCAGCGGCTCGGCCGGCCCGCGGATGTCGCGCTCGCAGTACGGCGAGTGCTCCAGGAACTGGCCCTTCGCCGACAGGTAGCGCTTCGGCGGGCCGATGTGGCCGCGCGCCTCCAGGGTGAAGAGGTTGACCTCGCCGTGGGGGACGACCCGGTAGGTGCACGACGTCGGGATGACGACGTAGTCGCCGTCGCCGACCTCCAGGCGGCCGTAGATGGTCTCGACGGTCGCGGCGCCGCCGTGGACGTAGAACAGCTCGTCGCCGGCCGCGTTGCGGTACAGCGGGCTCGGCGCGGTGGCCGTGACGAACCCGATGGTGACGTCGTTGTTGCCGAACAGCCGGCGGCGGTCGGTGACCGCGTCGGCTTCGCCGCCGAACTTGAGGTCCTGGGTCTTGAACGCGCGCGGCTTGAGCGGGTGGTTCGGGGTGAGCGACCCGCGGTCCTCCTCGACCGCGACGGCGTCGACGATCGCCGTCGGCAGGCCGCGGTGGTAGAGCAGCGCGGAGTCGGCCGAGAAGCCCTCGACGCCCATCAGCTCTTCGGCGTAGAGGCCGCCGTCCGGCTTCCGGAACGCGGTGTGCCGCTTGTGCGGGAGCTCGCCTACTCGCCGGTAGTAAGGCATCGACGTCCCCTTCTGACGTGTTCGTTGTGCGAACGATTTTGTCCTCATGTCGTACGCTACTAGCGTGTCAGTCGTGTCAAGCGCTGTGGAACTCACGCCCCCCGGCCCCCGTGGAATTCCTCCCCTGTTCGCGAGGCTCGTCGACGACTCGGCGCTGTTCCCTCCGGTCGGTGCGGCCATGCCCGAAGCGCTGCGTGCGCACTTCGCGGGCCGGGAGTCCGAACACGCCGGTGTACTGGGGGTTTTCCTCTGCCAGGCGTCGCGGCTGCCCGAGCTCATCACCGAGCTGATCAAGATCAAGCCGAAGCAGCCGCTGCCGTTTTCGCTGATCATCGACACCGGCCTGGGCGGTGTCCCGAAGGCCATCTCGATCGTCGAGTCGCGCAGTGAGCTGCTCGCGCTCCGGATGGTCGAGATGCCGGCGCCGTCGGACGTCGACGAGGTGTGGCTCGAGCGCGTCTCGGAGTTCGTGCCCGAGGACGTCATCCGGGTCGTCGAGCCGCGGCGCGGCGTCGGCTGGCTCGACGGCGTCCGCAAGGTGATCGAGCACGGCAGCTGGCCGAAGATCCGCTGCGGCGGGCAGGCGGGCGAGAACTTCCCCAGCGTCGACGAGGTGGCGGACTTCCTGGCCGTCGTCAGCGGGTCGGCCGGGGCGTCGTTCAAGGCGACGAACAGCCTGCACCGCGCGGTCCGGCACACCGACCCGGGCAGCGGGTTCGTGCACCACGGCTTCCTGAACCTGCTGGTGGCCTCCGCGCGCAGCCTCGCCGGCGGCGACGTCCGGGGTGCGCTGGAGTCGACCGACGCCCAGGCACTGGCCGACGAGGCCCGCGCGCTGTCCGAGCCGGCCGCGAAGGCCGTCCGGGCGCTCTTCGCGTCCTACGCGGCGGCGTCGTTCGAGGAGCCGGTCGCCGACCTGGGCGAACTCGGCTTGCTGTGACCAGCCGGGAGGGGTCGCTGACGCTCGACCGGGGCTTGGCGCTGCTGCAGGCCGTGGCCGACGCCGGCGGTGACGCGGCGACCATCTCCGAGCTGGCGGTGGCCATCGGAGCCAGCCGGGCGGCCGTCTACCGGCTGCTCGTGCCGCTGTCCGAGCGCGGACTGGTCTGGCGCGACGGCACCAAGGTCCGGCTCGGCGTCGGGCTGCTCCGGCTGGCCGGTCAGGTGCTGCCGCAGCTGCGGGACGCGGCCGGCCCGGTGCTGCGCGAGCTGGCCGAGAAGGTGGGCGCGACCGCGCACCTTTCGGTCGCGCAGGGGACGCAAGCGCTTGCGGTGGCCGTCGTCGAGCCGTCGTGGACGAACTTCCACGTCGCCTACCGCGTCGGCAGCAGGCATCCGCTGACCGCCGGCGCGGCCGGCAAGGCGATGACGCTGCGCCCGGGCGGTGACGGCTGGGTGACGTCGGCGGGCGAGCTCGAGGCGGGTGCGTCCGGGGTCGCGGCGCCCGTCCGCGGAGTTCCGGGGTTGCGGGCGAGCGTCGGTGTCGTGTCGATGGAGCCGCTGAAGGCGGCGGAAGTGGGTCCTCAGGTTCTCGCGGCCGCCACCCGGCTGGCCGGCATCCTCAGGACGGACGGCTGAGCAGCGGCCGCACCATCGTCAGCAGCAGGGCGACGTCGACGGTGAACAGCAGGCGCTCGAACAGGCCGAGGGTGACGTCCTGCTGGGCCGGGCCGAGGACGAGCGTCAGGACGAACCCGCCGAGCACCACGCCGACGCTGCTGAAGCTCGCCGTGGCCAGCCGCCGGATCGTCGTCCGGCGCGGCTCCCACGGGCAGCGCTCGCGGCCCTTCTTCGTCAGCACGAACGCGGCGGCGGGCAGCGCGACGAACGCCGTGAGCGCGGCGATGTTGTGCACCTGGCCGGCGAGCGAACGCGCCTGACCGTCCGGGTCCACCGGGACGAGTCCGCACACCAGCAGCCCCGCCGACCAGACGCCGAGCAGCACGCAGACGGCCGTGGTGCCCGGGCGGTGGGCCTTGGCGATCCCGGCGAGCAGCGCCACCGAGCCGAGCGACAGGGCCAGGCACATCACGCTGAACAGGGGTGCGGCCGAGGACGTGCCGAGCTTGCCGTAGACGTACTCCGAAAGCGTCTGCCAGACCGGGCTGACCTGGGCGGACAGCCGCAGGTGCAGGTCGATCGAGATGGCCACGGCGAGGCCGATGCCGCCGAGCGCGACCCGGCCGTGCAGTGGCGAGACGGCGTGCGTCTGCGGCGAGTTCACCCGGTGCTCCCCCTTTCGTTTCCGAAAGGTTACCGGGTGAACCTGTGAGGCAGCGGTCAGAAGGCCAGCTGGACCAGGGCGAACGCGGCGAATCCGGCGAACGCGAACCCGGCGCAGCGCTGGATCAGCTTCGGCTTGATCCGGCTGCGGATCTTCGCGCCGATGAACACGGCGAGCCCGGCGACCACGACGAGCGCGGCGAAGGCGCCGACACCGACGGCGACGGGGTTGCCGATCCGGGCGGCGAGGCTCGCCGTCGCGAGCTGGGAGGCGTCACCCCACTCGGCGGCGAAGAGCACGCCGAACGACGTCATCGCCGAGCGGAGGAAGGTCTGCGGAGCCGGGCCGACGCGCGACGCGTCGTCGCCTGCTTCGTCGGCTTTGCTGAAACCCTCGCGAAGGAGCATGAACGAGCCGAGGCCGAACATCCCGGCGACGACCAGCGAAAGGACCAAGTCCGGCAACAGCGTCAGCACGCTGCCGAACGCGACCGCTATGACGCATTGCACGGCGAACGCGGCGCAGACACCGGCGAAAACCGGCCAGCCGCGGAAACGGGTGGTCAGCACCAGGGTGGCGACGAGCGTCTTGTCCGGCAGTTCCACGGCGAGGACCAGGCCGAACGCGCTGATCAACGCCACCATAGCGGCAGTCATGAGTATTCTTTCGCCCCTTTCACTGCAACGATAAAGGGACGGCCGGGAAAGCCGCAAGCAGATGGCTGGTGCGAAATTGCTGGATCGGCGCCGTGAATTTGATGTCCAGGGGCGTCACACAATTTTTTTCGGCACACCGAATTTTCGGTTGTGGCCTGCGGTAGGTTGGCCGGCATGGGGTCTGAAGCGCGTGCTGCGCAGGTCGAAGAGGTCATCCGGCGGCTGGAAGCCCACTACGTCTTTCCGGACGTTGCCGCGAAGCTGGCGAAGGTGCTTCGCGCGCGTCTCGATGAAGGCGCGTACGCCGGCCTCGACGACGCGGAATTCGCGACGGCCGTCACGACGGACCTGCAGTCGGTGAACGACGACAAGCACCTCCGGCTGCGCCACCACGCCGACCCGGTGGCCGAGGACGGCGACGCGGAGCACGCGTCGGAGGACTTCCGGCGCGCGGCCGAGCTGGAGAACTTCGGCGTCGCGGCGGTGCGGCGGCTGCCGGGCAACGTCGGCTACCTCGACACGACCCTGCTCTACCCGCTCGACATCGCGGCGGCGGCGGTCTCGGCGGCGATGACGCTGGTCGCGCCGGCCGACGCGCTGCTGCTCGACGTGCGGCGCAACCGCGGCGGCACCCCGGACACCAGCGCGTTCCTGCAGAGCTACCTGGTCGACGAGCGGACGCACTACCTCGACATCTACGAGCGCGACGGCGACCGCGTGACCCAGATGTGGACGCTGCCGTACGTGCCGGGCCCGAAGTTCGGCGGGACCAAGCCGATCTGGGTGCTCACCGGCCCGGCGACCTTCTCCGGCGGCGAGGACCTCGCGTTCTCGCTGCAGCGGCAGGGTCGGGCGAAGACTGTCGGCGAGGCGACGCGGGGCGGCGCCCACCCGCGTGAGCAGTACAAAGTGGACACCTACCTGGACGTGACGGTGTCGATCGCCCGCTCCTACGACCCGGCGACGGGGGAGAACTGGGAAGGTGTCGGCGTGTCGCCGGACGTCCCGGTCGCCGCGGACAAGGCGTTCGACACCGCGTACGCGCTGGCGCTGGAACACGTCCTCTCGCTGGGCTCCGCCGGAGCGCGGCGCGGCGTCGCCGAAGAGGCGCGGCAGACGCTCGACCAGGTGAAGGACGTTGGTCCCGGCCCGGACGGGACTGTTTGATCTAGCCGCCCCACCAGGGCCGGAGCACGCTGGAGGGCGTGGAGGTCCTTGAGCTAGCGCGGTGGCAGTTCGGCATCACCACCGTCTACCACTTCCTGATGGTCCCGCTGACCATCGGGCTGTCGATCCTGGTCGCGGCGATGCAGACCCGCTGGGTCCGCACCGGTGAGCTGCGGCACCTGAAGATGACCAAGTTCTGGGGCAAGCTGCTGCTGGTCAACTTCGCCATGGGCGTGGTGACCGGGATCGTGCAGGAGTTCCAGTTCGGGATGAACTGGAGCGCGTACTCCCGCTTCGTCGGCGACGTCTTCGGCGCCCCGCTGGCGATGGAAGGGCTCGTCGCGTTCTTCGTCGAGTCGACGTTCCTCGGCCTGTGGATCTTCGGCTGGGACCGGCTGCCGAAGAAGGTCCACCTGGCGTGCGCGTGGGCGTTTTCGCTGGCCACGATGGCTTCGGCGTACTTCATCCTGGCCGCGAACTCGTGGATGCAGCACCCGGTGGGCGTGACGTTCGAGAACGGCAAGCCGACCATGAACTCGATCTGGGCGGTGCTGACGAACAACACGGCGCTGGCCGCGATCCCGCACACCCTGGCCGGCGCGTTCTCGGTGGCGGCGGCGTTCCTGGTGGGCGTCGCGGGCTGGCACCTCTGGCGGCGCGGCGACCACGAGGACGTCTGGCGCTCCTCGCTGCGGCTGGGTGGCTGGGTCGGCGTGGCGGCCTTCGCGGTCCTGGCGATCACCGGTGACACGCAGGGCAAGCTCATGTTCGAGCAGCAGCCGATGAAGATGGCGTCGGCGGAAGCGCTGTGCCACACGGAAGAGCCGGCGAGCTTCTCGATCATCGCGATCGGCGACGTCTCGGGCGCGAACTGCGAGGACGTGAAGACGTTCAACGTGCCCGCGCTGCTGTCGTTCCTGGCGCACAACGACTTCAAGACCGAAGTCAAGGGCGTGGAGAACCTGGTGACGGAGTACCAGGCCAAGTACGGCACGAACTACCCGGACGACCCGGCGCTCGGTTCGCTGGCCGGCAAGCCGATCGACTACGTCCCGAACCTGCCGGTGACGTACTGGGGTTTCCGCATGATGATCGGCTTCGGGGCGATCTCGGCGGGCATCGGCGTCCTGGCCCTGTGGCTGACCCGCCGGGGCCGCCTCCCGGGCAGCCGCTGGTTCCCCTGGCTGGTCCTCGGTGGCATCGCGACGCCGTTCCTGGGCAACAGCGCGGGCTGGATCTTCACCGAGATGGGCCGTCAGCCGTTCGTGGTGGCGCCCAACCCGTCCGGCGTCGACGGCGTCTGGATGTTCACCGCCCAGGCGGTCTCGCGGGTGACGACCGGCGAGGTGTGGGTCTCGCTGATCGCACTGACCACGGTGTACGCGGCCCTGGGCGTGGTGGAGCTGTACCTGATGCGCAAGTACATCCGCGGCGGCGTCGAAGCGGTGATGCCTCCGAAGCCGGAACCCGACAAGACGGGCGACGACACGCTCGCCTTCGCCTACTGAGGGCCGAGAGATGACAAATCCCCAGCTCAGCGGCTATGCGGCCGCCCCAGTCTTACCAAAAGCAGCCCCCACCCTTCCCGGGGGGCGTCCCCGAACCCAGCGTATCGGCTTGGCTACCCGCATGGGTTACCCACAGCAAATCTGTGGACAACTCGACCCGTTGTGGATAACTCACCGCGATCAGCCCGCGGACGGCGGCCGTCGTCGGCCCGGTGTGGTAGGTGTCCGATGACCCTCGAAATCGCCTGGTTCGTCGTCATCGCCTTCTTCTGGCTCGGCTACCTCTTCCTCGAAGGCTTCGACTTCGGCGTCGGCATGCTGCTGCCGGTGCTCGCGCGGGACAACACCGAACGCCGGGTCATGGTCAACACCATCGGGCCTGTCTGGGACGGCAACGAGGTCTGGCTCATCGTCGCCGGCGGCGCCATGTTCGCCGCCTTCCCCGCCTGGTACGCCGGGCTGTTCTCGGCCGCCTACCTGCCGCTGCTGCTCGTGCTGCTCGCCCTCATCGGCCGCGGCGTCGCCTTCGAGTACCGCGGCAAGGTCGACTCCGAGCGCTGGCGGCGCAACTGGGACCGCGTCATCATGATCGGCTCCTGGATCCCGCCGCTGGGCGTCGGGCTCATCCTCGCCACCACGGTCCTCGGCCTGCCGCTGGACGCCGACGGCAACCGCGTCGGGTCCGCGTTCGCCGCCGTCCGCTGGGACACCCTGCTCGGCGCGGTCGCGATCGCCGCCTTCTCCATCACCCACGGCGCCGCGTTCCTCGCCCTCAAAACCAGTGGTGACCTGCGGGAACGGGCGAAGAACCTGGCGATCAAGCTCCTGCCCGTCGCCATGGTGCCGATGGTCGCGTTCCTCTCGGTCGTCCAGTGGCGCGCCGGCACGCTGTGGACGCTGCTCGCGTTCGGCGTCAGCGCCGCCGCCGCGGTCGTCGCCTGGCTGCGGCTGCGCGCCGACCGGGACGGGCAGGCGTTCGCCGCGCTCGGCGTCGTCATCGCCGGGGCCGCCGTCACGATGTTCGGCTCGCTCTTCCCGAACGTCCTGCCCTCGACCCTCGACGCCGCCAACACGCTGACCATCGCCGGCGCCGCCTCGAGCCCGTACACCCTGACCGTGATGACGTGGGTCGCCGTCTTCGGCGCCCCCGCCGTGCTGGTCTACCAGGGCTGGACGTACTGGGTGTTCCGCAAGCGCATCGGCACCCAGCACATCCCGGCGGTCCACGCGCCATGACCAAGCCTCCCGGACGCGCTCCCCTTCTCGCCTCGGAGTCCACAGTGGACTCGGCGCGGCCGGGAAAGGGTCCGCTCGGCGCGCTGCCGGCCCTCGTGCCGGCCGTGCGCCGGGCGCTGGCCCTGGTCGGCTTCCTGTCCTTCCTCAACGCCGCCGCGCTGGTGGCACAGGCATTCCTGCTCGCCGACGTCCTCGCGGCGATCGTCGGAGCAGGTTCCGGGGGACGCACCGCCCAGCTGGCCGCGCTGCTCGCGCTCGTCGCGACGCGCGCGCTGACCGGCTGGGCGGTGCGCACGGTCTCCGCCCGCGCCGCCGCGACCGCCCAGCGCGAGCTGCGCGCCAAGGCCGTCGACCACGCATTGCGCCTGGGGCCCGAGTGGATCGCCCAGCGCGGCCACGGCGAGCTGACCGCGCTCACCACCCGCGGCCTCGACGCGCTCGACGCCTACTTCCGCGAATACCTTCCCGCCCTGGTGACGGCGGCCGTCGTACCCCTCGGCGCCGGCGCCGCGATCCTGTTCGCCGACTGGCCGTCCGGCGTGATCATCGCGCTGACCGTGCCGCTGCTGCCGGTGTTCGCGATCCTCGTCGGCAAGTACACCGCCGACCGCGTCGCCGGCGCGACCGACGCGACGCACCGGATGTCCGAGCGGCTCCTGGAACTCGTGCGCGTGCTGCCGGTGCTGACCGCGTTCCGCCGCGCCGCGGCGCAGGGCGAGACTGTCCGGCGCCTGTCCGAACGCCACCGCCGCGCGACGCTCAAGACGTTGAAGGTCGCCTTCTCCTCGGCGTTCGTGCTCGAACTGGTCGCGACGCTGTCGGTCGCGCTCGTCGCGGTGGTGATCGGCGTCCGGCTCGCCGGCGGGAACCTGCCGCTGGCCAT
Source organism: Amycolatopsis sp. lyj-23 (assembly GCF_046549135.1). Lineage (NCBI taxonomy): Bacteria > Bacillati > Actinomycetota > Actinomycetes > Pseudonocardiales > Pseudonocardiaceae > Amycolatopsis > Amycolatopsis sp. lyj-23. Next base: position 343,260 of record NZ_JAJPWN010000003.1, on the reverse strand, counting down.
CGGGCTCGGCGTGCTGATCCTCGCGCCGGAGTGCTACCAGCCGCTGCGCGCGGTCGGTGCCGCGTTCCACGCGAGCGAGGACGGCGTCGAAGCGGTCCGGCGCGTCGCCGACCTGCTGGCCCTGCCGGTGCCTGCTTCGGGAACCGCGGTTCCGTCACGCGGCGAGCTGCGCGTGACGTCCCTGCGCGTCGCGCGGCGCGGCGGGTTCGCGCCGGACGGCGAGTCGTTCGCGGTCCGGCCAGGCGAGACGGTCTGGCTCCGCGCCCCGAGCGGCGGCGGCAAGTCGACGACGCTCTCGGCCCTGCTCGGCTTCGTCCCGGCGCACGACGGCAGCATCACGATCGGGTCCACGGACCTCGCCGACGCCGACCTCGCGCGCTGGCGCGAACAGGTCGCGTGGGTGCCGCAGTCGCCGGTGTTCACCGGCGGCACGGTTCGCGAGGAAGCAGGCTCGGACGCGGTCCTCGCCGAATTCGGGCTGGCTGAGCTCGCGGACCGGCCGGTTTCCCGGTTGTCGCTGGGGCAGCGTCAGCGCGTCGCCGTCGCCCGGGCCCTGGTGCGCGTGCAGCGCGGAGCCTGGCTGCTGCTGCTCGACGAGCCGACGGCACACCTCGACGAGGCCAGTGCGCGGCTGGTGCTCGACGCCGTGCAGCGCGCCGTCGACAACGGCGCCGCCGCGATCATCGCGGCCCACGAGCGCACCGCGGCGGTCGACCTGCCGACCGAAAGCACGACGGTCACCGAGATGTCCACAGTGGACGAATCCGGCGCGCCGCTGGGGTGGCGCGCGCTCCTCGACGGACGGCTCTTCGGCGGCGCCGCACTGGGCGCGCTGGCGTTGCTGGCCGGGGTGGCGCTGACGGCGACGTCGGGCTGGCTGATCGCCAAGGCGTCCCAGCAGCCGCCGATCCTGACCCTGACCGTCGCGGTCGTCGGCGTCCGCGCGTTCGGACTCGGCCGGGCCGCGCTCCGGTACGTCGAACGGCTGGTCACCCACGACGCCGCGTTCCGCATCGCCGGCCGCGTCCGCGTGCGGCTCTGGAATTCCCTGGTCCGGCTCGGGCCGGCGCGCGGCCTGCGTGCGGGCGAGGGACAACGCCGGCTGGTCGGCGACGTCGACACGGTGCGCGACCTCCTGCCGCGCGTGGTGTCGCCACCGCTGGTGGTGGCGTTGGTCGCGGCCGGCGCGATCGCCGTCCAGACGTGGGTGCTGCCCGCGGCCGGGCTGACGCTCGCGGCGGCGGTGGCGCTCGGGCTGGGCGCGCCGTGGGTGGCGCTGCACGCCGAGCGCCGGGCAACGTCGGCGCTGGCGGACGGCCGCCGCGAAGTGGCCACGCGAGTCTTGACGATGTTCGAAGCGGCGGCCGAGCTGCTCGCCTTCGGGACGGCGGCCAGCCACCGCGGAGCCCTCGCCGAGGCCGACAGCCGTCTGGTAACGCAAGCGCGTCGGCAGGCTTTCGGCGCGGGCGCAGCGGAAGCACTGGTCACGCTGGTCTGCGGAGCGGCGGCCGTCATCAGCATGGCGTTCGCCGCGCAGGCCGTCGCGGGTGGTCGGCTCGACCCCGTCCTGGCGCCCCTGCTGGCGTTGGTGCCGCTCGCGCTGGCGGAGGTCTTGGCGATGCTCCCACCGGTGGCGCAGCACTGGGACACACTGCGACGCGCGCGCCGCCGCCTCGCCGACGTGCCGGAATCGCCACCGTCTCCCGCTTCGGCGCGGGGTGTCTCGCTGCGGGGCGCGGACCTCGGCTGGCCGGGCGGACCGGTGGTGCTGCACGGCGTCGACGTCGACCTCGCCCCGGGCACGTACGCCGCGGTGGTCGGCCCGAGCGGGGCGGGGAAGTCGACGCTCGTTGCGGCGCTGCTGGGGTTCCTCGCGCCGCGCCGTGGCGTGGTCGCGGTGCCGGAGGGGGTGGCGTGGGCCCCGCAGGAGCCGATGCTCGCGGCGACGACGGTCGCCGAGAACTTGAGGATGGCCCGCCCGTCGGCGACCGAGGAGGAGCTGCGCTCGGCGTTGCGCGCGGCAGCGCTGACTGAGGTGCCACCGGAGACGCTGCTCGGCAGTGGCGGCACCGGACTGTCCGGCGGCCAGGCCCAGCGCGTGGCCCTGGCGCGGGCGCTGCTCGGCGCGCCGTCGGCGGGACTGGTGTTGCTGGACGAGCCCACGGCCCACCTGGACGAGGTGACGGCCCAGGCGGTGCGCGCGCACCTGCGGGAGGCGTTGGCCGGCCGGACGGTGGTGCACGTGACACACCGGGCGGACGAAGCGGCCGGAGCGGACGTGGTCCTCGAGGTCCGCGACGGCCGGGTCGTCACCCGGGTGCCGGTCACATGATCGATTCCCGCTGTGTCCTTGCCGCGCCGCCACCGCGCCGCGCGATAATGGCGGAACTCATGGATCCGACGCTAGCCGCGCGGGCGCTGTCCGCCGCCACCGAGATCACGAGCACCGCCCTGTCCGGCGACGACCCGGGAGCGGTGCTGGACACGGTCGTAGCCCGAGCAGCCGAGCTGGCCGACGCCGACCTGGGCCTGGCCATGGTCAGCACGGAGGACGGCCGGGTGGTGGTCGAGGCCGCCCACTACGCAACGGCCCACCCGTCAGCCGACGACGAACTTGCCGCTGACGCCTGGAGCCCCGGCGTGAGTGAGCTCGCCCCGGCACCGGGCGGCACCGAGCGTGCGAGTGGGCCAGTCGGCGATGACTCGGCCACGACCGCTCTTGGCGCACGAGCGGGCGATGCCCGCCCCGGCCCCAGCGAGCCGGTCGCTTCGCTGGCCAGCCCGAGCGCGAGTGGGCTCGCCCATGGGGCGCTGGGCACCGAGCGTGCCGCTGGACAGGCTGGCGGTGGCCCAGGCACGACAGCCTCCGCTGACTCGTCAGGCAGCATCGGGCGCGCCAATGGCGTGGGCCGCGGCCCCGGGGCCGCGGCCGCTGGGGACTCGCTGCGCGGCCTTGCCCTGCCCGCCGACTCCGCGGCCGGACAGGTAGCCCGTGGTGGCGAACCCGTCTCCAGCGAAGACTTCACCGTCGATCCGCGGACCGCTCCCTACGTGCCCGCCGAACTGCACGGCTACGGCCCCTTCGCCGCCGCGCCGTTCGGGTCCGGGGGGCGGGTTCTCGGGTCGCTCACCGTCTACCGGAAGCGGGGTCGCGAGCCCTTCTCCGCCGGGACCGTCGAGATGCTCGTCGCCTTTGCTGCGCAGGCCGGCGTTGTCCTTGCCCTCGCCGAAGGCGCCAATGCCCGGCACCGGGTGGCGCTCTACGAAGAGCGGGAGCGCATTGCCCGCGAGCTGCACGACGTCATCGTCCAGCGGCTCTACGGCGCCGGCATGCAGCTGGACCGCGTCCGGCGCAACATGCGCAAGCGGTTCGCTCAGGCCGATGGTGCGCGGCTGTCCGACGCCATCGACCAGCTCGACCAGACCATCGAGGAAATCCGCGGTACCGTGCGCGCGCTGCGGTCGCCGGAGCCGCGCCACGACACCGGTACGGCCACCGACCTCGCCGAGTCCGCGCGCGGCGAGGTCCGCATCGCCGGCGAGCTGCTCGGCTATCCGCCGACCCTCGAGCTCTCCGGCGAGTTCGCCGACATCCCCGCGGAACGCGCCGACCACATCCGGGCCGCCCTGCGCGAGGCACTGTCCAATGTGGTCCGGCACTCCGGCGCCAGCGAAACCCGCGTGACCCTGACCCGGGACTCCCGTGGCGTCAAACTCCGCGTGCGCGACAACGGTTCCGGCGTCCCCCAAGGCGTCGCGACCCGCGGTCTGCGCCACCTCGCCGAACGCGCGGACGCCGCGGGCGGGAAGTTCTTCCTGAACTCCTCACCCAGCCTCGGCACCCTCGTCGCGTTCGACCTGCCGCTCGACTGATCCCTGCTCCGCGACTCATCCTTCTCGGGTCATCCAGCCTCCCTTCCACGCCCTCGGCAATGATCTTACCGCTTGGTCGAACATATATTCGACTCACGTTCGAGTGAATTTATGCCGGAAAAAGGCCTGATCGAGATGGCGGACCGTGACGAGGTGCGGAAAAGGTCGCAGCGAACGGCGGATTGCGGACGCGGCGGCAGCGGACGGCTACTTCTCGCGCCGCGCAATCCAGGCGGCCGCCTGCGTGCGGCGTTGCATCCCGAGCTTCGCCAGCACCGACGTGACGTAGTTCTTCACCGTCTTCTCCGCCAGGAACAACCGCTCGGCGATCTCGCGGTTGGACAGGCCCTGGCCGATCAGCTCGAGCACGTCGCGCTCGCGCTCGGTCAGCGTCGCCAGCTCGTCCGTCGGCGGGTGCCGCATCTTGTCGAGCACGCGCGCGGTGCTCACCGGGTCCAGCAGCGACCGCCCGGCCGCCACCTCGCGGACCGCGTTCACCACGTCCTGCCCGCGCACCTGCTTCAGCAGGTAGCCCGCCGCGCCGGCCATGATCGCGCCGACCATCGCCTCTTCGTCGTCGAACGCCGTCAGCATCAGGCACGCCGGCGGGTTCGGCTTCGACCGCAGCTCGCGGCAGAGCGTGATGCCGTCGCCGTCGCCGAGGCGGACGTCGACCACCGCGACCTCCGGCTCGACGTGCATCGCCACCGCCAAGGCCTCTTCGACGCTGCTCGCCTCGGCGACGACCTCGATGTCGGGCTCGTCGCCGAGGAGGTCGCGGAGCCCGCGGCGGACCACCTCGTGGTCGTCGACGAGCAGAACCTGGATCGGCATACCCCGAGGTTACGGGGTGCGCGGACGCCGCGGTGGCGGCCGGTCGGCACCGTCACACGTGAAATACCTCGAAGAGGTGACTGCTGACCCGTAACATTCCGGCCGGTACGTATTCCTGGCCCGCAAATGAGCAGGTCAACGGGTGAATGCGAAAGAATCACGGAACCGACGCCTCTTCGTGGAACGCTGCCATTTCCGGAATTCCGGAAAAGTCCGTAACGGCGTCGCCGGTGCCGCGATAGTAACCACACATTCGCCCCGATTCCGTCCGGAAGGAATTCCGTTGTCCCTGTTTCGCCGTGCCCTGACGACGGCCGCCGCCGTCGCCGGGCTCGCCCTGCTCGGCCCCGTCCCCTTCGCGTCCGCCGAGTTCTCGGGCGACAAGAACTGCTCGGACTTCCAGTACCAGGAGGAAGCGCAGGCCGTCCTCGACGCGACGCCGGGCGACCCCAACCACCTGGACCGCGACAAGAACGGCATCGCCTGCGAATCGCTGCCGCACCGCCCCAAGGCGAGCGTGACACCGACGTCGGAAAAGCCGGCCACGCACACCGCGCCGAAAACGGCGGCGAAAAAGCCCGCCACCGGCCAGGTGAAGGTCAAGCCGGTCGGCGGCGTCGCCACCGGCGGCGGTGAGCCGGACGACGAGGTCCCCGGCTTCCTCGTGCTCAGCGGCACGTTGCTCGCCGCGACGGTGTCCGGCGGCATGGTGCTCTACCTGCGCCGGCGTCCGAGTTGAGGCACCCGCGCCTGTGGCCCGCGGTCATGGCGGTCGCCGCGGCCCTCGGGGTGGTCCTGGCCGTCGCCCTCGTCCTCGTCCTGGCCCCGAAGGCGCCGGAAGAGCTCGCCCCGGCCACCGCGGACCCACCGGGCACCGCGAGCGTCGCGCGCACCACGGCAACGACCGCCGACGGCCTCCCCGCGGCGAAACCGGCGTCACTGACGATCCCGGCGATCGGCGTGCGTGCCGACGCGATCACGGACCTCGGGCTGACGCCGGACGGCGCGCTGGAGGTCCCGGGCGACGCCACGACGGTCGGCTGGTTCACCGGCGCGCCGTCGCCCGGGGAGACCGGCCCGGCGGTGCTGGCCGCGCACGTCGACTACAAGCACGTCCCCGGCGCCTTCTCCCGCCTGAAGGACCTGCGCCCCGGCGAGCAGGCCAGAGTCGGCCGCGCGGACGGCCGCATCGCGGTCTTCACCGTCTACCGCGTCGACCGGTACGCGAAGTCGGCGTTCCCGACCGACCGGGTGTACGGCGACACACCGGACCCCGAGCTGCGGCTCATCACCTGCGGCGGGGCGTTCGACCGGGCGAGCGGCAACTACCTCGACAACGTCGTGGCCTACGCGAGGCTGACCGCCGTCGAGGCCTGAGCCAGCTCGATCCGCGCCAGTTCCAGGCGCCGGTACGTGCGTTCCCCGAGCGACCAGACGTCCAGGACGTCGCCGTCGAGCTCGGGGTAGGCGATGACGAGGTGCTCGCCGCCGTAGTCGACGTCGACCGGGAGCCCGGCTTCCAGCTGCCAGCAGAGTTGTTGCTGCTTCGGCGTCAGGCGGCCCGCGTAGCGGTCGCTCATCGCCCGCGCGAGCCGGCCGCGCAGCATCCCCGGCCCGCTCGCCGGGGCGGCCAGCAGCCGCGCGGCGTGGTCGCCGGGGTCGGGTGGCAGCTCGCCGGGTTCGGGGTCGCGGACGGCCATCGTCGGTTCCGCCTGTTCGCGGGCGGGCAGCACGATGCTGCCGTCCGCGGCGTGGCGGGTCGGCGCGTAACCCGCTTCGCGCAACGCCTCCAGCGTGCGCGAGGCGTCCACAGTGGACGTCAGCACGGTCGGCGCCACCGAGCGCAGGCCGAGCTTGGCCAGCTTGCGGTGGGCGGCGAGCTCGGCCAGCACCGCGGGTTCGCCGACGACGACGCTCGCGACCTCGATCACCTGCGCTTCGCCGTGCCGCCGCGCGACGTCGTTGACCAGGTACACCAGCGGCTGCGGCAGCTCGCCCGCGGCGATGGCGCCCAGTTCGCCGAGCAGTTCGGCGGCCTGCGTGCCCTGGTCGAACGCCCGCCGCACGGACGCGGGGGAGAACCGCCAGCTGGTCGCGGTGCCCTGGGCCTCGCGGTCGGCGACGCGGTCGAGCAGCGCCGCCAGCCGGGCGTCGGGCGAGCCGGGCACGATCGCCGTCAGGTCGGTGCCGAACAACGCCGTCGTGCGCGCGCGGGCGACCAGTTCGCTGGTGACTTCGACCAGCTTCTCCGGCGCGAGCAGGGCGCGCCCGGCCGCGGTCACCGCACCGTGCGCGATGACGCCGAGCAGCTCGCCTTCGCCGAGCGCGTCCCGGACGTGGCCGGCGAGGTCGTCGGTCGGCATCAGCGGCGCGTGCCACTCGGCGAGCCGGACCAGCGCGTCCACCTCGCTGACGGCGTCGCCGGGATCGAGCCGCGCGAGCAGCCGCACGACCAGCCGCCGCACGAGCGCTTCGACGTCGGTCTCGAACTCCGGGGGCGCCGGGTCCCACCACGTCGTCAACAGCAGGCGGTACAGCAACGCGGGCTCGGGCCGGGCGAGGTCCGGGGTCGGCGCGAGCGTCGGCGTGGGGGCCTTCTGGCCGCGGCGCGGCGGCGGTGGCTCGTCGGCCAGCAGCAGCCCGGCCTGCGCGGCGAGGTCGATGGCCAGCTCGATCTCCGCCGGCGTGCCGCCGGTGTCCTTGGCCAGTTTCTTGACCAGCCGGGTCCCGATCGTGCCGTCCTTGAGCAGTGGCAACGGCTCCGCGGCGGCCAGGTCGACGATCGCCGACACGCGGTCGAGCAACCGCAGCGCGGCGGCCGACGACGCCGCTTCGGCCGCCTCGACGCCGGTGTGGGTGACGGCGAACTCCGGTTCCTCCGGCGTGAACGGCAGCTGGTGGCCCGGCCCGCGCAGCGCGAGCGACACCTCGATCGGCATGGCCACGGTGCCGAAGTAGGTCCCGAACAGGAAGCCGTGGTCGAACGCCCAGCCGGCCGGGGCCACGCCGTCGACCTCGGGCACGCCGCCGGCCATGTCCAGCAGCAGCTTCCGCGTCTCCTCGGGCGCGGTGGCGAACACCTCGCGGACGCCGTCGCCGTCCCGGAAGAACCGGACGAGCCCGAGCAGGAGCTGGGGTTTCCGGAGGTCGTCGGGCAAGCCGAGGGTGCGCGACAGCTTCGCCAGCCGGCTGGTGCCGAGTTCTCCGAGCAGCTCCGCGACGGGCCTGCCGAGACCCTCGGGGCCGAAGCTGTTGCGGCGCAGCAGGTCTGGTAGGACGACGCCGTCGGGGTCGCGCCACAGAAGTGCTCGCTCGCCCAGTTCGTCCACAGCGGACTCGACGGTCCCGGCGTCCGTCCCGAGCAGCCGCGCGACCTCCTCGACGGGCGCCGGCCGCCGCCCCACCGCGTAACACAGCTGGACAGCGCGCATGACCTGGACGAGCGGCGTGGGCAGCCGAAGCAGCACGGCATCGATCGACTCGGCGGCCCCCAGCCGCGCCGCGACGACGTCCAGCCGCCGCGGCCAGGGGTCTTCGAGCACGTCCGGCCGGTGGGCCAGCACTTTGGCGAGGGCCGTCTGGTCCAGGCTCGCGAGCCTGCCGAGCAGTTCGTCGGCGGTCGTCATCGGCTCAGGCTAGTTCACCGTTCGCAGGCGGTACCGTCGCCGTCGGGCCCGGCGCGGACCGGTAGCTCGGCGGCTGGTGGCTCGCCGAGCCCGCGCCGCGCTAGCCTCGGTGCGGTGCCACGACTGATCCACCTCAACGGACCTTCCGGGATCGGGAAGTCGACGGTCGCGCAGGCCTACGCCGAACGGCACCGTGGGGTGTTGAACCTCGACACCGATCGGGTCGTCTGCCTGATCGGGGGCTGGCGGGACAGCTTCTTCGAGACCTTCCGGGCCGCGCAGGTGCTCGCCGTCGCGATGGCCGAGACGCACCTGCGGAGCGGGTACGACGTCGTCATGCCGCAGCTCGCCACCCGGGTCGTCGACGTCGAACCCTTCGAGGCCGCCGCCGGGCGGTGTGGGGCCGGCTACACCGAGTTGCTGCTCACCGCGGAGAAACCCGTCGCCTGTCGGCGGTTCGCCGAGCGGGCTGCGAACGAGCACTCCTCGACCAAGGGCGTCGACGACGTCGTGCAGGCGCGTGGGGGTACTGCCATGGTCGGTCGGCTCCACGACCAGCTCGCCGCCTACCTGCCGCAGCGGCCCGGCTGCGTCGTCGTGCCCACCGACGGGAGCTCGCCCGAGGACACCTACGACGCCGTGCTCGCCCACCTGCGCGCGGGCTGACGGCTTCCGGTTCACTGGGCTCATGGCAATTCCGGAGCTCGCGCTGCGGCAGATCGAACGGTGGTGCGCGCAGCGCGTCCCCGAGCACCTCCAGGACCGGATCCGGGTCGAGTGCCGGACGCGGGGGCGGGCCGTGACCATCGTCGAACGGCGGGCGCCGTGGTCGCCGCAGGCCGGGCCCGACTGGTCGGAGCAGAAGATCGCGCAGCTGCGGTTCGACGAGTTCGGCATCTGGTCCGTCTGGTGGGCCGACCGGAACGGACGGTGGCTGAGCTACCCCGACGCGCCGGTCGCCAGCACGCCGCCCGCGTTGCTCGCCGAAATCGACCGCAACCCCGGCGGGGTGTTCTGGGGCTAGGCCGGCGGCGGGAAGCGGACCTCGTTGCGGTCGATCTTCGCGTGCGCCGCCGCGGCCAGGTCGACGCCGAGGCGGTCGGCCAGCTGCAGCAGGTACAGCGTGACGTCGGCGATCTCGTCCAGCACCTGCTCTTCCAGCGCCGGGTCCGCGCGCCAACTGTCCGACTCCTCCGGGGTCAGCCACTGGAACAACGACGTCAGCTCGCCGACCTCGCCGGAAAGCGCCATCACGAGGTTCTTCGGGGTGTGGTACGGCTCCCAGGCGCGGGCCGCGGCGAAGCCGCGCAGGCGCTGGGTCACGTCGTCGAAGGTCACGGTGGCGATTGTGCCGGGTGGTCACGGTGCGCTAACGGCCGTATGGCGGACTGCCGTTGACCGGTGAATCTCTCACTCAATAGGTTGAACTTCGTCGGGATGCTTGCGGGGACCAAGGCTGGGAAAGGAACGTCTTGAAGTACCTGCGATCCGTCCGCGGCCGCATGCTGGGCATCGCGTTCATCCCCGGCGGCGCGCTCGTCGCCGTGGCTGTCGTGATCGCGGTTCTCCTGATCCACCAAGCGGTTCGGACGCGGGACGTGGCCGTCGAGACGGCGGCCGCCGCCGACCGGACGGCCCGCACGGTGGTCGCCTTGCAGGCCGAGCGGAGCGCGGCGATGGCGGCGCCCGACGAGCGGAGCGCCGCGTTCGCGACTTACACCCAGCGGATCGAATCCGCTGTCGCCGGCCTGCGCGACTACGCGCGCCACGCCCCGGACGCCGAGTCCGCCTACCAGCAGACGACCGCCGTCGAACTGCTTTCCGTGGCCGAAGGCATGGACCGCTCCGATTCCCTCGCTCTGGCCGGGCTGGACGACGTGACGCGGGGGTCGTTCACCTCCGCCGTCGCCTCCTACCGGGCCGAGCTGGCCCGGGTCGTCCCGCAGCTCAGCGAGAGTGGCCGGATGGCGTACGAGTCGCTCACCCGCAGCGCCGAATGGAGCAGGCTCGCCGCCGCCGAGAACGCTTTCACCGCCGCCGAAGCGCTTCCGTTCCCCGAGGCCACGTGGCGCAGTGCCGCCTACGCCGTGTCCGCCCAGCTCGGCCTGCTGTACACGCAGCAGAGCCAGTACGCCGTGCAGCTGACGCTCGACGACGGCCGCCGCACCCTCGCCGGCGCCCTCGCGGCGGGGACCGCGCTCCTGCTGTTCGCCGGGCTGCTGATGGTCGTCGTCCGGCGGCTGGTGGCCCGGGTTCCGGTGCCGGTGGTCCCGATCATGGTCCCGACCGTCCGCGCGGCCATCCCGCGACCCCGCCACGCACGGTCACGAAGGCCGGGACTGCCGGATCCGTGGCCGCTGAAAGCCGTGTTCGACGACTTGCGACGTCGATGACCCTGTTACGAACAGTGACTGGTTACTCCGAAAAGAGCACGCGGTTGGCCCACACGCGTGCGCGGGGCCGTCGGGCAGACTGGTGCGCGTGAGTCCCCACTCGGATCTTCGCCCCTACCTGCGCACCTTGGGCGCGGAGACGCTGGCGGACCTGCTGCACGCCCAGGCCGAGCGCGATCCCGAGCTGCGGCATTCACTCGAACTGCGCGCGGCCACCCAATCCGGTGACGTCAGCGAGGCGCACCGCCTGCTGGACACGGCGGTGACCGACGGGAACGTCGAGTACACCGCGAAGATCGGTGCGGTCCTCGACACGCTGCAGCGGATGCTCGACGCCGGCAGCCGCGCCGACCTGGCGCCGCTGGCCCGGCGCACGGTCGACGACATCAGCGAGGTGCTGGAGCAGTCCGGCGACCACGCCGGCGACCTCGCCGAGCGGCTGGACCGGGCCGTGGAGCTGTACGCCCGCGCGTGCGCCGCGCGGCCGCCGGACCCGGAGAAGCTGGCCGACTGGATCCTCGAGGTCGAGTTCGACGGCCCCGGCCGCCCGACGATCGACCTCGCCGACTTCGCGACGGCGCTGGGCGAGCCAGGGCTCAAGCGGATCAAGTCCACTGTGGACGACGTGCTGGCGGCGAACGGTGCCGGGCACCGCCGTGACGTGGCCGAACGGCTGCGCGAGCAGCTGGCGGAGGTGCTCGGCGACGTCGACGAGCTGGTGGCGATCCTGTCGGCCAAGCCGCCGCGCGTGGACGTCAGCCTCAAGATCGTCCGGGTGCTGCGGGCCGCCGGGCGGCACAGCGAGGCCATCGCGCACGCCGCCCGCGCGCTGACCCACGACAAGCAGCCGCCGGCGCCGGATCCGGAAAGCGAGACGAGCCGTCGTCGCAAGGACTTCGACGCCAAGCCGGGTCTCGAGACCTACGCGGCCCTCCGCGAGGCCGCGACCGACGACGGGAAGTGGCCGGTCCAGCGCCGGGAAGCGCTCGCCTGCCTGCGGGAACGCGCTGCCGAGGGCGTCGAGCAGGCTGACGAGCTCGTCCGCGTCCTGCTCGACGACGGCCGTCCCGACGAAGCCTGGCGCGCCTGCGTGCGATTCGGCGCGTCCGCGGAGCTCAAGCTCGAGCTGGCCGAACAGCGCTCGGCCGAGCACCCGGCCGAGACGATCCCGGTCTTCCGCGAACACGTCGACGAGCTCATCGAACGCAAGGACCCGCACGCCTACCAGGAAGCGGCCCGGCGGCTGAAGCTGTTGCGCACCTTGCACAAGCGGGCCGGGACGCCGGACGAATTCACCGCTCACCTGGCCGCCCTGGTGGAAAACCACCGGCGGAAAACCCGCCTGATCACGGAAATCCGGGCCGCCCGGATCGCCTTGCCGAAAGCCGTAACCTCCTCGCGCGCACCTCGTTGACCCAGGCGAACCGGTGATACACGTGCACCGGGACATCGTGAGCGCGCCAGGCGTCGCGGTGGCCCAGTTCCGTCGCCCGCTCGGCGCCTCCCCGTCGAGCACCCGGCGGGACCCGCGCCAGGGCCACCGCGACCCGCGCTGCGTTGACCGGGGCTGCGCCCCGGGCCGGGGGCTTCGCCACCCGGACCCCCACAAGAAGTGGGTGAAGTGAAACCATGACCGCATGAGCCCGGTGAGTCGAGCCCGCAAGAGGCAGCCGCAGCCCGTCACGCACAGCGTGACCGGCCTGTTCAAAGACGTCCTGAACGACTTCTCGGCCCTGGGCGCCGACCCCGCGCCGGTCGACGTCGAGCTGCTCGCCTCCGAGGTGCTCGGGCAGTTCCACGACCTGCCCGTCGAGGACGGCGAAGAGCCGCTCGGCCTGGAGCTCATCGCCTTCGCCCAGCGCAAGATCACCCCGGGGGCCGCCGCGCTGCTGGCCGCGCTGAAGGTCGTCGCCGAGACCGACGTCGAGCGCAAGGCCGCCGACGCCGGCCTGCAGGTCGTCCTCGGCCGCGGCATCCCGGCGCCGCCGTGGGCCGCCGGGCTGGGCCGGGTCACCGCCGGCGAGTGCTGGCGCACCGGGGACGTCTTCGGCGACGAGTCGTCCCTGCTCTGCGTCTTCTCCCACGGCGACCAGGCGTACGGCCTGCTCGCGCTCCTCGACTTCACCGAAGCCGGCCGGGTGCGGGACCTCGTCGTGATCGACCAGCCCGCCGAAGTCCTCGCCGAGATGCGGGAGCAGTCCGACGCCGACCCGGAGCTGGTCGTCTTCGAAGCCGTCGACCCGGCCGAAGCCCACCGCCTGATCGCGGACGGCCTCGCTGCCACCGACCACCTCGACGAGGCCGACGTCAGCGAGGACTACGCGCGCTTCCACGCCGTCGCGCTCACGTGGTGTCGCGCGCTGCCGGAACCCGCGCTCGTGCCCGAGGTCGCCGAGTGGTCCGACGCCGAACGCGCCGCCGTCGTCGAGCAGTTCGTCGCGGCGAGCGGCGAGGACGCCGATGCCGCTCGTGCGATCGGCACCCTGCTGCTCGAGCACGGCCTGCGCACCGACCCGGGCAACCCGCTGCGCGTCGGGCCGGAGAAGATCGCGCGGTTCCTCGAAGGCCTGCTGGGCGAGGAGTACGAGCTCGACGCCGACCACGAGGACGCCGTCGAGCCGGTCGTGCTGGCCTGGGTGCAGTGGGCGGGCGAGCGCGCGCACCTGACCGAGACCGCGATCGCCGCCCTCGACGAGGCGGTCCAGGACTACCTCAGCGAGTACGCCGACGATGACGACTCGCCGCTGGAGCGCTACTTCGCCGACACCAGCGACCTGTCGCCGACCGAGCTGGCCGACGCGCTGGAGCGGCGGATGTTCGCCGTGCCGTCGACGACCACGGAGATCGACGAGGAAGAGGTCGACCTCGACCCGACCGACCCCGACCAGCGCCGCGCGCTCGTCATCGCCGAGGCCGACGAAGACGAGGAAGAGCAGCGGCTGATCCTGCGCGCGACGATCGTCGACCAGCTGTGGGACAACGAGCCCGCCGAGGTCTGGCGGGCCGCCGAGCGCCTGCAGGAGGGCGAGCTCGACCGCGACGAGATCTTCGAGCAGCTGATCGACGCGCTGGAAAACAGCCTGCTGGACGCGGAAAACCTCGAATACGACGCCGACGCCTACCTCGAGGCGCTGGCCGGGCTCTGACGAACTACGGGAGGGGGCCTGCCTGTTCGGCGGGCTTTCCCTTGCGGCGGCGTTCCTGCAGCCGGTCGTCGAAGTCGACGACGAACGTGCCGGCGGCCATCGCGATCAGCAAGGCAAGACCGAGCACCGCACCGACCCACGTGAGGACCATCGTGAACATCGTGGGCCTCCTCCCCAGCTCAGAGCCGTTTTCCTGACTCCTTCAGGGTCGCTTTCGCAACGCACGCCCGGTATCGGCCAACCGGTTACGGCTGAACGGCCCACCTCGGCCGATCGGCCGGATTCCGGCGCGGAGAGTCGCCGGACCACGACGAATCGTGGCCGCACACTCGCGCAGCGTGCGAATCTGCGGCATGTGGGTGACGGACCTGTGATGAGCGGGTCAGAGCTTGCGCAGGCGGACCCGGTTGATCGCGTGGTCGCAGTCCTTGCGCAGCACCAGCGTCGCGCGCGGCCGGGTCGGCTTGATGTTCTCCATCAGGTTCGGCTCGTTGATCGAGTGCCACAGGTGCCGCGCCTCGGCGCGGGCCTCGTCGTCGGGTAGGCCGGCGAAGTGGTGGAAGTGCGACTTCGGGTCCGCGAACGCCGTGTGCCGCAGCTCCAGGAACCGCTCGACGTACCAGCGCTGGATGTCGTCGGTGTGCGCGTCCACGTAGATCGAGAAGTCGAAGAGGTCGGACACCATCAGCCGCGGCCCCGGCTGCAGCACGTTCAGGCCCTCGACGATGAGGATGTCCGGCTGCTGCACCACCTGCTCCTGACCGGGCCGGATGTCGTAGGCCAGGTGCGAGTACACCGGCGCGGCGACGCGCTCGGCGCCCGACTTCACCTCGGTGACGAACCGCAGCAGCGCACGCCGGTCGTAGCTCTCCGGAAAGCCCTTGCGGTGCATGATCCCGCGCCGCACCAGCTCGGCGCGCGGGTACAGGAAGCCGTCGGTGGTGACCAGGTCGACGCGGGGGTGGTCCGGCCAGCGGGCGAGCAGCGTGCGCAGGATGCGGGCCGTGGTCGACTTGCCGACCGCCACGCTCCCGGCGATGCCGATGACGAACGGGACCTTCGTGCCGCGGGAGTCGTCACCGAGGAACGTCGTGGTCGCTTCGTAGAGCCGCTGGCGCGCGGCGACCTGGAGGTTGATCAGGCGGGACAGCGGCAGGTAGACGTCGGCCACCTCGGCCAGGTCGACCTGCTCGCCGAGGCCGCGCAGCCGCAGCAGCTCGGCCGCCGTCAACGGCAGCGGCGTCGAACTCCGCAGTTCTCTCCATTGTTCCCGGTGCAGCTCGACATACGGGCTGAGTTCGCGGACGCGGGTCATCGCACACTCCTCCGGCCGTCGCCTGCACTGGCGGACGTTTTACCTGCTCGATCAACGGTAGGGCTTGCGGCCGGTTAAAGCGCTGTGACGTAGTCCACCCCCGATCCGGGGTTGATCACCCAGCGTCACGATTTCCGAAGACTTCGGCCCAGGCCGCGGCGACCTGCCGGGCGCAGGTCGCGGGGTCGAGGCCGCCGACGCCGGTGCCGAGTCCGGGCATCGCGATCGTGTCGACGAACTCGCGCACCGGGCCGTCGTCGAGCCGGCCGTCACGCCAGGTCAGGAAGACCGCGCGGGCGGCGAGGTACGGGTGGACGGTGTCGGCGGGCAGCCGTTCGCCGGGTTCGCGCATGGTGGGCGCGCTGATCAGCCACGCCGGCTGGGCTTCGCCGGTCGGCACCACGACGGCGTCGCCGATCGGCAGCTCCCCGCCGTGGAAGGCCAGGACAGCGCTGCGGACGCTCTGCTCCACGCCCGGGAACGCCTGTGCGTAGACGGCGTCGATGCCGCCGCGCATCCAGCCGTAGGAGTTGGCCGGGCTGACCACCGCCTGGGCGACGACGTCGAGCACCGAGCCGCGGTGCACCCGGACGCGGCCGGTCAGCTTCCGGGCCGCGGCGGTCCAGGCCTCGGCGAGTGGTTCATCGACGGCGCACAGCACCAGTTCCGGTGTGCGCGGGCCGACCGGCGGCTTGGCGCCCTCACGTCCGGTGTGCGTGCCCGATTCGGCGGTCACCCGCTCAGCATCGCAAAAAATGCCACCCGGCGTAACCGGTTCCCGTACCGGCTGTCCGAGTGAATGTCGCCACGGCCGGGCCCCGTAGCCTGGGTGCTGTGTCACGGATCGCATACTTCGGCCCCCGAGGGACCTTCACCGAACAGGCCGCGCGGGTGCTCGCCGCCGGCGAAGAACTGATCCCGGTCGAGACCGTGCGGCTGGCGATGACCGCCGTCCGCGAGGGCGAGGCGGACGCGGCGTGCGTCCCCATCGAGAA
Source organism: Amycolatopsis sp. lyj-23 (assembly GCF_046549135.1). Classification (NCBI taxonomy): domain Bacteria; kingdom Bacillati; phylum Actinomycetota; class Actinomycetes; order Pseudonocardiales; family Pseudonocardiaceae; genus Amycolatopsis; species Amycolatopsis sp. lyj-23. Next base: position 327,078 of record NZ_JAJPWN010000003.1, on the reverse strand, counting down.
CTCCGTCGAGGGCGTGGTGCCCGCCACGCTCGACGCGCTCAGCGAGTCGACCCCGCTGGTCGCCGTCGCCGAGACCATCCTGCCGATCCACTTCAGCGTGCTGACCCGGCCCGGCACCGGCGAGATCCGGACCGTCGCCAGCCACCCGCACGCGCTGGCGCAGGTCCGCGAGTGGCTCGAGGCGAACCTGCCGGGCGCGCACGCGGTGGCGTCGTCGTCGACTTCGGCCGCCGCGGTCGGCGTGCTGGCGGGCGACTTCGACGCGGCGGTCTGCGCGCCGGTCGCCGTCGAGCACTACGACCTCGAGGTGCTGGCCACCGAGGTCGCCGACGTCACCGACGCGGCGACGCGGTTCCTGCTGGTCCGCCCACCCGGCGACCTGCCGGAGCCGACGGGCGCGGACCGGACGTCCGTGGTCGCCGCGGCCGCGAACCGCACCGGCACGCTCGCCGAACTGCTCACCGAGCTGGCCGGCCGCGGCATCAACCTGACCCGCCTGGACGCCCGCCCGACGCGCAGCAACTTCGGCGAGTACCGCTTCTTCATCGACTTCGAGGGCCACGTCGCCGAGCCGCGGGTCCTCGACGCGCTGGCGGCCCTGCGCCGGCGCTGCCGCAACCTGCGGTTCCTCGGTTCGCACCCGCGGGCCGACGGGACCCGCACCACGATCGAGCCCGGCTTCGGCAACGACGACTTCGTCGACGCGGCCGTGTGGGCCGACGCGGTCCGCAAGGGGGACTCCGCGTGAGGCTGCTGCTCATCCGCCACGGGCAGACCGACGGGAACGTCCGCGGTGCGCTGGACACCGCTCTGCCCGGGCCGCCGTTGACGGACCTGGGGCGTTCGCAGGCCGATGACCTCGCGGCGCGGCTGGCGGGCGAGCCGATCGTCGCGGTCTACGCGTCGCAGGCGACCCGCGCCCAGCAGACGGCGGCGCCGCTGGCCGCGCAGTTCTCGCTGGACGTGCAGGTCGTCGACGGCGTCCACGAGGTCGTCGCGGGTGATCTGGAAGGCGCGACGGACCACGCGTCGATCCGCACCTACATGGAGACGGTCCGGCGGTGGACGCTCGGCGAGCTGGCGCCGTCGCTGCCCGGCGGCGAGAGCGGCACGAGCGTGCGCACCCGGATGCTGGACGCGGTCGGGCGGCTGCGCGCCAAGCACGAGCAGGCCGACCCCGACGGCGTGGTCGCACTGGTCAGCCACGGCGGCGCGATCCGGCTGGCCGCCGAGTGGCTGGCGCCGAACGTCCACGCGGACGTGGCCAACGCGGCGCTGATCCCGAACACGGGTCTGGTGGAGCTGGCGGCCCGGCCGGAGGGCGAGTGGCGCTGCCTGACTTGGGTTGACACCCCGCTCTGATCGTCACGAAAGTGTGATCCTGTCACGTTTGAGACACGGTCTGTGGGGAATTTACGAGGGCAGCCAACCCGCCCGCGACCCGGTACGTCTACCCAGTAGCACCACACCAGGGAGGCGATTGACATGAAGCTTTCACGGTTGATCCCGGTCGTCGCGGCTTCGGCCGGCGTTCTCGCGCTTTCCGCCTGCGGGAGCGGCGGCACCACGAACGCGGCGAGCAGCTCGACGCCGTCCAGCTCGGAGCCGACGGCCACCACCACGGTCACCACCGCCACGTCGAGCCCCGCCTCGACGACACCGGCCGCACCGCCGGCCGCCCAACCGGCGGACAACGGGTTGTGCAAGGCCGGGGACGTCAAGCTTTCGCTGGGCCAGGGCGACTCGGGGGCCGGCTCGACGTTCCGGCCGCTGCTGATCAAGAACACCAGCTCGAAGCCCTGCACCATCCAGGGCTTCCCCGGGGTGTCTTACGTGGCCGGTGCGGACGGGCACCAGGTCGGCAAGGACGCCTTCCGCGAAGGCACCAAGGGCAACGCCGTCAAGCTGAACCCGGGCCAGACCGCGGCCGCCGACATCCAGTTCGTCAACGTGCACAACTTCGACCCGGGCACCTGCCAGCCGACGCCGGTCAAGGGCCTGCGCATCTACCTGCCCCAGGAGACCGCGTCGAACTTCGTGCCCGACGAAGGCACCGGCTGCGCCGGCACGAAGATCCCCGGCAACCAGCTCTCGGTGAAGACCGTCCACACGGCCTGACCCGGACCCCGCCCCGCCGCCACCCTCAGCCGACGGGCTTCGCCCGGCTGGTCAGATCCGCCCACACGCCTCTTTGGCCTCGGTCAGGTGCCGTTGACCGGAGATGTCGTTGAAGTGCAGGCTGAGCACCATCCGGCTGACGCCGTCGATGTGGTCGGCCAGCGGCTGGTAGTTCGCGTTGACCTGCGCGGCGGCCGCGGCCAGCTCGCGCGCCGCCACCATCCGGTGCAGGCGTTCGGGGCTGAGCCCGGGCGTCAGCGCCGGCTGCGCGTCGCGGCTCGTGTCGGGCAGCTCGCCCACCCGGTCGAGCGCCTGGCACGCCGCGACGGCGTCGTCGAGCGCGCCGGCGTGCACTCCGGACAGTCCCCACAGGAGCCCGAGCACGCTCGCGCCCAGCACGAACCCGGCCACCGCGCACAGCACCGGCAACCGGCGTGACGGCGGAGCGGCGGACTCGGCTTCGGACTCGGGCGAAGACTCGTCGAAGTCGGGGCCGGCGTCGGTGCCGGTTCCCGGGTCCACGGTGCGCATAGCTGCCTCCTCACCACCTGGGTGAGGAGCTATTCCAGCTCACATTCCCGGTTCGTGGTGCGTCAGCGCCGCGGCTGAGTCCGATTCGTCACCGAGGGACGACCGCCGCAGCGCGCCGAACGCGAACCCGGCGACCACCAGCATCGCCACCCCGGACACGGCGAACGTCCGCGCGGCCGAGCCGAGCCGCTCGGTCAGCACGCCACCCAGGAGCGCGCCGAGCGGGATCGCGCCCCAGACGACCGTGCGCCACACCCCGAGCACCCGGCCGAGCAGCTCGCCGGGCACGAGCGTGTGCCGGGCCGTCGCGAGCACGACGTTCACCGCCACCACCGCGGCCGCGAACAGGCCGAACAGCGCCGCGCCCGCGACCGGCGAGCGCACCAGGCCCATCCCGCCGAACCCGAGTCCGCAGCAGACGATGCCGCCCACGACAACGGGAAGCCGCCCGGTCGCCCGCACCAGCCGCGGGGCGACGCCCGCGCCGAGCAGGCCGCCGATCCCGCCGACGAATGCGAACAGCCCGAAGGTGGCGTCGGACAGGTGGAGGTCCTCCAGCGCGTACAGCACCAGCTGCGCCTGTGCGAGCTCGCTGACCAGGCTGAGCAGCCCGGCCACGACGACCAGCCGCAGCAGCAGGCGGTGCCCGCGCAGCCAGCGCAGGCCGTCGGCGAGCTCGGTGCGGAGTTTCGCCGGCTCGACCGGCGTCTCGGCCTGGCCGCGGTAGGTGCCGGCCAGCCCGAGCAGCACCGCGGCGGCGATCGCGAAACCGGCCGAGTTGAGGATGAAGGGGAAGGCGGCGAAAAGGGCGAAGGTCAGGCTGCCGACCGGGCCGCCGAGGAACGTCTGACCGACGATCTCGCAGGCCTGCAGCTTGCTGTTGGCCGCGTCGAGCGAACCGCCGCCGACGACCGCCGGGACCAGCGCGTTCGCCGCGCTGTCCGCGATCGTCTCCGCCGTCCCGATGATCAGCGCGACCAGGTAGACCAGCCAGATCGTCATGCCACCGACGGCGACGAGCACGGCCAGCACCCCGACGGCGGCGGCGCGGGCGGTGTTGGCGACGATCATCGCGCGCCGCCGGTCGATCCGGTCGACCAGCGCGCCGGCGACCGCGGCGAACAGCAGCCAGGGCAGGAACTGGGTGGCGGACAACCCGGCGATGAGCACGGGATCGCGGGTCAGCGTCGTGGCCAGCAGGGGCAGGGCCACCTTGCCGATGCCGTCCCCCAGGTGGGACGCCGCGCTCGACGTCAGCAGCCACCTGAGTCTTCGGCCGCCTCCGTCGGTCCGGGCTTCGTCCACGGTGTCTCCCCCGCACGGAATAGAAGTCACCCCCACGACTGCGTACGAGGATAACCGGCGGTGATGGCTGCGCGTGGTCACGTTGTCACTACTCGTGAATCTCGTGCCGGTTTTCCGCCGACGGCACGGAAACCGGTGGCAACCGGCGCTGCGGCGGGGGAATCCGTGCCGGAATCAGCCCCAGCCGAGTTCGTGCAGCCGGGCGTCGTCGATGCCGAAGTGGTGCCCCAGCTCGTGCACGACGGTGACGAGGACCTCCTCGACGACTTCGTCCTCGTCCTCGCACATGGCCAGGATCGGCTGCCGGTAGATCGAGATCCGGTCGGGCAGCACCCCGCCGTAGGACGACGTCCGCTCGGTCAGCGCGATCCCGTGGTAGAGCCCGAGGATGTCCGGCGCCTCGTCGTTGAACTCCTCGACGAGCACGACGACGTTGTCCATCGCGCGCGCGAACTCGGGCGGCACCTCGTCCAAGGCCTCGGAGACCAGCTCTTCGAACCGCTCGCGGCTCATCTCGACGGGCATCAGCCGCTCTTCTTCGTCGACGGCGCAGCGGAGCTCGACGACGGGGCCGAGTTCGACGACGCCGGGGCCGAGTTCGACGCCGGGGCCGAGGTCGCCGTGTTCGGGCCCCCGCCACCGTCCGCCGGCGGGCCGCCGTCCTGGGGCTGGCCGCCGTCCGGGCCGGCCGGGGCGGCCTTGATGCTGCCGGTCACCGCCTGCAGCCCGCTCTTGTCGGGCAGCGCCGACGCCACCTTGCAGTTGACCTTGGTCGAACCGGCGTCCCAGCTCTCCTGCTCCCGCAGGTCCCAGGTCAGGATCAGCTTCTTCGCGTCGAGGTCGGCGCCGCCGGTGTAGTCGGCCGCCGCCTTCGTGCACTCGGTGTCGAGCCAGGCCTTCTGGTTGTCCTGGGCGGGGTAGCCGTCCTTGAACTGCGTCTTGAGGTCGAGGGTGGCGATGATCTCGTAGGAGTGCAGCTTCGCGCAGTCGATCGGATCGCCGACGCCCTTGCCGAGCAGCGCCAGGCAGGTGCCCGGTTCGAAGACCAGCGACTGGTCCTGGTCCTTGGCCGGCCCGGTCGTCGGCAGCAGCTTGCCGCCGGGGCCGGCCCACTGCAGGCCGCACCGCAGCTGGCGGTCGCCGTCCTCCCACTGCGACGGCGTCGGGCGGAGCAGGTTCGTCGTGAGCTTGCCGTAGGGGTCGAGCTTGTGCCCGAGGTAGGGCTTCACGTCCGCGGTGCACTTCTGCTGCGCGATCTGCTGCCACTGGTCCAGCGACGGGACGGGCGCGCCCGCTGGGTACTGCGCGCCGATGTCCACGAGCGTCGTCACCTCGAACAGGTGCGGCTGGGTGCAGGCCACCTTGTGCGCGTCGCTGGCGTCCGGGTTGTCCCAGGTCAGGCAGCTGCCCGGCGGGGAGTGGAACGCCTCCTGGGCCGCCGGGGACAGCTTGCCGGCCCCGCCGCCCGCACCGCCGGCGACACCGTCGCTCCACGAGAACACGACGCTGAGCGCGAGCGCGATGAGCGCGCCCGCGAAGATCCCGCCCATCACGACGCGGGTGCGCAGCGTCTGGGTGGCGGTGGGGAACCGATCGGCGCTGGGAGACATCGCAGTCCATGATGCCCGCGCCGCGCATGACGTGCGCGACCTAGGGTGGTTAGGGTGGGTCACGGTTTCGTGGTGGCCGGTGATTACGGAGCGCACATGACGCAGGACAGCAACACTGGGGACCAGCCGCCCCCCGAGCCGCCGAAGCGCGGCTCCATGAGATTTCAGGACTCGAACACCCGTCCCAAGCAGCCCTCGGTCGCGGAGCAGCGCGCGCGTCAGCAGGCGCTCGTGCAGGAGGAACGGGACGAAGAGCTCGCCCGTCAGGCCGACGCCAAGGCGGCGACCCGGCGCAAGATCCTGATCGGCAGCGGCGTCACGGTCGGGCTCGTCGGCCTGGTCGCGACGTTCTACACGGTCGCCAGGCCGGAGGGCTCGGTCACCGCCGTCTGCACCGACTCGAACGGTGTCGTCCAGAACGACGACTACTGCGACGACACGTACGTCAGCAGCCACGGCGGGTACCACAGCGGTGGCTTCCTGTTCCTGCCGATCCCGGGCGGCGGCTACAACAGCTACCGCTACAACTACGGCGGTACCGGGGTCATCGGGCAGCGGGTGAGCGGCGGTTCGTACGACGCGCCCTCCTCGCGGACCAGCGTCAACACGAAGTCCGGCAAGTCCGTCCAGCGCGGCGGCTTCGGCATCAGCGGCAAGAGCGGCAGCACCGGGGGCACCGGCGGCAGCGGCAAGAGCGGGGGATCGTAGGTGTACCGGGACCGGCGTGAGCCGCGGCGCGACTGGCAGCGGATCGTCGAAGAGCAGGGGCTCGTCTACGGCACGCCGGCCCGCGACGCCGGCGGGCGGATGCGGCCCTACTGGGACGAGTCCGTGCACTACGTCTTCGACATGGACGAGGTCCTCTCGCTCGAGGCGGACGTCGAACTGCTGCACTCCATGTGCCTGGAGGCCGTCGACAACGTCGTGACCACCGAGGGCTACCAGCGGTTCGGCATCCCCGAGTGGGTCTGGCCGCACATCGCCGAGTCGTGGAAGCGGCAGGACCCGCACGTCTACGGCCGGTTCGACCTGCGCTACGACGGCAAGTCGCCGGCCAAGCTGCTGGAGTACAACGCGGACACGCCCACCACGCTGCTGGAGGCGTCGCTGCTGCAGTGGCACTGGAAGACCGACGTCTTCCCGGACGACGACCAGTGGAACTCCATCCACGAGAAGCTGGTCGAGCGGTGGTCGCTGCTGCGGGACAAGCTGCCGTCCAACGAACTGCACTTCACCTGGTCGGCGGCCGACCCGTCCGGCGAGGACAACGTCACGACGGCGTACCTGCAGGAGACGGCGGCCGAGGCCGGGCTCGACACGGTGGGCCTGGCGATCGAGGAGATCGGCTGGGACCCGGTGCTCAAGCGGTTCGTCGACCTCGAAGAGGCGCAGATGGCGACCGTGCTGAAGCTGTACCCGTGGGAGTGGGTGGTCGACGAGGAGTTCGGCCGCCACGCCGTCGAGTCGCTGCCGCGGACGCTGTGGATCGAGCCGCTCTGGAAGATGATCCTCTCCAACAAGACGCTGCTGGCGATCCTGTGGGAGAACTACCCGGGCCACCCGAACCTGCTGCCCGCGTTCGCCGACGACCCGGGCATCCTCACCGAGTACGTCCGCAAGCCGAAGCTGGGCCGCGAGGGCGCGAACGTCCAGATCGTCGCGACCGGCTACGAGACCCAGACCGACGGCGTCTACGGCGCGGAAGGGTTCGTCTACCAGGCGTTCGACCCGCTGCCCGAGTTCGACGGCTACCGGCCGGCGCTGGGCGCGTGGATCGTCGGCGACAGCTCCGCGGGCCTGGGCATCCGCGAGACCGGCGGCTTGGTGACCGACGACGGTGCCGCATTCGTCCCACATCGCATCCCCGAAGCGTGATAGAACACCGTCGCTGATCAGCTCTTTCCACCTGGGAGAAACTCGTGACCTCGACCCTTGCGCTGTCCGACACGTTCGGCTCCGACCTCGTGCGGGGGATCGGCGCGATCCTGCTGTACGGCGTCATCGGCCTGCTGCTGATGTTCGCCGGCTTCTGGGCGATCGACTGGACCACGCCGGGCAAGCTGTCGAAGCTGGTGACGCGGGGCCTGCCGAACGCGGTGATCGTGACGGCGTCCGGGCTCCTCGCGATGTCGTTCATCGTCGTCGTGGCGATCTTCAACTCGGCGAGCGACCTGACCGAGGGCCTGATCACGTCGCTGGTCTACGGCCTGCTCGGGATCGCCGTCCAGGTGATCGGGATCCGACTGCTGGAGTGGGCGACCCGCATCGACGTGGCCTCGACGATCGAGAGCGAGAAGTTCGCCCCGGTGAGCATCGTGGTGGCGGCGGCGCACATCGGCCTGGGCCTCGTGGTGGCGGTCGGCATCTCCTAACGTGGGGTCGTGCGCCTGCTGAGGACACCGGACGACCGGTTCACCGACCTGCCCGACTTCCCCTACGAGCCGCGTTACGCCGAGCTGGCGGACCCGGACGGCGGCCGCTTCAGAGTGGGGTACGTCGAGGCGGGCCCGGCGGACGGCCCGGTCGTGCTCCTGCTGCACGGCGAGCCGAGCTGGTCGTTCCTGTACCGCAAGGTGCTGCCGGTGCTGGCGTCGGCGGGCCTGCGCGCGATCGCGCCGGACCTGGTCGGGTTCGGGCGGTCCGACAAGCCGGCCGACGTGGCCGACCACAGCTACGCCCGGCACGTGGAGTGGATGCGCGAGTTCGCCTTCGACGCGCTGGACCTGCGCGAAGTGACGCTGGTCGGGCAGGACTGGGGCGGTCTGATCGGGCTGCGGCTGGTGGCGGAGAACCCGGCGCGGTTCGCGCGGGTGGTCGCGGCCAACACCGGCCTCCCCACCGGCGACGTCGACATGCCGCCGCAGTGGCACGCCTTCCGCTCGGCCGTCGCAAAGGCGCCGGTGCTGGACGTCGGGCGGTTCGTGCAGTCGGGCTGCCGTTCCCGGCTGCCGGACGCGGTCCGGGCGGCGTACGACGCGCCGTTCCCGGACGAGTCGTACAAGGCGGGACCGCGGGCGATGCCGTCGCTGGTGCCCTACCGGCCGGACGACCCGGCGTCCGCGGCCAACCGCGAGGCGTGGCAGACGCTGACCGAGCTGGACATCCCGTTCCTGGTGGCGTTCTCCGACAGCGACCCGATCACGGGCGGGATGGCCCCGGTGCTCCGCCGGGCCATGCGCGGCGCGCAGGGTCCGGACCACCCGGTGATCGCGCGAGCGGGCCACTTCCTGCAGGAGGACGCGGGCGAGGAACTGGCCGGGCACGTGGTGCGGTTCGTCCGGGGCTGAGCCGCGGGCTCAGGCCGGCCGGAGCCCGTCCATCAGCAGGTTCAGCAGGCGGCCGGCCTTGGCGGCCTGTTCGGGCGGGGGCGCCACGGTGAAGATGCCGATGAGGGCGGCGGCGATGTCTTCGGCGGTGACGTCGCCGCGGAGGTCGCCCGCCGCGGCGCCGGCGTCGAGGATCGTGGTGATGGCCGCCAGCAGCTCGGCCCGGGTCTGGCCGTGGGCGATCTCGCCCGCCTCGATCATCGCGAGCAGCGTGTCGAGCATGCCGTTCTTGGTCGCGATCCAGTCGCCGAACAAGTCCATCCAGTGCCGCATCGCCGCCGCCGGCGCCAGCCGGCCGAGCAGCTCGCGGGCGCCGGCCGTCAGCCGGCCGACCTGGTCCCGGTAGACCGCGTCGACCAGCGCCTCGCGGGTCGGGAAGTGCCGGTACAGCGTGGCGATGCCGACCCCGGCTTCACGGGCGATCGCCCGCATCGACGGCTCGGCGTCCGCCGACACGAACACGCGAGTCGCCACGGCGAGCAGCTGGCCGCGGTTGCGGGCCGCGTCCGCCCGCGGCGCGCGCCCCTCCAGCTCAGTCAAAACGGATCACGCTCCGGTTGTGCTACGGTCGTCCATGGAAACGGAGCATAGTCCGTTTCGCTGCGTTGCCGAGGTCGAGGAGACAGGTATGAGCAGGGCGGTCCGGCTGGCGTCGTTCGGCGGTCCCGAAGTCCTGGCCGTCCGGGAGGTTCCCGTGCCGGAGGCGGGCCCGGGACAGGTCCGGGTGCGGGTCACCGCGGCCGGCCTCAACCCGATGGACTGGATCATGACGGCCGACGCGGACACCGCCGCCCGGTTCGGCCTGAGCCTCCCGGCCGGGTTCGGGACCGACTTCGCGGGCGTGGTCGACGAGGTCGGCGCGGGGGTGACCGGCTTGTCCGCGGGCGACCGGGTGTTCGGCGGCGCCCTGTCCCGCGCGGTCGCCGACTTCGTGGTGGTCGACGCGGCCGGGGAGATCGCGGCGAACGAAGTCCACCGCACCCCCGACGGCGTCGACGACCGCACGGCCGCCACGCTTTCGATCGGCGGCCGCACGGCGTCGGCCGCCCTCGCCGTGCTGGACCCCGGCCCGGACGACACCGTGCTGATCGGCGGCGCGGGCGGCGGGGTCGGCGTGTTCGCCGTCCAGCTGGCCCGGCTCGCGGGCGCGCGCGTGCTCGGGACGGGGTCGGCGGGCTCGGCCGACTTCCTGCGCGAACTCGGCGCCGAGCCGGTCGCCTACGGCGACGGCCTGGCCGACCGGGTCCGGGCGCTGGCTCCCGGCGGCGTCACCGCCGCCCTCGACCTGCACGGGACGGAGACGGTGCAGGCCGCACGGGAACTCGGTGTCCCCGACGACCGCATCTGCACCATCGCCGCGCTGGTCGACGGGGTGCCCGGGGCCAACGGCGCGAACGCCGCGCCCGGCGCGCTGGACGAGCTCGCGCGCCTGGTCGCGGCGGACCGGCTCCGGGTGCCGATCGCGGCGAGCTACCCGCTCGAGCAGATCCGGAGCGCGGCCGAACGCCAGGCCGGGCGGCACGTGCAGGGCAAGATCGTCATCGACCTCTAGACCGACGCCGTCGTGGGCTCGCTCAGGTCAGCGCCGCGTGCGTGGCCGCGAGCGAGTCCACGAGGATGTCCAGGCCCTCCTGGGCTTCGTCCGCCGTCAGCGTCATCGGCGGTCCGAGCCGCAGCACGTTCCCGTGCAGGCCGCCCTTGCCGATCAGCAGCCCGCGCTTCTTCGTCTCCTCCAGCATCCGCGCCGCCGCCGGGACGTTCGGTTCCGTCGTGCCCGGCTTGATCAGCTCCACCCCGATCATCAGCCCCTTGCCGCGCACCTCCGCCACCAGCGGCGACCCCGCGGCCCGAAGGCCGGACAGCAGCTGCGCGCCACGGGCCGCGCAGTTGGCCTGCAGGTCGTGGTCGGCGATGTAGTCCAGCACCGCCGTCGCCCCGGCCATCGACACCGGGTTGCCGCCGAACGTCGAGAACGACTGCGCCTGGAAGCAGTCCAGGACGTCCCCGCGGGCCACCACGCCACCGACCGCCAGGCCGTTCCCGAGCCCCTTCGCGAACGTCATCATGTCCGGCGTCACGCCGTGCGCCTCGATGCCCCAGAAGTGCTCGCCGGTGCGACCCCAGCCGGTCTGGACCTCGTCCGAGACGAACAGCACGCCGTAGGAGTCCAGCACCTCCTTCATCGCCCGGAACAGCCCGTCGGGCGGCAGGCTGAACCCGCCAACGCCCTGGATCGGCTCCGCGATCAGGCAGGCCACGTCACCGGCCGTCGCCGTGTCCAGCACGTCGACCAGATCCGCGACGCACGCGTCGATGTACGCCGCATCGGAAAGGTCCCGGAACGGGCTGCGGTAGCGGTAGCCGCCGTGGACGTAGCTGACCTTGACCGGGCTGAGCGCCGAGGCCGACCAGCCGCGGTTGCCGGTGATCGCCACGGTGCCGAACGAGCGCCCGTGGTAGCTGTTGCGCATGGCCAGCACCTGGTTGCTGCGGCGGTACTGCGTTGCCAGCATCAGCGCGGTGTCGTTGGCCTCGCTGCCGGAGTTGGTGAAGAACACCTTGGCGTCCGGGATGTTCGACAGCTTCGCGATCCGCTCGGCCAGCTCGACCTGGGACCGGATCAGGTACAGCGTCGAGGTGTGCAGGATGCCGGTGTCGAGCTGCTTGCGGACCGCGTCGCCGATCTCGGCGACGTCGTAGCCCATGGAGTTCGTCAGCACGCCGGCGAAGAAGTCGAGGTACGTGCGCCCCTGGGAATCGGTCATCCGCCGGTCGTGCGCGTGCACGATCTCGATCGGCTCCTCGTAGAGCAGTGACATCCAGGACGGCATGACAGCGCGGTGCCGGGCGAGCAGCTCATCGGTCATCGGGGGCGCCTCCTCCGTGGTTCCCTGGAGTATGGGGACGCCGTGAACAGCGCTTCAACGATCAGACTGTCGGGATAACCCAGTAGGGACGCACAGTCTGTACGGACTACCCTCTGACCCGTGATTGACCCCAGGACTCTGCGCGATGACCCGGAAGCCGTGCGCGCGTCGCAGCGCGCCCGTGGCGAAGACGAGGGAGTGGTCGACAAGCTGCTTTCCCTCGACACCCGCCGCCGGTCTTCCATCGCGGCCGCGGACAAGCTGCGCAACGAGCAGAAGCTACTGGGCAAGCAGATCCCGAAGGCGCCGCCGGAGGAGAAGCAGCAGCTCCTGGCCACGGCCAAGGACCTCGCCGCGCAGGTCAAGGCGGCCGAGGTGGAGCAGAACACCGCGTCGGAGGAGTTCGACCAGCTCTTCCGGACCGTGCCGAACCTCGTGCACCCGAGCGCGCCGGTCGGCGGCGAAGACGACTTCGCCGTGCTCAAGCACGTCGGCGAGCCGACGAAGTTCGGCTTCACCCCGAAGGACCACCTCGAGCTGCTCGAAGGCCTCGGCGGCGTCGACATGGAACGCGGCGCGAAGGTGTCGGGCTCGCGGTTCTACTTCCTCACCGGCGTCGGCGCGCAGCTGCAGCTCGGCCTGCTCAACATGGCCATCGCCCAAGCGCTCGAAAACGGCTTCACGCCGATGATCACGCCGTCGCTGGTGCGCCCGGAGATCATGGCCGGCACCGGCTTCCTCGGGCAGCACTCGAGCGAGATCTACCACCTCGAGGACGACGACCTCTACCTCGTCGGGACGTCGGAGGTGCCGCTGGCCGGCTTCCACTCCGACGAGATCCTCGACCTCGCCGACGCCAAGCGCTACGCGGGCTGGTCGTCCTGCTACCGCCGCGAGGCCGGCTCGTACGGCAAGGACACCCGCGGCATCATCCGCGTCCACCAGTTCGACAAGGTCGAGATGTTCGTCTACGCCAAGCCGGCCGACGCCGAGGCGGAGCACGAGCGGCTGCTGGGCTGGGAAGAGCAGATGCTCGCGAAGATCGAGGTGCCCTACCGGGTCATCGACACCGCGACCGGCGACCTCGGCACGTCCGCGCACCGCAAGTTCGACTGCGAGGCCTGGATCCCGACCCAGGAGACCTACCGCGAGCTGACCTCGACGTCCAACTGCACGACGTTCCAGGCCCGCCGCCTTTCGGTCCGCTACCGCGACGAGAACGGCAAGCCGCAGATCGCCGCGACGCTCAACGGCACCCTGGCCACCACCCGCTGGATCGTCGCGATCGTCGAGAACCACCAGCAGGAGGACGGCTCGGTCCGCGTGCCCGAGGCGCTGCGCCCGTTCGTCGGCGGCAAGGAAGTCCTGACACCCCGCTGAACCGGGCGGATCCGCGGAGCTGCTCCGTTCGTCCCAGTACAGTCCGGGCCGAACGGGAGGACTCATGCGCATCAAGTGGCAGGCCGTGGCGGCGCTGGCGGCCGTGACCGTGGTGACCGGCTGCACGGCGACCGTCGGCGGCTCGGCGTCGCCGGTGCCCGGCCAGGGCCCGGTCGTCACGGCCGTCGACGCCTGCACGCTGCTCGACGAAGCTCAGGTCGACGCACTCGGCTACCGGTCGCCGGGCCGCTCGGTGCCGGAGAACAAGGAGCGGCTGCAGCCGCCGATGTGCCTGTGGAACTCGAAGGACGACGTCGAGCCGTCGGCCATCCTGAACGTCGGCGTCGCTTCGGACCTGGACTTCAACGAGTACATCTCCGGCGCGCTCAAGAAGTCGCAGCCGCAGCAGCTCGGCGGGCTGAGCTGGACGCAGTACGCCTCGATCCTGCCCGACGACTGCGTGTTCTACACCCTGCTCGGCACCAAGTCGTTCGCCTACGTGAGCGTCTCGGGCGGCAAGCTCGATCGGTCGTGCGAGCTGGCGAAGACGGCGATCCCGCAGGTCGCGGCCCACCTGCCGGGCGGGCAGGACGCCCCGCCGCTCACGCCGTCGACGTCGGCGAAGCCGGAGCCGGGCGGCCCGCTGCTGTCGGTCGACCCGTGCACGATGCTGAAGCCCGACCAGGTGGCCCAGCTGAAGAACATCTCGCCGAACGGCGAGAAGGACACCTCGTCCACGGTGCCGAACGCGTCCTTCTGCCTGTGGGACGACACCGACGGCGACGGCGGCCAGAAGGCGTTCGAGGTCTGGCTCGGCCCCAGCACGCCGGTCGGCGAGTGGCCGGGCGCCAAGAGCGTCACCCCGGCGGAAACCGTCGACGTCGGCGGCCGGAAGTGGGGCCTGTTCCCGAACATGGGCGGCCTGCGGGTCACCTGCGGCGCGACCCTGGCGATCACGGACACGTCGTCGGTGCAGGTGGTCAGCGGCTTCATCGGCGACGACACGAAGACGTGCGACGTCGTGAAGCAGGGTCTGCCGCTGGTGACGGCGAACCTGCCGGGCTAGTCCTTGGCGACCTGGTCGGCGATGTGGCGCGCGATCTCCAGCGCGCTCGTCGCGGCCGGTGACGGTGCGTTCAGGACGTGCACCTGGTCGCGTGCGGTCTCGATGAGGAAGTCGTCGACGAGCGAGCCGTCGCGGCGCATCGCCTGGGCGCGCACGCCGGAACCGTGGCGGACGATGTCGTCTTCGGTGACGGCCGGGACGAGCCGCGCCAGGCTCGCCGCGAAGCGCTTCTTCGAGAACGAGCGGCGGACCTCGTCGAGCCCGGTCGGGAACGCGTACTTGCGCGCGAGCCGCCAGGCGCCGGGGAAGGCCGCGACCTCGGCGACGTCCTTCGCCGAGAAGTCGCGCCAGCGGTAGCCCTCGCGGCGCAGCGCCAGCACGGCGTTCGGGCCGGCGTGCACGCTGCCGTCGAGCATGCGCGTCAAGTGCACGCCGAGGAACGGCAGCGTCGGGTCCGGCACCGGGTAGATCAGGCCCTTGACCAGGTGCCGCCGTTCCGGCTTGAGCTCGTAGTACTCACCGCGGAACGGCACGATCTTCGCCGACGGCGTCAGGCCGGCCAGCCGCGCGACGCGGTCGGAGTGGAGGCCGGCGCAGTTCACCAGCGCGTCGGCCTGGACGACGTCGTCGCCGGTGGCGACCTCGACCCCGCCGTTGCTCCCGGCCCGGATGGCGCGGACCGGGGAGCCGAGCCGGAGGTCGACGCCGGTTTCGTCGAGCAGGCGGACGAGCGCGTGGCAGACGGCCGGGAAGTCGATGATCCCGGTGGATTCGACGCGCAGGGCGGCGACGCAGGCGACCTCGGGCTCGAACTCGCGCGCTTCGGCCGGCGAGATCTGCTTGGCCGGGACGCCGTTGGCCTCGGCGCGTTCGGCGAGGGTGTTCAGCGCGGGGATCTCACGCTCGTCGGTCGCGACGACGAGCTTCCCGCAGACCTCGACGGGCACGCCGTACTGGCGCGCGAAGTCCACGATGGACCGGTTCCCGGCGACGGACATCCGCGCCTTGAAGGAGCCGGGCTTGTAGTACAGGCCGGCGTGGACGACGTTCGAGTTGTGCCCGGTCTGGTGTGCCGCCCACCGGGACTCTTTTTCCAGGACGGTGACGTCCAGCCCGCGCCTGGTCAGCTCCCAGGCCACGGCCAGACCGACGATCCCGCCCCCGACGACTACGACGTTGCGCACGGTCGATCAGGCTACGCGAGCGGGCAAGCCGGCGGTGCGGGGGCTGATCTGCGGGAATCGCCGCGAACAGGCCCGTGAGCTCGGCGGACGGGTCGCGTTCCGGCCCTCGGTCCCGGCCTACCTGTCCGAACTCGGCGACACCTCTCCCTCGATCGAGTGCTCCAGTGCCTTCTGCGCACTCATCTCCAGCCCGGTCCGGTAGGCCCGCTCGAACCCGGCGACCCCGAGCGACTCCACCAGCCGGCCCCGGACGGCCGTGACGTCCGGATCGCCGCTGATGGCCGTGCCCCGGACCGCCGCGGCCGCGCCCAGCAGCACCGCAGCCTGCCCGGGTGCGGCCACACCTGCCAACCCTTCCAGCGCGGACGCCACCACGTCGCCCGCGTGCCACTGCCGTCCGAGCAGCAGCGCGGACCGGTGCAGCCCGGCCGCCTCCGGCGCCCGCCCTTCCGCCAACGCCAGCCGGCCGAGCGAAATCAACGCCGTCGCCCGCACCGACTCCGCCGCGAACGAACCGCCCGCGCACTCCGCCAGCGCGCGCTCGCACAGCTCGCGGGCCGTGGCCAGGTCGCCGGACAGGCGGGCGAGGTTCGCCGAGCCGACGTACGCCGCCGCGCGGGATTCCGGCATGCCGGAGCGGCGGGCCGTGGCCGCGGCCAGCTCGTAGTCCGCGCGGGCCCGGGCGTGGTCGCCGGAGAGCAGGTGGGCCCACGCGCGGCGGCAGATCAGGTCGGCCACGTCGTCGGTCGCGCCGATCTCGTGCATCAGGCCGAGCGCCTCGTCCATCAGCGGCAACGCGGCCGCGTACTCGCCCCGCCAGGTCAGCAGCTGCGACAGGTGGTCCAGCGCCATCGACAGGCCCCACCGCTCGCCCAGCGCGCGGAACTGCGCCGCGCCCTCGCGAAGTCCTTCCTCGGCGCCGGCCAGGTCACCCGACATCATCGACCGCAGGCCCATGCCCATCGGCAGCAGCGCCCAGCTCCAAGCGTCGCCGCTGGCCAGCAAGCCCTCGCCGCGGATGAGGAGCTCCGCGTCGTCGCCCGGCGGACCGGTCACCACGCCCAGCAGCATCACCAGCATCGGGTGCCGTGGCGCCCACGAACCGTCCGTCGCGTAGCGCCGGATCAGGGGCCGGTACTGCTCCAGCGATTCGTGCGGCGGCCCGGCCAGCGCGCCGAGCACGCAGACCAGGAAGTCCTCGGCGTGCTCTTCGCGCACCTCGGGCGAGCACCGCGAAACGACGGCCAGCGAGAGCCCGGCGCCCTCGAACCGCCGTCCGCGCATCCACCAGTACATCGCCAGCAGCGGCACCAGCCGCAGCGCCAGCACGACGTCGTGCTCGGTCGACCAGCGCAACGCGGCCAGGATGTTGTCGTAGTCGGCGTCGATCCGCGCCAGCCAGGCCAGCTGGTCCGCGGTCCGCAGCATCGGGTCCGCTTCCGCGGCGAACCGCAGGAAGTACTCCGCGTGTGCGCGGTGGTACGTCTCCGCCTCACCCGCTTCGGCGAGCTTTTCGGCGCCGAACGCGCGGATCGTCTCCAGCATCCGGAACCGGCCGCCGACGGCTTCGGCCAGCGACTTGTCGGCCAGTTCCGGCAGCAGGTCGACGTCCGCGCCGCAGACCTCGGCGGCGGCCGCGGCGGTCGCGCCGCCGGGGAACACCGTCAGGCGCCGCGCGAGTTCCTTCTCCTCGCCGGTCAGCAGGTCCCAGCTCCACTCGACGACACCGCGCAGCGAGCGGTGCCGGGCTTCGGCCGTCCGGCTGCCGCGGGCCAGCAGCCGGAACCGGTCGTCGAGCCGGGCCGCGATCTCGCCGAGGTCGAGGGTCCGGACGCGGGCCGCGGCCAGCTCCAGGGCCAGCGGCAGGCCGTCGAGGGCCGCGCAGACGTGCTGGACGTCGCCGATCGTCGACTCGTCGAGCGCGAACGCGGGATCGCTCGCGGCCGCGCGGTCGGCGAACAACCGGACGGCCGCGAACTCCCGGGCCCGCGCGGCGGACGTCCCGGGCGGCGGGACGGCCAGCCGCGGCACCGGCGCCAGCTGCTCGCCGGTGATGCCGAGCGGCTCGCGGCTGGTGGCCAGCACCCGCAGCCCCGGGCACGCGGCGAGCAGGCGCGCGGCCAGCCGGGACGCCACGTCGACGACGTGCTCGCAGTTGTCGAGCACCAGCAGCACCGGGCGGTCGCGCAACGCCGGCACGAGCCGCTCGACGGGGTCCTGCGGGCCGCCGCGCGCGCTCTCCCGCAGGCCGAGCGCGGCCAGCACCGCGCCGGCGACGTCGGCGCCGCCGTGCGGGGCGAGCTCGACGAACGCGACCGGGCCGGCCTGGGCCGCGGCGACCTCGACCGCCAGCCGCGTCTTGCCGGCGCCGCCGGGGCCGGTCAGCGTCACGAGCCGGGCGCGGGCCAGCAGCTCCGTCACCTGCCGCAGCTCCTCGTCGCGGCCGACGAAGCTGGTCAGCTGCGCGGGCAACGCCGGCAGCACCGGCTTCCCGGTTTCACCGCGAAGCACCGCCAGGTGGGCCTCGGCGAGTTCGGGACCGGGGTCCGCGCCCAGCTCGTCGGCCAGCGTGCGGCGGGCGTCCTCGAAGACGGCGAGCGCGTCGGCCGGGCGGCCGGCGGCGGCCAGCGCCCGGACCAGCTGCGCGCGCGGCCGTTCCCGCAGCGGCTGCCCGGCGACGGTCTCCCGCAGGCCGGCGAGGACGTCTTCGGCCTGGCCGAGCGCCAGGCGGGCCTCGACGTGGTCGTCGACCGCGTCCGCGCGCAGCTCTTCGAGGCGTGTCGCCTGCGCGGCGGCAAAGGGCGCGTCGGCCAGGTCGGTGAACGCGGGCCCGCGCCACAACGCCAGCGCGTCACCCAGCAGTGCCGCGGCCCGCGCGTGCTCGCCGTTCTTCAGCAGCGCGCGGCCTTCGCGCAGGAGGCGTTCGAAGCAGTGGACGTCCACTTCGTCCGGTGCGACGGCCAGCCGGTACCCGGCCGCGGTGAACTCGACCGGCGCGAGGTCCTTCAGCGCCGTCCGCAGCCGCGACACCTGGGACTGGAGGGCGTTCGCAGCGCCATCGGGCGGGTGCTCCCCGTACACGCCGTCGATCAGCCGCTCGGCCGGGACGAACCGGCCGGCCTCGAGCGCGAGCAGCGCCAGCAGCGCCCGCGACCGCGGGCCGCCCACCGCCGGCTGCGTGCCGTCCGGGCGCCACGCGGCGACGGCCCCCAGCACCCCGAATCGCATGGGACCCAGCGTAGGACGTCCCCGACCTGCGGCGAGCGGCACGCGGGAGGGCGGTTCGGCGTGGTCCTGTGAATCACCTGAGCCCGCGTATATACACTTCGCCGGGTCCCCACGCAATGGGAGAGGTATGTCGTCCGAGAGCATTGCCCTAGGTCAACCCACCGTGGGCGAAGAGGAGCTCGCCGCCGTCGCCGAGGTGTTCCGGTCCGGCTGGCTGGCCGGCGCCGGCCCGGCGTGCCGCCGCTTCGAGGAGCGGTTCGCCCAGGTCACCGGCACGGCGCACGCGCTGACGACCGCGAACTGCGGCTCGGCGCTCTTCCTCGGGCTCAAGGTGCTCGGCGTGCGGCCGGGCGACGAGGTGATCGTCGGCGACTACACGTTCCCCGCCACCGGCCACGCCGTCGTGCAGGCGGGCGCGAAGCCGGTGTTCGCCGACATCCGCCCGGACGTCTTCAGCGCCGACCCGGCGCACGTCGAAGCGCTGATCACGCCGAAGACCGTCGGCATCCTCGCCGTCGACGTCGCCGGCCAGCCCGGTGACTTCGACGAGTACCGCGCGATCGCCGACGAGCACGGCCTCTGGCTCTTCGAGGACGCCGCCTGCGCCGCGGGCGCGACGTACAAGACGCGGCCGGCCGGCAGCCTCGCCGACCTGGCCGCGTTCTCCTTCCACGGCCGCAAGGGCATTACCGCGGGCGAAGGCGGCGCGCTCGTCTCCGACCGCGAGGACCTCATCGCCCGCGCCCGCAAGCTGCACACCTACGGCATCGAGCCGGCGATCAGCCGCGAAGGCTCGGACACGCTGCCCATCCCGGAGTTCCACGAGCTCGGCTACAACTTCCGGCTCTCGGACGTCCAGGCCGCGATCATGAACGTCCAGCTCGACCGCCTCCCGGACCTCCTCGCCGCCCGCCGCTCGGTCGCTAAGCGCTACCACGAGGCTTTTGCCGACGTCGATGCGCTGACCGTGCCGGTCGAGCTGCCCGACCGCGAGCACCCGTGGCAGGCGTACCTGCTCACGGTCGCGCCCGAGATCAGCCGCGACACGCTCGCCCTGCGGATCCGCTCGCGGGGCGTCCAGTGCAACTTCGGCACCTACGCCTCGCACCTGCAGCCGGTCTACGGGCCGCAGGCCCCGCTGCCCGTCTCCGCCGACGCGTTCGCGCGTCAGCTCGCCATCCCGATGCACGCCAACCTCACCGACGCCGAAGTGACCCGTGTCGCCGAGGTCGTGCGCGAAGCCGTGCAGTCCCTGTCCTGAAGCCGCCGACCGAGGAGAAATTGGTGTCCGACAAGAAGGTGCTCTTCACCGGGGGTGGCGGGTTCATCGCCGCGCACGTGATCCCGCTGCTGCTCGAGGGTGGCTACACGGTCCGGATCTTCGACAACATGACCCGCGGCGACCGCACGCGCGTCAACGAGTTCATCGCGACCGGCAAGGTCGAGCTGGTCGAGAAGGACGTCCGCTACGGCGGCGCCGTGCGCGAGGCGATGCGCGGCTGCACGCACGTCATCCACTTCGCGACGGTGTCGATCAACAAGTCGATCGCCGACCCGCACGAGTCGATCGACATCAACATGATCGGCAACCACAACGTCTTCGCCGCGGCCGCGGACGAAGGCGTCGAGCGGCTGGTGTTCGCCTCGACCGCGTCGGTCTACGGCGACCCGAAGCGGCTGCCGATGCACGAGGACGACGAGCTGCGTCCGCTCACGCCGTACTGCATCTCCAAGCGCGCCGGCGAGGACCTGCTCGGCTTCTACGAGCGCCACAAGGGCCTTTCGTGGAACGCGCTGCGGTTCTTCAACGTGTACGGCCCCGGCCAGAAGATCGAGGCGTACTACACGTCGGTGATCAACCACTTCATCCAGCGCCTGCGCGCCGGCCAGCCGCCGATCATCGACGGCCGCGGCGACCAGTCGATGGACTTCGTGCACGTGACGGACCTGGCGCACGCCGTCGTCGCGGCGCTGGAGTCGGAGAAGGCGAACCTGCCGATCAACATCGGCACCGGCATCGACACGTCGATCGCGGCACTGGCCAAGATCCTCATCGAGGCGGTCGGCGTCGACGTCGAGCCGCTGTTCAACGAGCGTGACGTGCTGGTCTCGCGGCGGGCCGCCGACATCAGCCGCGCGCGGGACGTGCTGGGCTGGGAGCCGCGGATCACCGTCGAGGACGGCATGCGGGATCTGGTCAGGGAAACCGAGTGAGCACCACCGCGGGGCCTGCCCAAGGACGTGCGATGCGCATCGCGGTGGTGAACAACTTCTTCCCGCCGCGCGTGGGCGGCAGCGCACACATGGCGGCGTCGCTGGCGGCGCAGTTCGCCGCGGCCGGGCACGAAGTACTGGCCGTCACGGCTGCGTACGCCGCCGCCCCGGCCGAGGAGGAGCGCGACGGCTACCGCGTGGTGCGGCTCCCGGCGGTGAAGATGCCGCAGGTCGGCCTGTCGATCGACTTCGACATGAGTTTCGCGTCGCTGCGGCCGGGCAACTGGCGGCGGCTGTGGAAGCTGCTGGACGAGTTCAAGCCGGACGCGATCCACCTGCACGGCCAGTTCTTCGACCTGTCGTGGCTGGCCGGGATCTGGGCGCGCCGCCACGGCGTCCCTACGCTGCTGACGATCCACACGCTGCTGATCAGCGACAACAAGCTGTACGGCGGGGTGTTCCGGCTCCTCGACGCGGTGCTCGTGCGGCCGATCCTGGCGTACCTGAAGCCGCGGTACGTCATCCTCGACAAGCTGGGCGTCGACTACTGCGTCGACCGCTACGGCACCAGCGACGCGAACTCGGAGTACTTCCCGATCGCCGTCGACACCGGGCACTTCGCGAAGCCGGTGACGAAGGACGTCCGCGCGGAGCACGGGATCGGGGACGCGCCGCTGATCGTGTCGCTGGGCCACGTCATCCCGTTGCGCAACCGGCTGCCGCTGATCGAGGCCCTGCCGTCCATTTTGGACAAGCACCCGGGTGTCCGGGTGGTCGTGGTCGGCCGTGTGTACCACGACGCGTTCCTCAAGCGGGCCGCCGAGCTCGGGGTGTCGGACGCGCTGGTCGTCACGGGCGCGGTGCCGAAGGAGGACGTCCCGGCGTACTTCGCGGCGGCGGACATCGTCACGCACGACCTCAACGGCGGCTGCGGGACGGCGTCACTGGAGGCGATGCTGTCCGGCACGGCGACGATCGCATCGGTCACCGAGGACAACTACCCCGGCATCGAGCTGCGCAACGGCGAAAACGTGCTGCTGGTGCGCCCGGACGACTCGGACGCCGTGGCGCGCACGGTGATCGAGCTGCTCGACGACCCGTCGCGGCGGGCGCTGATCGCCCAGCGCGAGAGCGAGCTGGTGCGGTCGAACTTCGGCCTCGACGTCGTGGCGGAGGACCACCTCCGCACGTTCGAGAAACTGGTGTCGGAAGCCGATGTTCTTCGATGACGAGCGCAGCCACCGGCTGCGTCCGCAGATCCTGACCGAGCTCGTCTCGCAGTACATGAACGACGCCGAGCGCGCGGCTTTTTACGGGCTGCCGCCGACGTGCCGCGTGCGTGAGCGCGTGAAGATCATCAGCCCGGAAAACCTGAAGGTGGGCGACCACTGCTGGATCGGCGAGGGCGCGGCGCTGGACGCCAGCGGCGGCCTGGAGATCGGCGAGCACACCAGCATCGGGCTCAACACGCTGATCTTCACGCATTCGAGCTGGCTGGCGAACATGACGCTGCAGAACCACTCGGGCAGCGACCTGATCGAGCGCAAGCCGGTCAAGATCGGCAAGGGCTGCTTCATCGGCGGCCTGGTGGTGATCATGGCAGGCGTGACGATCGGCGACTTCGCAACGGTCCAGCCGAACTCGGTGGTGGCCAAGGACGTCCCGCCGCGGACGCTGGTGGCGGGCAACCCGGCCCGGGTGTTCCAGCGCTACGACGAGGAGTACATCCAGTCCGAAGTGGACCGGGTACGCGCGGAAAACGCCCGGCGGCGGGCGGTCGCGGAGGAACGCGGCGGAGACGCGGCCGGCTGGGGTGCGCCCTCGGGTGATTTCTCGGAGTGAGCCGCCCGGCGGCGGCTGCTTTGGATGACGGCGGCACCGGCGCCGGACGCCGGCGCCGCCGTCGTGAAAACCGCCCGGGCCTCCCGGCGGTGAAGTCCTCCGCACGGAACCGCACGCTCCGTACGCAGGCCAATCTAGTACTCCGTGACCGAGCGCGAGATATCGGTTACACAACGTTTCGATAGCTGGACCACCGCGCCGTGCAAAGCAACCTTCCGCCGCCTCGGCCGTCGCAGGGAACGACGGAACGAGGTGACCCGTGGCGCGTGGCGACGAAGAGTTCGCGGAGTTCGTGCGCGCGTCCTCGGCCCGGCTCACCCACGCCGCCTTCCTGCTCACCGGTGACCGCCACCAGGCGGAGGACGCCGCCCAGACCGCCTTCACCCGCACCTACGCCGCCTGGTCGCGGGTGCGGCACAAGGACGCCTACGGCTACGCCCGGACCGTCCTGGTGAACCACGTCATCGACGGCTGGCGGCGGCCGATCCGCGAGTACGCCACCGAGGACCTGCCCGACCGGCACGACCACCTCGACGTCGGCAAGGCCGTCACCCAGCGCGCGTGGCTCACCGCGGTGCTCAAGACGCTCACCGACCGCGAACGCGCGGTCGTCGTGCTGCGGCACTTCTTCGACCTGCCGGAGGCCGACGTGGCCCGTGAGCTCGGCGTTTCCGTGGGTACCGTGAAGAGCACGAACTCACGGGCGCTGGCCAAGCTGCGGGTGGAAGCGGACACGCTGATCGGGAGGAGCGGGCGGTGAACGAGCTCGACGACTTCCGCGCCGCCCTCCGGCAGCCGCCCGAGGAGCCCTTCGCCGAACCCGATCTCGCCCGGATCATGGCCGACGGCGCGCGCCTGCGGCGTCGGCGCCGTCTGCTGACCGGCAGCGCCGGGATCGCCGCCGCGGCCGCCGTCGTGCTCGTCGTCGTGTTCGCCATCCAGCTGCGGCAGCCCGCGTCCGTGCCGGTCGCGCGGCCGCCGTCCCCGGCGCCCGCCGTGTCGACGACGCCGTCCCCGGCGCCCGCCGTGGACCAGGACCAGCCGGTCGGGGACGTCGTCGGCACCGGGATCCGGACCGCGGCCGGCGAGCTGGTCTTCTACGCGCGGGCCGTCGACGCGCCGGAGCTGCCCGGGGTCCGCTTCGGCCTGGTGGCCGGCCTGCGGTCCGGGACTTCGCTGCAGGCCCTGCTGGTGGCGAACGAGTTCCGCGGCTCGGACCGGTCGTTCGGCTTCCACGCCACCGACGGCGGCGAGGTGATCCGCGACCAGCTCATCCCGGTCTTCGGCTACTTCGCCGGCCCGGCGGCCCGGATCACCACGACCGTCCACGGCGCCACCGTCGAAGCCAAGCTGGCGAAGTGGAGCGCGGACCCGGGCGTGGTGTTCTTCTGGTTCGACCCCGCCGCCGTCCCGGACTCCGCCGTCCTGACGCCGCTGATCGCCTACGACGGCAAGGGCAAGCGGCTCACCGAGTAGGCGGTACCCGCCCACCCGGCGCGGGCGTAAGACGTTGGACCGTGACCTCTCGACGAGCGTTCCTCACCGCATCGGCCGCGCTCGGCGTGGTGGCCGCCGCCGTTCCAGCGGGAGCCGCCGAACTCGGCGACCGCGGGCCCGGGTTCCCCGTCCGCGCCCAGCGTCCCGACGCCGAGCTGCGCGCCCTGCTCCGCCAGGTCGACGAACGGCGGATCGAAGCGACCGTGCGGCGGCTGACCGCGTTCGGCACCCGGCACACGCTGTCCGCCCAAAACGACCCCGCCCGCGGCATCGGCGCCGCCCGTGACTGGCTGTTCGCACAGTTCCAGCGGGTCGCGGCCGCTTCCGGCGGACGGCTGAGCGTCGCGCTGCAGTCCTACGTCCAGCCGCCCGCCGACCGGATCCCGGTGCCGACGACGATCACCAACGTCGTCGCGACGCTGCACGGGTCCACCGATCCCGGCCGGGTGTACGTCGTTTCCGGGCACTACGACTCGCGCCGCAGCGACGTCATGGACTTCACCGGGGACGCGCCGGGCGCGGACGACGACGCTTCGGGCGTCGCGGTGGCCCTGGAACTGGCCCGGGTCCTCTCGACGCGGCAGCCGGCCGCGACGATCGTCTTCGCGGCCGTGGCGGGCGAGGAGCAGGGGCTGTACGGCTCGCGGTTCATGGCGCAGCAGTTCAAGGCGGCCGGCACCGACGTCCAGGCGATGTTCACCGACGACATCGTCGGCTCCAGCCGCGCCGACGACGGCACGCGCGACCCCTTCACGATCCGCCTGTTCGCCGAAGGCGTCCCGACGGCGGAAACCCCGGCCGAGGCGAACCTGCGCCGCAGCATCGGCGGCGAAAACGACTCCCCGCCGCGGCAGCTGGCGCGGTTCGTCAAATCCGTGGCGGAAAACGACGCGACCGGCATGACGGTCCGGGTGATCTACCGCCGCGACCGCTACCTGCGCGGCGGCGACCACATCGGCTTCCTGGAGCAGGGCTACCCGGCGGCGCGGTTCACCGAGCCGAACGAGGACTTCGCGCACCAGCACCAGGACGTCCGGGTCGAGAACGGCGTCCAGTACGGCGACCTGCCGCAGTTCTGCGACTTCCCGTTCATCGCGCGCGTCGCCCGGGTGAACGGCGCCGCGCTGTGGTCGCTCGCCACCGCACCGGGCACGCCGAAGGGCGTCAAAATCCGCACGGCGGCGCTGACGAACGACTCCGAACTGCTCTGGACCGCCACGCCGGGCGCGACGAGCTACGAGGTCGTCTGGCGCGAGACGACGGCCCCGGACTGGACGCACGCCATCGACGTCGGCCCCGCGCTGACGGCGAAGATCGACCTGTCCAAGGACAACGTCTTCTTCGGCGTCCGCGCGGTGGGCGCCGGAGGCCGCCGGAGCCCGGCCGCGTTCCCGGTGCCGGTGAGCTAGGCGGCGGCCTGGGTCAGGACCTGCTCGACGACGTGGTGCGACGGCAGGATCAGGTCGCGCTCGGTGTCGGCGTCGATCTTGCCTTCGAGCAGGTCGCAGAACCGGTCCAGCTGGGTCGCCAGCGGCTCGCGGGCCGTGACGAGCTCCGGGATCTCGATGACCGTCTGCTGCCGGTAGCCGAGGCCGTCCGGGGTGACGGAGTCGTGCGAGACGTGCCGGTAGATCGTGACGTCCCGGCGCAGCAGGTCGATCTCGATCAGCCGGTCGAGCTCCGACACCATCAGCGACCGGACCTTCCGCTGCCCCAGCCGCGAGGCCGAAACGGTGGCCAGGCCGGTCTCGAACGACAGGACCGTCTCGATGGTGTCCTCGGCGCCCTCGACGGACGACGGGTGGAAGTAGCCCGCGCCGGACGCCACGCGCGACGGCGTCGCGCCGCCGAAGAACTGGATCGCCAGGTCGACGTCGTGCACCAGCAGGTCCCACGCCACGCCGGTCTTGATGCGCGGCGCGTACGGGCCGTGGCGGCGGGCCATCAGGTGGATCGGCTCCTGCACCAGCGCCCGCGCGGTCATCACCGCCGGGTTGTAGCGCTCCAGCAGCCCGCACATCAGCGGGATGTCGTTCTTCGCCGACAGCGAGACGATTTCCTGCGACTTCTCGAAGCTGTTGCAGACCGGCTTCTCGACCAGCATCGGCTTGCCCTGGCGGAAGATCTCCTGCGCCAGGTCGTAGTGCACCTCGGTGGCCGAGGCGAGCACCACGGCGTCCACATCGGACAGTTCGCCGATCTCCGGCGTCCACTGCGTTTCGTACCGCTCGGCGACCGCCTTGCCCGCTTCCTCGCGCGGATCGATCACGCGGACCAGGTCGACGCGCTCGTTGCCGGCGAGCACGCGGGCGTGGAGGGAACCCATGTTCCCGGTACCGACAAGAGCGATCCGATGCGTCATGCGCCCAGTACCTCGCGAACGGTTTCGATGATGGTGTCCAGGTCGGACTCGGACAGGTGCGGGTGCACCGGCAGCGACAGCGCCTGCTCCGAAACGGCGCGGGCCACCGGGAAGTCTTCGACGCGGGCGCCCGGGATCAGGTCGTGACCCGCGTAGCAGTCGTAGTCGAAGACGATCTTGGGGTAGTAGATGCCGTTGCCGATGCCGCGCTCGGTGAGCGCCGCGGCGAGCTCGTCGCGCGAGAGGAACGCGTGCGGGCCGACCAGCACGGTGTACTGGTGCCACACGTGCTCGCGGCCCGGCAGCACCTTCGGCACCTCGAGGCCCGGCGTGCCGGCGAGGCCCTCCGACAGCCGCTTCGCGTTGGCCTGGCGGGCGGCGGTCAGCTGGTCGAGCTTGGCCAGCTGCGGGATGCCGACGGCGGCGTGCAGGTCGGTCATCCGGTAGTTGTGGCCGGCGACCTCGTACTGGTAGCGGGCGCGCATGCCCTGGTTGCGCAGCACGCGCAGCCTGTCGGCCAGCGCGTCGTCGTCGGTGGTGATGACGCCGCCCTCGGCGGTGGTGATGTTCTTCGTCGCGTACAGCGAGAAGCAGCCGATGCCGAACGAACCGGCCGGCTTGCCCTCGAAGGAGGCGCCGACGGCCTGCGCCGAGTCCTCGATCACCTGCAGGCCGCGCTCGGCGGCCAGCGGGGCGAGCTTGCCCATGTCCGCGGTCTGGCCGTAGAGGTGCACCGGCATGAGCACCTTCGTGCGGTCGGTCACCGCGGCCGTCACGGCGTCGGGGTCGATCGCGAAGTCGTCGCGCCGGATGTCGGCGAAGCGGACGGTGGCGCCGGCCTCGAGGATCGCGTTCAGCGTGGCGACGAAGGTGAACGGCGAGGTGACGACCTCGTCGCCCGGCTGCAGGTCGAGCACCTGGAGGGCGGCGACCAGCGCCGTGGTCCCGTTGTTGACGGCGATCGCGTGCTTCGTCCCGGAGACCGCCGCGAAGGCGTCTTCGAAGCGCTTGACCATCGGTCCCTGTGCGATGGCGCCGGAGCGCAGCACCTCGACGACGAGGTCCTCCGCGTCGCGGACGTCGACCACAGTGATGGGGATCATGGGCAGTCTCTCTCGGCAGGCGATTTCGGTGCGTCCGGTACAGTGAGCCGCCGGTTCTGCGCCCGGCCGCCCTGCAGCAACGCGGGCCACACGTTACCGGGCGCGGCCGCGCGCCCAGTACCCAGCCGCCGACGAACGGACGACCACCCGTGGCCAACCGCATCCACCCGACCGCCGTCATCGGCGAAGGCGTCGAGCTCGGCGAGGACAACGTCATCGGGCCGTTCGCGGTGATCGCCGGGCCGACCCGGATCGGCGACGGCAACTGGATCGGCCCGCACGTGACGATCGGCACGCCCGGCGAGGACCGCAGCCGCCCGCACCCCGCGGCCTGGGAAGACGCCCCGGCCGGTGACCCCGATCACGACGGCCACGGGGTCGTCATCGGCAGCCGGAACCGGATCCGCGAGTACGTGAGTGTCCACCAAGGGACCTGGCGGACAACGACGGTCGGCAGCGACGGCTACTACCTCCGCAACTCCCACATCGCGCACGACTGCCTGGTCGGCGACGGCGTCACGATCGCCTCGAACGCGGTCACGGGTGGCCACTGCCACATCTGGGACGGCGCGAACCTCGGCATGGGCGCGATCCTGCACCAGAAGGTCGTCATCGGCCCCGGCGCGATGATCGGGATGGGCTCGGCGGTGCGGCGCGAGATCGGCGCGTTCACCATCGCCGTCGGCAACCCGGCCCGCGTCACCGGCGTCAACGTGGTGGGGCTGTCCCGCCGCGGTCTCGACGAGGAGACGATCGAGGCCCTCGGGCCGTGGCTGAAGGGCAAGGAAGGTCTCCCGGACGTCACGCTGCCGGGTGACCTCTCTACCTTGGTAAAGGCGTGGGACGCCCGCCCGCGCGAAGAGCACTAGGAGTCGTGATCATGGCGGATGTCGCCCCCAAGCTGCGCGAGGTCTTCGTCGAGGCGCTGGACCTCGACGCTTCCGTGGACGTCGAGAACCTGAAGTACCGCGACATCGAGGCGTGGGACTCGGTCGGCCACATGGCGCTGGTCGCGGCCATCGAGGACGAGTTCGACGTCGAGTTCGACACCGACCAGGTCATCGACATGTCGAGCTTCAAGGTCGCCGTGGACATGGTCACCGAGCTCCAGTCGAAGAATGACTGATCTGTCCGGTCGCATCGCGCTCGTCACCGGCGGGACGCGGGGGATCGGCCTGGCCACCGCGCGCGCTCTGGCCGAGGCGGGCGCGACGGTGGTGCTCACCGGCCGTGACGAGGCCCGCGCCAAGGAGGCCGCCGCCTCCGTGGGTGCCTCCGGGCTGGCGCTGGACGTCACCGACGCGAAAGCGGTGTCTTCGCTGGTCAGAAGTGTCGCGAAGGAGCACGGGAAGCTCGACATCGTGGTCGCGAACGCCGGGATCATGGAGGACGCGCTCCTCGGCATGATCAAGGAAGAGCTCGTCGACACGACGCTGAGCACGAACGTCGCCGGCACGCTGCACACCGTCCAGGCCGCGGCCCGGGCGATGATGCGCAAGAAGTCCGGCGCGATCGTCGTGCTCGCCTCGATCGTCGGCGAGTACGGAAGCGCTGGTCAGACCGTGTACGCGGCCTCGAAGGCGGCGGTGGCGAACATCGCGCGGTCGGCGGCGAAGGAGCTCGGCCGGTCCGGCATCCGGGTCAACGCGGTCGCGCCGGGCGTGATCGAGACCGACCTCACCGCGGGCCTGAGCGAGGACGCGAAGGCGGAGAACTCGAGCCGGACGCCGCTCGGGCGGCTCGGCCGGCCGGAAGAAGTTGCGAACGCGATCCGGTTCCTGGTGAGCGACGAAGCGTCGTTCATCACCGGCCAGGTGCTGGGGATCGACGGAGGCTTGGTGCTGTGACGCTGTTGGGTGCGGGAGCCCGGCTGGTCGATGTGGCCGGGGGTCGCACGCTGGCGGGCGCGGAACTGTCGGCCGAGGTCGGCCGCGCGGTGGCGGAGCTGAGCGCGCTGCCCTCCGGCGTCGTGTTCGCGCGGATGTCGGTCGACCTGGACAGCGTGCTGACCTACCTGGGCGCCTTCGAGTCCGGGCGGGCGATCGCGCTGATCGACCCGGCGCTGGACGCGGACGTGCTGGCCGGGCTGGTCTCGCGCTTCCGCCCGGCGGCCGTGCTGTCGGCTTCGGGCGACGCGCCCGACGGGTACTCGGGGCGGGGCGCCGACTGGATCCGTGACTCCGCCGACGGCGTCCAGCCGCACCCCGACCTCGCCGTCCTGCTCCCGACCAGCGGCTCGACCGGCAACCCCAAGCTCGTCCGGCTCAGCAGGCAGGGTCTGCTGGCCAACGCCGAGGCCATCGCGCAGGTGCTGCGCATCGACGCCGGCGAGGTCGCGCCGACCTGCCTGCCGCTGCACTACAGCTACGGCCTGTCGGTGCTGAACTCGCACCTGGTGCGGGACGCGACCGTCGTGATCGAGCCGTCCGGCGTGCTCGGCCGCGGTTTCTGGGACGCGGTGAACACCTACGGCGTCACGTCGCTTTCGGGTGTCCCGTACCACTACGAAATGCTGCGGCGGCTCAAGTTCGACCCCGCGAAGTACCCGACGCTGCGCACGCTGACGCAGGCCGGCGGGAAGCTGCGCGACGAGCTGGTCGCCGAGTTCAACGAGAAGATGCTCGCCGTCGGCGGCCGGATGTACGTCATGTACGGCCAGACCGAGGCGTCGCCGCGGATGACGACGGTGCCCGCCGAAAAGCTGGCCGAAAAGCTCGGTTCCGCCGGGCCGGCGCTGCCGGGCGGCAAGTTCTCGGTCCGCCGCGACGACGGCTCGGAGACCACGCACCCGAAAATTGTCGGTGAGGTCGTCTACCGTGGGCCCAACGTGATGATGGGCTACGCGGACGACGACTCCGGACTGGCCAAGGGCGACGAATACGGCGGCGTGCTGGCCACCGGTGACCTGGGGTACCTCGACGAAGAGGGCTACCTGTTCATCACCGGCCGGCTCAAGCGCATCGGCAAGGTGTTCGGCAACCGGGTGAGCCTCGACGACCTCGAGCAGGCGGTGCGCACGGCGGCGGTGGGGATCGACGTGGTGGCCGCGGTGGCCGCCGACGACAAGGTGGTGCTGTTCGCCGAAGGGGCGGACTCCGGCATCTGCAGGGACGCCTCGCGGGCGCTGGCCGAGCGGCTGCACCTGCACGCCAGCGGGTTCGACGTCCGCCCGATCGAAACCGTGCCGCTGCTGGCCAGCGGCAAGATCGACTACCGGACCTTGGAGGGGCGGGTATGAGTGTTTTTACGCGGTCGCAGGCCGACCGGGAAGCCTTGCTGCTGCCCGAGCTCGCCGACCTGACGGCCCACCACCGGGCGAACTCCGAAGGCTACGAACGGATCCTGTCGTCGCTCGGCATCGCGCCGGATGCTGCTTTCGGCTCGATCGCCGAGCTGCCCTGGCTGCCGGTGCGCATGTTCAAGACGCACGACCTCAAGTCGGTCCCGGACAGCGAGGTCTTCAAGACGCTGACGTCGTCGGGCACCACCGGCGCCGGCGCGTCCCGGATCTACCTGGACAAGGAGGCGGCGGGCGCGCAGACCAAGCAGCTCGGCGCCACGCTGCAGGAGGTCCTCGGCGGCGAGCGGCTGCCGATGCTGATGGTCGACACGATCGGCATCATCAAGAACCGCCGCTCGTTCTCCGCGCGCGGTGCGGGCGTGCTGGGCATGGCGAACTTCGGCCGCAAGCACACGTACGTGCTCGACGAGAACGACCAGCCGGACGTCGAAGCGGTCAAGAAGTTCCTGGCCGAGTACGGCGACAGGCCCTTCCTGATCTTCGGCTTCACCTTCATGGTGTGGCTCTACCTCTACGAGGTCGCGCGGGACCACGGGCTCGACCTGTCGAACGGCATCCTGATCCACTCCGGTGGCTGGAAGAAGCTGATCGACCGCGCGGTGGACAACACCGAGTTCCGCAGGCGCTTCAAAGAGGACACCGGGCTCACCCGGATCCACAACTACTACGGGATGATCGAGCAGATCGGCACGGTGTTCCTCGAAGGACCGTCCGGGAACTCGCTGTACTGCCCGGACTTCGCCGACGTCGTGATCCGGGACCCGGAGACGTGGGAAGAGCAGCCGGTCGGGAAGCCGGGCGTGATCGAGGTCGTCTCTACGCTGCCGCGGTCGTACCCGGGGCACGTGCTGCTCACCGAGGACCTCGGGGTCTACAACGGCATCGACGACGGCGACTGGCCCGGCAAGCACTTCTCCGTGCTGGGCCGGCTGCCCAAGGCCGAGGCCCGCGGCTGCTCGGACACGTTCTCGGGAGCGGCGGCATGAGTCTCACCCAGCGTTTTCCCGCGGCGGACCCGATCGACGTCGGTGCCCTGGTGGACCAGTTGCGCGCCGAGCCGCCGGGTGGCCGGTTGCGCGTGGGCGACCCGCGGATCGTCGAGTTCGTCACGAAGTTCGCCCGCAAGCTGCTGGCCCCGGCCACCGCGCGCCGGTTCCCGGAGCTGGCGTCGCTCGGCTTCTTCCTGCGCAAGGGCGAAATCGCCAAGGCGCTGTCCACACTGGACACCACGGGCAACGCCCTGCGGTTCCCGCGCGGGCTGGTGTTCCACGTGCCGCCGGCGAACGTCGACACGATCTTCGTCTACTCGTGGGCGCTCTCGGCGCTGGCGGGCAACCACAACGTCGTGCGGGTCTCGTCGCGCTCGGCCGGGGCCGCCGAGGCGGTGCTGGAAGCGCTGAACGCGGCTCTGTCCGACGTGGACGCCGACACGGCCGCGGCCATCACGGCCACGCAGCGGATGGTCACCTACGACCGCAGCGACGAGGTGAGCGGCGCCCTGTCCCTGGCCGCCGACCTGCGGGTCATCTGGGGCGGCGACGGCTCGGTCGCGGCCCTGCGCAAGTACCCGCTCGCCCCGCACGCGCGTGACCTGACGTTCCCGGACCGCTCGTCCTTCGCCGTCGCCTCGGTGGCGGGCTGGCAGCGGGCCACCGACGCCGAGCGGCGCGCGGCCGCCGAGGGCTTCTACAACGACTCGTACTGGTTCGACCAGGCCGCCTGCTCGTCCCCGCGCGCGGTGTTCTGGGTCGGCGACGAGTCCGGTGCCCGGGCCGCGGGGAGCGAGTTCCGCGCGCTGCTGGCGGCGGTGCTGGAGACGAAACAGCACGTCACCGAGCCCGCGATGGCGGTCCAGAAGCGCGTCTCGGCGTACGGCGCGGCGGTCGACGGGCTGGTCAAGGAGATCGCGTTCCAGGGCAACGGCCTGGCCACGCTCGAGCTGGCCGACCCGGCGGTGCTGCCGCGCGAGTGGCTCGGCGCGGGCACCTTCGCGAACGCGCGGGTGTCCTCGTTGTCCGACCTGGTGCCGATCGTGCTCCGGAAGGACCAGACGGTCAGCCAGTTCGGCTTCACCGCCGAAGAGCTGACGGCGTTCGCGCACGAGCTCGCGGGCCGGGGCGTCGACCGGATCGTGCCGTTCGGCTCCGCCCTGACCTTCTCCGCGGTCTGGGACGGCTACGATCTGCTCTCCGAGTTCAGCCGCCTGGTCACGGTGCAGGTCTGAGGAGAGCGTCGATGACGACCGTTGAGGACCCGCCGGCGCCCGGCAAACAGCCGAAGTCGACCCGGGCGAAGGTCCTCGACGTCGTCCGCTGGGTGGCGATCCTGCTGGTCATCGGCTTCGCGGCCAAGCAGCTGGCGGCCAACTGGGGCGAGTTCTGGCACACCCTGAGCGACGTCGCCTGGGAGTCGTCGCTGCTCAGCCTGGTCGCGCTGGTCGCGGCCATCCTCGTGTCGACCTGGGGCTGGCAGGTGATGGTCGACGACCTCGGCGAGCCGATCGGCTACGCCCGGGGCGCCCAGATCTGCCTGGTCGGCTCGCTCGGCAAGTACGTGCCGGGCTCGGTCTGGGCGTACCTGCTGCAGATGGAGCTGGGCCGCAAAGCGGGCTTGGCCCGCGCCCGCATCTTCACCGGCTCGCTGATCCAGCTCGGCGTGGGCGTGGTCTCGGCACTGGTGGTGTCGCTGCTGGCGGCGCCGGCGGTGTTCAGCAACAGCCCGCGCGCGCTGTGGCTGTTCGTGCTCATCCCGCTCGGCCTGGCCATGCTGCACCCGAAGATCCTCACCTGGGGCACCTCGCTGGTCCTGCGGATCCTCCGCCGCCCGCCGCTGGCCCACCCGCTGGGCTGGGCGGTGATCGGCAAGGTCTTCGGCGCCTCGACGGCGGCGTGGTGCCTGCAGGGCGTCCACCTGTGGCTGCTGGCCAACTCGGTGGGCACGCCGGGCCTCGGCGGCTTCGTGCTGTGCGTGGGCGCGATGGCCGTGGCGATGACCGTCGGCACGTTCGCGTTCATCCTCCCGAGCGGGGTCGGCGTCCGCGAGGTCGCCCAGGTCGCGGTCCTGACGGCCAGCGGCCTGACGGTCGGCCAGGCCACGGCGTTCGCGGTGGCCTCGCGCGTGATGTTCACGGTGGCCGACCTCCTGACGGCGGGGTTCGCGGCCGTCGTGGCCCGCTCGGCCGCCGGTCGCGCCTGAGCGGAGTTGTCCCCCGGTTGTCCACAGGCCTTGCGCACCTGTGGACAACTCAGGGCGTCAGCCGGTAGATCACCGCGTCCGGGTTGCGGTAGGCCTGGGTCAGGAACGGCTCGCCCGCCAATCCGGTCAGCCCCGGCTGATAAGGCGCGGCCGGTTCGGCGGCGGGCTTTCCCAAAATGACCCAATGGATGTTCAACCGGCGCACCGCCGCGCGCACCGCGGGATCCACCGAATAGTCCCGGAAGCGGTTCGCGAGCAACACCGCGTCCGATGGTGGGGAAGTTCCGTCGAAATGCCCGGCGACCGT
Organism: Amycolatopsis sp. lyj-23; assembly: GCF_046549135.1. NCBI lineage: Bacteria > Bacillati > Actinomycetota > Actinomycetes > Pseudonocardiales > Pseudonocardiaceae > Amycolatopsis > Amycolatopsis sp. lyj-23. Next base: position 292,642 of record NZ_JAJPWN010000003.1, on the reverse strand, counting down.
TCGAATTCCCGTCAAAGCGTAAGTCCACGCCGTTCCGTCGAACCGGTCGTTCATGGCCCATTCGCCCGGTCGGGCCAGTGTGCCGAGCACGGCCATCGCGGTCTGCTCGCCGGGTGTCACGCGCAGCGTCGACGCGTCAGCCGCCTGGTAACCCGAGTACACCTGGTTCGCGTTCGCCCGGACGTACAGCCCGTGGGAAAGGCCCGCGAAACCCAGCAGCACGACCGCCGCGATGGCCGACGGCGGGATCCGGGACGGCAACCGGTCACGCAACCACGCCTGCGCCGACGCCAAGCCGTGCGCGGTGAGGACCGACAGCGGGACCGCCGCCATCGAGAAGAACCGGTACGGGTCGTTCCACCAGGGCCGCGACAGCGTCATGACGATCGGCGCATCGGACGACGTCACCACGATGTACGCCACGCCGGTCACCGCCGCGGTCAGGCCGATCCAGCGCAGTTCGCCGGCCCGCGCGAAGAACACGAAGCCGAGGAACAGCGCCGCCGACAGCCACAGCTGCGGATGCGGTTCGTAGTGCTGGAACCCCAGCAGCGCGCCCAGCGCCGTCGTGGCGCGGTACTCGCTCGGCCAGCCGTAGTAGGGCAGGTTCGCGGCCGAGCCGAGCGCGCCGGACAGCTGCGACCACGCAACCAGCAGCGACCCCACCGCGATCGGCAGCAGGAGCAGCAGGTCGCGGCCGAGCCGCCGCAGGCCCCCGAGCCAGCGCTGCACCAGCAGCGGGCCGGCGAACAGGAGCCCGCCGAACAACGTCGACGAGTGGATGCACAGCAGACCGACCGCGGCCAGCACGAGCACCAGCCCGGTGTCCGGCGCGGCCCGGTCCAGGTACCGCCGCAGCGCCACCGCGGCCAGCGGCGTCAGCGCCACCCCGAGCGCGAACGGCAGCAGTGGCCCGCGGTTCATCGACTCGTAGACACCCATCACCGGCGCCACCGCCGTCAGCGCCACGGCCCCCGCGAGCACCGCCCGGCCGCGGAACTCCCGCACCAGCGTCACCAGGGACAACGCCAGCAGCGCCGGCAGCAGCACGGTGTTCGCGTCCAGCGTCTCCGGGATCGTCGCCCCGCTGAGCCGGTACGTCACGGCCGCCAGCAGGTGGTAGGCGTTGGGGTAGAACACCGGTGCCGCGTCGCCGTACCAGTTCACGTGGCCCGTGCCGAACAGGCTGCCGTCGCCGGTGTCGGCGATGTAGCGGACCGCGTTGCCGTGGTAGACCGCGTCGAACCCCTGGGGCAGCGCACCGATCCGGCCCAGCCCGAGCAGGGCGGCCGCGAGACCGGCCGCCGCCGCGAAGAGCAGGCAGGCCGCCACCGCCAGGTGCCCGCGTCCCGCCCACCACCCCGGGTCCGGCTCCGGCGGACGGCGGCGCACGGTGAACTTCCGGGCACCGAAGGCGATCGCGGCGAACCCGGCGGTCGAGCCGGCGTACGTCAGCGGCGTGAACGGCAGCCCGGCCGCGGCTGCCCATGGACCGCTCAGCCCGCCCACGGCGTAACTCAGCAGGGGTGCCAGCCCGGCCAGCACCCAGCCGCGCAAACCCGCGGCGAGACCGGTCAGCAGACCGGGTACGGCGATGACGACAATGGCGGCACATACGCAGAGCACGATGGAGACTAAGCCGGGAATGGCCGGCCGGATGCGTTGCGGCGCCGCCTCGATCGGAGTTTTTCCGAGACGTCACTTCGGCCGTCGGAGGCCGCACCCGATCGGGTTATTCTGGGAGGTGAATTTCCCTGCTTGACTGTCGCCGGCGAAGTGCTCCACCCCTATTCGGGCAAGTGAACGGTCCACGGGAAACGCCTCGCCGCCGATGATCGATAACCTGGCCGGGCAGCCGGGCGGGTGCGGTGACGAGCTGGAGGGGGCCGGGTGGTCTACGCGGTCGTGGTGGCGTGGCTGGTCGTCGCCGCGATCGTGGTGCTGACCTGGCACCGCCTGGACACCGACCGCGGCTGGCGCGGCGTCGTCCTCGCCCTCACGCTCGGCCTGTCCCTGCTGCACCAGCTGCTGTTCGCGACCGTCAGCGAGGACGCGCTCGTCACCTTCCGCTACGCGCAGAACATCGCCGACGGCAACGGCCCGGTCTTCAACCCCGGCGAACGCGTCGAGGGGTACACGAACTTCCTCTGGCTGGTGCTGGTCGCCCTGCCGCGCGCGGCGCTCGGTGCCGACATCCGCACCACGGCCGTCGTGCTGGGGGTGCTCGCCGCGCTCGGCTGCGTGCTCGTGTCCTGCTTCCTGGCCAACCGGATCGCCGCCGCGGCCGCACCGGCCGGTACCGAGCCGCGGCCGGCGATCGGGGTGGCCGCCGCGGTCCTCACCGCGAGCGCCGGCGGCCTCGCCGCGTACGGGGCGTCGGGCTCCGAAGTTCCGCTGTTCGTGCTGCTCGTCCTGGCCGTCGGCTACTCGCTCGCCGCGCGCCGGCCGGTGGTGGCCGGGGTGCTCGTCGCCTTCGCCGTCATGACCAGCCCGGAAGGCCTGGTGGTCGCCGCGCTGGCCGGGCTGTGGCTGGTCGCCGCCGCCGCCAAGGAAAAGCACAGCTGGTGGGCGCCGGTGGGGTACGCGCTGGGCGCGCTGGTCTTCCTGATCCCGCGGCTGGCCTGGCGAGCGACGTTCTACGAGCACTTCGTGCCCGCGCCGCTGGCCGCGAAGCTCGGTGGCCCGTTCGGCGAGCACGTCGCCGCCGGCTGGCCCTACCTGTCCGGGTTCGCGCTGGCGCACCAGGGTTTCCTGCTGCTCGGCCTGGTCGCCGCGGTCGCGCTGGTGCTGCGCCGCACCGATGCCCCGGTCGGCGCGGCCGCGTTCCGGGGCGAAGCTCCGGGTGCCACAACCGCGTCTCGGGGATTGCGGGTGGCGGAGCCGCGGGGCCCGGTCGTCGCCGCGTTCGAGGCGCGGGCGCTGCTCTGGCTGCTGTTCGCGATGGCCGCCGGGCTGGCCGCGGCCGCCGTGCTCATCGGCGGCGACCCCGGCCCGGCGTGGCGGCTGCTGGCCCCGCTGCCGCCGCTGCTCGCCGTCGCCGCGGCGGGGACGTACGGCGTGCTGACCGCGGGCGTCGCGGAGAAGCCGTCGCCGCGGCCGAAGCCGTGGCCCGGCGGGAGCCGGCTGGTGCCGGTGATCGCGGGCGGGGTGGCCGGTATCGCGGTCCTGGTCTCGGTGTTCAGCCCCGAAATGCTCGACCGGGTGCGCGACTGGCGTTCGCACGGCACCGAACTCGCCGAGATCGGCGGCTGGCTGGGCGACTACCTGCCGCCCGGATCGGTGGTCAGCGCGGCCGCGCCCGGGGCGCTCGCCGCTCACGGCAGCCAGCTGCTCATCATCGACGTCTTCGGCCGCACCGATGACCACATCGCCCGCGAAGGGCGGCACGACGGCGGTGTCGCGACCGACTACGACTACGTCGTCAACGTCCGCCGCCCGACGGTGGCCGTGCCCGCCGACGGCGGCTACGCCGACCGCCAGCACTGCGCGATCGACCCGGTGTACGCGGGCAAATACGAGGTGGCGACCTTCCGCCGCGTCGGCACGCCCTACTGGGTCTCGGTGTACCCGCGGGCGGAACAGGCGAAGTCGCTGATCGCCGACCTCGACAAGGGCCCGGACTTCCGCTACGTACGCTGTCCTTCGTGAAGCTCGAGGCCCCGGACCGGCAGCTGGGCGCGGAAGCCCGGCTCGGGATCGGGGTGTTCGGCGCCTCGCTCGCGCTGTTCGTGGTGCGGTTCCTGGTGCCGCGGCCGATCGCGATGTCCAACAACGGCGACGGCGGCCGCGTGCTGTGCGGCGCCGGGATCACCTGGAAGGGCCTGCCCGAGCCGTTCGTCCACCTCGCCTACGCGCCCACGCCGTCGGCGCCGTGCCGTCCGACGTACCTGCTGACCCAGAGCTGGCTCGCCGACCTGGCCGTGCGGATCGGACGGCTGATGGGTCTGCAGGGCACGTTGAGCCTGGTCGTCCTGGGCCTGCTGAGCAGCGTGATCGCCGCGGCGGCCGTCACGGCGATCGTGCTCGGCCTGCCGCACCCGCGCCGGACCCGGCTGTTCGTGGCGGCGGGGCTGCTGCTGGTCGTCGCGGATTCGGCGTTCTTCGGCTACTTCGCCGCGATCCTCGGCGAAGGCACGGCCTTCCTCGGCCTGCTGCTCGCCGTCGGCGGCCTGCTCCTGACCGCGCGCGAAGGCCGGTGGAGCTACGCGGGCATGGCGGTGACGTTCGCCGGCGGCGTCCTGGCGGTCAACGCCAAGGTCCAGACGCTGACCATCCTGCCGATCCTCGCGGTCGCGATCCTGCTCGTGCGGCCCGGCACGCTCCGCGGTGCGCGCCGGTGGGCGTCGGCCGTACTGGTGATCGGCGCGATCGGTGCCGTCACGCTGTACGCCCAGCAGAGCGTCGAGCCCGCGCGAGCGCCGGATGGGACGTACAGCGAGTTCCCGGGCGACGACTCCCGCGAGATCAACGTCTTCAACTCGATCTTCCTCAACATCGTCGACGGACGCCACGACACCCAGGCCGACCTGGCCGAGCTGGGGTTGCCGCCGTCGTTCGCCCAGTACGCCGGCAACGGCTGGTGGCACCCGCACCCGGCGCGCATCGACCCGCTGTACCCGGGCTACCGCGACCGGATGAGCCGCGGGAACGTCGTCGCGTACTTCGCGCACCACCCCGGCCGGACCCTCGAGGTGCTCGACCGCGCCGCGACCGACCAGCTCACCGCCCGGCCGGACTACCTCGGCAGCTTCGACCAGGAAGCCGGCTTCCCGCCGCACGCACAGGAGCACCGGGTGCCCGTCGTGTCGTGGCTGACCAGCCTGATCAGCCCCCTCGGCCTGTTCGCGCTGGCGCCGCTCTGGCTGCTCGTGCTGAGCCGAACGTGGGTGCAACGCCGGGGGCCGCTGGGGGTCGTACTGGCGTTCCTGCTCGCGGTCTCGCTGACGCAGTTCGGCACGGCCGCCCTCGGCGACGGCATCGAAGGCGTCAAGCACCAGTCCGTCGCGTTGTTCGCGCTCCTGACGGCGCTCACCCTGTGTGGCCTTCGCCGCTTGACCGGCCGCCAACAACCTACGGTCCCGTAACCTTGCCGGATGGCTGACCTGGTTTACCCTCCCGTGATCGCGGCGGCCCGGACGATGTTCCGGGTACTCGACAACCGGATCCGGATCGAGGGCGCGGAAAACATCCCGCGCCGCGGCGGCGCGGTCATCGCGTGCAACCACGTGAGCTACCTGGACTTCATCTTCTGCGGTCTCGGCGCGCGCCCGGCCAAGCGGCTGACGCGGTTCATGGCGAAGAAGGAGATCTTCGACAACAAGATCGCCGGGCCGCTGATGCGCGGGATGCACCACATCTCCGTCGACCGCTCCGCCGGGCTGGCCTCCTACCGCGAGGCGCTGGCGAAGCTGCAGGACGGCGAGGTCGTCGGCGTCTTCCCCGAGGCCACGATCAGCCGGTCGTTCACCGTCAAGGAGATCAAGTCGGGCGCGGTCCGGATGGCCGCGGCGGCGCACGTCCCGGTCGTCCCGATGGCACTGTGGGGCACCCAGCGGCTCTGGACGAAGGGCCGCCCGAAGGACCTGACCCGGCGGCACGTGCCCATCTCGATCCTCATCGGCGAGCCGATGCACCCGGCGAAGGGCGACGACTGGGACGTCGTCACCAAGGAGCTGCGCACCCGGATGAGCGCGCTGCTCGACCGGGCCCAGGCCGAGTACCCCGACCGGCCCGCGTCCGACGAGGAACGCTGGTGGCTGCCCGCGCACCTGGGCGGCACGGCGCCGACCGCGGCCGAAGCGGCCGAGCTCGACCGCCGCTAGAACGCTAGAACCAGCGCTCGAGGACCTGCGCGACACCGTCCTCGCCGGCCGGACCGGTGACCTCGTCGGCCACCGCGAGCAGCTGCGGGTGCCCGTTTTCCATCGCGACGCCGTGGCCGGCCCAGCGCAGCATCTCGACGTCGTTGGGCATGTCGCCGAAGGCGATCACCCGCTCGGGGTCGACGTCCAGCCGCTCGGCGACGTCGGCGAGGCCGGTCGCCTTGGTGATGCCGTGCGCGGACAACTCGACCAGGCCGCCCGACGACGAGTACGTGACGTCGACGTCCCGGTCGAACAGCGCGTTCACCGCGTCCGCCATCTCCTGCGACGCCATCCCGCGGTGGCTGACCAGCAGTTTGATCGCCGGGTGCCCGAGGACCTCGGCGCGCGGTCCGGTGCGGCCCTCCCCGTCGCCCCACGGGTTGTGGTAGTCCGGCTCGATCACGAAGTTGCGCATGTCGTGGTCGACCGCGCCGGTGCTGACGCGCTCGGTCGCGAGCCGGCAGCCGGGCAGCGCCTTGTCGAGCGCGTGCGCGATGTCGTGCAGCAGCGTCGGCTCGAGCAGCCCGTGGACTTCGACGATCTCTTCGCGGCCGCAGTCGTAGAGGACCGCGCCGTTCGCGCACACGGCGTACCCGGTGAGCTCGAGCGGCTTCGCGATCGGCGCGATCCAGCGTGGCGGGCGGCCGCTGGCCAGCACGAACGGAATGCCGGCCTCGATCACCCGGCGGACCGTGGCGATCGTGCGGCCGGACAGGGATTCGGAGGGGCCGAGCAGGGTGCCGTCGACGTCGGACGCGATCAACTGGGGTCTCTCCACCCACCCATTGTCCCTGACTCGTTCGGGCGAAGACGTTCCCGTCCGTGCGACAGCCGGTGGTGACCGATAGTCTCCGCCTTCCTCCCCACCACCCTCAAGGGAGAAGCTTCGCTTCACTGTTACTTTTCGTATTGTGCGAGTAGGCATCGTCATTCTTCCGGAAGATCGTTGGTGGGCCGCCGAGCCGAAGTGGCGCGCCGCCGAGGAGTACGGCTTCGACCACGCCTGGACCTACGACCACCTGGGCTGGCGCAACCTGGTCGACGGCCCGTGGTTCTCCGCGATCCCGACCCTGACGGCGGCGGCCATGGTGACGTCCCGCATCCGGCTCGGCACGTTCGTGGCGTCCCCGGTCGCCCGGCACCCCGTGCCCTTCATGCGCGAGCTGAACACCCTCGACGACGTCTCGGACGGCCGGTTCGTCCTCGGCGTCGGCGCGGGCGTCGACCACCGCCACTACGACGGCGCCGTGCTCGGCGCGCCCGAGCTGACGGCCAAGCAGCGCGCCGACCGCTTCACCGAGTTCGTCGAGGCCCTCGACGGGCTGCTGATGACCGACGAGTTCGACTTCGACGGCGAGTACTACCGCGCCCGCGGGGCCCGCAACCTGCCGGGCCCGGTCCAGCGGCCGCGGCTGCCCTTCGTCGTCGCGGCGAACGGCCCGCGCACGATGACCCTCGCCGCGCGCTTCGGCGCGGGCTGGGTCACCACCGGCAAGGGCGGCGAGACCGCCGACGAGTGGTGGCGCGGGATCGGGGAGCTGACCGAGGTGTTCGACCAGCGGCTGGACGCCGCGGGCCGCGAGCGGGCGAGCATCCAGCGGCACCTCAGCCTCGACGCGTCCCCGGTGTTCTCCCTGAGCAGCGTCGAGGCGTTCCGCGACGCCGTGGGCCGGGCGCAGGAGCTCGGCTTCACCGACGTCATCTCGCACTGGCCGCGGTCGTCGTCGCCGTACGAGGGCCGGGAAGCCGTGCTGGAGCAGGTCGCGAGCGACGTCCTGCCGGAGCTGCACTAGTCCGAACGAGTGACATCGGGGTGAGCGGGAAACCGTTTGCCGGTTCCCGGGCGTCTGTGTTTGCAGACGACCGGGATCACCCCGGGGGTGCGGGGGCCCTCGTGGCCGCGGCTGGGGCGCCGCGGCCACGAGGGCGTTCTACTTCGTGATCCGGTAGATGACCGCACCCGGGTTCCGGTACACGACCTGCAGGAAGTCGTGCCCGTCCAGGTGCTGCAGCCCGCGCGCGATGGGCGTGTCGCGGCGGATGGTGCCGCTGCCGATCAGCACGTAGTGGATGTTCAGCCGCCGCACGGCCGCGCGCACCTGCGGGTCGCTGTCGTAGTCGGCGAAGTGCTGGGCCAGGTAGAGCGCGTCCGGGGGAGCGACTCCGGCGTCGTAGTGGCCGGCCACCGGGTGCACGCCGGTCAGCGCGTACATCCAGGCCGTGCCGTCCATGCGGTCGTTGAGCACCTTCTGCTCGGCCGGGATGCCGAGCGTGCCGAGGTGGTCCATCGCGTCGATCTCGTCCCGGCTGACCGGCGGGACCACTTCGCCGGGCAGGCCGTTGTAGTACAGCAGCGACACCGTCTTGGCGTTGGCCGAGCGGTAGAACCCGCCGGTCAGCACGCCCATCGCGACGACCAGCAGCACCGCCGTCGCCAGGCCGACCCGGCCGGTCAGCCACGGCCGCGCGCGCACCCACGCCCGGCCGCTCGCGACCTTCGCCAGCCACCGCTGGGCCTCGCTCATGCCGTGCGCGGCGAGCAGGCACAGCGGGATCGACGCCAGCGCCATCAGCCGGAACCGGTCGTTCCACCAGGGCCGCGACAGGCTGATCACCCAGTGCTCGCCGCCGAAGCAGGCGACGACCACGAACAACGCCGACAGCCCGAGCGCCGAGAGCACCAGCCAGCGCATCCGCCGCAGCCTGACCAGGGTCAGCACACCGATCGCCAGGAACACCGTCAGCCAGATCTGCGGCACCGGCAGCACCTGCTTGAACGTCGCCAGCATCGCCAGTGCCTTCCACACCGGCATGTGGGAGCCCCAGGCGTAGTACGGGTACGAGCCGGACGTGAAGCCGATCGCGCCGAGGATCATCGGGGCGGCCAGCAGGCCGGCGACCACCATCACCGGCAGCATCCGCAGGACGTCGCCGCCGATGACCCGCCCGGCCCGCCTGCCGTCGGGGACGCCGTCGACGCGGCGGCCGCGCAGCACCCGGTACCAGCGCTGCACGACGAGCGGGAACGCGAACAGAATGGCCCCGAACAGCGCGCTCGAGTGCGCCGCGAGCAGGCCGGTCGCGCTCAGCGCGAGCACCGCGCCCGTGTCCACGCCCGGCCGGGCGACGAACCGCTGCAGCGCGATCACCGCCAGCGGCGTCAGCACGATGCCGAGCGCGAACGGCAGCAGGCCGCTCGACACCGACTCGTAGGCGCCGGTCGTCGCGCCGCCCGCGACCAGCGCGGCACTGCCGGCGAACACCGCGCGGCCGCCGAGCTGGCGCACCAGCGCGGCCATGGCCAGCGCGAACAACCCGGCGATCGGCATGGTGATCGCGTTCAGCGTGACCGGGATCGACGTCCCGGACAGCTCGTAGACCAGGGCACCGACCAGGTGGTAGGCGTTCGGGTAGAACGAGCCGTCCGGGTACCAGTTGATGGTGCCCATGCCGGTCAGGGAGCCGTCGCCGGTCTCGGCGATGTAGCGGATGCCGTTCGCGTGGAACACGGTGTCCCAGCGTTGGAACACCGCGGTCGTCCCGCCGCGGCCGGTGACGACCACGACGATCGACACCGCGATGGCGATGGCGACGCAGGCCCCGACGGCCAGGTGCGCCCGGCGCGTCCACGGCACCGCGGGTTCCTCGGCGCCCGGCGTGAGCCAGCCGCGTGCGGTGGCCAGGCGGCGCAGGCCGTAGAGCACGGCGGCGAGCAGCAGCGTGCCCGCGGCGACGCTGGGCGGGCCGTACGGGATGTGCGCGATCGCCAGCCACGGCCCGGCCAGGCCGGTGACGGCGTAGCTGAGCAGCGGCGCGAGCCCGGCCAAGGCCCAGCCGCGCAGGCCGGCGGCCCAGCCGACGACCCCGCCGGGGACCGCCAGCACGGCCAGGTAGGTGGCCACCGCGCCGAAGTAGCTCCAGAAGTCCTCGGGTGCAGGCACTGCTTTCCAGGTGTGTCGTAGGCCGAAATGTGATAGGTGGGTGCAGGCGGGGTTCACGACCTGCGTACCCTCGACGCCCGTGAGCGCGCACACGAACCCCGCACAGATTACTGAAGACGATTTCGCAGGTTACGACCTCGTCGTCGTCGGGTCCGGCTTCTTCGGGCTGACCGTCGCCGAACGGGCCGCGGCCGAGCTGGGCAAGAAGGTCCTCGTCCTCGAGCGACGCAGCCACCTCGGCGGCAACGCGTACTCGGAGCCCGACCCGGAGACCGGCATCGAGGTCCACAAGTACGGGGCGCACCTGTTCCACACCTCGAACAAGCGCGTGTGGGAGTACGTGAACCGGTTCACCGAGTTCACGAACTACCAGCATCGCGTCTTCGCGCGGGTCAAGGACCAGGTCTACTCGTTCCCGATGAACCTGGCCCTGATCAACCAGTTCTTCGGCAAGTCGCACACCCCGGACGAGGCCCGCGAGCTCATCGCGAAGCAGTCCTCGGAGTTCGAGACGGCCAACGCGCAGAACCTCGAGGAGAAGGCGATCTCGCTGATCGGCCGCCCCCTCTACGAGGCGTTCATCAAGGGCTACACCGCGAAGCAGTGGGAGAACGACCCCAAGAACCTGGGCGAGAACATCATCACGCGCCTGCCGGTCCGCTACAACTTCGACAACCGGTACTTCAACGACACCTACGAGGGCCTGCCCGTCAACGGGTACACCGCGTGGCTCGAGAAGATGGCCGAGCACGAGAACATCGAGATCCGGCTGAACGTCGACTACTTCGACGTCCGCGAGCACATCCCGGCGGGCACCCCGACCGTCTACACCGGACCGCTGGACCGCTACTTCGGCTACTCGGCCGGCAAGTTCACCTGGCGCACGGTCGACTTCGAGTCCGAGGTCGCCGAGACCGGCGACTTCCAGGGCACCTCGGTCGTCAACTACAACGACCAGGAAGTCCCGTACACCCGGATCATCGAGTTCCGCCACTTCCACCCGGAGCGGGACTACCCCAAGGACAAGACGGTCATCTTCCGCGAGTACTCCCGCTTCGCGGGCGAGGACGACGAGCCGTACTACCCGATCAACACCCCGGAGAACCGCGAGAAGCTCGAGGCCTACCGGGAGCTGGCCAAGGCCGAGGCGCGCGAGAGGAACGTCCTGTTCGGCGGCCGGCTGGGCACGTACAAGTACCTCGACATGCACATGGCCATCGGCTCGGCGCTGTCGGCGTTCGACAACAAGATCGCCCCGCACCTGACCGACGGCGCGCCGCTCGACGGGTCCCTCGATGCTTGAGAAGGGCCAGCCCACCGGAGAGGTGGCGGTCCTGGCGAAGGCGCAGGGCTTTCTGAAGAGTGAAGCTTCGGTGAAGGCTGCGCGCGGCATGTCGCACTTCGGTGAGCACGCCATCGGCTGGTTCGGCCTGGGCGTGCTCGGGGCCGTCGTCGACAAGAAGCGGCGCAAGGACTGGCTGGTCGCTTCGGCCGGTGTCGTGGGTGCGCACGCGGCGTCGATCGCGGTGAAACGCGTGGTCAGGCGGCCGCGACCGGACCACCCGAGCGTCGAGGTCCTGGTCGGCACGCCGAGCAAGCTGAGCTTCCCGTCGTCGCACGCGACGTCCACCACGGCGGCGGCGGTGCTCTACTCCGGATTGACCGGGCGTAACCTGGTGCCCGCCCTGGTACCGCCGATGCTGGCCTCGAGGCTCGTGCTCGGCGTTCACTATCCGACAGACGTTCTGGCCGGTGCAGCTCTCGGGGGGCTCGTCGGCGGTCTGATACGACGGAAGCTGAAGAAGAACCCATGAGCGAGACGACCGAGCAGCGCAACAGCGACGAAACTGCCGTGACTCCCGACGCTCCGGCGACCCCGGGTGCGGCGGCACGTGGCCCGCTGGGCCTGGTCGGCGGCGTCATCAAGACGGCGCGGCCGCGGCAGTGGGTGAAGAACGTCCTGGTCTTCGCGGCCCCGTTCTTCGCGTTCTCGAAGTCGACCGACCGCACCGGTCTCCTGATCGACGCGATCATCGCCTTCGTGGCCTTTTCGCTGACGGCGAGCTCGGTCTACCTCATCAACGACGCCATCGACGTCGAGGCCGACCGCGCCCACCCGACCAAGCGCAACCGGCCCATCGCGGCCGGGATCGTGCCGGTCCCCGTCGCGTACGGGGCCGCGGTCGTGTTCTTCCTGGCCGGCCTCGGCGTGTCGTTCCTGGCCAGCTGGCAGCTGGCGGTCGTGCTGGGCGTCTACGAGGCCGTCCAGCTCGGCTACTGCTTCGGCCTCAAGCACCAGCCGGTGGTCGACCTGGCCATCGTCGGCTCGGGCTTCCTGATGCGCTCGATCGCCGGCGGCGTCGCGGGCGGCATCGCGCTGTCCCAGTGGTTCCTGCTGGTCACGGCGTTCGGCTCGCTGTTCATGGTGGCGGGCAAGCGCTACGCGGAGATCATGCTCTTCGAGCGCACCGGCGCGAAGATCCGCTCGTCGCTGAAGAAGTATTCGGCCAGCTACCTGCGGTTCGTCTGGGCGACGTCGGCGGCGATCCTGATCATGTCGTACTGCCTGTGGGCGTTCGAGATCCGCCAGACCGAGCACAACTCGGTGTGGGCGCTGATCTCGATGGTGCCGTTCCTGGTGGCGGTGCTCCGCTACGCGGTGGACGTCGACGGCGGCATCGCGGGCGAGCCCGAGGAGATCGCGCTCAAGGACCGCATCCTGCAGGTGCTGGGCGCGAGCTGGGTGATCACCCTGTTCCTGGCGTTCTACCTGTGAGTTCTCATGGCGGATCGACAGGTTCGCTTCAGGTGACGCACAGCTGAGCGGCGCACCCTGGGGTGGTGGGGGCGGGCACTGCGCCCGTCCCCGTGACCACAGGAGCGACGATGAACGACCAGCCGCGCGAGCAGAAGGCCCCGGACGCGACCGACCAGCCGACCGTCGAGCACCCGACCCCGGCCGGCGAGCCGGCGGCGGTCCACCAAAGTCCCGCGGCCGCCGAGCCTGGCCAATCGGCTCCTGCGGCCCCAGGGGATGACGCAGCCCAGGCTTCTCCCACCGCCGCGTTCGCCTCCGAGCCTGCTGGGTCCGGCCCAGCGGCCCAACCACCTGCCGCGGGAGCGGCCGCCACGCAGAGCGCGGCCGAGCCGGTGAATCCCAGCCAACCGGCGGCCGCCGCACCCGGCCAGGCGTCCGGCACCACTCCGGCCGACCAGACCGCCGTCCACGGCCAGCAGCCGCCGCCCACTCCGCAGCTCTCCCAGCCCGGCCCTGGCCGGCACTACGCGGCCTGGGGTCCTCCGCAAGCCGCGCCGCGGCCGTCCGGTGGGTTCCGGCGGTTCGCCGGCCACCGCGCCACCCAGCTCGTCGGCGCAGGCCTGCTCGGCCTGCTGATCGGCGGTGGCATCGTCGGCGGGATCGCCGCCGCGTCGCACCACGGCCCCCGCTCCGGCGGCCCGGGCATCCACCGCCAGCACAACGGCCCTGACCAGGGCTTCGACGGCCGCGGCCCCGGCTTCGGCGGGCGCGGCAACGGCGGCACCGGCACCGGCGACGGCATCTGAGGCACCACTGTGGCCTAGGCCACCCGTACCCCGCTCAGATCACAGATTCATCACGAGCGGGGTACGGTATTTCGGATGCGAAGCGCCTCCGCAGAACTCCCCGAAGTCGTCCGCGTGCTGCCGGCGGCCGTCCCGGTCGCCCGCTCGTGGGCTCTGCCGGCGGGCGCCGCGGCCGCCTCAGCCTTCGTGTTCGCCCTGGTCAGCAGCCATCTCATCGATGACACCTACATCACGCTGTCCTACGCGAAGAACCTCGCCTTCCACGGCCACTGGGGCCTGATCGAGCAGGGCACGGCGAACACCGCGACGTCCCCGCTGAACGTCCTCCTCCTCGGCGCGGTCACGTTCGTCGTGCGCGACGCCGTGCTGGCCGCCGGCGTCGTGTTCGTCGCCGCGCAGGTGCTGCTCGTGCTGGGGCTGCGCCGCCTCGGCGAGCGCTCCGGCCTGCCGGCGGCGTTCGCACCGCTGACGTTCGCCTTGCTGCTGGTCAACCCGCTGCTGCTGTCCTCGATCGGGCTGGAAGTCGCACTCGGTGCCACCGGTGTCGTCTGGACGCTCGTCTACGCGGGGGAGCGCCGGGCGAGCCACCTGGGCGTGGTGATCGGGCTGCTCGCCCTCGTCCGCATCGACCTGCTGCTGTTCGCCGCGGTGCTGTTCGCCGCCCGCCGCGAGTTCTGGACCGGCATCTGGCGGACGGCCTTCGCCGCGCTCTCCGTCACGCTGCCGTGGTTCGGGTTCAGCTGGGTGGTGCTCGGCTCGGCCGTGCCGGACACGCTCGTCATCAAGATCAGCCAGCAGTCGTGGGGCCCGTTCAGCTTCACCAACGGCCCGCTGCTGTACTGGCGCAACTTCCCGGCCGCGGCCGCGCTGTCGTTCCTGCCGCTGCTGCTGGCCGTCCCGGCCGGAGTGGCGTGGCTCGTCCGGTACCGCCGCGGTTCCGAGGCGGCCCGCCGGCTGACGCCGTTCGCGGCGCTCGCCGTCGCCGGCGCGGTGCACTACCTGGCTTACAGCCGGCTCGGCGTGCCGCCCTACCACTGGTACTACGCGCCGAGCATCATCGGCGCGACGATCTTCCTCGCCGCGTGCGCCTCGGCCGTCCCGGAGCGGGTCCGGCGCGGCGCGTGGACCGCGGCCGGAGCGGTCCTCGCGGCGAGCGTCGCGGTGTACGCGCTGCCGGGCCTGCCTCGCCAGTTCGCGCCCATCACGAGCAACCACGCGTCGACGACGGAGTACCGCGAGATCGGCCAGGAGCTGGCGGCGATCGCGCACGGCCGCAAGGTGGAGACGGCGGGCGAGGTCGGCGCGCTGGCGTACGCGTGCGACTGCGAGCTGGTCGACGAGTTCTCCGACCGCGGCGCGGTGGACCCGGCGATCACGGAGACCAAACGCCGCAGCGACGACCTCGGCCGGGCCCTGCTGGAGGCCAACTTCCACAACTTCGACCACAGCGTGGCCCCGATCAGCCCGGACCTGGTCCTGGCGACCACCCGCCGCACCCCACCCCCGGCGGCGCTGGCGAGCTGGCGAATCGACTCACCGTGGGTGGGCAGCCAGAACCTGTACCTGGTGCCGGCCCACGCCGTGGGCGGCTGAGCCTCGGCCGTCGCCGTGCTGAGCCCGGTCGGTCCACAGGCGCCAGCCAATGTGGACAGCTGCTGCGGCCAGCGCCTTTCCGGCGGCTTCCGTCGCCCCTCGCCGATAGAATGGACTTGGGCACGCCCCCCAGGGAGGGTGGGGGAGTTGCCGCCGCCGATGTCCACTTTCGGTCGAAGACCCGGCCCTCGCGGTCCGGGCCTTCGACCAGGCCAGAAATCAGATCGGGAGCTTGCGGAAGATCGGCCGCGGGACGTGCCGCAGGGCCGACATCACCAGGCGGAACTGCGCCGGCGCCCACACCAGGTCCTTGCCCGCGCGGGCCGCGCTCACCGCGATGTCCGCGACCTGCGAAGCCGTCTGCGCCAGCGGGGCGTCCTTCAGCCCCTCGGTCATCTTCGTCTTGACGTGCCCCGGGCGGACCACCGTCACCTTGACCCCGAACGGCGCCAGCGCCTCGCCGAGGCCAAGGTAGAAGCCGTCGAAGCCGGCCTTCGTCGAGCCGTACACGAAGTTGGAGCGGCGGACCCGCTCGCCCGCCACCGACGACAGCGCGATCACCGTGCCGTGGCCCTGGGCCTTGAGCTTTTCCGACAGCGCGACCCCGACCGACACCGCCGCCGTGTAGTTCACCGTGGCCAGTTCGACCGCCTTCGCGTGGTCCTGCCAGACCTCCTCCGGGTCGCCGAGCAGGCCGAACGCCACCACCGCGACGTCGATGTCGCCGCCCTCGAACGCCTTGGCCAGCACAGCCGGGTGCGAGGTCGTGTCCGCAGCGTCGAAGTCCACCGTGGACACCTCGGCGCCGCGGTCCTTCAGGCGCTGCGCCGCCGCGTCGAGGCGGGGTGACGGCCGGGCGGCCAGCACCACGCGCAGCGGCTTCTCGGCCAGGTACTTCTCGGCGATCGCCAGTGCGATGTCGGACGTGCCGCCGAGCAGGAGCAGGGACTGGGGGTTGCCCACCGCGTCGATCACAGTTCGAGCCTCCGGCTCATGTCAGAGGCGAAAACGCCTTCGGGGTCAATGGACGCGCGCACCTTGCGCCACTCTTCGAGCCGCGGGTACATCTTCGCGAACGTCTCGGGCGAGGTGCGCGAGTCCTTCGCCGTGTACAGCCGGCCGCCCAGCGCCAGGACGTCTTCGTCGAGCTCCTGGCAGAACCGGCTCAGGCCGTCCTTGATCGGGAAGTCGACGCAGACCATCCAGCCCGGGTGCGGGAACGACAGCGGCGCCGCGTTGCCCTCGCCCATGCGCTTGAAGACGTTGAGGAAGGACACGTGCCCCGACTCGGCGATCTTCTCGACGATCTTGCGCAGCGGCTCGTGCGCGTTCAGCGGCGTCGAGAACTGGTACTGCAGGAAACCCTTCGAGCCGTAGGCCCGGTTCCACTCGCCGAACATGTCGAGCGGGTGGTAGAACGCCGTCAGGTTCTGGATCACGCCGCGGGCGGCCTTCGGCGTCTTGCGGTAGTACAGCTCGCCGATGGCGCCGAACGTCAGCTTGTTGGCCAGGCCGTTCGGGAAGACGTCCGGCAGCGTCGCCAGCTGCGGGGCGTCGAACTTGAGCGGGTTCGCGCGCAGCTTCGGCGGCAGTTCGTCCAGCTTGGCCAGCGAGCCGCGGCCGAACGCGGCGCGGCCCAGCTTCGAGCCGGTGGAGATCGTGTCGAACCACGCCGACGAGTACGTGTAGTTGTCGTCGGAGCCGTTGCTGACCAGCTCGAGCGTCTCGTCGAGGTTGTTCGTGCGCTCGTTGTCCGCGATGAAGTACGCGGTCTCCGTCTTCGTCATCCGGATCTTCGCCCGGACGATGATGCCGGTCAGGCCGATGCCGGCCACGGTCGCCCAGAACAGCTCGGCGTCCGGGCCCTCCGGCGTCAGCGTGCGGACCTGCCCGTCGGCGGTGATCAGGTCCATCGACACGACGTGGTTGCCGAAGCTGCCCGCGCTGTGGTGGTTCTTGCCGTGGATGTCGTTGGCGATGGCGCCGCCGATCGTCACCTGGCGCGTGCCGGGCAGCACCGGGACCCACAGGCCGTACGGCAGCGCCTCGCGCATCAGCTGGTCGAGGCTCACGCCGGCGTCGACGTCGACGAGCGCGGAGTCCGGGTCGATCGAGTGGATCCGGTTCAGCGCCGTCATGTCGACGACCAGGCCGCCGGCGTTCTGCGCCGAGTCGCCGTAGGACCGGCCGAGGCCGCGGGCGATCACGCCGCGTGCACCCGCTTGGACGACGGCCCGTGCGATCTCTTCCACGTCGGCGGTGGTCAGCACGTCGGCCGTGGTCGGTGCGGTCCGCGCCCAGCCCATGAGCGTGCGACGCTGTGTGTTGGGTACGTGGGTCACTCGACCAGGGTAGCCACGCCGTTGACCGCCCGAGACGTGACCCTGAAGTGCTCATCTCTACACTTTGCGCATCAAGGCACAAGCGCCCGCGCGGGTGACCATGACTCAGGTGACGAGGTAAAGCAGTGGTGGCGACCGATCCGCAAGCCGAGGTGACGGCGGCGCAGTCCTCTCCCGGACTGCTGGGCCAGCTCATCCGCTTCGCCCTGATCGGGGGCTTCTGCGCCCTCGTCGACCTGGGCACCTACACGTTGCTGACCCAGGTGGCCGGGATGGCCACCTCACCGTGGGTCGACATCGCCCGCGCTATCTCTTTCATCGTGGGCACGACCACGGCGTTCTTCCTGAACCGGAAGTTCACCTTCGCCGGTGGGCGCCGCGACGGGAAGGCGCAGGTCGGCTCGTTCGTCCTGCTCTACACCGTGACGTTCTTCGTCGCGGTCGGGGTGAACCAGCTCATGCTGCAGGTGCTGCCGGAGTCCGCGTGGCAGCACACGCTCTGCTGGGCCGTGTCGCAGGCCACGGCCACCGTGATCAACTTCGTCATGCTCAAGTGGGTCGTGTTCCGCGAGCCGTCGACCAAGGAGAACTGAGGAACCATGCCCGGTAAGACAGCTACCCCGGCGCCGACCACCGAAGCCGGCGCGGCCGCCGAGACGCGGTTCACCGAGCACACTCCGCAGGGCCGCCTGACGGCGCAGCGCGGGCTCTACGCCGGTCCGGCGCCGATCGTCAGCAAGGACCTGTACGCCGAGCTCGAGTGGGGCTCCGCCGTGCGGGAACGCGCGTCGATCAGCCTCGAGCCCGCTTCCAAGGTGTCGGGCAACACGTACTTCGGCCGGTTCCCGGCCAGCTACTGGCAGCGCTGGACGACGGTGACCGAGGTCTCGGTCGAGGCGGTCGTCACCGGCACCGGCCTGCTGTCGATGGGCGCCTCGGACGTCGAGGGCGAGCCCCGCGTGGTGGCCGCCGAGCAGGTCAAGGACGCCAAGCAGGCGAAGGTGTCGCTGACCGGCAAGCTCGACAAGTTCTACGACGGCGGCGCGCTCTGGCTCGACCTCGAGACCGAGGGCGGCCAGACGCTGCGCGTCGAGCAGGTCCGCTGGACGGTCGACGCACCGGAGAAGATCCGCCCGACCGCGGTGACCATCTGCACGATGAACCGCGCGGACGACTGCCTCAAGAACCTGCAGGCCCTCGCCGCGGACGTCTCCTCGCTGGAGACCCTGGACGCGATCTACGTCGCCGACCAGGGCACCGACCTCGTCGAGTCCCGCGACGGCTTCGAGCAGGTCGCCAAGGACCTCGCCGACAAGCTGCACTACATCAAGCAGCCGAACCTCGGCGGCGCCGGCGGCTTCACCCGCGGCCTCTTCGAGGTGGCCGGGCACACCGCGACCGAGCACGCGAACGTCCTGTTCATGGACGACGACGTCCTGCTCGAGCCGGACCTGGTGATCCGGATGACGGCGTTCTCGAACCGCGCCGCCAACCCGATCATCGTCGGCGGCCAGATGCTCAACCTGTTCCACCCGAACCAGCTGCACGTCGGCGCCGAGTACGCCCGCCTCAACACCCTCGAGCCCGGCCAGCCGGTGGAGCACTCGCTGTCCACCGCCGACCTGCTCGGCGTGGACGAGGAGACGCTGAAGCCGAACCGCCAGGAGCGCCGCCTCGACGCCGGGTACAACGGCTGGTGGTCGTGCCTGATCCCGTACGAGGTCGTCCAGGCCACCGGCTACCCGCTGCCGTTCTTCTTCCAGTGGGACGACGCCGAGTACTCCTACCGGGCCCGCGCGCACGGCTTCCCGACCGTCACCCTGCCGGGCGCGGGCGTGTGGCACGCGGACTTCCACATGAAGGACTGGGACGAGTGGCACCGGTACTTCAACCTGCGCAACTCGATCATCACCGCGGCGCTGCACTCGCCGTTCAACCTCAACCTGCTCTCGCGCGTGCTCATCGCGCAGCTGGTCCGCTACCTGCTGGGCATGCAGTACGGCCTGTCGGCGACGCTGATCAAGGCCGTCGAGGACTTCCTGAAGGGCCCGGAAGTCCTGCGTGACGGCGGGGTCGAGGCGATGAAGGAGATCCGCCGCATCCGCGACGACTACCCGGAGACCAAGCGCCACAAGGCGACCGACGTCCCGGGCATCGCGTCCAACGACATCGGCATCATCAACAGCGCGCCGCGGCCCAGCATGCAGCGCCTGGTGCTGATCAAGCGGGTGCTCGACCGGGTGCTCGGCCGCAGCCGCTTCGGGCTCGGCGCGGTGCCGATCGACGAGGCCAACTGGTGGCACATCGCGCTGTTCGACACGGCCGTCGTCACCGACGCGAGCCAGGAGGGCGTCCGCGTCCGGTCCTACGACCGGGTGAAGATGTTCGCGCTGGCCAAGCAGGGCGCGCGGGTCATCCAGCGGCTGCGCAAGGAAGGCGCGGCGGTGCAGGAGCAGTACAAGCGGGCCATGCCGGAGCTCACCTCGCGCGAGAACTGGAAGCGCCTGTACAAGCTCTGACGCTCTTCGCGCGAAGGCCGTCTCACGCACGCCGTGAGGCGGCCTTCGCCGTCTCAGGCGTGCAGGCCGAAGACCTTGCTCTTGCGGGTGAGGTCGTCGATGTACGCGGCGGCGACGTGCGCGAAGTTGACCGCGACCACCGAGTCGTCCTTGGTGGTCACCGTTTCGACGGCGCCGGACTTCACGAGCTGGGTGAGCCTGCCGGCCAGCTTTCCGGATTCTTCGGTGGTCAAGGCGAACAACAGCGGTTCGCCGCCGGTGGCGAGGTGCAGGACGAGGGCGGGTTTCGAGTCGGCCATGCGTCCATCGGACCAGCGGCGATCTTCACCGGGCAAGCGG
Source organism: Amycolatopsis sp. lyj-23 (assembly GCF_046549135.1). Taxonomy (NCBI): domain Bacteria; kingdom Bacillati; phylum Actinomycetota; class Actinomycetes; order Pseudonocardiales; family Pseudonocardiaceae; genus Amycolatopsis; species Amycolatopsis sp. lyj-23. Next base: position 272,480 of record NZ_JAJPWN010000003.1, on the reverse strand, counting down.
GTTCGCTGAGGGCGGAGCAGCCGGGTGGACTACCGTTTTCGCGTAGGCCGGACTCATCCGCGGGGGGTTGGAAGCGAATGCCGCACTCGTTCTCGCTGTCGCTGGCGGCGGTGGACATCCTGCTCGAACAGCTCGGGCTGGGCCGCGCGCCGACGCCGTTCGAGGTCCCGCACGTCGGCACGACCGTCGAGCAGCGCGCGATGATCCGCGACGCCGTGGTCCGCGACCTGACCGGCCGCGGCCTGTGGAGCCGCGGCCGCCTCGACCCGGACGCCGAGCTGGCGCTGGCCACGTTCGTCCGCGGCGGCGTGACCGTCAACGCGGCCGCCGAGCTGGGCGACCGCCACCTGTTCGCCCGCGTCGCCTCCGACGGCCAGTTCGCGGTCCTCGCCCGCCAGGACGAGAACCTGATCGTCTTCGAGGAGGTCCGCCCCACGGGCATCGTCCCGGCGATCGTCGACCTCCTCCCGCTGACCCCGGCGGCACCCGGCCAGTCGGTGACGATTTCCCGCCCGGCCCCGCAGCCCCGCCAGCGCCGCGACGACGCGTACGACCCGTTCGCCGGCGTCACCGGCCCACGTTCCCAAAGCGGCGGCGGCCCCCAGCTGCGCATGATCGAGCGCGTGTTCCAGGAACCGAAGAAGCGCATCGGCCAGTTCACCGCCCAGACCCGCGGCGGCACGTACCCACCCCTGGCCTGGTTCGACACCCCGAGCGGCCGCTGGCTGATGTCATCCCGGGAAGCGGCGGACGGCCAGCGCTGGATCACCTACGCCCCGGCCGACAACGCCCGGCTGGCCCAGCAGCTGTACGCGCAGCTCGAAGGGCAGTTCTGAGCGTCCCGGAACCGGCGAGGGGGCCGGTGCGTCCGAAGTGAAGATCTGTGAAGAGCGGTTGCGCTGGGTGCCCGGCTAGTAGACTCCCGGGTGGACACGCACGGGCGAAGCGATTTCGGGGAGCTGCGATGTTGATTGCCGACGGCGGTGGCGGATCGATGTCGGACATCGTCAACCCGTTCTCCTCCGGCGCCATGGGCGCTGCCGTGAAGGCGGCGACGGCGGAGACGCAGAAGCTGCTGGCCGCGGCGAACACCGGCGGCTTCACGATCTCGCCCGAAGGGGTCGCGCCGATCAAGAAGGCACTGGCCGACTTGATCAACGACCTCACCATCAAAGGGGACTCCATCTACACCCTCAACCAGTCACCGCAGCTGGGGAACCACCCCTACGGGCACACCGTCGCGGCGCACGACCACAAAGGTGCGGCGCAGGTCGAGGGGTCCGCGAGCATGGCTCTCGAAGAGCTCAAGAACCTGGCCGAGCAGGCGGGCAAAGCGCTCGATCTCGCCGTCGCGAAGTACAACGAGTCCGACAACGCCGCCTTCGACGCCTTGAAGTACAAGCACTAGGGAATGATGAAACTCCTCGTCCGGGCCTTCCTGCCCCTCGCCGCCGGTGCCGTCCTGCTGACCGGTTGCACGACCACCCAGCCGGGAACCGCCTCGCCGGCCGGCTCGGAGTCTGCAGCGCCTTCGAGCGGGAGTTCGAGCTCGGCCGACCCGGGCGGTGCTTCCACCACCTCGCTGCAGCCGTGCACCTTGCTGACACCGGCTGACATCAGCGGCTACGCCTCCTCGTTCGAGCCCGCCGACGAGCAGAAGCTCGGGGGTGCCCGGGTCTGCCGGTACCAGCACAAGATCACCGATCCGAGCGAAGAGGCCATGGTCCTCAGCGTCGCCATCCGCGACACCGCCCCGCTCGACTCCGTCAACGACACGGGCAACGGGGTCAAGGACCTGCAGGTGAACGGCCGTGCCGCCAAGGAGGCGTCGAGTGACGCGCCGCTGGGCTGCACCGTCGCCCTCGGGGTGGGGGACAAGGCGCGGGTGGACGTGAACGCGACCGGCCTCAAGACCGTGGCCAAGGCCTGCCAGCTCGCCGAGGACATGGCCAACAAGATCGTCGAGCCGAAACTGCCCAAGGCGTAAGGGGAGTTCAAATGAGCACGCCACAGAGCCGGCCGCCCAAGACCGCGGACAAGTCGCCGCAGGAAGTGCAGAACATGGCGCCCGCGGATCGGGACGCCTACCTGCAGCGGAAGGCCGAGGAGGGCGTCGACCCGGGCAACTGGCTGTTCGGGTGGGTCCAGGACTACCTGGCGCGCGCCCAGGCGAAGAGCCAGTCGCAGCAGATGGGCGCCAAGAACGTCAAGGACGCCACCCAGGGCCGTGACGTCGAGTACGTGCCGGGCCTGCACGCACCGAACGCCGACTACAAGGGCAACGACCACACCCAGCTGCAGGCGTACCTCCAGAACAACCTCGACGTCGACCAGGTGTCCCAGGTCTCGACCGCCTACCACGACGTGCACCAGATCTTCGACAAGTTCGCGCAGTCGATGACCACCGCCGTCAACGCGTCCAAGGGCACCTGGGAAGGCAGCGCGGCCGAGAACGCGCAGCAGTACTTCACCAGCCTGAGCAAGTGGTCCGACGCCAACTCCCAGAACGCGAAGCTGGCCTCGGAGACCATCTACCAGCAGGGCCAGGCCGCGGCCACGGCGAAGAACTCCATGCCGGCGCCCATCCCGTTCAGCTGGACCGACGAGTTCAAGGGCTGGGTCACCTCCAACCCGCTCAACCTGGCCGACAACGTCGAGAAGTCCATCCAAAAGCAGAAGGACAGCCAGGCCGCGCACGACGAGGCCGCCGGCGTCATGGCGACCTACGACAAGAACCTCTACGAGGCCGCCTCCAAGCAGCCCGCCTTCGCGCCGCCGCCCAGCTTCAGCACCGGCGGGGGCAGCGATGACCCCGGCGGCACCGGCGACAAGAACGGCATCAACACGCCCTCCGGCGTGAACCCGCCGGGCGCCGGCTCGGTACACCTGCCCGGGGGGAGCGCGAGCACGCAGGGCTTCCTGTCCGGCAACCCCTCCGGACCGCTCGGCGGGCCGGCCGGGCACACCGTTCCCGGACCCGGTTCGACCACCGGGTCGGGGTTCGTGCCCGCGGGTACCACCACGCCGTCCGGCTTCACGCCCGGCGCGCTCCCGGCGGCGTCGACCTCGAACAACCCGAACCAGCAGTTCGGCGGGATGCCGCCGATGAGCCCGATGCCGATGGGCGGCATGAACTTCGGCGGCGACGAGGCCTACAACTCCAAGGTCGGTGGCGGTGCCGGCGGCCGCGGTGGCGGCGGCTTCGGCCCCGGCGGCTCGGGTGCGGCCGGCGGCGCGACGGGCGCGGGCGCCGCGTCCGGTGCGGCCCGGCCGGGCGGGATCGGGGCCGCGGAAGCGGCCGCGGGACGCGGGATGGGCGGCCTCGGCTCGGGTGCCGCCGGTCGCGGTGGCATGAACCCCGGCGGTGGCGGCCTGGGCCGCGGCCAGAAGGGTGAAGGCGACGAGGACACCGAACACTCGCGCCCGACCTACCTGGTCGAGGGCGACCCCGACGAGGTGTTCGGCACCGACCTGCGCACGGCGCCGCCGGTCATCGGCGAATAAGGCGAACGGAAAAGGGGCCCCCGCGGGGGCCCCTTTTCAGTAGCGGTAGAACTTCTCGGCGCGGCCCTGGCGCACCAGCTTCAGCCACTGCAGGAACGCCTTCGGATCCCGCTTCACGCCCACGAAGTACAGCCCGAACCGGACGATCTCCAGCGCACCGATCTTCCGCATCCCCGGCTGCGACAGCAGGTAGCCGCGGTTGCGGTAGGTGTAGTAGCGCTTGACCTCGTTTTCCGGGTCCTGCGCGTGGAACTTGCCGCCCAGCATCGGCTTGAACTCGTCGGAGCCGTCCGGATGCAGGTACTTCGTCTTCAGCGACGTGCCGAACGGCAGGCCCGAGCGGACCAGCCGCCGGTGCAGCTCGACCTCGTCGCCGCGGAAGAACAGCCGCAGGTCCGGCACGCCGACGACGTCCAAAGTGGACGCCCGGAAGAGCGCGCCGTTCATCAGGGACGCGATGCCGGGCAGGAAGTCCGCGCCCAGCTCGGACTGCGACCGCTTCCAGGTCAGGCCGCGGCGCAGCGGGAACGCCAGCTTGTCCGGGGCGTCGATGTTCGACACCACCGGCGAAATCTCCGCCAGGCCCCGCTTTTCCGCTTCCTCGAGCAGCGTGGCGAGCACGTTCTCGTCGGCCGGGCGCCCGTCGTCGTCCGCCAGCCAGATCCAGTCGGCGCCCAGTGACAGCGCGTGCAGCATGCCGAGTGCGAACCCGCCGGCGCCGCCGAGGTTCCGGTGCGACGGCAGGTACGTGTGCGGCAGCGGGTAGTTCTCGACGACTTCGCGCGCCGAGTCGTCCGGCCCGTTGTCCACGACGACCAGGTGGTCGACCGGCCGGGTCTGGGCCGCGATGACCTTGAGCGAGTCCGCGAGCAGCTCGCGCCGGTGCCGCGTGACGACCACGCCGACGACGGCGCCCTCGGGCAGCTGCGGAGTCTCGCTCGCCATCATTCCCCGCCGTTCGTCGTCGCCACCGGCTCGATGCCGAAGCGCTCCAAGGTTTCCTGGCTCATGTTCTCGAAGGGGTCACGCCCCTTGTACGACGTGAGGACGTCCCGCAGCGAACCCTGTTGCTTGAGGTGCCCCTCGTCCATCCAGATGGCCGAATCGCACAGCTCGAACAGGAATTCGTCGGAGTGGCTGGCGAAGACCAGGATGCCGGAGCGCTTGACGAGGTCCTTGAGGCGGTCGCGGGCCTTGTTGAGGAACGCCGCGTCGACCGCGCCGATGCCCTCGTCGAGGATCAGGATCTCGGGGTCGATCGAGGTGACGACGCCGAGCGCGAGCCGCACCCGCATACCCGTCGAGTACGTCCGCAGCGGCATCTGCAGGTAGTCGCCGAGCTCGGTGAACTCGGCGATGTCGTCGACCCGCTTCTCCATCTCCTTGGCGGTCATGCCGAGGAAGAGACCGCGGATGATGATGTTCTCGACGCCCGAGATCTCCGGGTCCATGCCGATGCCGAGGTCGAACACCGGCGCGATCTTGCCGTTGATCCGCGACGAACCGCGGGTCGGCTCGTAGATCCCGGCGAGCAGGCGCAGCAGCGTGGACTTGCCGGCGCCGTTGTGCCCGACCAGGCCGACGCGGTCGCCTTCACGCAGGTTGAGCGTGACGTCGTGCAGGGCTTCGATGATCGGCACCTTCGTGTCGGTGCCGATCTTGCCGCCGACCTTGCCGAGCACCTTCTTCTTCATCGACCGCGTCTTCGCGTCGAAGATCGGGAAGTCGACGAACGCGTTGTGGACGTCAATGGAGACCATGTGTCACACCCAATAGGAGACGCGGGCACGGTAGTTGCGCATCGCGACCAGCGCGAGAGCCCAACCGATGACGGTGATGGCGCCGACCACGATCCAGTTCTCCGGCGAGAACTCCTGGCCCAGCAGCGGCGCCCGGACCACCTGCATGAAGTGGTAGAGCGGGTTGGCCTTGACGATCGGCAGGATCCAGGAGACGCCCTCCCGGGCCCCGCCGGACATCAGCTGGTCCACCGGCCAGACGATCGGCGTGCCGTAGAACAGCAGCTGGATCAGCGAGTTGACGACCTGCGGGATGTCGCGGAAGCGGGTCGAGATGATGCCGAACAGCAGCGTCACCCAGCCGGCGTTCAGCGCCAGCAGCGCGAAACCGGGGATGGCCAGCAGGATGGTCCAGCTGAGGCCCGGGTGGCAGATGTGGTCGGGGATGCACGCGCCGTTGCCCAGCAGCGAGTACTTCTTGTCGAGCGCGCTGAAGAAGATCGCCAGCACGGCCACGTAGACGATCATGTTGTGGGCCAGCATCAGCGTCTGCCGCCACACCGTGCGCAGCATGTAGACGCTCAGCGGCGCCGGGAGCTGCTTGATCAGCCCCTCGTTCGTGATGAACGTCTCCATGCCCTCGGACAGGCAGCCGCTGATGAAGCCCCAGATGATGAAGCCGGTGGAGATGTAGGGCAGGAACACCTCGACGGGCAGCTTGAACAGCTGCGAGTACAGCAGCCCGAGCCCGAGCGCGAGGACGGCCTGGCTGATGGTGATCCAGAAGGGACCGATCACCGAGCGGCGGTAGCGCTGCTTGATGTCCTGCCAGCCGAGGTGACCCCAGAGCTCGCGGGCGCGGAAACCGGCCTTGATGTCGGCGAAGGCACGCGCGAACGTCTTGCTGTCCGACGTCGGCGGAGCCGACGTCGCTACGGGGGAGTCCGCGGCCTGAACCGTGCTGGTGGCATGCACGTGGACGAGGGTACCGATGGGGTGCGCGGCGCCCGGGCCACCCCGCCGGTGTGGTAGTGCCCGTGGACCGCTAGACGCCGGGCCGGATCACCCGTCCTGGTACTTTCTCCGCTTATGACTGCTGCTCTCGACGCGGCGAGCCTGATGGTCAACCTGCTCGCGGCCTACGCCGACCGGCCGGACCCCCGTTCGGTGGCGGTCGTCGGAAACCAGCCGCTCCCGCCCGACCCCCAGCGGGCGAAGGCGATCGACACGTGCGACCTCGTGATCCGCGTCAACGGCTTCGTCGTCGACGAGCCCGGTGAGGAGATCGTCGGCTCCCGGACCCACGTCGTGGTGTTCAACCGGGCGATCCGGGCCACCAGGCACGTCTTCCAGGACTACCGCAACCGGCTTTACCTGCTGGTCGAGCCGGGCCGGATGCACTGGGAGCCGGAGGACCTGCCGGGCTGGTGGCCCGTCGACCTCGGCGCGGTCCCGGTGCCGAACCGCGAGGTCGTGCTGCCGCTGTCGGACGCGCTCGGCCTGCCGACCCGCACCGAGCCGACGTGGTCGACCACCGGCACGCTGGCCGCCTGGATCGCGCGGACGTCGTTCCCGACCGCGCACCTCGTGCTGACCGGGTTCTCGTTCATCGACGACCCCGACCAGACCTCCTGGGAGCACGCCGCGGGCGACTCCTGCATCGTCGGGCCCGAGCACCAGATCGCCAACGAGGGGCGGCTGCTGGACTCCTGGACCAAGACCGGCGACACGACCCTCCTACGCTAGGCGCACGTCCCACCCACGCGAAGGATCACCATGGCAGTGCAGAAACTCGGCAGAGGCCTGATCGACCGGATCGTCAAGGTCATCGACTTCCGGGTCGAGGACCAAACCCGCGGGCTCGTCTCGCGCGTCACCGAACTCGAGCACGCCACCGCCGACCACCGGCGCCGGCTGGACAACGCCGAGCACGGCCTCGAGCAGGCCCGCGGCGACCTGCGCTGGACCCGTGCGGAGCTCGACCGCCTGATCCCGCACGTGGCGGCGCAGGAAGGCCGGCTGGAGACGCTGCGCGAGTCGATGTCGCTGGTCCCGAACGGCGACACGACGCAGGTCGCCGAGGCGCGCACGCTGATCGAGGAGATCCAGCGCCAGCACGCGCAGATCCGCGTCCGGCTGGCGGGCATCTCCCGCTACGAGGACCGGCTGCGCCGCCTCGAAGACCAGGCCCAGCAGTCCGTCGCCCGGTAACTTGCGCGCCCGGGAGGCCACCGAGGCGGACGCCGAGCTGCTGCTGGGCTGGCGCAACGACCCCCGGACCCGGCAGGCGTCCCGGTCGACGACGGTCGTCGCCCTGGACGAGCACCTCGCCTGGCTGCGCGGGGTCCTCGCGGATCCGGGCCGGCTGCTGCTCGTCGTCGACCACGAGGACGAGCCGGTCGGCACCGTGCGGTTCGACCGGCGCGACGACCACGGCTGGGAGGTCAGCATCACCGTGGCTCCCGGGCACCGCGGCCGGGGCCTGGCCGGTGCCGTGCTCGCCGAGGGCGAGCGGGCGGCCCGGGACCGCCTCGGCGTGCGGGTCGTGCTGGCCGCCGTGCACCAGGACAACGCGGCTTCGGCGAGGTTGTTCGACGGGGCCGGGTACGTCGAAGCCGCGCCTGCCGTCGGCGGCTTCCGGCACCTGCGCAAGACTCTGCAGTGACCCGAACCGTCCACCCCGGGGAGGCACCATGACCGCAGACATCCGCATCGGCGCGCACGAGGTCGGCCCCGGCCACCCGCCGTTCGTGATCGCCGAGATGTCCGGCAACCACAACGGCGACCTCGACCGCGCGCTCGCCATCGTCGACGCGATCGCCGAAACCGGCGCACACGCGGTCAAGCTGCAGACCTACCGCCCCGACACGATCACCATCGACGTCGACACCCCGGCGTTCCGCATCGGCGACTCGCACGAGCTGTGGGGCGGCGAGAACCTGTACAAACTGTACGAAAAGGCGCACACGCCGTGGGAGTGGCACGCGCCGCTGTTCGAGCGCGCGCGGGCCCGCGGCCTGGAAATCTTCTCCAGCCCGTTCGACCCGACGGCCGTCGAGCTGCTGGAGTCACTGGACGCGCCGGCGTACAAGATCGCGTCGTCGGAGATCGTCGACCTGCCGCTGATCGAGCTGTGCGCGCGCACCGGCAAGCCGCTGGTCATCTCCACCGGCATGGCGAACGTCGCGGAGATCGACGCGGCCGTGCGCACCGCCCGCGAAGCGGGCAACGACCAGCTGATCGTGCTCGGCTGCACGGCGAGCTACCCGGCGTCGCCGCGCGAGAGCAACCTGCGCGGCCTGCCGCTGCTGGCCGGCCTGACGCAGTCGCTGGTGGGGCTCTCCGACCACACCCCGGGCATCGGCGCGCCGGTCGCCGCGGTCGCGCTGGGCGCGGTGGCGATCGAAAAGCACGTCACGCTGGCCCGCGCGGACGGCGGCGTCGACTCGGAGTTCTCGCTGGAGCCCGCCGAGCTGGCCGCCCTGGTCGAGGAGACGCACCGGGCGTGGGAGGCCCTCGGCGAGCCCGTGCTGGGCCCGCGCGAGAGCGAGAAGGAGGGCCTGCGGCTGCGCCGGTCCCTCTACGTCGTCGAGGACGTCCGCGCCGGTGACGAGGTCACCGCGGCGAACGTCCGGTCGATCCGGCCCGCGGGCGGCCTCGCCCCGGCCGAGATCACCACGGTCGTGGGGCGCACCTTCCGCGTCGACGCCGCGAAGGGCACGCCCCTGACCTGGGACCTGCTCTAGAAGAACGCGCGCACGGCGTCGACCACGCGGTCGACGTCGGCGTCCGTCAGCGACGGGAACAGCGGCAGCGACAGCTCCTGCTCGTAGTACGCCTCGGCGTTCGGGCAGAGGCCGCGCCGGTAGCCGAGGTCCTCGAACACCGGGTGCCAGTAGGCCGGGATGTAGTTCACCTGGACGCCGATGCCGGTGCCGCGCAGGTGCTCGAACAGCGCCTTGCGGCGGCCTTCGAGCACGCGCAGCGGGTAGAGGTGCCACACCGGATCGGCGCCCGGGCGGCTCGGCGGCGTCGCCACGCCGTCGACGTCGGCGAAGGCCGCGGTGTACCGGGCGTGGATCTCGGCGCGGCGCTTCTTGAACTCCGCGAGCCGGGTGAGCTGGCTGGACCCGAGCGCGCAGAGGACGTCCGGCAGGCGGTAGTTCAGGCCGAACTCGTGGACTTCCTGGTGCCAGCCGCCTTCGTCCGGGTACCGCTGCTCGGCGCGGTCGCGGACCAGGCCGTGGTTGCGGAACCCGCGCGCCCGGTGCAGGAGGTGCTCACTGGGCGTGACGACGGCGCCGCCTTCGGCCGTGGTGAGGTTCTTGGTCGGGAAGAACGAGAACGTCGTCAGATCGGCGATCGAGCCCACCGGACGGCCCTGCCAGGACCCGCCGACCGAGTGCGCCGCGTCCTCCAGGAGCAGCGCGCCCGCGTTGCGGGCGAGTTCTCCCAGCGCGTCCAGTTCGGCGGGGTGGCCGGCGTAGTCGACGGCCGCGACGACCTTCGTGCGCTCGGTCACCGCGGCGGCCGCCGCGTCGACGGCGAGGTTGCCGGTGTCCGGCTCGACGTCGGCGAAGACGACCTTCGCGCCGTGCAGGGCGGCCGTTGCGGCGGTCGCCACGAAGGTCATCGGCGAGGTGACGACCTCGTCACCCGGCCCGATCCCGGCCGCCGCGTAGGCGACGTGCAGCGCCGCTGTGCCCGACGTGACGGCGACCGCGGGTGTCCCGCCGGTGTGCGCCGCCAGGTCGGCCTCGAACTGCTGGACGGCGGGCCCGGTGGTCAGCCAGTCGCCGCGCAGGACGTCGACGACGGCCTGGATGTCGGCTTCGCTGATCGACTGGCGGCCGTACGGGAGGAACTCACCCATGCTGCTCGACCAGTTCGCGCAGCTCTTCGGGGTTGAGCCACAGGTCGTTCGTGTCCGAGCGGTAGGCGAAGCCCTCCGGCATCGGCGTGCCGCCTTCGGGCTCCTGGTACCCCCAGCCGGCGAGGTGCGGCTGGACGACGTACCGGTCCTCGAGCTTGACCGTCCGGCGCGCGTCGTCAGGGGCGATCATCTCCTCGTGCAGCTTCTCGCCCGGGCGGATGCCGACCTCGTGCATCTCGCTGCCCGGCGCGATGGCCTGGGCCAGGTCGACCAGCCGCATGCTCGGGATCCGCGGCACGTAGAGCTCGCCGCCGTGCATCTGGTCGAACGAGTCGACGACGAACCGCACGGCCTGCGGGAGCGTGATCCAGAACCGGGTCATCTCCTTGTGCGTGATCGGCAGCGACTCGCCCTGCGCGGCGAGCTTGCGGAAGAACGGGATGACGCTGCCGCGCGAGCCCATCACGTTGCCGTAGCGAACCACGGAGAAGCGCGTCACGTGCGCGGCCGCGTAGTGGTTGCCGCTGATGAACATCCGGTCGGCGCACAGCTTCGTCGCGCCGTAGAGGTTGATCGGGCTGGACGCCTTGTCGGTCGAGAGCGCGACGACCTTCTTGACGCCGGTGTCGATCGCCGCCTCGATCACGTTCTGCGAGCCGACGACGTTGGTCTGGACGAACTCGAACGGGTTGTACTCGCCGGTGTCGACCTGCTTGAGCGCCGCGGCGTGCACGACGTAGTCGACGCCGTGCATGGCGCGCTCGAGCCGGCGGCGGTCGCGGATGTCGCCGATGAACCAGCGCAGGCGCGGATCGTCGTCGAACAGCTGCCGGGCTTCGTACTGCTTCAGCTCGTCGCGGGAGAGCACGACCAGCCGGCTCGGGTTCAGTTCGGCGAGCGCGTGCGCGATGAACGCCTTGCCGAAGGAACCGGTCCCGCCGGTGAGCAGGATGCTGGAGCCATCCAGCTCGGACATCGTTGACCTCCGCGTTTCGGGGACTGTGACCGTCGGCCATCATGTCACCCATGCGTGCAGCACCCGTGGTCAACGCCGTCATCCAGGCCCGGTCGAGCTCGACCAGGCTGCCCGGCAAGGTGCTGCGCCCGCTCGGCGGCCGCAGCGTGCTGGGCTGGGTCGTCCGGGCCGCGGCGGCCGCTCCCGGCGTCGACCGGGTGGTGGTCGCGACCTCCGCGGACCCCTCCGACGACGAGGTCGCGGCCGAAGCCGCTCGCTGCGGCGCCGCCGTGGTCCGCGGCCCGCTCGACGACGTGCTCGAACGGTTCGCGGTGGCGCTGCGGGAGCACCCCGCGGACGCCGTGGTCCGGCTCACCGCCGACTGCCCGCTGCTCGACCCGGCGCTGATCGGCCAGCTCGCCGCGCTGTGGCGCGCTCAGCCGTCCCTCGACTACGTGAGCACGACGCTCGTCCGGACGCTGCCGCGCGGCTTCGACGCCGAGCTGGTGCGCGCCGAAGTCCTGCGCGAGCAGGTTTCGGCCGCCACCGGAGCGGACCGTGAGCACGTCACCTCGGGCGTCTACGCGCAGCCCACGCGCTATTCGTGCGCCGGGGTGGTGGTGAGCCCGGCCGCCGAAGACCTGCGGGTGACGCTCGACACCGCCGAGGACTGGGCGCTGATCGCCGCGCTCGTGGCCGAGCTGGGCGACCGCGTCGGCGATTGGCGGGCGGTGGTCGCGCTGCTGCGTTCCCGGCCGGACCTGGTGGCGCTGAACGCGCACGTCGAGCAGAAGGAGGTCGGCCGGTGAGGCTGCTGCTGCGCGCGGACTCGTCGGCGTCGATCGGCGCCGGGCACATCGCGCGGATGGTCGCCTACGCCGAGCGGGCGGTGGCCCGCGGTTGGTCCGTGGCGTTTTCCGGCCGTGTCGACAACGCCGAATGGCTGGCGGCGCGCTTCGGCGAACTGGGCGTGACGCGGCTCGACACGTTCGACGCCTCAGGGTTCGACGCCTCGGGGTTCGACGCGGTGATCGTCGACCACTACGGCCTGGGTGACGTGCGCAAGGAGGTCAACGCGGCCGGCGCGCTGCTCGTCTCCATCGAGGACGACGTGTTCGGGCGCCGTCCGGCGGACATCGTGGTGGACGCGGGCTTCGCGCCGGGCCCGCGTCCGGACGACGGCTCGGACGTCCTGCTCCGGGGCATCGAGTACGCGCCGCTTCGCGACGTCGTGCGCCGGACGCGCCGGGTGCGTTCCGGCCCGCCGCTGCACGTCACCGTGGTGCTGGGCGGCGGCGCCGAGTGGGCGGAGACGGTCGGGTTGCTGCTTCGCGCGCTTCGCGACACGGAACTGCCCTTCGTCGCGGACGCGCTGGTGCGCGGCGAGCCCGAACTGCCGGCCTTGCCGCCGGACCAGTCGATCCGGGTCGCGGCGCCCAGTCCCGCGCTGCCGGAGCTGCTGGCGACCACGGACGTCGCCGTCAGCGCGGCCGGGGTGACGTTCACCGAGCTGTGCTGCCTCGGTGTCCCGACGGCGGCGGTCCGGCTGGTGGACAACCAGGACACGATCTACCGCGCCGCCCTCGACCTCGGCCTCGCGGCCGGCCTCGGTCCGGCGGAGACCCTGGCCGCCCGCCTGCCGTCGGTGACGGCGGTGCTGCGCTCGCTGCTGTCGGACGCCCGGCTCCGCGAGTCGCTGTCCGCGACCGCCTCCGCCACGGTGGACGGCCGCGGCGTCGACCGCGTCCTGGACTGCCTGGCCGCCCGCCGCTGAGTTGTCCACAGGCGTTGTCCACAGGCCCTCCGGTCTGTGGACAACTGCCGTCAGAGGTACTGGCCCGTGCCCGAAATGCCCGGTCCGTGCTCGTGGCCGGGCCCGGGCATGCCCGACGGACCGGCCGGCAGGCCGCGGCGCATCTGCTCCAGCTGCACCCGCGCCGCCATCTGCTGGGCGAACAGGGCCGTCTGGATCCCGCTGAACAGGCCCTCCAGCCAGCCGACGAGCTGGGCCTGGGCGATCCGCAGTTCGGCGTCCGACGGCGTCGAGTCGTCGGTGAACGGGCGCACCAGGCGCTCCAGCTCGTGCTGCAGCTCCGGGGCCAACGCCTTCTCCAGCTCGCGGATCGACGTCTGGTGGATCTCGCGCACCCGCGTGCGGGAGGCGTCGTCCAGCGGGGCCGCGCGGACCTCCTCCAGCAGCTGCTTGATCATGGTCCCGATGCGCATCACCTTCGCCGGCTCTTCGACGAGGTCGCCGACCGACTCGGGGTGTTCTTCGGCCGGCAGCTCGGCCGCGCCGACCGGCGTGCCGTCCGGTCCGACGACCACCACGTGGGGTGAAGATTCCTGGCCCGGGTCACCCGCGGTGAAGTTCGGCTCGGTCATGTGCTCCATCCTGGCTTGCGTTCGCCACGCTCCGCGACACCCACGGGGTGTCCGTCTCCGAGCGTAGCGGCTCCGGGGGTTCCCGGTGGCTCTCCACCCAACCCCGGACGCACGGCGAAACCGCACGTCCGTACGGTGTCCCCATGGCGTTCGACGTCGCTCGTATCCGTGGGCTCTTTCCCGCGCTGGGTGACGGCTGGATTCACTTCGACGGCGCCGCCGGAATGCTGGTCCCGGAACAGGTCGCTTCGGCCGTTTCCACGGCGATGCGCGCCCCGGTGTCCGGGCCGGGCGGAGCGTTTCCGGCCTCACAACGCGCGGAAAGCATCGTGACCGCGGCCCGCCGGGCCGTGGCCGACCTGGTCGGGGCCGACCCGGCTGCCGTCGTGCTCGGACCGAGCGCGCCGGTGATGCTGCGCCGGCTCGTCGACGCGCTCGCCGAGCGCTGGACCATCGGCGACGAACTCGTCGTGTCCCGGCTCGACGAGCAGGCGAACCTGGCGCCCTGGCAGCGCGCCGCCAAGCGCGTCGGCGCCGTCGTGCGCTGGGGCGAGATCGACATCGAGACCTGCGAGCTGCCCGCGTGGCAGTACGAGCAGCTCGTGTCCGCGCGCACCAAGGCCGTCGCCGTCACGCTCGCGTCCGGTTCCGTCGGGACGCGGCCGGACGTGCCGACGATCATCGAGTTCGCCAAGCGGGTCGGCGCGCTCGTCGTCGTCGACGCCACCTACGCCGCACCCTTCCTGCCGCTCGACATCAACGCGCTCGGCGCCGACGTCATGGTGGTGTCCGCGCAGGCCTGGGGCGGTCCCTCGGTGGGCGCGCTGGTCTTCCGCGACCCGGAGATGATCGAGCGGATCCCGTCGGCCTCGCTCGACCCGACGGCCCGCGGCGCCGCCCGGCTGGAGCTCGGCCCGCACGCCTACCCACTGCTGGCCGGGCTGATCGCGTCGATCGACTACCTCGCCGGCCTCGACGACGCCGCCGCCGGCTCGCGGCGCGAGCGGCTGGTCACCTCGCTCGGGTCGGCGAAGTCCTACCACGCCGGGCTGCTCGCGCAGCTGTCCACGGAACTGCTGTCGCTGCGGCACATCATGGTCATCGGCAACGCCATGCGGCGGATCCCGGCGCTCGCCTTCGCCGTGGCCGGCAAGAAGGCGCCCGAGGTCGCCGAATACCTGGCGAAGCAGGGTCTGTGCGCCTTCGCCGACGACGGCACGAGCGGCGTCTTCGCGTCACTCGGCGTCGGAGAAGTGGGCGGCGCCGTGCGGATCGGGCTCGCCCACTACTCCAACGTCTTCGAGATCAACCAGCTGGTGCGGGTCCTCGACGAGCTCCGTTAAGACTTCGCCGCGAGCAGGACCTTGCCGAACACGCTGCCCTCTTCCAGGACGCGGTGCCCGGTCGCGGCTTCGGCCATCGGCACGACCTGGCCGACGATCGGCTTGACGAGCCCCTCGGCGACCAGCGGCCACAGGCGCTCCCGGACGTCGGCGACGATCGCCGCCTTCTGGTCGAGCGGCCGGAACCGCAGGCCGGCCGCGAACACCGAAGCCCGCTTGCCGAGCAGCGTGCCGACGTTCAGCTCGCCCTTGACCCCGCCCTGCATCCCGATGACGACCAGGCGCCCGTCCTGCTTCAGCGCGTCGACGTTCCGGCCGAGGTAGGACGCGCCCATGTTGTCGAGGATGACGTCCGCGCCGCCGGTCTCCTCGCGCAGCACCTCGACGAAGTCGGCCGACTTGTAGTTGATCGCGATGTCGGCGCCGAGCTGCTGGCAGCGTTCGAGCCGCTGCGGGGAGCCCGCGGTGACGGCGACCGTCGCGCCGAGTGCCTTGCCGACCTGGATCGCGTGCGTGCCGATGCCGCCGGCACCGCCGTGGACCAGCAGCACCTCGCCCTCGGTGAGGTTGGCGTGCATCACGACGTTCGCCCACACCGTGCAGGCCACCTCGGGCAGCGAGGCCGCGGTCAGCAGGTCGATCTCACCCGGCACCGGCAGCAGCTGCCCGGCCGGGACAACGGCCTTCTCCGCGTAACCGCCGCCGGAGAGCAGCGCGCAGACCTCGTCACCGACGTGCCAGCCCTCGACCCCCTCGCCGAGCTCCGCGATCGTGCCCGAGCATTCGAGGCCGAGCGTTTCGCTGGCTCCGGGTGGCGGCGGGTAGTGGCCCTGGCGCTGCAGCAGGTCCGCGCGGTTCACCGCGCTCGCCGCGACCTCCAGCAGCACTTCGCCGGGACCGGGCCGCGGGTCCGCGACCTCCGTCCACTCGAGAACGTCCGGGTCACCTGGTTCACGGATGGTGATCGCGTACATGCGTCGACCGTATACCGCGGCGAAAGGTCCCGCCGAAAGGCGCATTGACGGACTTCGCATATCGAACAAAGGTGAGCAACCATGTCACTCTTCCGAATGAGAACCCTGCCGCCGGTGGCGCTGGCCGCCGGCGCGATGCTGGTGCTCGGCCTGACCCCGGCCGCCGCCGCGAACACGGTCCCCGACGGTCCCGCCCTGGCGAAGCAGCTCGTCAAGAAGGTCGACGTCAACGGCGTCAACCGGCACCTGGTCGCGCTGCAGCGCATCGCCGACACGAACGGCGGGACCCGGGCGGCGAGCACCGAAGGTCACAAGAAGTCCGCCGAGTACATCGCGACGAAGCTCGAGGCGGCCGGCTACCAGGTCACCCGCCAGGAGTTCCCGTTCACCTACTCGCAGACCCTGGCCGAGAAGCTGACCGCGGGCGGCGCGAACGTCCCGGTCATCGCCATGGAGTACACGAAGTCGACGCCGGTCGGCGGCATCACCGCGCCGCTCTCGGTGGTCGCGGTCGACGACACCAGCGGCTGCGAAGCCACCGACTACACCGCGGACGTCGCGGGCAAGATCGCGCTGATCAAGCGCGGTGGCTGCTCGTTCGCGCAGAAGCAGCAGACCGCCGCGGCGGCGGGCGCGATCGGCGCGATCGTCTACAACAACACCGACGGTGACCTGAACGGGACGCTCGGCGGCCCGGAGAACGCGGCGATCCCGACCGGGGGCGTGACGGCGGCCGCGGGGGCGCAGCTGGCCACGCTCGGCGGGCAGAACGTGACGCTGGAGCTGCGGGCCTTCCAGGAGGCGCGGACCAGCTACAACGTCATCGCCGAGACCAAGACCGGGCGCAAGGACAACGTCGTGATGCTCGGGTCGCACCTCGACAGCGTCCCGGCCGGCCCGGGCATCAACGACAACGGCACCGGCTCGGCGACGCTGCTCGAGACCGCGCTGCAGCTGGGCAGCAGCCCGAAGGTCAACAACGCCGTCCGCTTCGGCTTCTGGAGCGCGGAGGAGTTCGGCCTGATCGGCTCGACCTACTACGTCGACCAGCTGAGCTTCGAGCAGCAGCTCGACATCGCGCTGTACCTGAACTTCGACATGATCGGCTCGCCGAACGCCGGCTACTTCGCCTACGACGGCGACAACTCCGACGGCGTCGGCGCGGGCCCCGGCCCGTACGGCTCGGCGCAGATCGAGAAGACCCTCGTCGACTTCATGCAGGCGGCGCGCGGGGTGTCCCTCGAGGGCACGGACTTCACCGGGCGTTCCGACTACGGCGAGTTCATCGCCGTCGGCATCCCGGCCGGCGGCCTGGACACCGGCGCCGAGGGCCTGAAGACCCCGGCGCAGGCGGCGAAGTGGGGCGGCACGGCCGGCATCGCCTACGACCCGTGCTACCACCAGGCCTGCGACAACCTGGGCAACATCGACCGGGTCGCGCTGGACCGCAACGCCGACGGCGTCGCCTGGGCGCTCGGCGTCTACGCGACGAGCACCGAGAGCGTCAACGGCGTCCAGCCGGGCAAGGCGAAGGCGGCCAAGCAGAAGGCCGTCGAGCGCAAGGCGCAGCGGAACTTCTCCGCCCGCGCCGTGGCCGGTGACCCGCACGCACTGACTGCCTGACGACAGACCGAAGGGGCCGTCCCGGCTTGCGGGGCGGCCCCTTCGTCGTGCTCGCTCAGTGCCCGGGCCTAGCCCAGGTTGCTGGTGCCGAAGGTGTCGCAGCGGGCGGGGTCGCCGGTCTGGAAGCCGGTGGTGAACCACTTCTTGCGCTGCGCGGACGTGCCGTGGGTGAACTTCGAGCGGTCGACCTGGCCGCCGCCGAGGTTCTCCTGGATGTAGTCGTCGCCGATGCGGGACGCGGTGTCCAGCGCGGAGTTGATGTCGTCCTGGGTGACGTCGGTGATCAGCGGCTTGCCGCTCTCGGTCGGCGTCGTCGAGGCGTGGTTGCCCCAGACGCCGGCGTAGCAGTCGGCCTGCAGCTCCAGGCGCACCGAACCGGACGTCGGCCCGGTGCCGGTGCCCTTCTTCGACGTGCCGAGCAGGTTCTGCACGTGGTGGCCGTACTCGTGGGCGAGCACGTACGCCTCGGTGAAGAGCCCGCCTTGGGCGCCGAAGCGGGTCTTCAGCTCGTTGAAGAAGGACAGGTCGATGTAGACGTCGGAGTCGGCCGGGCAGTAGAACGGGCCGGTGTCCGAGGTGGCGCTGCCGCAGCCGGTGCGCACGCCGCCGTTGAAGAACTTCGTCGGCGCCTTCTGGTACGTCGAGCCGGAGCGGGCGAACTGCTGCGTCCAGTAGTCCTGGACGGAGTTCACGATCGCGACGATGGCGCAGTCGTGGTTCTTGTTGGCGTCCGCGCCGGTCTTGCACTCGCTCGAAAGCTTCGAGTTGTCGACCTGCTGGCCGGACCCGACGCTGCCGAGCCCGCCGCTCAGGCCGCTGCTGCCGCCCGTGCTGACCCCGCCGAGCTGGGACAGCACGAAGTAGATGATCAGCCCCACGACACCGAGCCCGCCGCCGCCGAGCGCCACGCGGCCGCCGATCCCGCCGCCGCCTCCACCGCTTCCGCGCAGGTCCTGGACTTCGGAAGCGTCCAGACCGGCGTCGTCGTCGAATCTCACCCGCAAAATACTAACGAGCCTGGGTGCGCACGTCGCGCTGACGGGCGCACCCAGGCTGGTACCGAGGTATGTCTTCGCAGAGCGGCTGGCCGCTTCGGGGCCGGCGTTCAGGCGCTGTCGTCACGGCTTCCGAGACCGTGACCGGATCCAGGCCCGACCGACGCCGTATGCGTGATGCGCATGGAAGCCCGCTCATAGCTGTTCACGGTGAGGATTGTTCTGCCGTCGGCCGGCGCACTACTACGGAGTTACCTCGCGCTGGAGCGCGGGGCACGCCGGCCTAACCACAACAACCCTCAATCGCGACCAGCCCGGTAGATGTCCGTTCCGGTCGCGGGGACGCAGCTGGCGGTCAACCGCGAGGTTCACCCGCCACGCAACCACCTGACCTCTCCTGGCGGGGAGCCGGGCCGGCACGTCGCCGTCGCCGCGCCGTCTACCCTGACCGACGTCCGCCGACAAGCAGAATGCGCCTTTCCCCGCCGAGTCTCAACCTTTTCGTAACCCCACCTTCGGGCGATGTTGCAACGGCATTTTCACCGGCAGTCAGATCGGACTCGAAACGCGCAAACCGTTGATCAACGTTCTACGCTGCCTTATGAGCGAGGAGCGGCCTGTGCGTTGGTTGGACGATGCCGAGATGGCGGCGTGGCGCTCCTACATCGTGGCGACCCTCCTGCTGCGGCAGCGGCTGCACCGCGAGCTGACCGACGCGCACGAGGTGTCGCTGGCCGACTACGAGGTGCTCGTCTGCCTGCAGATGCAGCCGGACCGCCGGATGCGCATGTCGGAGCTGGCGATCTACATGGGATCGACGAAGAGCCGGCTTTCGCACCAGGTGGCCAAGCTGGAGGACGCCGGCCTGGTCCGGCGGGCGCGCGACCACGAGGACAAGCGCGGCGTGATCACGGAGCTGACCGAGCAGGGCGAAGCGCTGCTGGAGAAAGCCGCGCCGACGCACGTCGAAGGCGTCCGCGAGCACCTCATCGACCTGCTGAGCCCCGAGGAGCAGGCGACGATCGCCGCGGCGTTCGAGCGGGTGCAGGCGCACCTGCTGACGCCGGAAAGCTGAACCGGGCGCGCTGAGCTTCAGCGCGCCCGGGCTTCAGTGCGGTAGCGGTGGGATTCGAACCCACGGAGAGGTTGCCCCCTCGCATGTTTTCAAGACATGTTCCTTCGGCCGCTCGGACACGCTACCCCTGACCACGAGGGTAGCCGACGCCTTCCGGGGCGACCTGGGCCCCGCCGGGACTGTTCCCGGTCCGAGGAGGAGCCGAGGCCCGCAGGCGGGAGGCGCCGGCCGCCCGCTCAGGTCCAGGTCAGCGTGAGCGCCGCCCCCTGCGCGCGGCCCGCCTCGGCGGCCGGGGTGCGTTTCGCCGGGTCCAGCGGGTTTTCGCCGATCGCCGCCTGCGAAGCCTCGTCCGGCGTGATCAGCGTGACCTCCGCGCCCGCCGCGCGCAGGTCGTCCAGCACCTGCAGCAGCGGCTTCTCCATCGGGAGGGGAGCGTCCGCACCCAGCGGCGAAACCACCGTCACGCGCTTGGCGCCGGCCGCGTAGTCGGCGTTCTCGGCCGAGCGGACGCCGCCGTCGACGTACTTGCGGCCGTCGATCGTCACCGGCGGCCAGACACCCGGGACCGCGCAGCTCGCCGCCACCGCGTCGACGAGCGGGACGCCGGACTCGCGGTCGAAGCG
The DNA here is from genome assembly GCF_046549135.1 of Amycolatopsis sp. lyj-23. Lineage (NCBI taxonomy): Bacteria > Bacillati > Actinomycetota > Actinomycetes > Pseudonocardiales > Pseudonocardiaceae > Amycolatopsis > Amycolatopsis sp. lyj-23. Next base: position 252,391 of record NZ_JAJPWN010000003.1, on the reverse strand, counting down.
GCGGGGCTCGCCGGTCTCCGCGTCCACCGCCACGATCACCACGCGCTGCGCCGGCCAGTCGTGCACCGGCAGCCTCGCCTCGATCACCGCGCGCCGATCCGCCTCCGCCACCGTTTCGGTCGTGAGCGCCAGCTTCCCGACCGCCCGCCGCACCTGCGCCGGGTCGCTCGCGCCGGTGACCGCGCCGCCGAAGTCGGCGGCGAACTTCTCGAAGTCGATGTCGGCCGGGATCTCCGGCGTCTGGCGCGCCGGGTCGACCTGGCGCGCGTACAGCTCGCTCAGCGAAACCCCGCTCGCCACCTGCGCGGCCACCACCGAACCCGCCGACGTCCCGACGAGCAGGTCCGCGCCCGTCAGGTCCTGGCCGTGTTCGGCCAGCCCCGCCAGCAGCCCCGTCGTCCACGCGATCCCGGCGACCCCGCCGCCACCCAAAACCAATGCTTGTCCGCCCATGCGGGCAGCCTAGCGAGCGGGTCCGACAATTCCGGGCCGTCGCGGACTACCCTCGATGGCGGCGAGAGGGGCCGGCGATGACGGCGAAGCTCGAAGGCTTCCACCACGTCAAGTTCCCCGTGCGCGACCTGGCGCGCAGCCGCGAGTGGTACGAGCGCGTGCTCGGGCTCGAAGTCACCCACGGTTCCCCGACGACGACGGCGTCGTGCGCGGGGTCGCCGGGACGATCGACGGTGTCCCGGTCGCGTTGCGCGTCCACGAAACGGCCGCCGCGGGGCTCGCCGGGTTCGACCCGGTCTGCTTCTCGATCGCCGACCGCGCGGCCGCCGAGGCGTGGATCGCGCGGCTGGACGAGCTCGGCGTCGAGCACCCGCCGCTGTTCGAAGCCACCCTCGGCTGGATGGTCCGCGTCCACGACCCAGACGGCACCGAAATCCGGCTCTACAGCCTGGCGAAGGACGTCGACCACACCGGCGAGCGCGGCTTCGCCCAGCGCGTGCGCTGACTCAGGGCTGCCGCAGGGCCTTCGCGGCGATGCGCGCCTGGACCTCGGGACGGCGCAGCGGCGGCACGGTCGCCGGCGGCTGGCGGCGCTCGGGCAGCTGTTCCAGCAGCCGGGCGGTGATCTCGGTGATCTCGGCGACCGCCGCTTCGAACGGCTCGCGCGTCGCGTCCGAGAGCGACTGCACGCCGGTCACCTTGCGGACGTACTGGCGGGCCGCGGCCTCGATCTCCTCGCCCGTCGCGGCCGGCTGGAGCCCTCGCAGGGTGGTGATGTTTCGGCACATGCCGCTCAGCGTACGGCTTTTCGCGGGCCCCGATCACACGGTCGGGTAGGCCCGGGCCCGCTTCGTTGACGCCCGAACCGGCGCTGGGCAAGGTCGGGGAAGTGCCCCTCAGACCGCGCCCGTTCCGCTCCGCCCGCCCCGAACCCGGCATCCTCGAAGAAGAGGTCCCGGAAACCCCGATCCCGGAACAGGCCTGGCCCCGCGTGCGGGCCGACGAACTGGTCACCCTGGTGGCCCACGTCTTCGCCGCGCACGGTCTCCCCGAAGCGCGCGCCCGCATCGCCGCCGAGGCGCTCTGCCACGGCGATCTGACCGGCTCGCCGGAGACCGGCGTCGCCGACCTGACCCGGGTGCACCTGCCGCTGCTGAAGAACGGGCTCGTCGTGCCGCACGCCGAGCCGCTGATGATCGCTGACCGCGGGGCCGCCGCGCTGATCGACTACCGCCGCGCGCCCGGGCTGTGGGCCGTCGGCGACGCCATGGACAGGGCGGTGGCGCGGGCCGGCCGCTTCGGCGTCGGGCTCATCTCACTGCGGGGCATCGGGCCGTTCGGCCGCGCCGGGCACCACGCCGCACGCGCCCTGCCGCACGCCATGATCGGGCTGGTGCTGGCCGCGGGCGGCGAACCCGGCCAGCCGATGAACCCGCTGGGCATGGCGGCCCCGGGCGGGGCGTACCCCGAGTTCGTCTTCGACATGGACCGCCCGGGTTCGGAGGCGGCCGGGCTGACGTTGCTGGTCGATGTGCTCGCCGGGGTGCTCTCAGGCGTCGCCGACCACGAGCACGACACCGGGCTGTTGGTCATGGCCATCGCCCCGACGACGCTGCGCAGCGCTGACGGGTTCTACCGCGCGGCGAGCGCGTTGTTCGGCAGCATGCTCGGCTGGGACGGTGGGGCGCCGATCCGGTATCCGGGCTGGCGCGAGGCTCAGCACCTCGAGCAGTGCCGGGCGCTCGGTGTGCCGCTGGCCGGGCCGGTGCGGCGGGAACTGGATGCTTTGGCCGCGTCGCTGGGGTTGGCGGTGTTGAGCAGCGCGGGGTAGGGCGGCTGTTGGGTGCTCTGTTGTGGTTGGGGTCTGTTGTCGGTGAGCTCTGCCGGGACCAAGCTTTGCGGCGACCGAGCCCTGCCGCGGGTGAGGTCTGCCGGGACCAAGCTCTGCCGCGACCGAGGTCTGCCGCGACCGAGCCCTGCCGGGCCAAGTGGCGGGTCCGACCTCCCCCGCCCCTCCGGGGGGATTTTCAGCCGGCGGCCGGGTTCGTCAAGGCGGGAAAGCGTGCCTTGACGAACCCGGCCGCCGGCTGAACTGAAGGCTGGGATGAGGGGCGGGGGAGGTCTGGTGACGTCGTGGTCGGCTTGCGTTGCCGGCCGCCGGCTGGGGAGAGGCCGGGGAGGTCTGGTGATCTCGTGGTCGGCTTGCGTTGCCGGCCGCCGGTTTCGGAGGCCTCCGGCGGGTCAAGCAAGTGGTTCCCAGGCGGGGAGGCAATCTCCGTGAATCACGGTTGGTGGACCAGGATCACCTTTGCGCGGTCGGGGCCCACCGTCACCAGGTCGCCGTTGGTCAGCTGGCGGCCGCGGCGGGTCTCCACCTCGCCGTTGACCTTGACCTCCTCTGCGTCGATCAGGTCCTTTACGTGGGTGCCGTCCTCGGCGAGGCCGGCCAGCTTGAGGAACTGGCCGAGGCGGATCGGCTCTCCGGTGATGGGTACGTCGACGGGCTCGCTCATGCCCGCATCATGCCGCCTCAGGTGCGGGCCGTCGTCTGGCGGTAGAGCGCCAGCACGTCCGTGTCGAAGTAGCTCGAGTACGACGTGTCGGCGTCGTCGCCGCCGAACTCGAAGCCGCCGATGACGCCGATTACCGTGCCGAGGCGGGTTTGGGGGTTCTGGCCGGTGACCCACGGGCCGCCGCTCGTGCCCGTCGGGAAGCCCGCGCAGTCCACCTTCAGCTGGAACGTGTCCTGCCTGCTGGTCGTGTTCTGGCAGACCGCGGCCACTTCCGAGTCGTCCGGGTAGCCGGTCAGCGTGATCGGCTGCTCGAACGGTGTGCCGGTGGCCAGCAGGTTCGCGCCGACCAGGCTTTCCAGGGTCTTCGTGGTGCCCGCCTGGTGCGCGGTGGCGAAGCCGACGTCGAGGTCCGGGTCCGAGGAAGTCGTCCAGCCCGGTGCGACGAGCTCGTCCGAGACCGTCCAGTAGCCGAAGGGCGCGATGCCGTCGTGGTAGCCGGGCGCGAAGGTGACGCCGGTGACGTAGCCGCCGCCCTCGCCGGTGTGGATGCAGTGGGCCGCGGTCAGCAGCACGTCACCCCGTTCGCTGTGCACGACGCTCGCGGTGCAGTAGTGCTCGCCTTCGGCGAACAGCGCTCCGACCGCGGGGCTCGACACCGCGGGCAGGTTGCGCACCGGTGCCGCTTGGACCGTGGTGGTCTCGGGTGCCGTCGCGTCCGCCGGCTCGGGCTGCCGGGCCGCGACGACCACCTCGTAGGTGAGGCCGAGCAGCACGACCGCGGCGAGGATGAGCAGGACGGCGGGCCGCCGCACGGAACATCGCCTCCTCGTCTCGGTGCTGCCGACGATGCCACCATAGGACGACGCACGGGCACAACGAGCACACCCACAGCAAGCTCACAGCCGCTAGCATCGGCTACTCGGGAGTAGCACCAACCGGTCGGGAGGGCCGATGAAGCAGTTCGCGGACAAGGTCGTGGTGATCACCGGAGCGGGGTCGGGCATCGGCCGCGCGCTCGCGTGCGAGTTCGCCCGCCGCGGGGCCAGGGTGGCGCTGTCCGACGTCGTCACCGCGAACGCCGAGGAGACGGCCGAGCTCGCCGGCGGCAACGCCCGGGCGTACACGTTGGACGTCGCCGACCGCAGCGCCGTGCTCGCGCACGCCGACGACGTCGCCGACGAGTTCGGCGCGGTCAACGTCGTCGTGAACAACGCGGGTGTGGCCCTCGGCGCGAACGTCGAGGAGATGTCGTTCGAGGACTACGACTGGCTGATGGGCATCAACCTCGGCGGGGTCGTGAACGGCACGAAGGCGTTCCTGCCGCACCTGATCGCCTCCGGCGACGGGCACGTCGTCAACGTTTCCAGTGTCTTCGGCTTCGTCGGCGTGCCGACGCAGAGCGCCTACAACGCGGCGAAGTTCGCGGTCCGCGGATTCACCGAAGCGCTGCGCGAAGAAATGCTGGTCGCGCGGTACCCGGTCGCGGTGAGCTGCGTCCACCCGGGCGGGATCAAGACGAACATCGTGCGCAACTCCCGCAGCGGCGCCGAAAACCAGGAGAAGGCGGCGCAGGGGTTCGAGCGGATCGCCCGCACCACACCGGAAAAGGCGGCGCAGACGATCCTGCGCGGGATCGAGCGGAAGTCGGCCCGGATCCTCATCGGACCCGACGCCTACGTCATCGACGCCATTCCGCGCGTGCTCGGCTCGGCCTACCAGCGGCCGCTCGCGGCGCTCGCCCGGCTCGGGCTCAAGTCGTAGCGAAGAAGCCGAAACCGTTTCAACCGGCTCGTTCACTCAATCGAGTTGCGTTTCGGACAGCACCGTCCGAAATGGTCCAGAATGCGTGGGGTCCGCCAGCCCCCGCCACGGAGGTCCCCGATGCTTCGCACCGCACCGCGCAGTGCGACCCGTTCGTCCCGCGACCACACCGCGGTCGAGCTGCTGGATCGCACCGGCATCGTCGCGGCGAGCCTGCCCCGGCGCCGCCGCACCGACGACGAGGCGAGCCGCGGGGACGAGCCGATCTACACGCGGCCGCCGGTGTGCGACCAGGACCTGCGCCCGAAGTCGGTGGTGATCCGGCGGCGGGCCCGCACGTGGCTCGGCGGCGGCGCGGCGGTGCTGCTCGTCGCGGCCGGCTGGCTCGCCGGCGGGCTCTTCACCGGCGGCCTGTTCTCCCCGGCGGCGGAACACGACGTCGCCCAGCTGGACACGCGCCCGGCCGTGGCCGCGTCGCCCGCGCCCGTACCCGCGCCGCAGCCGCCGGCCCCGCAGGCGCCGGTCGTCGTCACGCCCGCGCCGGAGACCGTGTACGTGCCGGTGCCCGCCAAGCCGGCGCCGAAACAGGGGCAGGTGCAGGCGCAGGCGCAGGCCAAACCGCAGCCGAAGAAGCCGGTGCCGGACGACGAGTCCGAGGCGCGGGTCGACCTGCCGTCGTCCACCGCGCCGTCGACCAACCCCGTCCAGGCGTGGGTCGACATCGCCGAGAGCATGATGCAGCGCTACGGCCGGTGACTCAGGCTCCCGACCAGCGGTATTCGTGCTCGGGGCGGCCCGTGGCGCCGTAACGCAGGCGCATCTGGACCGTGCCCGACCCGGCCAGCGCGGTGAGGTACCGCTGCGCGGTCGCCCGGGCCATGCCGAGCTCGCCCGCGACCTCCGCGGCCGACAGCGGCCGCCCGGCGCGCCGCAGCTGCTCGGAAACGAGCCGGGACGTCGCCGTCGACTGGCCCTTCGGCGCGGTCGTGCGGTCCTGGTCGTGCAGCACGCGGTACGCGCGGTCGACGTCGTCCTGGGCCAGCGCCCGGTCTTCGGCGAGCAACCCGCGGAACCGCGCGTACGACGTCAGCCGTTCCGCGAGCTGCCGGGTGGTGAACGGCTTGATCAGGTAGTTCAGCGCGCCGGCCCGGATCGCCGCGGCCACCGACGCGGTGTCCGTCGCCGCGGACAGCACGATCGTGTCGGTCTGCAGCTCCGGGAGCACCGCGAGCCCGGACTCGTCGGGCAGGTAGACGTCGAGCAGGATCAGGTCCGGCGCGAGCTCCCGGACGCGGGCGCGGGCCTCGGCGGCGGTGTGCGCGGTGCCGACCACCGCGAAGCCCTCGACCTCCTCGACGAACCCGGCGTGCACCCCGGCAACCCGGAAGTCGTCGTCGACGATGAGCGTGCGGATCATCCGTCCTCCGTCAGCATTCCGGGCAGTTTCGCGACGAACAGGGCTCCCGTCTCGCCGTCGCCGGGGCCGGCCAGCCAGACGTCGCCGCCGCGGGCGCGGGCGGCCTGCCGGGCGAGCGCGAGGCCGAGGCCGTGCCCGGGCGCGATCTTCGTCGAGACGCCTTCGTCGAACAACGTCCGCCGCAGGTCGGCGGGCACGCCGGGGCCACTGTCCACAACGGACACGTGCAGCGTGTCGCCCTCGGCGAGCAGGCCGACCTCGACGGTCGCCGGCCGCCGCGGGCCCATCCGGGCGGCGTGCAGGGCGTTGTCGACGAGGTTGCCGATGACGGTGTTCGCGGCGATCGGGTCGGTCACCGCCGCCGGCACCCAGGTGTCCTCGGCGAGCTTCAGTGCGAGGCCCTTTTCCTGCGCCTGCTCGGTTTTGGCGACCAGCAGCGCCTGCAGGTACGGGTCGGCGACCGCGTCACCCAGCTCGCTCGGCCGGGCCGACGACGAGTCCGTCAGCGTCTGCAGGTATTCGACGGCCTCGGTGTGGTGGCCGAGCTGCAGCAGCCCGTAGAGCGTGTGCAGCCGGTTGGCGAACTCGTGCCGCTGGGCGCGCAGGCCGTCCGACAGGGCGCGGATGCCGTCGAGCTCGCGGGTGAGCGTGTCGAGGTCGGTGCGGTCGCGGAAGGTCAGCACCGTGCCGATCGGGCGGTCGTCCAGGCGCACCGCGCGGGAGTTGATCACCAGCACCCGGTTCCCGGCCACGGCCAGGAGGTTGTCGACCGGCCGTCCTTCGGCGACGGCCTTGTGCAGGCGCGGGCTGAGTTCGAGTTCGGACAGCGCCGCACCGAGCGGGAGTTCGGTGCCGAGCAGGCGTTCGGCTTCGTCGTTGCGCACCGAGACGCGGTTGGCCTCGTCGACCGCGAGGACGCCTTCGCCGATCCCGTGCAGCACGGCCTCGCGTTCGTAGAGCAGCTCGGTGAGCTCGTGCGGCTCCAGGCCGTGCGTGACGCGTCGAAGCCGCCGGTTGAGCAGCGCGGACGCGCCCGCGCCGAGCAGTAGCGCGCCGCCCGCGAACAGCAGCGTGATCGCGAGCTTCTGGTTGAACGCGCTGATCGGCTGGGCCACCTCGAACCCGACACTCACTTCGCCGACCACCCGGCGGTGGTCCGGCGTGAAGATCGGCGTCTTGCTGCGGACGGACAGCCCGAGCGTGCCGCTGGCCACGGTGTTGACGTCGTCGAACCCGGCGAGCGCGCGTTCCGCCGAGGTGCTCACCTTCTTGCCGATCTCGGTCGGAGTCGGGTGCGCGAGCCGGATACCCCGGTCGTCGGTGATCACGACGAACAGCGCGTCCGTGCGGTCGCTCACGGCCAGCGCGCGTTCCTGCAGAGCACCGCCGGGGATCTTCGCGGCGGTATCGGCCATGACGACCGGGTCTTCCGCCACGGACTTCGCGATGGCCAGCGCACGCTCGCCGTACTGGTCGGTGAGGGTCTGCCGCAGGAGCACGCTGACCAGGGCGACCCCGATCCCGACGACGAGGACGACCACGCCGATCTGCAGCAGCAGCACCTGCCTGCTGAACCGCATCCGCGGGAAGAGCGCCCACTTTGGCATGGCTGGGAACATACCCCCAGGTCACGGCAGTGCGCTAAATGAGCAAAACATTCAGAACGCACAGCTCGCGCGGAGAACGTCGACAAGCTTCACCTGGGCGCCACGCGTACTTAACGTCCCTTCCCAACGTGAGCCCCACCACGTGACGAAGGAGTCACCTCCACCATGGTTCCCCCACTGATCGAACTCACCGGAGCCACCAAACGGTTCCCGAGCGGGTCCGGTTCCGTGCACACGGCCGTCCGCGATCTGACCATGTCCGTCCGGCCCGGCGAGTTCGTCGCGGTCGTCGGCCCCACGGGCTGCGGCAAGTCGACGACGCTCTCGCTGGTCTCCGGTCTGCAGCCGCCGTCCGCCGGCCGGGTGCGGGTGAACGGCGAGGACGTGCGGTCCATTCCGGACGGTGTCGGGTACATGTTCCAGACCGACGCCGTGATGCCGTGGCGGTCGGTGCTGGAGAACGTCGCCTCCGGCCCGCGCTTCCGCGGGGTGCCGAAGGCCGAGGCCCGCGCGCAGGCCGTCGACTGGATCGCCCGCGTCGGGCTCGCCGGGTTCGAGAAGTACTACCCGCACCAGCTCTCCGGCGGTATGCGCAAGCGCGTCGCGCTGGCGCAGACGCTCGTCACCAAGCCGAAGATCCTGCTGATGGACGAGCCGTTCTCCGCGCTCGACGTCCAGACGCGGGCGCTGATGCAGGACGAGCTGCTGCGGCTGTGGTCCGGTTCGGGGGCCGCGGTGATCTTCGTGACGCACGACCTCGACGAGGCCATCGCGCTGGCGGACAAGGTCGTCGTGCTGACGACGTCGCCGGCCACCGTGAAGGACGTCTTCGAGATCCCGCTGGAGCGGCCGCGGAAGGTGGAGGAGCTGCGGCTGACCGAGGACTTCCGCAAGCTCTACGCCGACATCTGGGAATCACTGCGCAGCGAGGTCGACAAGGCCCGTGAGAAGGGAGCGAGCAATGTCGCTTGAGACTCCGGCGGCGACGTCCGCGCCGCTCCCCGTGCTCGAGACCGAGCAGGACATCCTCGCCCGCGCGAAGCAGGCGTCGGCGAAGCGCAAGCGCAACATCTGGCTGCTGCGCCTGGCGATCGTCGTGGTCTGGCTGGGCAGCTGGGAGCTGACCGCGACCTACTGGATCGACCCGTTCTTCTACTCGAAGCCGTCGAAGATCTGGGAACGGCTGGTCGAGTGGTTCAGCACCGGCACCGACTTCGGCTCGATCTGGTACCAGGTCCTGGTGACCGTCGAGGAGGCCGCGATCGGCTTCGTCATCGGCGCGATCGCCGGCGTGGTGCTCGGCGTGATCCTCGGCCGGAGCGCGTACCTGGCGCAGGTGCTGGCGCCGTTCATCAAGGCCGCCAACGCGTTGCCGCGCATCGTGCTCGCCGCGTTGTTCGTCATCTGGTTCGGGCTCGGGCTGTCGTCGAAGGTCGCGACCGTCGTCGTGCTCGTGTTCTTCGCGGTGTTCTTCAACGCCTTCACCGGCGCCCGCGAGGTCGACCGCAACCTCATCGACAACGCCCGCATCCTCGGTGCGACGCGCGGCCAGGTGCTCAAGTCGATCGTGCTGCCCAGCGCGACCTCCTGGATCCTGTCGTCGCTGCACGTGGCGTTCGGCTTCGCGCTGATCGGCGCGGTGGTCGGCGAGTACACCGGCGCGAAGGCCGGGATGGGCTTCCTGATCGCCAACGCGCAGGGCACGTTCGACACCGCCGGTGTGTACGCCGGGATGCTGATCATCACCGTCGTCGCGCTGCTGGCCGAGTGGGGGATCAGCACGCTGGAGGGCCGGCTGTTGCGGTGGCGGCCGCCGTCCGCCTCCGAAGCCGCGATCAAGGCGGTCTGACATGCGTCTCAAAAGGACAGTCGGCGCGCTGGCCGCGGTCGCGGTCGCCGCGGCCGGGCTCACCGCCTGCCGCGACTCGCGGGAGATCGCGCTCGGCACCACCGGGCAGCCGCACCTCAAGATCATGGTCGGCGGCCTGTCGAAGGTGATCTACCTGCCCGGGCAGCTGGCCCAGCAGATCGGCGCCTACCAGCGGCAGGGCTTGGACGTCGAGCTCTTCGACCAGCCGTCCGGCGCGAACGCCGAGACGTCGCTGCTGGCCGGTGAGGTGCAAGCGGTGGTCGGGTTCTACGACCACACGATCGACCTGCAGGCCAAGGAACAGTGCATCGAGAGCGTCGTGCAGTTCGCGAACGTGCCGGGCGAGGCCGAGATGGTCGCGACGAAAAAGGCCGGCGAGGTCAAGTCGGGTGCGGACTTCAAGGGCCGCAACCTCGGCGTCACGTCGCTGGGTTCGTCGACGGACTTCCTGACCAAGGCGCTGGCCCTGCGCGGCGGCGTCACGTCGAAGGAGTACACGCCGGTGAAGGTCGGCGCCGGGCAGACGTTCATCTCGGCGATGAACCAGGGCTCGATCGACGCCGGCATGACGACCGACCCGACGATCGCGCAGCTGACGAACACCGGCCAGGCGAAGGTGCTCTACGACATGCGCACGGTCGAAGGCACGAAGGCCGCGTTGGGCGGGTTGTACCCCGCGAGTTCGCTGTACATGGGCTGCGAAATCGTGAAGCGCTATCCGGACATCGTGCAGAAACTGGCCAACGCCTACGTCGAAACCCTGAAGTGGATTTCTTCGCACACGCCGGAACAGGTCGCCGCGGTGATGCCGCCGTCGTTCGCCGGCGGGGACAAGGCGCTGTACGTGAAGTCGCTGCGGGACAGCCTGCCGATGTTCACCAAGGACGGCCGGATGGACCCGGCCGGGGCGCAGAACGTGCTGAAGGTGCTCGGTGCGTCGTCGAGCAACGTCAAGCCGAAGAAGGACCGGATCGACCTGTCGAAGACGTACACGACCCGGTTCGTGGACGCCGCGCACGCACAGGAGCAGTAGCTCCGCTCACCCGACCGGGCGGTGGGTGAGCGACCTGAACCCGTGAAGGCCTCTTTTCCCCCGCGGAGGCCTTCACGGGTCTTTCTGCGCAATTCCGGCAAAATGGTGAGTATTTCCCGGAATGTGAAGACCCTTCGAAAGTAGCTACCTTCCGCCCGGCGCGAATCCAACACTTGGACACACGCTTTCCCGGTCCCCATCGGTGAACGGAGTCCCCGCATGTCCAAAACTCTCCGCGTCCTCACGGCCGTCGCCGCCGCAGCCGCCGGTCTCGCCGTCTCGGGCACCGCGCACGCCGCGGTCGAGTACGGGTCACACTTCCACGGCCACCAGTTCGCGGGCGGCAACTGGGGTGGTTACGTCAGCTTCGGCAGCTTCACGACGGCGACGGCGAGCTGGACCGAACCGTCGGTGACCTGCAACTCCACCAACGACCTGTTCGCGCCCTGGGTCGGCATCGACGGCGACGGATCGTCCACTGTGGAGCAGACCGGCGTCGAGACGGACTGCTCCAGCGGGCGTCCGGTGTACTCGGCCTGGTACGAAATGTACCCGGCCGCGCCGGTGTACTACAGCGTGTCGGTCAGCGCGGGCGACCACATCACCGCCACGGTGACGCGCACGGCCACGAACACCTACCGGCTGGACCTGGCCGACACGACCAAGGGCTGGTCCAAGTCGACGACGAAGTCGCTGACGTCCAGGCACGCGTCGGCGGAGGCGATCATCGAATCGCCGACCGACTCGTACCCGAGCATCTCGGGCGGGGTGAAGTTCACCGGCGTCAAGTTCAACGGGACGAACCTGGCCTCGACGAGCCCGTCCGCCCTCGACGCCGACGACCGCGGCAGCTACACGTGGATCCCGGGCGCGATCGGCTCCGACGGCCAGAGCTTCACCATCTCGCGGCACTGACCTACTTCAGGTTGTTGATCGCCCAGGCGACGACCATCACCGCCAGCACCAGCGAGACGGCGGCCTGCAGCATCATCGTCATCTTCGCCCAGATCCGCAGGGGCATGACGTCGGTGGGGCTGAAGGCCGCCGCGTTGGTGAAGGAGAAGTACAGGTAGTCCAGGTAGGACGGTTCCCAGCTCCGGCTCGCCAGGCCCGGGTCGGCCATCTGCGGGAACTGCAGGTCGGGGTACTCGGCCCGGCCCGCCGCCCGCCGGCCCGGGCCGCCGCGGTCGAACTCCCAGTACCAGAGGGAGAAGGCCACGATGTTCGTCCAGTAGACGATCCCGCCGGTGACGAGCACGGCGCCGGCCTTGTCGCCGATCGAGCCGCTCGCGATGCGGTAGACGAGTGACACGGCCGAGAAGGCGTTGACGGCGGTCACCGCGGCCACGAGCAGCAGCGAAATGATCCGCTCGACGGCGCTGAACTGCGTCATCCGGCCCGGGTTGGCGAGCAGCAGCGCGACGACGAGCAGCCCCGAGACGGCGGGCAGCAGCCACCACGGGTCCAGCGCCATGTCGTCGGGCAGGGCGACCTGCAGCACGAGGGTCGCGGCGACGACGCCCATCGCGGGCCAGCGCGTCTCCCCGGAGGTTCGCCGGCGCCAGGCGGGAAGTGCCTCTTCGTTCACGCGCTCAACGTAGGACGGCGGTGCTCCGGCCGCCAACGCTGCGCACTCAGCGTCTTGTCAGGAAGCCGGTGCGGTCGTCACCTCGCCGGGGAGCTTCCGCGCCACGTCCGTCCGGGAGCGGGCCCCGAGCTTCCGCAGGACCTTCGCCACGTGCTGTTCCACCGTGCGCGGCGAGAGGAACAGCCCGTCCGCGATCTCCCGGTTCGTCCGGCCTTCCGCGAGCATCCGCGCCACTTCGCGCTCACGCGGCGACAGCTCGCTGCCGTACCCGCGCCGCCCGCGTTGCGACGGTGCCCAGGCGCCGTGCTCGCGCAGCTGGTGACGGCAGCGGCCCGCGTCCCGGGTCGCGCCGAGCTGTTCGTACGCCTCGGCCGCCGCGGTCAGCTCGTCGACGGCCGATCGGTTGCCGGCCGCGAGGCGGCACATCGAGGCGCGTTCGCGCATGGCCGTCGCGGGGTAGGGCATCGGCAGGGCCGCGTAGCCGGTCGCGGCTTCGTCGAACAGCGCCGCCGCGGCCAGGTGCTTGCCGCGGGCTTCGAGCAGCACCGCGCGGCCGGCCACCAGCGCGGCCGCCGCCACCGGCGCGTCCCGGCCTTCGATGCCCCGGGCGAACGCCTCGACGACGTTGTCGGCCTCCGGCCAGCGACCGGCCCGCGCGTACGCCTGCGCTGCCGCCGGGACCAGGGCCGCCGCCCAGATCCAGACGCCCTTGCGCCCGGCGGCAGCCACCGCGGTGTCGGCGGCCGCGCAGGCGCCGTCGACGTCGTCGGTCGCGAGCAGCACCGAGATCAGCACCCCGGCGGCCGAGAGCACCACCGGGATCGGGCCGCGGTCCGGCGCGTGCACGCTCGCCGCGCTCAGGTGCCGTTGCGCGGCGGCGAACTCGCCGCGCACGGCCGCGAGGCCGCCGAGCACCAGCGAGGACTCCATGACGATCGGGCCGAGCTCCGGGTAGCTGTCCCGCAGCTGCTCGGCGGCCTCGGCCAGGCCGGTCCAGCGCCCGCGGACCCAGTCCAGCCGGACGCGGGTGCCCTGGATCAGGCCGATCGCGTACAGCGCGCCGGCGTCGGTCGCGCGCCGGACGCCCTCGGTCACCAGGCGTTCGGCGCGGTCGAGGTGGCCGGCCCACGACTGGCCGTCGGCCAGGTTGCACCACAGGCGGGCCAGCTGGACGCGCTCGGCGACCGTGCCGACGGTGTCCGACAGCGCTTCGAACTCGGTCCACGCCGAGCCGTCGCCGACGTGCGACGCCGCCGCGATGCGGTCGGCGGTGAGCGCGAGCCGCAGCTCGGGGTCGTCGAGCCGCTCGTACACCTCGCCCGCGCGGGCGCGCCAGGACTCGTGCCACGACAACGGCGTCAGCCCGTCGATCGGCTGGGCGAGCAGGGTGATCCCGCGCGCGGCGAGGTCGGGCCGGTCGGTCAGCTCGCCGACCGCCCGCTCGACCTCCAGCCGGCCGCGGCCGAGCCCGCCGATGGTCCGGACCAGCAGCATGCCGAGGCTGAGCCGGATCGACCCGCGGACCGACGGTGGCAGGGTCACCTCTTCGAGGACGCGCTGCAGCGTGCCGAGCACTTCCGGCCGGAACCCGCGCAGCGCGACCTGGCTCAGCTTGCCCGCCACGCGCCCGGTGTCGGCCTGCGACGGACCGGGTTCGGCGAGCACCGACTGCAGGAGGTCGATCGCGCGGGACGTCTCGCCGCGCGTGATGGCTTCGTCGGCGGCCGCCTCCGCGTAGTGCCGCCACTGGTCGACGCGGCCGGCCGCGCGGGAGTGCCGGGCCAGCAGCGTGAGCGGCGGGGACGGCTGCGCGGCGAGCACCCGGATCGCCTGCGCGTGCAGCAACGCGCGTTCGGGGCCGGTCACGGTGTCGTAGACCGCCTTGCGCGCCAGCGGGTGCCGGAAGCCGTACCTGCCGTCGCCGACCTCGCCGAGCACGCCACCCGAGAGGGCGTCGAGCAACGCGGTGCGGAGGGTGTCCTCGGTGATCCCGGCCAGCTCACCCAGCACGGCGGCTTCGGCACCGACCCCGAGCACCGCGGCCGCGCCGGCCAGCCGCACCGCCGGCCCCGGCAGCGCGGAAAGCCGTTCGGTGACCGCTTCCCGCAGCAGCACCGGCACTTCGAGGTTCTCCAGCAGGCGGTCGGAAAGGACTTCGCCGACCGGCAGCCGCTCGGCCGCTTCCTTCAGCGCCCGCAGCGTTTCCTCGACGACGAACGGGATCCCGGCGGTGCACTCGTGCAGCTTGGCCGCGAACTCGTCGGTGACGCGGGGCAGTTCGAGGATCTCGGCGGCCAGCGCGCGCACCGCCGCGACGTCGAGGACGCCGAGCGCGACGCGGGCCGAGTGCACCGCCGGGTCGGTGCGGAACGGGGCGCCGAGCGGGCCGGGCCGGACATCGGTGGGCGACCGGTAGGTGCCGACCACCGCCAGCTCGGGCGGCATCGACCCGGCGAGGAACCGCATGAGGTCACGGGTGTCCTCGTCGGCCCACTGCAGGTCGTCGATCAGCACGAGCGTGGGGCCGCAGGCGTGGAGGAGTTCCCGGACCGCGCGGAAGACGCGGTGGCGTTCGGCGACCGGGTCGGCGAGGGGTTCGGGCCGCGGGGGAAGCGCTTCCGCGAGCTCCGGCAGCAACGGCCGCAGCACGCCGGCGACCGGGCTGAGCGGGCCGAGCGGGGCGTCGCCGACCGCGCGAAGCGCTTCCAGCACGGGCCCGTAGGGGAAGGGTTCGCGCAGCGGCTGGCAGGCCCCGGTGAGCACGCGGCCGCCGTCGAACTCCTTGCGGCGCCCGATCTCCGCGAGCAGCCGGGTGCGGCCCATCCCCGGCTCGCCCTCGATCAGGACGGCGGCCGGGCGCCTCCGGAGCACGGCGACGATCGTGTCGAGCTCGGTGTCGCGGCCGGTCAGCCGGGCGGGTCCGGACCGGACGGAAACCGAGGTGGGGCGGGGGGTGGTCAGCCACATACGACCCTCCTCGCAGCGCACCGCAGACCAGTGCGCGGGAGCCTAAGCAGCGCGGATGCGTCCGTAAACCTTTCACCGAATACGGGTCCGGCGCTGTCGTCACACGTCCGCCTACCGACCGTCACCGGTTTGCTGCGCGAACCGGCGGAATCGGGTCACCCTGCGTACGAAACGCGGGCCGATCGCACGTTCGAACGTCGCTTCACGCGTTCGAGTGCGGTGAGTGACTACTGAAAGTAGTTCACGGAAACCCTACTTACGGACCTGTCCGACCGGGTGACACCGGGCGCTTGAGTCCGGCTGGAGCAGGGGATTCGTCCTCAGTGAATGCGTATACCCATTCGCCGGGCGCCCGGATTGCACCGTAACGCCCACTGCGGGGACCCTCACCCGGGGGAGTACCACTGCGTGGCCGGTGCGGAGCCGCGCGTAACCATGTAGGGAGAAGCATGAAGATCGCGAGACTTCTCGGTGCCGCTGCCACCGCGGTCGTGGCGACGGGCGCGCTGGTCGCGACCGCCGTCCCCGCGTCGGGCCAGGACCTGCTGAACCCCGACATCGTGCCCGCCATGCAGCGGGACCTCGGCCTGACCCACGACCAGGCGATCGCGCGGCTGAAGAGCGAGGACGTCGCGACGAAGGTCACCGAGTCGCTCACCGCGGCGCTCGGCGACGCGTTCGGGGGTGCCACCTACAACGCCGTCACGGGCAAGGCGCACGTCACCACGACGAACGCCGCGCTCGCCGGCAAGATCCGCGAGGCGGGCGCGGAAGCGGAAGTCGTGCGGTTCAGCGCCCGGCAGCTCAATTCCACTGTGGACCGGCTGAACGCGGCCGACCGGTCCGCATCCGCCGCGATCACCGGCTGGGGCGTCGACGACACCGTCAACCGCGTCACCCTCGACGTCCTGGCGGGCCAGCGCGCCGCCGCGGTGGCGTTCCTCGCCGGGTCCGGTGTGGACACTTCGGCGGTGACGATCCGCGAAACGGCGTCGAAGCCCACGACCTTCGCCAACATCCGCGGTGGCGACGCCTACTACATCGGCGGTTCGGCGCGCTGCTCGGTCGGCTTCGCGACCACGACCGGCTTCGTCACCGCCGGCCACTGCGGCGCGCTCACCGGCGGCGGCGCGCTGACCGGGTCGAACGGGGCCGCGCTCGGCAGCTGGATCACCTACCGGTTCCCGGGTGTCGACTACGCGGCGGTCCGGACCAACAGCAGCTGGACCCCGGTGGCGCAGATGAACAACGGCACCGCGGTGCGCGGCCAGTCCAACGCCGCGACCGGCACGTCGGTCTGCAAGGCCGGCTCGACCACCGGCTGGACCTGCGGCACCATCGGCGCCAAGAACCAGAGCGTCCGCTACTCCGAGGGCACGGTCAACGGCATGACCGCGACCAACGTCCACTCGGCGGCCGGTGACTCCGGCGGCGGCTTCATCGCCGGCAACTACGCGCAGGGCGTCCTGTCCGGCGGCAACACGTCCGTGACGTACTTCTACCCGATCGCCGGCGCGCTGTCCGGCACCGGCACCACCCTCAAGACCAGCTGATCCCCCGCACGCGGAAGGGCGGGTTCCGGGCGCCTCCAGCGCGCCCGGAACCCGCCCTTCGTCCTCGCCGCGGGAATGGGAGGTTTGGGGGGGTCAGACGTTGCTGATCTCCTCGATCAGCCCGTCGACGTCGAAGTGCGCGCTCTCCTCGCCCAGCGGCACGAGTTCGATGGAGGCGTCCAGGAACGTGCGGACGTCTTCGACCTCGAGCTCGAACGACGCATAGCCGTCCGGTGACTCGATTTCCAGGGTGAGGAAGTCTTCGTCGTCGGAGAGGTCCGGGCGGATCCGGACGTCGCCGAGGCCGGCCGGCTCGTCGAGCCCGGCCACGAGGAGGTCACGGGCGAAGGTCCACTCGATCCACCGGCCGCGCTCGGTCCGGAAGGCCACGGTCACCGCGAAGGGTTCGTGAGCGTGGTAGGACAGGCGCGACAGGACGGGCGTCGTGCTCTCGTTCAGCAGCACGAACTGGCTCTGGTGTACGGCGTCGGTGTGCACGGCCCCTCCTGGAGTCTCGCGGTCGGTTCGCGCGGCGCGAACTGTTCGGCAAGGAGATGACCAGGGCTTACGGTCATGACGGAGAAACTCTCACGTTCACTTGATCGGTTGCATCCGTCCATTGTGGTGTAACACCGGGCACACACCCCTTGCGCTCGGGCGGCCACGGGTGGTGACGGTTCGCGCGATCCGCCGGCGGGGCGGCCTACGGGTCGAGCGGCAGCGCCAGCCCCACCTTGACCCGGTCCATCGCCACGCTCGTCGTGAAGTGCCGGACGTTCGGGTTGTCGAAGAACATCCGCCGGGTGAACGCCTCGAAGCCCGCCATGTCCGGGCACGTCACGATCAGCACGAAGTCCGCCGTGCCGGTGACGTAGTAACACTGCTGCACGGCGTCCTCGGCGAGGACCTGGCGGCGGAACCCGTCGAGGACCGCGAGGTTCTCCCGCTCCATCTCGACCGTCACCACGAACGTCATGTTCAGCCCGAGCGCCTCCGGCGACAGCACCGCGACCTCGCGATCGATGACGCCGGCCTCGCGCAGCCGCTTGATCCGCCGCTGGACGGCCGCGGCCGAGAGCCCGACCTTCGCGCCGATGGTTTCGGCGATCGTGCGGGCGTCCGCCTGGAGGCAGGCGAGGATGGCGATGTCGAGCTGGTCGAGGTCGGGTGTCGGCACTCCAGCAGGCTAACCGGCACCCCCGACAATTCGCCGGGCGTCACTCCTCCGTGACGTCGCTCACTACTCCGTCCGAGGGGAAGATGAAACAACTTTTTACGTGAGCTGGAACACAACTGGCCGGTCTACCAGGGGGTAGCCCATAGAAGTGGAAGACCAGCCGGTCGCTTCGCCAACCCGCCGGCGTGGGGAGGCTCTCCCGTGCCCGCACCTGCCGCCGTGCTGACCGGTCTCGGTTCGTGGTTGCCGACGAAAGTCCTGGACAACCACGAAATCGCGGCCCGGCTCGACACCTCGGACGAGTGGATCCGGACCCGCACCGGGATCCGCGAACGCCGCGTCGCGGGCCCGGATGAGTCCACTGTGGACCTCGCGGTCGGGGCCGGCCGCGAAGCGCTCGCGGGCGGCAAGGCCGACGCCGTCGTCCTCGCCACGTCGACCCCCGACCAGCCCTGCCCGGCCAGCGCACCGCAGGTCGCCGCCCGGCTCGGGCTCGGCACGGCCGCGGCCTTCGACGTCAACGCCGTGTGCAGCGGCTTCGTCTACGCACTGGCCACGGCGGCCGGCTTCATCGCGGGCGGCCTGGCCGAGCGCGTGCTCGTGATCGGCGCCGACACCTTCACCACGCTCATCGACCCGGGCGACCGCACCACCGTGCCGATCTTCGGCGACGGCGCCGGTGCGGTGCTGCTGCGGGCGGGCGACCCGGCCGAGCCCGGCGCGTTCGGCCCGTTCGACCTGCACAGCGAGGGCGAGCACGCCGAACTGCTGTGGGTCGAGGCCGGCGGCGCCCGGCGGCGGCTCTCCGACCAGCCGAGCGACCGCTTCCTCGCGATGCAGGGCACGGCGGTGTTCCGCCACGCCTGCGCGCGCATGGCCGAGTCGTCGCGGACGGTACTGGACCGCGCGGGCTGGATGGTCGGCGACGTCGACCGCTTCGTCGGGCACCAGGCGAACATCCGGATCCTGCAGGCGACGGCGAAGCAGCTCGGCATGCCCGCCGACGCCGTGGTCGCCAACATCGACCGGGTCGGCAACACCAGTGCCGCGTCCATCCCGCTCGCGCTGGCCGACGCCCGCGCCGACGGCACCCTGGTGCCGGGGCACCGCGTCCTGCTCAGCGCGTTCGGCGCCGGCCTGACCTGGGGCTCGACCGTGCTGCGCTGGCCGGAGCTGGCTCAGTTCGCCTGAGGGGCGGTCGTCCAGGTCGGCGTCGCCTCCTGGCGGCCGCGCAGCTCCAGCTCGCCGTGCTTCTCCCAGTACGCGCCTTCGCTCGGCAACGCCGCGGAGACGACGGCGTCGCTGGCGAGCACCCGTGCCGGGACGGCCTTGGCGAGCTCGGTGAGCCGCGCGGCTTCGTTGACCGCGTCGCCGATCACGGTGTACTCGAGCCGGCTGCTGGAGCCGAGCTGCCCGGCGAACACCGGGCCGCTGGAGACGCCGATGCCGAGGTCGAGCTCGCCGGCTTCGCGCACCGCGTCCCGGATCGCGCGGGCCGCGGCCAGCGCGGCCGTCTGCGCGTCCGCGAGCCGCGTCGGCGCGCCGAAGATGCACAGCGCGGCGTCGCCCTGGAACTTGTTCACCAGCCCGCCGCGCGCGCCGACCGCGGAGACGACCGCGGCGAACAGCCGGTTCAGCTTGCCGACCAGCTCCTCCGGCGGGGTGCGGTAGGCCAGCGCGGTCGAGTCGACGACGTCGACGAACAGCGCCGTCACCTCGCGGACGTCCCCCGACAGCGAAGCGCCGTACTCGAGTGCGTGCCGGGCGACGTCGGCGCCGACGTGCCTGCCGAACAGGTCCCGCATCCGCGCCTGCTCGCGCAGGCCGGCGGCGAGCTGGTTCACCGACGTCTGGAGCCTGCCGATCTCGCTGGCGTCGTCGACGTCCACGGTCACGTCGTTGTTGCCGCGCGCGATCTCGTCGAGCGCCACACGCAGCCGGTGCAGCGGGGCTGCGACCGCCCTGGCCAGCAGCGCCGTGCCGATCGCGCCGACGCCGAGGCCGATCACCGACAGCATGACGAGGCTCGCGGTGTGGTCACCCGAGCCGAGCTCCGGCGGCGTGGCGACGAGCAGCACCCCGACCAGCGGAACGCCGCTGGCCAGCGCCCAGCTGACGACCAGCCGGGTCAGCACGGTGACCGGCAGCGAGCCGCGCGGCGGCAGGACGTCCAGCGCGATCGTCATCACCGGCCGCGCCACCCACTCGGCCGCGAGGTAGGTGAGCCCGACGGTGGTGAGCCCGCCGAGCCCGATCACCGTCGCCATGCCGGCGGCGTCACCCGCCGAGCCGAGCACGCCGGCGAGCACGGCCAACGCGACGGTGCCGATCAGCCACAGCGTGCCGCTGACCAGAGCCATGTCGACCGGCAGCCGCAGCGCGCGGCGCGCCTCGCTTTCCGACGGCGGCCGGCCGAGCACGAACCAGATCGCGGTACGCCGCTGCAGCCACGCCGTCCACAGCGTCCCGGTGAGCAGCGCCGCGGCGACGATGCCGGCCGCGGTGAGGCCGAGGACCCAGCCGCGGTCGCCGACGTCGCCCGGCAGGCCCTGCAGCACCAGGAGCAGGGCGACCACCGCGGACCCGGCGACGCTCGAGCCGACGCCCAGCCCGGCGAAGCCCAGGCTGGTGCGCAACACCACCCGGAAGTTCTTCACGGCGATCTTGCGCACAGCGACGATCGTACGGCGGAAAATGCGTGGCCACCGCGCGTGTCCGGTGGTTACCGTGCGGAGCATGGACCCACTCGGCCAGGACGAGATCCGGGCCTCGTTCGTCAACTGCACGCGCGGCGAAGCCAAGGGCGTGACGCTGCCCGCCCGCCCCGAAGAAATCGCCTGGGAGCGGCGGGAGTTCCTCGGCTGGCGTGACCCGAAGGCACCCGCGCGCGCCTACCTCGTGCTGCCCTACGGCGGCGAGGTGATCGGCCTCGCCCTGCGCGCGGCCACGCCCCCCAAGTCGCGGCTGCGCAGCAACATCTGCGGTTTCTGCACGACGACCCACGGCCTCGCCGACATCACGCTGTTCTCGGCCCGGCGCGCGGGCAAGGCCGGCCGCGAGGGCAACACGCTGGGCACCTACGCGTGCGGCGACCTGGCCTGCAGCCAGTACGTCCGCGGTGAGCTGAAGCCGGACGTGCCGCAGCCGTACGAATCGCTGACGGTGGCCGAACGCGCGGCGCGGCTGGAGGAGAAGCTGCACAAGTTCGTGGCGCGCGTGCTGGAGCCGCGGTGACGTCCTAAGTGGACTGCTCCTCGGCGGCGAAGTCGTGCGCGTACGTCTTGGCGTCGACGAGGTGCTTGAGCGTCAGCTCCCGCGCGGCGGCGGGGTCGGACCGCCGGATGGCGTCGAGGATGGCCCGGTGGTCGGCGACGGCCTTGCGGATCTGCCCGGGCAGCCGCAGCGCCGCCCGCCGCTCCTCGCCGACCAGGGCGAGCACCGACCGCAGCAGCCCGGACACGTCGTCGTTGCCGGCGTTCTGCGCGATCACCCGGTGGAACTCGGCGTCGGCGGCGATGACGTGCAGCATGTCCCCGGCTTCGGCGGCCTGCGCCATCTCGGCGACGTTGTCCTCGAGCCGGCTCACGGTCTTCGCGGTGGCGTGCCGGGCCAGGCGTTCGGCGAGCGTGGGCTCGACGGTCGCCCGGAGGTCGAAGAGCTTCTCGACGAGCTGGTCGTGCTCGGTGAACCAGGTCCGCAGCGGCTGTTCCTGCTGCTCGCGGACGTAGGTGCCGGAGCCGGCCCGGATCTGGACGTACCCGATGGAGTCGAGGACGCGCAGGGCCTGCCGCAGCGATCCCCGGCTGATCCCGAGCTCCTCGCAGAGGACGCGCTCGGCGGGCAGCCGCGAGCCGGGCGGCAGGTCGCCGGAGTCGATCCGCGCCCGCAGCCGGTCGACGGTCGCGCTCCAGACCTGCTCGGTGTCCACGGGCTCATCCTCTCAGCTCCCGGAACTGTCGGGGGTGGCTGCCATGATCACCGGCATGGACATCTTGGCGGACTGGGTGCGCGGCTGGGCGGTGTCGCGGGCCGCACCACCACCGGTGCCGGAGCCGGACGGCTACCGCATCGACGTCGGCCTGCCCGGCCACCGGGTGCGGTACCTGCTGCGCTCGCCGGCCTCGGTTCCCGCGCGGGCCCGGACGGTGGCGGCGCCGGGCGCGTGGCTGAAGACGTGCGGCTCGCGTGCCGCGGTGCTGGCGGGCCTGACACCGGAGTGGACGGCGGGGGAGACGGAGTACCTGATGGCGTTCGAAGGGATCGTGCCACCGGCCGCGGTGCCGCCGGCGTACTCGGTGGTGGTGACCGGCGACGGGCCGGTCTGGCGGGTGCGGCTGGCCGCCGGCGGCGCCCCGGCGGCGAGCGGCCAGGTCGCGGTGGCCGGCGGTGTCGCGGTGTTCGACAAGATCGAGACGGAGCCGGAACACCGGCGCCGCGGCCTCGGCCGCGTGGTGATGCACCGACTGAGCGAGGCGGCGGGCGCGCGTTCGAGCGTCCTGCTGGCATCGGCGCCAGGGCGCGGGTTGTACACCTCGCTCGGCTGGCGCGTGGTCTCCGACGTCGTCCCGGCACACGTCCCGGAAGGAGCGGCATGACAGCGCGGTTCAAAGACCTCGCGCTCGACGCGAACGACCACCAGGCGCTGGCGGACTGGTGGTGCCGCGCGCTCGGTTACGTCCGCCGCGACTCGCTGACCGGTGACGCACGGCCGGTCGACTGGCCGGTCCCGATCGTCGATCCCACCGGGGACGGGCCGCTGATCTGGCTCAACCCCGTGCCGGAGCGGAAGACGGTCAAGAACCGCATGCACCTCGACGTCTTCGGCGACCCGGCGGAGCTGGTGGCGATGGGGGCGACTCTGGTCCGCGAGCGGGGCGGCGATGTGGAGTGGGACCAGCTCGCCGACCCCGAGGGCAACGAGTTCTGCGTCTTCACCCCGCGGTGACTGTCTGACCTGACACATCTGCGTCGCGGGCGCGGGCCACGGTGCTTAGGCTCCGCACGTGAATGCGTCATGACGTGGTGGCACGCGCTGATCGTCCTGGTCGCCGGGGTCTGGGCCGGCACCATCAACGCCGTCGTGGGGTCGGGGACGCTCGTCACCTTCCCCGTGCTCGTCGCGCTCGGGTACCCGCCCGTGACCGCCACGACCTCGAACGCCATCGGCCTCGCGCCCGGGACCCTCAGCGGGGCCTGGGGTTACCGGCACGAACTCACGGGCTACTGGCCCCAGGTCGTCAAGTTCGCCGTCGCGTCGTTCCTCGGGGCCATCGGTGGCACCGTCCTGCTGCTCTCGCTGCCCAAAGACGCCTTCGAGGCCGTCGTCCCGGTGCTCGTCGGGCTGGCCGTGGTCCTCGTGATCGTGCAGCCGAAGGTCTCCCGGTGGGTCGCCAAGCGCCGCGAAGAGAACGGCGAAGAGCACAAACCCGGGCCGCTGCTGATGTTCTTCATCTTCCTCATCGGCGTCTACGGCGGGTACTTCACCGCCGCGCAGGGCGTGATGCTGATGGCCGTGATGGGGATGCTGCTGTCGGAGCCGCTGCAGAAGCTCAACGGCGTCAAGAACGTCCTGGCCGCCGTCGTCAACGTCGTCGCCGGGGTGATCTACGCCTTCGTCGCGCCGATCAGCTGGCCCGTTGTGCTGTGGCTGGCCGTCGGCTCGACCGCCGGCGGCTTCCTCGGCGCGAAGATCGGCCGGAAGCTGCCGCCGGCGGTGCTGCGCGGCGTGATCGTGGTGATCGGCGTCGCCGCCGTCGTGCAGCTGGTGGTCAAGCAGTTCGCGAAGTGAATTCGCGCGCGGCGGCCAGGAAGAGGTCGTTCTCGTCGCGGGTCCCGATGGTCACGCGCACGCCGTCGCCGTCGAACGGGCGCACCACCAGCTTGCGGTCCAGCGCGTGCTCGGCGAACGGGACGGCCTGGTCACCGAGCGGCAGCCAGACGAAGTTCGCCTGCGTCTCCGGCACCCGGTAGCCCGCTTCGAGCAGCGCTTCCCGCACCCGCTCGCGCTCGACGACGATGTCCTTGCAGCGGTCCAGCAGCTCGTCGGCCGCGTCGAGCGACGCCAGCGCGGCCACCTGGGCCAGCATGTTCACCGAGAAGGCCACGTACACCTGGCGGAGCGCGTCGGCGATCGGCTCGGGCGCGACCGCGTAACCGACGCGAAGGCCCGCGAGGCCGTAGGCCTTCGAGAACGTCCGGAGCACCATGACGTTCGAGCGGCTGCGCGTGTACTCGACGCCGTCCGGCACCTCGGAGTCGGTGACGAACTCCTTGTACGCCTCGTCCAGCACGACCAGCACGTGCTCGGGCACGGCCGCCAGGAACCGGTCCAGCTCCGCGCGGCGCACCGCCGTCCCGGTCGGGTTGTTCGGGTTGCAGACGAAGACCACGCGCGTCCGGTCGGTGATCGCCGCGAGCATCGCGTCGAGGTCCAGCTCCTGGCCCTCGGTGATCGGGACCTTCACCGCGACGGCGTTCGCGACCTGCGTGACGATCGGGTACGCCTCGAAGGAACGCCAGCCGAAGATGACCTCGTCGCCCGGCGCGCACACCGCCTGGATCGTCTGCTGGCACAGCGACACCGAGCCGCAGCCGATCGCGACGTGCTCCACCGGCACGTCCAGCTCACGCGCCAGCCGCTCGCGCAGCGCCTGGGAGCCGGTGTCCGGGTAGCGGTTGATGCCGGCCGCGGCCTCGGCGATCGCCTGCGCGACGCTCGGCAGCGCACCGCCGGGCACCTCGTTGCTCGCCAGCTTGACCGCGCCTTCGATCGTCCGGCCGGGGACGTATTTCGGCAACGATTCGAGATCGGCACGCGGGGACACGGACGGCATCTTCGGCGCTCCTGGAAATCGGCGGGACGACCCACTCACCGTATCTTTTCCGTCCGCCGCCTCGCGACCCCGTTCCGGCGGACGGTGCGGGGGCGACCTGCGCCACCGGGCTTCCTCCCGTTCACCTCGAAGTGATTGAGTGAAGAGATGACGTCGACCTCCACCGCGGACTACCAGCGCACCGACGGCCGCACCCTGCGCCTGACCTTCTCCGAACCCGAAGGCGCGCTACGCGGCGGGTTGGTGGTGCTGCACGAGGCCGACGGCGTCACCGACGGCGTGAAACTGCTGCTCGCGAGCCTCGCCACCGAGGGCTGGCTGACCGTCACCCCGCACCTGGAGAACGACCGCCTCACGCAGCAGGACCTGCTCGACGCGACCGACCTGACCCTCGCCTGGCTGGTCGAGCGGGGCGTTCAGGCCGACCTGCTCGGCGTGATGGGCTTCGACCTCGGCGGCACCGCGGCCCTCGTCGTCGCGTCGCACCGCAGGCTCGGCGCGGCCGTCAGCGTCGGCGGTCAGCAGGCGGCCGAGCTGCCCGCGCTGGTCGAGATCGCGGGCAAGCTCACCAGCCCGTGGCTCGGCATGTACGGCGACGCCGGCGACGAGGCGGGCGGCGCCGACGTCGAGCAGCTGCGGGACGCCGCCGCGTCGGCGAAGGTCGCTACCAACGTCGTGCACTACCCGGGCGCGAACCACCGCTTCGACGCCGACCCGGGCGCGGCCGCGGAGGCCTGGCAGCGCACGCTGAACTGGTTCGACGCCCACCTGCGGTAAGTGTGGGCGGCCCACATCGCCCACCTTGGTTCCGTGTCGGTTTCAGCCACAGTGACTTCCGGATCCGAGGGATTAGGCTCGGGGCGTGACGCACACCGCCGACGCCCCTGAAGTGCTCTGGCGCCCCGAGCCGGGCCACGTTGCCGACACCAAGATCGAAGCCTTCCGCCGGTGGCTGCGCGCCGAGCGCGGCGTCGAGGTGGCCGACTACCGCTCGCTGCACGAGTTCTCGGTCGAGCGCGGCCCCGAGTTCTGGGCGGCGGTCGCGGACTTCCTCGGCGTCCGCTGGCACGACCAGCCCGGCGAGGTGCTCTCCGGTGGGATGCCCGACGCCGTCTGGTTCGAAGGCGGCACGCTGAACTACGCCGAGCACGCGCTCACGCCCGGTGTCGCGGGTGCGGCGAAGGGCGATGACGAGACCGCGGTGATCTTCCACCGCGAAGACGGCTTCGCGAGCCACCTGACGTACGGCGAGCTTCGCGCGCAGGTCGCGGCGGCCCGGGCGGCCTTCCTGGAGCTGGGGGTCGGCCACGGCGACCGGGTCGTCGCACTGGCGCCGAACTGCCCGCAGACGCTGGTCGCGTTCCTGGCCGCCGCGAGCATCGGGGCCATCTGGTCGTCGTGCTCGCCGGACTTCGGCGTCCGCGCGGTCGCCGACCGGTTCGTCCAGATCGAGCCGAAGGTGCTCTTCGCCGTCAACGCCTACGCGTACAACGGCCGCCAGTTCGACATCCGGACGACGATCGCCGACCTGCAGGCGCAGCTGCCGTCCCTGGCGGTCACCGTCCTCGTCGAGTACGTCGGCGAAGGCCGGATGGACGGCGCGCTCGACTGGGACGAGCTGCTCGCGAAGCACGCGGGCGCGCCGCTGCTGTTCGAGCCGGTCGGCTTCGCGCACCCGCTGTGGGTGCTCTATTCGTCGGGCACCACCGGCCTGCCGAAGGGCATCGTCCACGGGCACGGCGGCATCACCCTCGAGCACCTCAAGGCGCTCGCGCTGCAGACCGACCTCGGTCCGGGCGACCGGTTCTTCTGGTTCAGCACCACCGGCTGGATGATGTGGAACTTCCTCATCTCCGGCCTGCTGGTCGGTACGACGATCGTGCTCTACGACGGCAGCCCGGGGTTCCCGGACCTCAACGCGCTCTGGCACCTGGCCGAGCAGCACCGCGTCACCTACTTCGGCACGTCGGCGCCGTTCATCCAGAGCTGCCTCAAGGCCGGCATCAAGCCCGCCGAGCGCTACGACCTGACCGGGCTGCGCGCGCTGGGCTCCACCGGCGCGCCGCTGAGCGTCGAAGGCTTCCGGTGGATCGCGGACGAGGTCGGGAAGGACGTCCAGATCTGCTCGGTGTCCGGCGGCACCGACCTGTGCGCGGCGTTCGTCGCGTCGGCGCCTGACGTGCCGGTCTGGCTCGGCGAGCTGTCCTGCCCGGCGCTCGGTGCCGCGGTCAGCGCGTTCGACGAGGCGGGCAACGCGGTCGTCGAAGAGGTCGGCGAGCTGGTCATCACGAAGCCGATGCCGTCGATGCCGGTGTTCTTCTGGAACGACCCGGACGGCTCGCGCCTGCGCGAGGCCTACTTCGAGATGTACCCCGGGCTGTGGCGCCACGGCGACTGGATCCGGATCACCGACCGCGGCTCGGCGGTGATCTACGGCCGCAGCGACTCGACGCTCAACCGCGGCGGCGTCCGGATGGGCACGGCGGAGTTCTACCGGGTCGTCGAAGGCTACGACGAGATCGCGGATTCCCTGGTCGTGGACACTTCGGCGGCCGGGAACGAGGACGGTCAGCTGATCTGTTTCGTCGTCTTGGCCGGAGGCACCCGGCTGGACGAGATCGAGCCGATGCTGCGGAAGGAACTCCGTAGCGCGCTGTCACCGCGCCATGTACCCGATCGGTTCGTCGTGGTTTCCGAGATACCTCGTACCTTGAACGGTAAGAAGTGTGAGGTACCGGTGAAGAAGATCCTCGCCGGTGTGGCTCCCGACCGGGCCGTCAGCCGTGACGCGCTGGCCAACCCGGCGGCACTCGCGCCGTTCGTGGAGCTCGCCGGGGGGTAGATGGGGGAAGCATGATCGGCCACGGCGGGTTGTACGCGTGGTGACGGGGACACGCGCGCAGATCACCTGGAAGGTGGCGGGGGCCACCACGGTCGGGGTGATCACCTGGGTGACCCGGCTGGCGGGCCTGATGACCGTCGGCTCGATCCTGGTGCCGGCCGGGCGCCGCAGCCTGCGCGGGCACCTGGCCGAGTGGCTGGAGCTGCCGCAGGAGGCCACGGTCGCCGCGGCGACCGTGGCGCTGGTCATGGGCGTGCTGCTGGTGCTGCTGGCCGCCGGGCTGCGGCGCCGCAAGCGCCGGGCCTGGCAGCTGGCGGTCGGCGCGACGGTGCTGCTCACGATGTCGCATCTCGGGCTGAAGCACGTTTTCGGCGCCGGCCTGGTGTCGGTCGTGCTGCTGGTGGGGCTGATCGCGAACCGGCGCTACTTCGTCGCGAAACCGGACCCGGTGGTCGGGCGCTGGCGGGCGGTGCGCGTGTTCGTCCAGCTCGCGCTGGCCGGGTTCGTGATCAACGTCATCCTGCTGTCGGTCGCCCCGCGCGCGTTCCTCGAGCCGATGGACTTCGGCGACCGGCTCGCGGAGTCCGCGCTCGCCCTGGTCGCGGCCAGCGGGCCCGCGGTGTTCCACCAGGTGTGGCTGGAGGACCTCACCACCGCGGTGGGCCTGCTGTTCGGCCTCGCCGCGGTCCTCGTGTCGGCGTACTTCCTGCTGCGCTCGGCCGAGCCGGCCCCGCGGCTGACCGACGAGGAGGTCGCGCGCCTGCGCCGGCTGCTGGACGAGCACGGCGAGCGCGACTCGCTCGGCTACTTCGCGCTGCGGCGGGACAAGTTCGCGGTGTTCTCCAAGACGGGCAAGGCCGCGGTCACCTACCGCGTGATCGCCGGGGTCGCGCTCTGCTCGGCCGACCCGCTGGGCGACCACGAGGCCTGGCCGGGCGCGATCGAGGAGTACCTCGAGGTGTGCCGCCGCAACGGCTGGGTCCCGGCGGCGATGGGCGTCTCGGAGCTCGGCGCGACGGTCTGGGCCCGGTTCGGCCTGGAGGTCCTGGAGATCGGCGACGAAGCCGTCGTCGACGCGGAGGGCTTCACCCTGGACGGCCGCACCATGCGCGGCGTCCGCCAGGCCGCGGCCCGCACCAAGCGGGCGGGCTACAAGGTGCTGGTGCGCCGCGCCGAGGACCTGCGCCCGGGTGAACTGCAGGAGCTGGCGGTCCTGGCGGCCAACTGGCGCGGCACGGACACCGAACGCGGCTTCTCGATGGCACTGGGCCGCATGGGCGACCCGGGCTCGGTCCTGGTGACGGCCGAGCAGGGCGGCCGCGTCCGCGGCGTGCTGCAGTTCGTCCCGTGGGGCAAGGCGGGCCTGTCCCTGGACGTCATGCGCCGCGACCGCACGGCCGACAACGGCGTCAACGAGCTGATGATCTCGGAGCTCCTGCTGTCGGCGGGACGTCACGGCGTCTCCCAGGTTTCCCTGAACTTCGCGGCGTTCCGGGCGTTGATGGAGCAGGGCCAGCGGATCGGCGCGGGCCCGGTCGCCAAGACGGCGGCGAAGGTCCTGCACTTCTTCTCGCGCTGGATCCAGATCGAATCGCTGTACCGCTTCAACGCGAAGTTCCAGCCGCGCTGGGTGCCCCGGTACTTGGTGTACCCGGGAGTGCGCGAACTTCCCCGGGTCGGCATCGCGACGTTCGAGGCCGAAGGCCTCGGCGGCCGCTCTCCGCGCCTGCTCAGACTGCTGCAGCGGGCGTAAGGGGGGTGCTGTTCGGGGGTGATCCGGGGGTGTGTAACCTATCTGAGCAGTGGTCGTTGGGCCCAGGAGGCTTCGCCTAGTCTGGTCTATGGCGCCGCACTGCTAATGCGGTTGGGGGTAACCCCCCCTCCCGGGTTCAAATCCCGGAGCCTCCGCTGGTACTCGGTCCGCCGGGTGCTAGGTTACAACTGAACACGCGCCCGTAGCTCAGCTGGATAGAGCATCTGACTACGGATCAGAAGGTCAGGGGTTCGAATCCCTTCGGGCGCACGTCTGGTTGAGACAGCAGTACGCAGGTCCAGCGCCTCTTTCAAGAGGCGCTGGACCTGTTCTGCGTTTAACCTGATCCCTACCTTGATCTCTAGTGGTGTAGGGATGACCAGGTCGGATAGGGATGCCGGACAGCAACGAACGCGCCGCGGCTCAGGGACGCGGCGTGAGCGTGCGCCGGGCGTGTGGGAGATCCGCGTTGTCGTCGGCACCCACCCGCTGACCGGGCGGAGCAAGCAGCGGTCGTTCACCGTCCACGGGGACGAGGCCTACGCCGCGCAGCGGCAGGCTGAGCTGGTTGCCGATCACGGCGTCCGCCGCGTGTGCGTCGACCGTGGTGACCGGCTGACGGTGGAGCAGCTGCTCGATCGGTTCGAGGCGGCACCGCATCGGTGGAGCCCGACCACGCTGCGCTCCTACGGCGGCGTCATCCGCGACTTGCGGCGGGATCGGCTGGCGCGCTGCTGGCTCGATCGGCTGACGCCGGCGGTGCTGGAGGTGGCGCTGGCGCGGTGGGCGACGGCGGGAGCGACGCCCTCGACGTTGTCCGGCCGCTTCCACGTGCTGCATTCGGCCCTCACCTGGGGCGTGTGCGAGCGGCTGCTGGGCTCGGATCCGCTGGCCGGGATGCGGTCGCCACCGCGGCCGTACCCGCGCAAGCACCTGCCCCCACCGCAGGTGCGCCAACTGTTCGCGGTGGCGGAGCGGCGACGGCTCGAAGCAGCGGCTCGGCTTCTTGAGCGGCCGGCGTCGCGGCAGCGGTCCCTGGACCTGTTCCATGCGGAGCAGGATGAGCTGCTGGTGCGGCTGGCCGCGGATTCGGGCGCTCGCCGCGGAGAACTCGCAGCGCTGCGCGTGGACGATCTGGACGGGCGGGTGCTGTCGATCGAGCGCGCGGCTAAGGACGCGGTGATCGGCCCGACCAAGACCCACTCACGCGGCCGCCTTACCCTCGGAGCGACCACAGCCCGATTCTGGCACGATCACGTCGCTGCCTGGAGGGATCATCCGCTGGCTGGCGACGCGATCGGGCCGTGGCTGTTCGCCGCAAGCCCCGATCGGCAATCGCCGATACGGCCGGCGGGCCTCGGACACCGGTTCGAGCGACTACGGAACGCGGCGGGGTTGCCCGACGCGATGCTGCATCGGCTCCGGCACACCGTAGGCACCCATCTGGTGTCCCAGGGCAAAATCCTCAAGGCTGCTGCCCGGTTGCGTCACCGCGACCCGTCCACGACCCTGCGCAACTACGCTGACGCGCTACCGCTCGACGATGAAGACGCAGCCGATGATCTCGACGTGCTCTTCAACGGTCTGACCGACACCGTGTAGCAATGACATAGGCGTGCAAGCTCACGGTGCGTCGCCTATGCATTCACGATGCTGCTGTCGCGTTCACCATCGCCGGTCGTCTGCCTGCATCGTGGCGACCTCGGTATCCCACCGAGGCACGTGTTATCAGCTCATAATCGCGCTCCGGTCTCGTCGGCAACACACGTAGCAAGCCCGCGCCGGCCAATGTTCAGACGGCTGCACACGACTGTCTGGCAGGATCGGTGAGCCTGCCAAACGTGACAAGCTGACGCCAGTCGAGCATTCTTAAGGCGTCGGACCTACCGTGCAGAACGTTATTGCAGCCATTTGTCAAAGGCGAATTTCACTGCTTGTTTCACAAGCTCTTCCTCCAGGGTGCGCTGAATGCCATTTGCTGGTTGCGGCGACTTCTGGTCGATTAGTGGCGAGCCCGTCCACCAAAGCGGCGCGCCGCCTGGTAGCGCCATAATTCCGCCGAAACGCATGTCGCCCACGAACCAGACCAGACCTCGGCCGTCTGTCATGCTCAGCCAAGCCTCAGGAGGGATAGCGGCGACAAATCTCACGGCTTCTGCGCCCTCTGGGTCGAGAAGACCTATGCGGCGTCGAGTCTGACCTGGAATGGACTCCATTCGACACGGCCACGCTTGCCAACGTCCGGCGAGCACGGGAGCAACCATCTCTCGCACGCGTTCTTCATTGGCTTTTGCTGCGACAACGGAAGACTTTCCTGCTCCGGGTGAAAAAGTGAGCAAAAGGAGGCCTATGGCAAAAACCCAGAAATTATGTACTAACAAAGCCAAGGTAATTGATAGTGCGAAAACGCCAACCCAGAAATTTCCAGCAGATTTACGACTGGATTCTGCCCTCGCAGTTGCGTCCTCGCTCTCCTTGATCGCCTTGTTGGTTTCAGTTTCGATGCTCGCGGTAATCGCCTTGGCTGCCTTCGGCGACAACTGGTATCCGAAGTCTTCGGCCAGCACAAGGCCCCCTATGCTGCGACTGTGTCGACTTGTCGAGTATAACGCACGCGTCGTCAGGTCACTGCCGCGCTAAGTGAGTCCACATCGCGGAAGCAGGCGAGGGCCGCCCGGCCCGTCCGCCGCAGGATGGGCGGACGGCTCGACTGTGGCATCTCATGTTGGCCGTGGGTGGTGCATCACGGGAGGTGCCACTAGCTCCGCACCCCGCGAATGCCGCATATCCAGGGACCTATTCAAGGACTCCCGGCGTGGTGACTTGCACGGCCGCATGAAGAAGCCAGGTCATCGGTGCGACTTGGGTCGATCCGTTCGCGCCGCTCAGGTGCGGCGGCGCAGGTAAGCGGAACTGTCACCGTGGCCGAAGAAAATAGAGTCCAGTCGATCATGGATCCGAGGGAGGCGCGGGCTCACCGCCGTCGTCCCAGATGGTAGTGCCGACGCGAACGCCCCGAAGGGAACCGGGTCGGCCTCGGTCGCGCGAATGATCCGCGTCCGGCACCGTGCCGGGTCGAGCGCCGTGCAGACCTCGGACACCAAGCGGCTCTTGCCGACGCCTGCCGGCCCGGTCAGCACGAAACCGGGCGCCCCATCCTCGAGGTCACGAGTCAGCGCGCGCAGTTCGTCCTGGCGGCCCACGAACGGCCAGGCCCCGCTCATACGCCGATTGTACGAACGACGCCGTCGGCCAAACAGCGCCCGATTGAGTACCGGATTACTCAGGCGCTACCCGGCCGGGCACCGCCATCGTCGACAACAAGTTTGCTCCCGGGGAGGGACCTGTGATGAAAAGGATGGGGCGATGACCCGCGAAACCCGCGCGAACCACTGGCCACCCGGCCCGGCAATGCCGCCCGGGCAACCGGCCCGGACGCCCGGGAGGTACGACATGTTCGCCGACGACCGGCCGCACAGCGCCGTCGAATCCGCCGACCAAGAGGTCACCGGAGGCCCGGCCCGGTCAGCGAAGCGTCGTGGCCCGGCCCGGGAGCGGGGAACTGCTCGGGTGGTGCAGGTGACCAGCGTCCAGGCGGTCTCGTTTGCGCCGCAGGCGGGCCAGGCGCAGCTGCTGTCGTTGAAGCTCGAGTCGCACAACGGCGACGGTGAGCGCCGGTCGCCGGTCGCCGTGCAGCTGCGCGCCCGGATCATCCGTGGCAGTGTGAGCGACGGCGACGACGTCGTGGCGATCGGTCGGTGGTCGCACGGGACCCTGCGGGCCCGGCAGATCCGTGACCTGACCACCGGGGCGACGATCACCGGTCACGGACGCCGCGCCATGTGGACGGTCACGATCGTCACCCTGCTGCTTATCGGCACTTTCCTGGTCATCGGCGTCCGCGTGTTCAAGCCGGCGGGCTTCGTTTCGCCGCTGCCGGCGCCAGCGCCTGCGCAGCCGACCTCGGCCAGACCCGCACCGGCCACGGTGACGAGCTCGTCGCCGGCCTCGCGACCGCCCACCGGAGCCGAACCGAGCAGACCCGCAGGCGACCGCGATCCATTCGTTGCGGTTCCCGACCTGCTCAGTCGGGACGGCCCGGCCGTGGCGAGCGCATTGGCGGCCATGGGCCTGCGCGCGACCGTCGTGCGAGTGGACAGCGAACTCCCGGCCGGCCAGGTGATCGCGATGTCCCCCCGCCCGGGCACGACGGTGCCGCCAGGCAGGGCGGTCCAGGTGCTGGTCTCGCGCGGAACGTCGTGGATCATCCTTCCGGACCTGACCGGCCGGACCGTGCAGAAGGCCGAGGAACTGCTCGGCGACGCCGGCTGGACCGGCAAGCTGTCCTTCGGGGAGAGGCCCGTCACCGACCCGCTCGGCAACGGTGTCGTGACGGACCAGACGCCACGCACGGGCGAACGGGTCAGGCCGGACACGAACGCCACCTTGATCATCGGCCGGTTCCCGGCCACCACGCCGACGACCACCAGTTCAGTGAGCGGGGGTTGATCGTGCACGGCGTCACCGGGGCACACCTGGCCTACTTGCAGCGGGCGGGCCTGACACCCGCCCTCCCGCCGGGGTTCACCCCGATCCCGGCCCGGCAACGCCTGAGCATGCGGGTGCGCGGGGTGGGCGTCGAGGACCACGGCGAGCCGGCCGCGTCCGGCGTCGAGCCGGAGCCGCCGCCTTCACTCCCGAACGACGATGGGCGGCGCAACCGCCCGCGTCCGCCGGTGAACCTGCTCGCCGGCCTACACGGGCTGCTGGTCCCCGTCTGCTTTACCGTCAGTGGCAACGGCGGGGGCATCCGCGTCGAGTTCGGCACCTGGTCGGGGCGGACCGGCGACGTGGCCGCCCGCCTCGCGATGCGCGCCGGCGCCATCGCCTCGGTGCTGCACGGCATGTACCTGTCGGTTGACCTGGTGCCCGGGGAAGACAGCGACTTGGCGGGCCTCGACTACGCCGGGATCGTACTGGGCGTCCCCACGACGTCGCCTGCCTCTACCGACCGCACCAGCGCGATCGACCGGGTCGTCCGCGCCATGCTCGGGGCTCGCTGGGCGGTCCGGGTGCTCTGCTACCCGCTGGACGACACGGTCGTGATCGCCGCCCAGCAGAGCCTGCTCAACAGCGCCCGCAAAGCTGAGTCGGCGGCGAAGGCGGAGGGTGGCCCGAACCCGTTGTCCCAGCAGTACTCGGACCTCTGCAAGGAACGGTTGCGGTCCCTGGCCGAGGCGAGTGCGTCGGGCGGGTGGCAGACCGCCGTGTACCTGGTGGGCGACGCCGACAGCTACCCACGCCTCGCCGCGGTGTGGCGGAGCGTGTTCGCCGCCGATTCCCGCCCGTCGGAACCGGTGCGCGTGTTCCACCTGCTGCAAGCCGGTCAGTGGTCCCGCGCGTGGGCGATGCCCGACGGCGCCGTGACACCGGGCCCGGACGGCTACCGCCATCCGTTCGAACATCAGACGTTGCTGTCGTCGGGCGAACTCGGTCACTACGTGTGCCCCGCCGCGGTCGGAGACGATCGGGTTCACCATCCGCCGCGAAGCGGTATTCGACGTCCAGCCGCCCGCACGGCCCGACGTCCCGCTCGTGGACCTCGGTCCAGTCATGTGCCACGGCGCGGAGCTCGCACCGCACTACACGGTCCCGGTGACCGACCTGACCCGGCACGTGTTCGTCACGGGGGTGACCGGCGCCGGAAAAACGAACACGGTCTTCACCTTGCTCGACGGGGCGCATCGGTCGGGCACGCCCTTACTCGTGCTGGAGCCCGCAAAGGCGGAGTATCGCGCACTCCTGCGTCACCCGCGGATCGGCCCGGACCTGCAGGTCTTCACCCTCAGTGACGAAACTGTGTCGCCCTTGCGGCTCAACCCCTTCGAAGCGGAGCCGGGCACGCCGGTGCAGATGCACCTCGATCTGCTGCGGTCGTTGTTCGTTGCGAGCTTTGGGATGTGGGACACCCTCCCGCAGGTGCTCGAACGGTGCCTGTTCGAGATCTACGCCGACCGCGGCTGGGACATCGCGGGTGACGGCAACCCGCGCCTCGGCGCGGCGCCCGGCGACGAGCGGGCAGCGGCGTTCCCGACGCTGGCCGACCTGGCGGGCAAGGCCGCGGAGGTCATCGCCGAACTCGGCTACGAGGACAAGATCAGCGACAACCTGCGGGCCGCGCTGGTGACCCGGGTTAACGCACTGCGCATCGGCGGCAAGGGCGCGATGCTCGACACGCCCGGCTCGACGCCCTCGGAGCAGCTGTTCACCCGGCCCACGGTCCTCGAGCTCGAGCGGCTGGGCGACGACGACGACAAGGCTTTCCTGATGGGCCTGGTGCTGATCAAGCTGGCCGAGTACCGCCGAGCGCGGGGTTACCACGACTCCGTCCGGCACCTGCTGGTGATCGAGGAGGCGCACCGGCTGCTCGCCGGCGGCACGCCGAAACCGACGGACCTCGGCGGTGACCCCAAAATGAAGGCCGTCACCGCGTTCGCCAACCTGCTGGCTGAAGTCCGCGTGTACGGGCAAGGTGTGGTGATCGCTGACCAGGTGCCCGTCAAGCTGGCGCCGGACGTCATCAAGAACACCAACCTGAAGATCGTGCACCGCCTCGTTGCCGAGGACGACCGCAAGGCGGTCGGCGCTACGATGGCGATGCGGCAGGCGCAGCTCACGGCGCTGACCACGCTCGGCCGTGGCACGGCGGCGATGTTCTCCGAAGGAGACGACGCCCCCATCCTGGTCACGCCGCGGCCGGTGAAGGACGGCGCCGACCCGCCACCCGACGACCAGGTCGCAGCGCACATGCGAGGACGTATACAGGTCAGCCGATGTCGCGCCGACTGCCCGGCCGGCTCGGCCCAGTGCCGGGCAGCGGCCACTCTCGCCGAAGACCCGGCTATCCGTGCAGCGGCCGACCGCGCGTTCACCACGGCGCTCGCCCTGAGCGGCAAGGCGCCGTCGCTGTGGCAGGGCGTGCTCGACGCGGCGGCGCCGGCCCTGACCCGGCGGCCGGATCTGGACGTGACGCGGATCGCGCCGTGCCTCGCGGGCCGCCTCTGCCGGGCCTACGCCGCCCGCCGCGGCGCCGCGGCGGGTTGGACCTACGCGGCGACCGAACGGCTGGACCGGGCCTTGCTCGGCGCTGTCCTCGGCGAACCCGGCGCGCCCGGGACACTGGCGACCGTCGTGGACGAGGTGTGCACCAGAACCGCGGACCCTTACCCGCGCTGCTCGAAGATCTGCGGCCCGGCCCCCGGTCCGTGCCGGTACCGGTTCGACGCCGGCCGCCGTGCGGCGACCGCCGAGGTGCGTCTCGACATCGCGCGGACCCGTGGCGAAGCCGAGGACACCCGCAACGACCAGCTGAAGACGATGGCGATCGGATCCGCCGAGGCATCTCGTGCAATTCACCGACGGGCTGAGCGCCGACTGGGCCGACCCGCGGCTGCGCATGCAGTTGCAGGCGGCTGCCTGCGCAGTTCAGCAAGCGCTGCTCGACGTGCCGG
The DNA here is from genome assembly GCF_046549135.1 of Amycolatopsis sp. lyj-23. Classification (NCBI taxonomy): domain Bacteria; kingdom Bacillati; phylum Actinomycetota; class Actinomycetes; order Pseudonocardiales; family Pseudonocardiaceae; genus Amycolatopsis; species Amycolatopsis sp. lyj-23. The sequence continues at coordinate 215,513 of NZ_JAJPWN010000003.1, read as the reverse complement.
ACCTCGTCCGGACCGACGCCATCACCCTCGTGGACGACGCCTTGGCCGTGCTGGCGCCTCCACACGCCTACCCAGGAGGCGACGATGCCGCCGGATGGCCCGCGGTTCGGGGCCGCGCCACGACCCGGGGGCGAGCGTTCTTGCGATCCCGGCACAACGACAGCGACGAGACCGGCGGCGGCCGTGGGATCGGAGGCTGATGATGGGCGGTGACCGGCCGGACCGGACCGGCGCGCTGGACAACGACGGAGGCCGCGCGGACATCGACCGCGCTGCGCGCCTGCTGGCCCGTCAAGCGTGGTCCCTGCACGGTGATCAGCGGCAGTTGCGGGTGCCGACGGGTCAGCTGCCGGAGGCTCCGTCATGCCGCCTGCGGGAGCCTGACCTCGTGGCTGCCCTGCGCGAGTGGAATTCGGACTGGGCTTCGTCTTCCTTCACATCATCGGCGTGCTAGCTCCCTGACGGCTGACCGGAACCGCCGCCCGCGGTGACGCCAAGTCGGTGCTAGCTGGTCTCGCACGAATTCGCGATCGACGTGCCGTTGGCGACCCCTGTGATCGAGGACGCCGCCGTGCGGGTCGTGCGCGGGATTGCAGAGGGACTGCGCGGCGCGGCACGAGATGCGGAGCGCGAGCGGCTGGAAATGCTGCTCGGCGGTCCCGCCACGGTCGAGCGGATGATGGCGCATCTATCGCAACTGCTCGATGCGGCGGATGACGCCGTACCGGCGGCTGGTCGCCCGCGGGCTACTGGAGGCTACGTGGACGCCAGGCGGCCGACCCGTACCCCGACGAGGTGATCGACGGCCAACCATGACGGCCGCGGCTTCACGTTCCCATTGCTTATCGGTGGCACGATGGCCCGATGCACGGGAATCTACTCGCCAACAAGGTCTGGGATATTGACGCCGACATCTTCGCCGGGTGGGGTCAGTGGGCCGGCGCAGCCGGCTCGATCGCAGCTGTAGTAGTTGCACTCGGTATAGCTATCCGGGACGGGCGCATGCGAGATAAGGAGCGCCGCGACGCGGAGAAGGCGCAAGCCAGAACGGTCACAGCTGAGGTGCGTCAGCTGCCACGCGAAAGATGGAACGCTTTCGTGTCGCCATTCGCTGTAACAATAACAAACCACGGAAATCTGCCGATTACTCAGGTAGCGCTCATAACGGTTATATGTATCATCGACGGCAGGGCACATCTGAAGTGGCAGATCAAGAACGCCCACGATGAGCATGCTGATCAAACATCTTACTTCGTCGACACCGTGATCGGCCCTGGTGAGAATTCTTCGGCGGCAGTACTGAGCTTCGCCGACGCGGACCGCGATAGCAAGATTGAGCCAAGGAGTTCAATAATCGAGATTGAATTTGTCGACGCCCAGGGCCTTCGCTGGCGAAAAACTAACAACGGGGAGCCGATACGTGTAATCAATCTCATTGACAAATTCCAAACGCAACTAGATTCCATGAAATCAAATTTCCTGAGCCGGCCGCGCGAGCCTAAGGGCTTCTAGTGTCGCGCGTAGTTAGTTGGTTTACGATCATGTGTTTGCGATGATGGTGCATGCCTTTGTCGGGGTTGATGGTCAGTGGCGAGGACCGCGTGGTCCTGGAGTCGTGGGCACGGTCGCGAGCAATCCGGGCCAGCCATGTCGAGCGGCCCGGATCGTACTGGCGGTCGCCGATGAGAACGGGACCGCCGGTACTGCCCGGCTGGTCGGGGTGTCCCGCCCGACGGTGATCAAGTGGCGCGACCGGTTCGCCGAGCACGGTCTGGCGGGTTTGGATGACGAGCCCCGCACCGGGCGGCCGAAGACCGTCGACGACGCCTCCATCATCGCGGCGACGCTCGAACCGCCGCCGGAGGCGTTGGCGGTGACGCACTGGTCGAGCCGGCTGCTGGGCCGCCACCTCGGGATCGGGGACGCGACCGTGGCCAGGGCATGGCGCAAGTATCACGTGCAGCCCAAGCGTGCGAATCCGCTTCGACCGCTCGGCTCGGGCGAGGTGGCACAGGGGTTCGCCGGGCTGCGGCTGGGCTACGCCTACGGACTGCGGTGGCTGCCGTGACGGGGGCTGACATAAGACCGGTTATCGGCTGTTTGCGTGCAGGAGGCCCGACATCTCGAGGCTGTATCCAGTCGACTGAGGGGCTGCCGTCTCGCGGCGATCTAGTGCAGACTCCTTGGCGTGTGGACAGGACTGATTGATCACGTCACGCTCTATAAGGCATTAAGATTAGAAGCCACCCGATTCGACAAGGGCACGTCTAAGAGCCTTGGGTCGGGCCATGGCACAGGGTTCTTGGTTCGCGTTGGTGTTAACGGAGGTCGGCAGCGAAGCTTGTTTCTGGTGACAAACCGACACGTGATGGATCCGGCATTCGGCCATGATGGACCGCCCCGAGGTCAGGACGAGGCTCTGACGGTATCTGGTTACAAGCAGCAACCGCCCGGTCGTGGTCGCTATGCTCACCCTCGAGCGACGAAGGTTAAAGTGCTGCATCCCGAGGTGCATTTCCCCGGAGATTCCAGCGTTGATCTTGCAGTGATTCGATTTGATCATGAGTTGACGGAGGTTGTCGAAGGCGATGGCCATTTCAATACTTTCACCGATGATGATATTGCTTCGCCGTGGGTTTACGATTTAGGCGCCGTACATGCGGGAACTCAAGTTCTTACGGCGGGATACCCGGATTTTGGCGGCAATAGGGGTGAAGTGACTCCTCCTATTCTCATTGGTGGCATAGTGGCGAGCGATCCTCGCTTCCCGGTCGAGCTGTCCGAAGGTGTGCGGCCGTATAGTGTTTTGAGTCACGCTTTCAGCAAATCCGGCATGTCGGGTGGGCCTGTTTTTGCTCCTGTTTCAGAGGCGTCGATGTTTGGCGAGCACCCTGACAAGTTTGAACTGAGGATTGTTGGCGTTAATGCTGGGCATGTGCACACAGGTGGAGACTCTGCCGGGGTGATCTCTCACTATGTCAACTCAATTGCCTTGCTCGAATTGTTGGCCGACCTCGGATCCGATCGAGCCAAGTTCAAACTAGAGTTGGAACGTGCATTCACCTCCGGAGAAGGGGCTGACTAATGATGGCAATCGATCTGGGAAGGTCGCGTCGAGGTGTGTCCGCCGTCGGCGGGTTGAACCGTGCTTCATGCGTAATGACGCTTATGCACGTCGAAGGGTGCATGGTCATCGAGACTGAGCCCTCGTGGCATTTGGTGCAGCCGGCCATCCGCACGAGTGTGCGAATGTTGGTTCATTGTCGAGGAGAAACGATTGACACTGGTCCCTGAGCGACGCGTTAGTGCGGGCCAGCTGGGATCGACGCTCGTCTATGTCGTGAAGGCTTGCGAGTGTCCGTTGAACCCAGTCGCCCAAGGCTGGTGTATTCGGCAAGTTCAAGGCTTGGGCGGCGAGTTGGGTTGCTGCGTCTATGTCGACGGGTAGGTCGTTGTCGGGTACGGCATCCTGCATCAACTCGGCGAGTTGTTGGCGTTGGTCGTCCCCTTCGCCCCAGGGAAGTCCGAACAGGTCGAACGGCATGCGGATTTTTCGCTCGATTCGCCGCGTTGACTTCAGCTGGATACCGCGATGTCTACCGTAGCCTGGCCTGTAGACTTGCTCGAAGTTGAAAGACCATAGCTGGCCTTCTGGAGTTAGGCACTTGGCGCCCCGGAGCCAGCCCAGAGTTCCGCGTGACGGGCTCAGTCGTTCCCCGAGCCAGTCACTGGGTCGGCGGCCGGTAATCGCTGTCAACTCACGGCACGATCCCTCGTCCAGGAATGTGAAGATGTGTTCGGCCATGAGGATATCCTGCGAGGCCCGGACTTCGGTGCCTTCGGCGGCGGCGAGCAGTGGTTTCGCTCGCTCGCCGACGAAGATCCACCCGGTACAGGCGAATCCGGCCTTGAGATCGGCGATGAAGCGATGTCCCATTTCTGTTGGCGAGATCGCCGAGTTCTGCACCTCGACCGCATAGCGAAGGGGCTGGGTGGGGTGCGGGACGGTGACCGCGACGTCGACACGTCGTGTGTTCGAGTGGGGCTCCTCTAGGGCAACTTCGTAGCCGATGTCGCGAAACTCGGCCGCCAGGCGGCTTTTTGCCCGCAGGTGAGCTTCGGTTTCGTTGGCTGACGGACAGACGGATCTGGTTCGGTGTGCGAAGTGGGGTAGGACGACCCGGCCAGGCTTCGCGACGACGTCTTCGGTGCAGACCGGACAGACGTACGAGCCACGTGGGGTCTGGCGAGTTGCCTCTACCCGGTTGCCGACAGCGTCATAGGCGACGAGCAAACGTCTCACCTCCTGCGTGTGGCCAAGACTGGTCGGCAGTATGGCAAGAGGCACTGACAGAATCGCTTCTCGCAGCTCACTCGCATGCCGGTCCTTCACGGCGTGCCGACTATGCCGGACAGACGCCGACGGAATCTGGACTGTGTGTGCTTGATCCCGCGTCGCCCGGTTGGCGCAGGTCAATGCGTCTGGCTGCGGCGGTGATGTGGCGCCGCGGTGGGAAGTCAAACCCGCCGTCAGGGCAGCTGCAGCTCGCTGAGAACGATGCAACCGAGTTCGCACGGTGGTCGCCGCCAGCAAGTATCCATGGGCCACCCGGATGAACGTCGTAGCGTCGCATGTGGTGATCTCGTGGGAATCGGACGAGTCCTCAGGCGCATCTTCGGCCGGGGACGCTATGGTCGAACACAGTGTACGCACGCGGAGGGGAGGTGAGGTCGTGGCCACGGCTGACCAGGTAAAAGCCATGGTGAAGAGCCATGCGGAGGGAGACGACACCCGCTTCTACTCCGTCGCCCTGCAGGTCGCCGCTGGGGCGGCGCGGCAGGGGCAGAACCGGTTCGCCCAGGATCTGCGGGACCTCGTCGACACGCTGCGTACACAGCAGGGTCCGAAGTCGACGGCGTCGCGTCCGGTGCCGGTGGTTCAGCCGCGCGGTGAGTTGGCGCAGCTGCTGACGGTCACCTACCCGCAGAGCCTCCTCGCCGACCTGGCTCTCGATGTGAACGTGCGGGAACGCCTGGCACGGGTTCTGCTGGAGCAACGGCAGAGTGACCGGCTCCGCTCGCATGGCTTCCAGCCGCTGCGGCGGCTGCTGCTCACCGGCCCCCCAGGGACCGGCAAGACGATGTCGGCGCACGTGCTGGCCGGCGAGCTGCGGCTTCCCCTGTTCATGATCCGGCTGGACGGACTAATCACCAAGTTCATGGGGGAGACGGCAGCGAAGCTGCGGCTGATCTTCGATGCCCTGTCGGAGACCCGCGGGGTCTACCTGTTCGACGAGGTCGACGCCCTCGCAGGCGACCGCGCCGCCGGTAATGACGTCGGCGAGATCCGGCGGGTGCTGAACTCGTTCCTGCAGTTCCTCGAGGTCGACACCTCCGACAGTCTGCTGGTCGCGACGACCAACCACCCGCAGCTGCTCGATCGGGCGATGTTCCGCCGCTTCGACGCGGTCATCGACTACCCGCTGCCCGCCGGCGAGGTCGTGCGTGACGTGATCCGGGCCCGTCTGGCCAACGTCCCCACCGACCGGCTGACCTGGTCCAAGGTCGACGCGGCTGCCGAGGGTCTGAGCCACGGTGAGATCACCAGCGCCGCGGACCTGGCCGCGAAGGAAGCGATCCTGGCCGGTGACGGCCGGGTCACCACGACGAGCCTGTGTGCGGCGCTGCAGGAGCGGCGTCGGCATCTGCTCGGCTGACCCGCAGGCTGGACCATGCCCGAACCTCGCGATCGCCCTCACCTGTTCATCCCGGTCTCAGCTCAGGCCGTTGACTACACGCCACCGCCCCGCGCAATCAAGGGCAAAGCGGTCCCGGTGCCGGCAGACCGGCGCCAGCACGGCCAGCAGTTGAGCGATGCTCTGCGCCAGGTCGACGTCGATGCGGAGGAGCGACGGCGCCGGCGTGAGGTGCAGGTCGAGGGCGCGGTCGACGGCGTCTACGTCAGCTTCGAGAGCTTCCCCGGGGTCCAGCTGGCGCTGGAGAAGCTCGACCCGCGGCAGGGCGCTGTCCATCCGGAGCTGCGGTCGGTGCAGGAGGTCGACCTCGGCGGCGGCGTGACGGTGGAGCGAGCGACCGTGTTCGTCCCGCAGGGCAAACTCAACCACTTCCTGGACCGGATCACTCAGTACGTCGAAACCGCGGACGCCGCGACGCCCCGCAACCGGGAGCTGGTGGACCGTATCCAGGCGGTGCGGGCAGCGTCGATCGCGGCGTTGTGGACCGACCCGCCGGCCGAGTTCCCGGAGTCGGGGCAGCCGTTTTGGTGGGAGGTGTGGCTGCGCCGCCGCGACGGGGATGAGGTGACCCGGTTTCGCGCGTTCGCCTCGGCCACGGGGCTGCGGACCGGTCGTCGCAGCCTCGGGTTCGAGGATCGCACGGTGCTGCTGGTCGAAGCGACCGTCGAGCAGCTCGCCTCGGCCGTCGACGTTCTAGACGACCTGGCCGAGCTGCGCCGGCCGCACGATCCCACACACTTTCTGGCGGCAACGGACGCGACGGAGCAGGCCGAATGGATCGGCGACCTCGTGGACCGGCTCGAGCCCGCCGACCCCCTGGCGCCCGCGGTCTGTGTCATCGACAGCGGCGTCCATCAGGAGCATCCCCTGCTGCAGGGCTCGTTGGCCCTGGAGGACTGCCACGCCGCGGATCCCTCCTGGCCGGTCTACGACGACCGCGGGCACGGCACCGAGATGGCTGGTCTCGCCTTGTATGGCGACCTCGGCCAGGCCCTGGCATCGTCGCAGGTGCTGCGGCTGCGTCATCGGCTGGAGTCGGTCAAACTGTTCCCCCCACCTCCGCGGCACAACGCCCCTGACGTCTACGGCGCGGTCACCGCCGCCGGAACGAGCCGCGCCGAGATCCAGGCACCCGACCGTCGGCGGGTCTACTCCCTCGCCGTCACCGCACCTGAAATGGCTGCGGCGAACGAATCGAGAACTGTAGCTGCGGCAGGGCAGCCGTCGTCCTGGTCGGCCAGCCTCGACGCGCTCGCCGCCGGCCGCAGTGTCCTCGCCGGCGAGGACGGCCTGGTGTTCCTCGACGAGGCCGACCAGGACGCGAAGCGGTTGTTCGTCGTGTCGGCCGGCAACGTGCGGGGGTCTTGGCAGCCGGGTGAGGAGCATCTCGACCGCAGCGACCTGGAACCGGTGGAGGACCCGGCCCAGGCGTGGAACGTGCTGACTGTCGGCGCGTACACCGAACTGGACGCCATGACCGGCGCGCCCGCCGACTTCGCCGGCTGGACTCCCTGGGCGCCGCGCGGCGAGCTCTCTCCACACAGCCGCACTTCGGTCATGTTCAGCCGGACATGGCCGGTCAAACCGGACGTGGTTCTCGAGGGCGGCAACGTCGCATGCTCCCCGGACGGCACCGATTTCGACACCCCACCGAACCTGCAGCTCTTGACCACCAACGCGCCCCTGGGAACCACCCGGCTGCTGACCACGACGCGTGCCACCAGTGCCGCCACCGCGCAGGCCGCGGCGCTGTCGGCGTCGGTGATGGCGGAGTACCCGGCACTGTGGCCGGAGACCGTGCGGGCGCTGATCGTGCACTCCGCCGAGTGGACACCCGCGATGAAGGCCCGGTTCCCGGCTAACCGAAAGAAGGCTCCCCGCATCGCGCTGCACCGCCGCTACGGCATGGGCGTGCCCGACCTCGCGCGGGCCACCCGTAGCGCCACCGACGCGCTGACCCTCGTCGCGCAGGACACTATTCACCCGTTCGTCGCTGGCAAGATGCGGGAGATCCACTACCACGATCTGCCCTGGCCCACCGACGTGCTCGCCGACCTCGGGGAAGCACAGGTCCGCCTGCGGGTCACCCCGTCGTACTTCATCGAACCCAACCCGGGCCGGCGCGGCTGGCAGCGTCGCTACAGCTACGCCTCCCACAGTCTCCGCTTCGACATCCGTCGTGCGACCGAGTCCAACGCCGAGTTCCAGAAGCGGATCAACGACAAGGCCCTGGCCGAAGACGAGCAGCGAGCTACTTCCAGCAATGACACCGGCGAGTGGTTCTTCGGCCCCGACCACCAGCGCGCACCAGGGTCCCTGCACACCGACATCTGGACCGGCAACGCCGCCGACCTCGCCCAGCGCGGCGCTCTGGCCGTGTTCCCGGTGACCGGCTGGTGGAAGGAAAATAAGGCACGCGACCGCAGTGACGACGGCGCCCGCTACGCCCTGATCCTCTCGATCGAGACACCGGACCTCAACGTCGATGTCTGGACACCGGTCGCCCAACAGATCAACGTCCCGGTCAGCATCACCACGGTGACGTGACTGTCATCGTGGTGCCCGGCATCCGTTCAACTCGACGTCCTGGCTGCTAGGGGAAGGATGTCGATTAACGTGTCCGAGCAGCCGCCCGCGAGTCGTCAGGTTAGCTCGGCCGCTAACGCGGCCAGTCGGTCTCCGTCGTAGCGACGCAACAGGTCGCGGAGCCCATCGGTGCACTTTAAGTGCGCATTGGAGTGCAAGTCGAGTTGGCGAAGCGCCCGTGTCCACTCCCAGTCATCCTCCAGTGCATCCACAAGGATCTGGATTCCGTGCTTGCCCTCGACGCGGCGGTGCAGCCCGCGCTGCGCTGCTGGCCACCTCGTGAGGATCTCTGCCAAGACAACTAGGGTCCGCGCGTCCTCGGACAGCTGCGCGGTGTCCAGGGCCCTAACTCGTATCAAGACTCGGACGTAGAACTGCCAAGTCGTGAGGATCCGCTTCATCTCCCGCACCGACGACTCCGGCTGTTCGCGCAAGCGTTGCAGTACACGCTCGCGGACGCCAAGGTCGTGTTCCAGGAACCGCGCGACACTGCCAACTTCCGACTCGCCCTGCGGCTCAGACGGTTGCGGCGATTTCGATGTGTCATCGCGTGGCGTTGTCGCGTCGGGGGGCTCGGTTGGTTGCTCGGGGGTGCTCTCCTGAGGTGGTGCTTGGACGGTTAGGCCGAGAAGCACGTCGAGTGTCTCTTCGATCGCGCTAACGCTGGCAGGCGGGATAGGGATTGGAAGCTGGATGAGTTTGCGCAGGAAACTCCAGCCCGGGCTCGGATCGTCACCATGGAGCGCCTTGTCCTTGAGCGCAGAGTGGACGTGGTCTAGGTGGGTGGCTACTGCGGAGGTATCCAGGCACAGGACGAACCGGGTGACGGGGTATGTCCGGTTGACGAACATGTTGATCGCTTCGAACACCTCGGCCGTTGTGTTCGGCGAGCAGCGGTCGAGGTCGTCGATGAATAGGACGACTGTACGGTCGGCGGCCTCGACGTCTTTCAGAACGTTGAAAACGTCGTGTTGGGCCAAGTACAGGAATCCGGATCGGGCGTTGTAGTAGGGGTCGCGCAACGCCTCGTCGCCTGTTCCTGAGTCTCCCGCGAACGCCGTGCTAACAATCGGTCCGACGAACAGATCGGCGGGTAAGAACTGTGCTGCCGGTCGTTTGTATCTGTACCAGGTGTGGCCGATCCCGACAAAGAACGCGGCAAGTACTATGTACACGGCGAGGTTGGAGCCGACTACATTGATCCAGCCTGCGAGTTTGTACTGGTCCGTCGATCGGGCAAGCTGCGCTACGATTGGCACGATCAGTGCAAGTGAAGCGATTGCCAATAGCGGGGAGATCGCATTTTTGTGTAGGGATTGGCGTAGTCGCATGCGGTCGACTCGGTCCACGTTGCGCTGGAACCAGTACCGCTCCGCCACGGCGGAACGTGTCGGTAGCAGATTTTTTGCGACTGAGTCGAGCAGTGATCTGGTGAGGCCTGCCCACACCTGTTGATTTGTTTGGTGGGCCCACGGCTCGAATTTCGCGGTGATCACCGGCGGTGGCGCATCGGAGGGGTCGGCTTGCTTGACCATGTCGAGATTCCAAACCGGATCACCTCGTCCGTTGAGCGCTCGAAGGGCCTCGCAGACGGTAAGGCGGCTGACGGTGTCGTCCGGCACGGTCGATCGGCGCGTGGCCGTCAGGCGTTGCGCGGTTAAGGCGATAAGCGCAGTCTTGCCGGAGCCCCAGGCGCCGTCCAGTGCGATCACGGTGGGACCGTCGCCGTCGCCGTCTGCACTGTCGGCGCGCGCCGACACGAGCTCGACCAGCGACTCGACCATCGCGCTACGGTGAAGCAGATCCACCTTGGGTGGACGGTCGCCGTATCCGTGGGTTTGGATGGACCACGCCGGTGCCCGCGAGAAGAGAAATCGCTCAGTGCTGAGTGACTCGTAGTGTGGGGGTACTTGCGGATATTGATTCGTGACGTCGTTCTGGAGGTATTTGTGCAGTTCGTCAAGATGAATTAAGCCGTCGCCGTCGAGATCTGCCTTGCCTGTGCGTAGGCCTCTGGTGATAGCCGCAGCGGAACTTTCTCCGGGGAGCGATGATGCAAGGATGAACACATCTGGCCCATCGTCTCGGGCTGTAAGTAGTGGTGCTACCTGCCGTGTCGCTGGAGGATTCGGAAAGAAATCTGAGTCGAGTATTATCGCGACTTCGCGAGCGTGACAGCTTCTCATAGCGTTAACAATTGAGGATGCCGATAAGTCCTTCGAAGGTGAGGGTGTGTTGCCTGTGTTGTTGTCGAGAATTAAGTATAGGTCTCCGTCATTGCTCATTCGACTGTGGCCCGTGAAGTAGAGTAAGAGGACATCGTCACTGTCGGAGTTTCGGAAGAACTGCTCGATAAGTTCTGTTGCCACGTTGAGGGGTGGGTGTTGCTTCTCTTTAACCTGGTAGCCTCCGATGGTCGGATTGGCCAACACATCCGCGAGCTTAGACACCTCGTCGCTCGTCGCCTTGAACTCGTGGGCCAAAATCAACAGCGCGGACCGTTTGCCAACCATGGGCCATCCTCCACTCCTCGTGACGCCTTATACATCGCACTTTGGCGGCTGGGCGTCACACCGGAGCGGTCAGAGCACGCGTATTGGCTAGGACTTGGCTCGGTGGAAGCGTGCATCGTGCTGTGGTGGCAAGCAGCAGTGTCAGCGTGTTATGACTGCCGCGGGTAGGTGCTGCGCTTTGTTACTCGTCTCGGCGGAGCGAGATGGCCTGGCGCCCGGTAGGGCACCCACGCTTGGATTCCAGATGTGCGGTCTGGACGGGACGCGTCCGGCGGGTTGTCTGGTGGACAGTCACCTGCGCGGGACGCGTCCCGTCGCATTCATGATCTACCGAGGTCGGACTTCGCGTGTTTCGGCTGGTGAGAGTGATGGGCGATCGTCGCGGGGGCGTCGATCCAGGTTGCGCCGTCCCATGGCGAGAGGGTCTGCATGGTCAGTAATGCGTCGGTGGCTCGCTCTGCGGCTAGTGCTTGGAGCAGGTCTGCTGTCGCTGTGTCGGATCGGCCTGCGCCGGAGGCTCGTGTGGCGCGGGCCAGGCGGTATCGGCTCCAGGGGGTGAGTTTCGGTTTGGAGGCGAGTCGTGCTGCGCGGGTGAGGGCTCGTTCGCGGCGGATAACGATCCAGGTCTGGTCGCCGGTGCCCGCGCCGACGTAGGACAACATGAGTTGACCGATCGACCGCAGGGCCTGGCCGAGTCGGCTGAAGCGTTGGCGGGTGCCTGCGGCCCGTAGTTCGAGTCCGAGGGCCAGGTGCAGCGCCAGCACGGAGGCCACCGGGCCGCCGAGGGCTCGCCACAGGCTGCCGGGCCATTCCGAGACGAGCAGGGCAGCGACGACGCCGAAGCCGGAGAGCAGCCACACGACCGATCCGTACATGCCCGGGCGGCCGGTCTTCTTCATGTTCGTGCGCATGGCGAGGCCGGAGCCGAGTAGCAGCACTTCGACGACGGTGAAGAACGCGGCTGCTTCCCAGAGGTGGACGTGGAGTACGTCGTGCCACACGCGGAACGAGGCGTCCGCTGAGGCGGCTAGTGCGCCTGCGAATCCGAAGTAGAAGACGCGGGCTTCCACGGACAGGGGCTGCAGGGTCACTTGGCGCCGGGGCGCGTTGCGCCAGGTAAGGCCGGCGACGGCGATGACCAGTATCCCGGCGATGCCCGCGGCCGTCGCGATCCGCCAGTCGGCCAGCGGCAGCAGGCGACGAGCGAGTAGCCGGTCGGCGATCACTCCGGCTGCGCCGGCGAGCACGAGCACGGACCCGGCCAAGCCGAGTGCCGGGGCGGCCCAGGTCTGCCAGCCGAAACGGACCATCCGCTTCACCGGCGTCGGTGTCCGGTCGAGCACCGGACGGGTGTCCTCCGATGTCGGGTTCGCGGTTCGCGGCGTCCGGTCACGGATGTCGGCTGCCGGGGTGACCGGCTGCGTCCGCTCGGTGGGGGCAGCCGGTGCCGCAGGGCGTGTCGGGCAGGCCCCGGACGCGTCCGGGGCCTGCTGACCTTCGGTTTCCGGTGACCAGTCAGCGGCGACCATACGCGACGCCGCCTCGGTGCTCGTGGTGTCCAGCCACGCCTGGGATGCGTCCGGCCCGGTGACCGGTCGGCCGGGAACGGCGTCCGCTCTGGTGGCTGAGGCCGCATCGTGAGGGGATACGGGAGCCGTGAAGGGGTGTCCGGGGGGATGCATCGGTGGTGTCTCGGGTGAGGGGAACGGGACGACGACGCGTGACCCGTGGTGTTCGTCGAGTACGGACGGGAGGGGGAATGTCCAGGGCGACCTTTCAGCGGCGGCCGTGTCTAGGTTGTGCTGGCGCCGGTAGGCGGCGACCACGGGGGAGACACGGTTGCGTCGCTGGCCGTGCGGGTCGTTCTCGCCGTAGCCGTAGGCGGCGAGCCACGCCATGACCGCCGCGGTTGATACGCCGGCCGGGTCGTGTCGGTGCAGGACCTGGCACGCATACCGGGTCCGGTCCTGCTTCAGCGGGATTTCGTGGAGCCGTACCACGTGGTGAGGGTCGAGTGCTGTCCGGTGGACGTCGGTCGACTTGCGGGTCTTGATCACGGCTGAGTCCCCTCAGGCAACGTGCGGAGCAGCGAGGTCGGCGTGGCCGCGGCACCTGCGGGCCGGTCGGTACCGGCGTGCCGTGTTCCGCTCGGGGTATGGGTCGTGCCGGCGGTGGCGAGGGCGTTCATCGATCTCCTGCCACGCTGGCGAACAGGCGGGAGTTCTCGGCCGCCGCCGCAAGTTCATGAGGGTGGCAGCGTGGACATCGGCGAACCTGGTCCCGTCCCGGCACCGGCACGGTGCGGGCGGCGATCGAGTCGCCGAGGCGGGCATCGCACTCACCGCAGGGCGGCGGCACCGGCATCGGCCCGCCGTCGCCTTGCGCGCGGGCTCGCGCGGGACGGTTCCTGGGTGGTTCAGGGACGGTTCGGGGGCAGACTCTGCCCCCCGTTGAGGCGTTGTCTGCCCCTCGGACTTGCGCTGCGTGCCCCCCGTGCTGGTCAGCGGGCGGCAGACTCTGCCCCTCGCGGTCGACGTCCGTTCCCGAGTTGTCCACAGGTGGGGTGGAGTTGTCCACATTTGTGAGTGACAGGTTGAGGTCGTAGCCGTTCGGGCGGCGGTCGGGGCGGCTGATGTAGGCGGCGACGATGGTGGGGTCCGAGGGCTGGATGAGCTTGAGCGCCGCGAGTTCGCGGAGGATGCCTCGGACGGAGCGCTCGGACAGGCGGGTGTAGCGGGTCAGGGTGGCGTTCGACGGGAAGGCGTTGCGGCCGTCGGGGTCGGCGTGGTTGGCCAGGCCGACGAGCACCATCGCCAGCGACGAGGCGTCGCGGCGGTCGGTGGGGATGGGTGCCTCGTTGAGTGCCCAGGAGATCGCTTCGATGCTCATCGCCCGCCTCCAGCCGAAGCAGGGATTGGCGCTAGTTCGCGGTGGCTGCTGAGCTGACCTACGCGGCCGGGAGCGGCGGCTTGCTGGCTACGTGGCGTGATCACCGACGGGTTCATCGCGCGGCCTGGCTGCGGCGTGGGCAGGACCCGACGAGACGGCGAAAGCCAGGGTGCTGAGGTCTCGATGATCTTGATCTGGATGTTCGTCTGGGCACCCGGGGAAGGGTGGCGAGCGTGGTCGTTCATGGGTCCCTTTCGGCCGCCCCGTCTCACACACGTCTCACGGACGTGGTGGACGGGGCTGGACTCGGGGCCCCTGACCTGGACGCGACCAGCCAAAACGCGCTACTTCGAACCCACCTGAACTGATCATGTTTGACTACGGATCAGAAGGTCAGGGGTTCGAATCCCTTCGGGCGCACGTCTGGTTGAGACAGCAGTACAAGGAACCCCCTGGAGACAGGGGGTTCCTTGCTGTTTCCGCCCTTTCCCGGCCCTCAGAAGTTCTTCTTGGCCACCGTCCACGGGTACTTCGACGCGAGCCCGGACGGGTCCAGGACGTAAGCGCGAGCCGTGGCGTTGCCGTTGAGCACCATGTCGAGGAACTGGACGACCGTCGTCATGCCGTCGGTGATCTGGTTGCCGGTGATGAAGCCGACGTGTCCGGCCTGAGCGTGCACCGCCAGCACCGCGGGCACCGTGGCCAGGTCGTAGTTGGCCCGGGTGTTGTCGTAGGCGATGTCGGACGGGCCGCCGGCCATGAACAACGTCGGTGCGTGCAGCCGGGCGAGTTCGGCTCGGGAGTAGCCGAAGGAGCCGTCGGCGAAGAAGCCGCTGTCCAGTGAGACCGCGGCGGAAACCCGGCTGTCCTGCGCGGCGACCAGTGCCTCGAGGCCGCCGCAGGAGTGGCCCGCGGTGGCGACCTTCGTCAGGTCCAGCCGTTGTGAGAGCGGCGCCCCGGAGCGGTTCTGCTCCCGCTCCGCCCACGTGATCGCGCCGGTCAGCAGGGACGGGATGGGGGAGCCGCTCGGCACGCCGTTGGCCGATCCGTTCGCCGATCCCGTGTCCACCACGACGAAGCCCTTCGACGCGATGAACGTCAACGCGCGGGTGACCTCGCTGTTGTCCGTGTGCGCGCAGGCGCCGTTGCCGAACGCCAGCACCGGCATCGGCGCACCCACCGCCTGCGGGTTCGACGGCCGGAACACCGTGTACCGGTTGTCGCCGTAGGCGGCCTCCCGCGTGACGGGGAAGTTGTTGTTCACCGCGGGATCGCCGCCCGCCGGTGGGGGCGGCACCGACCCGGTGCACGCGACGCCGTTGAGCGTGAAGGCCGACGGCGTGGCCGGGCTGCTGCCGGACGTGGCGTTGAAACCGAAGGAGACCGCCCCGCCCGTGGCGATCGCGCCGTTCCACGAAGCGTTGGTCACCGACACCTGGGCGCCCGACTGGCTGGGGGTGCCGTTCCAAAGCTGGGTGATCCGCTCGTCACCGGAGAACGTCCACGCCACCTGCCAGCCGGTCACCGGGCTGCCGAGGTTCGTGACCGACACGGCGGCACCGAACCCGCCCTGCCACTGGGAGCCGATCGTGTAGTCGACCCGGCAGCCGCCGGCGGCCTCCGCCGCCGTGCCGGCCACCGCGGGCGCGGTCGTCATCGCCACGGCCGCCACGAAGGCCGTCGTTCGCCGGACACGGGAACCAGTTGCGCGCACGATGATCTCCTCTTCGACGAGTGCCAGTTCATCCTGGGAGCGCTCCCATTCCCCGATGGGACTGTGGACTCATGCCGGTACGCCCGTCAAGCAAAGTGTCTGGCAAAGCGCCGGGTTCACCCGGTCGGCCGCAGACCCGTTCGGTCCCGGAGGTGGCACTGCTCGGCTGCGCTGCGTTACTGGACTGGACCACTGCCTGCCCAACGCCCGAGCTGATCACCTCCCGCCAACCACGCTCCGTGGTGACGCTTCCCTAATTGGTCTGGACCACGTAACGTCTGCGCAAACGGCGCAAAACACCGCCCTGGTCCCCGCCGGCGGTGTCGGTTTCCGCCGTCCTGCACCTGGCTCAAGGGAGAGCGATGTCCAGAAAGAGATGGCACCTCCTCGGTCTTTTCACCGCGGTCGGCGCGATCGCGGTCGGCCTCGTCACCGTGCCGGCCAACGCCGCCGGTGGCGTCAGCGCCGCCTTCACCAAGGGGTCCGACTGGGGCACCGGGTACGAAGGCAAGTACACGATCAACAACGGCTCCGGCTCGACGCTGCCGAGCTGGACCGTCGAGTTCGACCTGCCGAGCGGCGCGAAGATCGCTTCGGTCTGGGACGGCAGCTACACCGCGTCCGGCCAGCACGTCACCGTCAAGAACTCCTGGAACGGCAACGTCGGCAACGGCGGCAGCGCCAGCTTCGGGTTCAACGTCAGCTACTCCGGCGCCTACTCGGCGCCGGCCAACTGCAAGCTGAACGGCGGCTCCTGCGACGCCGGCGGCGGCACCCCGACCACCACGCCGACGACCCCGACCACGCCGACGCAGCCGACCACCAACCCGACGACGCCGACCACGCCCACCACCCCGACGACGACCACGCCGCCCCCGCCGGGCGGTCTCAAGAACGTCGGCTACTTCGTGCAGTGGGGCGTCTACGGGCGCAACTACCACGTCAAGAACATCGAGACGTCGGGCTCGGCGAGCAAGCTGACGCACATCAACTACGCGTTCGGCAACGTCAAGAACGGCCAGTGCACGGCGAACGACGACCCGTACGCCGACTACCAGAAGACCTACGACGCCGCGGGCAGCGTCGACGGCGTCGCCGACACCTGGGACCAGCCGGTCGCGGGCAACTTCAACCAGCTGCGCAAGCTGAAGAAGCTGCACCCGGGCCTCAAGGTGATCTGGTCGTTCGGCGGCTGGACCTACTCGGGCGGCTTCGGGCAGGCGTCGCAGAACGCGGCCGCGTTCGCGCAGTCCTGCTACAACCTGCTCAAGGACCCGCGCTGGGCGGACATCTGGGACGGCATCGACATCGACTGGGAGTACCCCAACGCGTGCGGCCTCTCCTGTGACACCAGCGGTGCCGCGGCGTACAAGAACCTCCTCTCCGCGCTGCGGTCGAAGTTCGGCTCGTCGTTCCTGATCACCTCGGCCATCTCGGCGGACGGCAGCAACGGCGGCAAGCTCGACCTCGCCGACTACGGCGGCGCTTCGCAGTACGTCGACTGGTACAACGTGATGACCTACGACTACTTCGGCGCTTGGGCCGCGCAGGGCCCGACGGCTCCGCACTCGCCGCTCACCAGCTACAACGGCATCCCGACGCCGGGCTTCTACTCCGACGCCGCGATCCAGAAGCTCAAGAGCAAGGGCGTCCCGTCGAGCAAGCTGCTGCTGGGCATCGGCTTCTACGGCCGCGGCTGGACCGGGGTCACGCAGGACGCGCCGGGTGGCACCGCGACCGGCGCCGCGCCCGGCACGTACGAGGCGGGCATCGAGGACTACAAGGTCCTCAAGAACAGCTGCCCGTCGACCGGCACCATCGCCGGCACCGCGTACGCCAAGTGCGGCAGCAACTGGTGGAGCTACGACACGCCGTCGACCATCAACGGCAAGATGTCCTACGCCAAGCAGCAGGGTCTCGGCGGCGCCTTCTTCTGGGAGCTGACCGGTGACACCACCAACGGTGAGCTCATCACCGCGATGAAGAACGGCCTGTCGTGAGGCGCCGGTGGTTGCCCGCACTCGGGCTGGCGGCCGCGGCCGCCACGATCGGCGCGATGTTCGTGATCGCCCCGGCGAACGCGGCGGGCGGCGTGTCCGCGACCTTCTCGAAGGGCTCCGACTGGGGCACCGGGTACGAGGGCAAGTACACGATCGCCAACGGCTCTGGCTCGACGCTCGCGGCCTGGACCGTCGAGTTCGACCTGCCTTCCGGCGCGAAGCTCTCCTCGCTCTGGGACGGCAGCTACACGGCGTCCGGCCAGCACGTCACGGTGAAGAACACGTGGAACGGCAACGTCGCCAACGGCGGTAGCGCCAGCTTCGGCTTCAACGTGACGTACTCCGGTGCGTACGCGGCGCCGTCGAACTGCAAGCTGAACGGGGGTGCGTGCACGCCCGGGGGTACACCCCCCACGACCACGACGCCGCCTACGACGACGACCCCGCCGACCACCACCACCCCGCCGCCCCCGGCGGGTGGCCGTGGCGCGCCGTACCTGTACGAAGGGTGGGGCAGCCCGCCCAACCCGCAGACGGTGATGAACGCGACCGGGATCAAGTGGTTCACCATGGCGTTCGTCAACGCCTCCGGCGGCTGCAACCCGGCGTGGGACAGCAGCCGTCCGCTGCAGGGCGGCGCGGACGCGAACGCGATCGCGCAGATCAAGGCGGCGGGTGGCTCGGTGATCCCGTCGTTCGGCGGCTGGAGCGGCAACAAGCTCGGGCCGAACTGCTCGACGCCGGAGGCCCTGGCCGGCGCCTACCAGCAGGTGATCAGCGCGTACGGGCTCAAGGCGATCGACATCGACATCGAGAACACCGACGAGTTCGAGAACGCCACCGTGCAGGACCGCATCCTGAACGCGCTGCGGATCGTCAAGCAGAACAACCCCGGGATCCAGACGATCCTGACCTTCGGCACGACGACGACCGGCCCGAACTCCTTCGGCAACCGGCTCATCGAGCAGTCGAAGGCGCTGGGCAGCAACGTGGACGTGTACACGATCATGCCGTTCGACTTCGGCGGCGGCGCGAACATGTACAACAGCACGGTGAGCGCGGCGAACGGCCTGCGGGACAAGCTGAAGTCGACGTTCGGCTGGAGTGACGCCACGGCGTACGCCCACCTGGGCATCTCCGGCATGAACGGCCTGTCCGACCAGCAGGAGGTGACCGACCTGTCGACGTGGACCCAGATCACCAACTGGGCCAAGTCGAACAAGATCGCCCGCCTGGCGTTCTGGTCGGTCAACCGCGACCGCGGCTGCCCCGGCGGCGGCGTGCAGGAGGCGTGCAGCGGGATCGCCCAGAACGACTGGGACTTGACGAAGGTGACGGCGGGCTTCTGACGCTGTCGTGAGTTGGCCTCCTTGCCCGCTCCCCGGGCGGGCAAGGAGGCCGTCCTCATGACATCTTGACGGCGTCCCCGATGGCCTGGTCCAAAATGGACACGCCGAGCGAGATCTCTTCTTCCGACGCCGTCAGCGGCGGCGCGATCCGGAACACCCCGCCCATCCCGGGCAGCTGCACGATGTTCATGTGCAGCCCCAGCTCCAGGCACCGCTGGGTGACCCGCGCGCCCAGTTCGTCCGAACTCCGCTTGGTCTCGCGGTCCACCACCAGCTCCAGCCCGGCCAGCAGGCCGCGGCCGCGGATGTCGCCGACGACTTCGTGCCGGTACGCGATCTGCTCGAGGCCGTGGCGCAGCAACGAGCCGAGCTGCAGCGCCCGCTCGTCGAGGCGGTCGCGGGTCAGGACGTCCAGCACCGTGTTGCCCACCGCCGCCGGGAGCGGGTCCGACACGTGGGTCGTGAAGAACAGGAACCCGCGGTCGTGCGCCTCCTGCTCGATCTCCGCGCTCGTCAGCACCGCGGCCAGCGGCAGCCCGGCGCCGAGCGTCTTCGACAGCGTCAGGATGTCCGGGACGACGCCGTCGCGCTCGAACGCGTACCAGTTTCCCGTGCGGCACAACCCGGTCTGGGCTTCGTCGAGGATCAGCAGCATCCCGCGTTCGCGGCACTTCTCGGCCAGCGCGGCGAAGTAGCCCGGCGGCGGCTCGATGATCCCGCCGGAGCTGAGGATCGGCTCGGCGAGGAACGCGGCCAGGCTGCCGACCGACTGCGCGTCGATCAGCTCGAAGCCAAAGTCCAGCTGGCGGCGCCAGTCCAGCTCGCCGGCCGCGTCGGTGAAGTCCGGCCGGTACGCGTTCGGCGCCGGGATGGCGAAGTTGCCCGGTGCGGCCGGGCCGTAGCCGCGGCGGCCCGCGCTGTAGGTCGCGCTCGCCGCCGCCTGCGTCATCCCGTGCCACGACCGCGCGAACGAGACGATCTCGTGCTTGCCCGTGACCAGCTTCGCCATCCGGACGGCGGCCTCGTTGGACTCGGCCCCCGTGGTCAGCAGCAGCGCCTTCTCCAGCGGCGCCGGCAGCGTCTCGGCCAGCCGCCGGGCCAGGTCGACGACCGGGCGGCTCAGCATGCCGCTGAACAGGTGGTCGAGCCGGCCCACCTGCCGCCGGACGGTCTCGACGATCTCCGGGTGCGAATGCCCGAGGATCGCGCTCATCTGGCCGGACGTGAAGTCGAGGATCCGGCGGCCGTCTTGGGTGAAGACGAAACTGCCTTCGGCGTGGTCGATGATCTCGCGGGTGAAGGCGCCGCCGTACCGCACGAGGTGCCGGTCGACGTCGGCCCAGAAGGAGTCAGCCATGGCTTCGACGGTAAATCCGCATTGAGCGACACGTCCATCTCACAATTCCGGCTTTCCTGTTCGGTTTTGCCGGACAACAATGGCGGGATGCTGAACCCGTGGCGCCTGCGGCTGCTGAGCCGGCTCGACACCCTGGGCACGGTCCGCGCGGTCGCGCAGGACGCCAACCTGAGCGCGTCGAGCGTGTCGCAGCAACTGGCGGTGCTCGAAGCGGAAACCCGCACCCAGCTGCTGGAACGCACCGGCCGCCGCGTCCGGCTCACGCCCGCCGGGCTGATGCTGGCCCGGCGGGCGCGGGTGATCCTCGACCACATGGAGACGGTCGAGGCGGAGCTGCGCAGCCTCGGCGAGGAGCCGGCCGGCCTGGTCCGGCTGGGCGCGTTCCAGAGCGCGATCCACACACTGGCCGTCCCGGCGGTGACCCGGCTGGCGCACCCGCACCTCGAGGTCCAGCTGCTGGAGCTCGAACCGCACGAGAGCATCCCGGCCCTGCGCGGCGGCGACGCCGACGTCATCATCACCACGACCGACTTCGTCGAGCTGCCGCTGGGCCCTGACCTCGACATCGTCCCGCTGGCGACGGACCCGATCGTGCTGGTGACGCCGCCGGACGCGCCCCGCGGCCCGGCGGTCCTCTCGGCCTACGCGGACGCGCGCTGGGCGCTGGACATGCCGCAGTCGTACATGGCGAACCTGACGCTGCGCCTGTGCCGCGAATCGGGCTTCGAGCCGCGGGTGGTGTGCCGCTTCAGCAACTACCTGATGACGCTGCAGCACGTCGAGGCCGGCCTGTCGATCGCCCTGCTCCCGGGGCTGGCGGTGGACCCGCGTTACCGCGTGTCGACCCGGGAGCTGGCCACGCCGGTGACGCGCACGATCGCGGCGGTGGTCCGGCGGGGCACACCGCTGCGCGCGGGCGTGAACGTCGTCCTCGACGCGCTGCGGCAGCTGCCCGAACTGCCGGAACTGGTCAGACTTCGGACGTCTCCCTGACCGGCAGTTCCGGGCTCGCGCCCCACGCCAGTTCGGTGACCACGCGCACCGCGGCCGGCACCGCGGCCCCGACCGCCGGGGAGAGCCCGATGCCGCCGTCCACGCAGGCCGGTTCGCAGCCGAGCACCAGGACGCGGCCCGCGTCGCCGCCCAGGAGGCGGAGCAGGCGGACCACCGCTTCGCGCGGCAGGTCGTGCGTGTCCGTCGCCGACGTCAGGGAGAGCGTGCCCGGTGGGGCGCCGTGCGGGGTGGCGTCGAGCAGGACCGTCGTGTCGTAACCGCCGGTCAGGTCGTACGCCAGGTGGACCGTGGCGATGTCGTAGTCGGCGATCTGCACCCACGGCGGCAGGCCCGCGCGGTCCAGTTCACGGATCACTTCGACACCGAAGCCGTCGTCGTGCAGGAAGACGTTGCCGATACTCGCGACCAGGACCCGTGGCCTCATTGCGCAACCTCCCGGGGTGCGCTCTCAGGCTAGAACTGTGAGTTGGATCACACAATAGGTCAGTGCTGGTGCTCGCGCTCGTCCTGCACAGTTTCCGCGCGGGCCAGCCACAGATCGGCCTCGTGCGCGGCACCGCGCGCCCGCAGCATGCGTGCCAGGCTGAGCATGCCCTGGACGTCGCCCGTTTCGGCCGCCCGGCGGAACCACTGCTCGGCCTGCGCCAGGTCCTCGCGGTGCTCGGCGAGGTGACCGAGGTTGGTGAGCGCGGGGATGCTGCCGTGCTCGGCGGCCTTGCGGTACCAGGCCGCCGCCTCGCCCTCGTCGCCGCGGTTGCGGGCCAGCACGCCGAGGTTCGTCATCGCCGCCGGGTCGCCGTGCTCGGCCGCTTCCAGGTACCAGTTCTCGGCCTCTTCGACATCGCCGCGGCGGTGCAGCAGCAGGCCGAGGCGGGTGATCGCCTCGACGTGGCCGCCGCGCGCGCCCTGGCGGTACCACGATTCGGCGTCGGCCGGCCTGCCGAGCCGTTCGGCCTGCCTGCCCAGCTGGCAGGTGGCGGCGAGGTCGCCGGCCTGCACGGCCGAGCGCCACCAGCGGGCCGCCTCGGCGGCCTGGCCGCGGTCGCGCAGCACGATCCCGAGGTCGATCATCGCGGCGGTGAAACCCGCGTCGGCGGCCTGGCGCAGCCACGACTCGGCCTCTTCGCGCTGCCCGTCTTCGCGCAGCAGACGTCCGAGCGCGGCCATCGAAGGCAAGTCGCCGGTGCGGGCCGCCTCGCCGTACCAGTGCCGGGCCTCGTCACGCTTGCCACGCCGTTCGCAGGACCGGGCCAGGTACTGCATCCCGTGCGATTCGCCGGCCAGCGCGGCCTCGTGGTACCAGCGGTCGGCCTCGTCACGGGCGCCGCGCTCGGCCAGGAGGTGGGCGAGCGCCGTCATCGAGACGCGGTCGCCGCCCATCGCGGCCTTGCGGTACCACGATTCGGCCTCGGCCAGCTCTCCGCGCTCGCGCATCGCCAGCCCCATCCGGGCCATGGCGACGACGTTGCCGCCTTCCGCGGCTTTGCGCTGGAAGAACTCGTCGAACTTCTTGAGCCGGCCGGGCATCGGCTGCTCCCTCCGGATGGGTCCTGCTCCGGTAGTCGCAGAAGATCGGCTCCGTGTGACAGCTCCGCCGTGGGTGGGCGAGGTCACATTCGCGCCAGGTCATCGTGTCGGCGCGGTTGTCCCGCGTCGGCAGAGGTGACACTACGCCGCGCACCCGCGCAGGTGAGAGGAGAAAATCGTGGCGGCCCGCCGCTTTCGGCTGAGCGTGACGCAGCGAACCCTGCTGGTAGTCGCGATCCTGGCCATCGCCCTCTTCGGGTACTGGGCGACGCGGGGCGCGGGCGCGGCTCCGCCGACGTCGGGTGCACCGGTACCGGTCGGCGCCGCCGACGCGCAGAAGCAGCTCGGCGAGCTCACCATCGCCGCGCGGACGTCCATGGACGGCTATTCCCGTGAAAAGTTTCCGCACTGGGACAGTCAAGGGTCCAATTGCGACACCCGCGAAGTCGTCCTCAAGCGCGACGGCAAGGACGTCAAGACCGACCAGGACTGCAAGGCGATCTCCGGGACGTGGACCAGCGTCTACGACGACGAAACCTGGACCAAGCCGACCGACGTCGACATCGACCACATGGTCCCGCTCGGCCAGGCGTGGGCGAGCGGCGCGAAGTCGTGGACGACCGAGAAGCGCGAGCAGTTCGCCAACGACCTGACGCGCCCGCAGCTGTTCGCCGTGACCGACAACGTCAACCAGCAGAAGAGCGACAAGGCGCCCGACCAGTGGAAGCCGCCGCTGGTGGCGTTCTGGTGCACCTACGCGACCGACTGGATCGTCGTGAAGCACTACTACGGGCTGACGATCACGCAGGCCGAGAAAACCGCCTTGACCGACATGCTGCGCCGCTGCTGAGCTGGCCGGCGTGACGACTTTCGCGCTGATCCACGGCGGTGGCGGCAGTGGCTGGGACTTCCACCTGCTGATCCCGGAGCTCGAGGCGCGCGGGCACGACGCCGTCGCGCCCGACCTGCCGATCACCGACCCCGCGGCCGGGCTCGCCGAGTTCACCGAGACGGTGCTGGCCGCGCTAGGCGGCCGCACGGACGTCGCGGTCGTCGGCCATTCGTACGGCGGGTTCACCGCGCCGCTGGTCGCGGCGAAGGTCCGGGCGCGGCAGCTGGTGTACCTGGCCGGGATGGTCCCGGCGCCGGGGGAGCCGCCGGGGCAGTGGTGGGGCAACACCGGCTTCGCGGCGCCGAAGGGGCTGAGCGAGACCGAGCAGTTCTTCAACGGCGTCCCGGCGTCGCTCGCGGAGGAGTGCCAGGCCCGCGGGCGCGAGCAGGTCAGCAAGGAGTGGGACGAGCCCTGGCCGCTGCCCGCCCACCCGGACGTCCCGACCCGGGTGCTCCTCGCCCGCGACGACCGGTTCTTCGTCCCGGACTTCCAGCGGCGGGTGGCGCGCGAGCGCCTGGGTCTGGAGCCGGACGAGATCGACGGCCCGCACTGCGTGCCCCTCAGTCACCCCGCCGCCCTGGCCGACCGGTTGGTGGGTTACCTCTGACTGCGCCGATCGGCGATTAAAGGTCTAGACCTATTGACTGAGTGGTCCAGGCCACTTACGGTTTTGTCCAGCGGCGAACCCGCTCGCGTCACCTCCACCCGGTCCCCACCACGGAGGTTTCCCCCGCCATGCGTCTTGCCCGCGTCCTCGCGCTGGCGGCCTTCGCGGCCGGCAGCGTCCTCGTCGCCCCGGCGGCCTCCGCCGCCGCTTTGCCCGCCTGCCAGCACTTCTACTCCGGCCCGATCCCCGACCGCCCGGTCACCGGCGGGCACGGGCCCGGCACGCTCGTCGGCGCCGTCGACGTGACCAACCGCTTGCCCGCCCCCGGCTCGGTGAGCGGGGGACTGGGCAGCGACGGCAAGGTCACCTTCACGTTCACCCGGGTCGCCGGCGCGAAGGCCTACCGCGCTTTCCGCAACGGTCAAGCCCTCCAGTGGATCAGCGACTGGGGTCAGCCGGCGCTCACGGTCACCGACACCACGCCCTGCCAGAACGCGAACTACCAGCTCTACGCGATGACGGCGGAGGACAACTCCCCGGGATCGCTCGGGCAGATCTCGACCGCGTACCGCCTCGACGGCGCCAACCGGCTCGCGGCCTACCGCATCCCCGCGGGCACCACGCTGAACTACCGCGTCACGTCGTACAACGACGTCGCCCAAACGGCTCTCGGGTACAGCGCCGGGCCGGGGTTCTGCGCCGTCGACGCCCGGAACATCCCGTGGGGCACGCGGTTTTCCGTGCCCGGCTACGGCGAGTGCTACGCGGCCGACATCGGGAGCTGGATCTCCGGCGACATCGTCGACGTCTGGCTCCCGGGCGCTCAGGCCGACGCCTGGGGCATCCAGCGGCTCACGCTCACCGTCCGCTAGACCACCTGGCCGCCGAAAGGCCGTGACGGCCTCCTTGCCGACGTCCCCCAACTGCCCCGGCAAGGAGGCTTTCACGGGTGGTCACCAGCGGTCGAGGTGCAGAACCTCCTCCAGCGGCTGGCGGGCCGCCGGCTTGAACGTCTCGCCCGTGTAGAACGCCGTCGGGATCAACGCGGCCTGGTGCACGTTCTTCGGCAGCTCCAGCACCTCGGCCGCCTCCTGCTCGTACTTCAGGTGCAGCGTCGTCCACGCCGTGCCCAGCGTCACCGAACGCGCCGCGAGCATGTAGCTCCAGACCGCGGGCAGCAGCGAGGCCCACAGCCCGGCCTGGTTGCCCGGCGGCAGTTCCGTCGCATCCGTCTCGAGGCAGGGGACGACGAGCACCGGCACGTCACCCATCCGGTCGGCCAGGTACGCGACGCTGTCGCCGACGCGCTGCTGCACCTTCGACCGCTCGGGGTCGTCGGCGAACAGCTTGCCCGCCGCCCGCGACGACTCCAGGTACTCGTAGCACGCCCGGCGGTAGATCCCGCCGAGCGCGGCGCGCTGCCCCGGGTCGGTCACGACCAGCCACTGCCACCGCTGCGTGTTGGAACCGCTCGGCGCCTGCAGCGCGACCTGCACGCAGTGCTTGACCAGGTCGAGCGGCACCGGGCGCTCGAAGTCGAGGCGCTTGCGGACGGTCCTGGTGGTCGTCAGGAGCTCTTCGGGCGTCATCATCGGCCCATCATGCCGGGCCTACCAGCGATCGTGCACCAGCGGCCGGATCAGCTCGTCGTAGGTTTCGCGGACACCCGCCAGCGCCTCTTCGGGCAGCGGGGGCAGCGCCGCCGCCGCGGTGTTCGCCGAGGCCTGCTCCGCGTTGCGAGCACCCGGGATCACCGTGCTCACGCCCGGCTGGTCGATGATCCAGCGCAGCGCGAACTGCGCCAGCGTCTGCCCGGACGGCACCAGCCCGCGCAGCCGCTCGACGGCCTGCAGCCCGACCTCGTACGGCACGCCGGAGAAGGTCTCGCCGACGTCGAACGCCTCGCCGTGGCGGTTGAAGTTGCGGTGGTCGTTCTCCGCGAACTCCGTGTCCGCGGTGTAGCGCCCGGACAGCAGGCCGGACGCCAGCGGCACCCGCGCGATGATCCCGGCGCCCGCCTGCGTCGCCGCGGGCAGCACGCGCTCCAGCGGCTTGAGCCGCAGGCAGTTGAGGATGATCTGCACGGAAGCCACCTGGGGCCGCGCCAGCGCCGTCAGCGCCTCGTCGGCCGTCTCGACGCTCACGCCGTACGCCTTGATGCGGCCTTCCTCGACCATCGCGTCGAGGGCGTCGTACACCGCGTCGGAGGAGTACACCGGCGTCGGCGGGCAGTGCAGCTGGACGAGGTCGAGCGTGTCGACGCCGAGGTTGCGGCGCGACCGGTCGTTCCACTCGCGGAAGTTCTCCGCGACGTAGTTCTCCGGCACCTGCTCGACGCGGCGGCCCATCTTGGTCGCCACGAACACGTCCCCGCGCTCGGCGAGGAACCGGCCGACCAGCCGCTCGCTGCGGCCGTCGCCGTAGACGTCGGCGGTGTCGAAGAAGGTGACACCGTTGTCGGCGGCCGCGTGCAGCACACCGAGTGCGTCGTTCTCGTCGACCTCGCCCCAGTCCGCCCCGAGCTGCCAGCAGCCGAGGCCGACGACGGACACCTCGCGGCCCAGCCGGGCGATCTTCCGCTTCTCCATGTCCCGATCCAAGCACACGACCGGCGCCTATGATCGGCGGTCATGGCCATGACCGCCGAGCCGGCACAGCGGGGTCCGGAGGGGCTCGGGACCCGGATGCGGCACGTCCTCGAGATCCTCGACGGCGACGTCGCGCGGTTCCTCGCCGACATCGGCCTCGACGACTACCGGCCGCGGTACTCGCCGGTGGTGCGGGCGTTGCTCGCCCGCGGCCCGCTGGCGATCCGCGACCTCGCCGCCGAGATGCGCGTGACGCACTCGGCGGCCAGCCAGACCGTCGCACAGATGCACCGCGCGGGGTTTGTGAGCCTCGAGCCCGGCGCCGACGCCCGGCAGCGGATCGTGTCGCTCACCGCGAAGACGCGCGACCTGCTGCCGCTGATCGAGGCGGAGTGGACGGCGACGACCGAAGCGGCGGAGACACTTGAAGCCGAGCTGCCGTACTCGCTGCGCGCCCTGCTGGACGCCATCCTCGAGGCACTGGAGCGCAAGCCGTTCCGGCAGCGGATCGGGGAGACCGCGGCCGCGCGGGACCTGCGCTGATCAGGCCTCCGACAGCGGGAAGACCGCCCAGACGTACTTGCCGCCCGGGCAGCGTTCGAAGCCCCAGTCCAGCGACAGTGCCTGGACCAGGACGAGCCCGCGGCTGCGGGCCTCCTCCGGGGACGGCGCCCGCAGCTCGGGCAGCAGCCGGCCGGTGTCGTGCACCCGCAGCGTCAACCGGCCGCCGCCGTGCTCCAGCTCGAGCCGCTGGGGCCGTTCGCCGTGCTCGAAGGCGTTGGTGACCAGCTCCGAGGTGGCCAGCAGGATGTCCTCGAGCTGCCGTTCCCCCACGCCGAGCCGGAGCAGCGCCGTGCGGACCTCGTGCCGCGCCAGCGCCGGCGCCGTGACGTCGGCCGGGAGGAGCACCCTGAGCGGGGCGGCGGCCGTGGCTGGACGTTGCGGCGTCCTCGACGTCGTCATCCGGTCCCCCTCCCAGTGAGTTCGCTACCGCCCGGCAAGTACCCAGGCGGCAGATGGCCTAATCAGGTGCCGTCGGCCAGCTCGGATTCGTCGAGGCCGGACCGCAGTTTCTTCAGCGTCGCGGCCAGCAGCCGCGAAACCTGCATCTGCGACACCCCGACGCGGCGGGCGATGTCCGACTGGCTCATCCCCGAGCCGAACCGCAGCGCGACGATCTTGCGCTCCCGCTCCGGCAGGCTTTCCAGCATCGGCCGCAGCGCCTCGCGCAGCTCGGCCTGGCCCAGCTCGGCGTCCGGCGCCCCGAAGCGGGTGTGCGCCGCGTTCTCCAGCAGGTGGTCCAGCGAAGCGCCGTAGCGGCCCTGTCCGGCCCGGAGGCCTTCGTAGACGTCCTCGATGGGCACCCCGAGCCGCGCGGCGATCTCACTCGGCTTCGGCGCGCGGGAGAGCTGCACGGTGAGCTCCTCGCGCGCGGCCGAGATGTTCGCGTTCAGCTCCTTGAGCCGCCGCGGCACCCGCACCGACCAGCTGTTGTCGCGGAAGTGGTGCCGCAGCTCGCCGGAGATGGTGGGCACGGCGAAGGCCAGGAAGTCCGTCCCCTGTGCGGGGTCGAACCGGTCGACAGCGTGGATGAGGCCGACGGTGGCGATCTGGACCAGGTCCTCCATCGCCTCGTCGCGGTTGCGGAACTTCCGGGCGAGGTTCCGCGCCAGCTCCAGGTGCGCGCGCACGAGGGTGTCGCGGATGCGCTCGCGCTCCGGCGAGTTCGCCGGCAGGGCAGCGAGTTGGGTGAACAGCGCGCTGACGTCGAGGTCGCTCCCGCTGTTCCCGGCGGGATCGGTCACGAGTCCGTCGCCTGGCTTTCCCGGACGAGGTCCACCCGGGACAGGTAGCGGCCGTTCTCCGGGGTGATCGTGCGCTCGGCCGTCGTCGCGAGGGCGGTCAGCAGCTGCCAGGACAAACCGGCGTCGTCTTCGTGCTCGGCGCTGTCGGCCAGCACCGAAACCGAGACCTCGATGCGCGGCCCGTTCCAGGAGAAGACGCAGGTGAGGCGTCCGTCCGCGCTCGCGGGCAGCAGCAGCGAGCAGGCTTCGTCCACCGCCATCCGGAGGTCCTCGACGGCGTCGAGGTCGAAGTCCTGGCGCATCGCGATGTCCGCCACGATGGTCCGCAGCGTGGGCACGACGTGCGGGATCGCTGCCGTCCGCACCTCGATGACCTGCGCGCCTTCCGGGACGAGCGGGGCGTTGTCCTCCACGTTTGTTCCTTTCTCCGCACTCGCGCTGCAGGGGATTCGGCGGTGTCTGCCACGCCCGGTCAGCGAGATGCCCGTGGGGTGAGCAAACCAAACCCGGGTTTGATCCGCTCCACCGGCGGGCATGTAGCGGTCGACACGGGTGATCCTGGGAAAGGCAGGGACGACATGGCTGACGTGAGCCGGCTGCCCAACGTGGTTGCTGAAGAGTGGGAATGGCAGCTGCGCGGCTCGTGCCGGGGTGCGGACAGCAGCCTTTTCTTCCACACGGACAACGAGCGGGGTTCGGCGCGGGAGCGGCGCGAATCGCGGGCCAAGGCCATCTGCCAGACCTGTCCGGTCCTGGCCCAGTGCCGTCAGCACGCGATGACCGTACAGGAGCCGTACGGCATCTGGGGCGGCCTCGGCGAGATCGAGCGGCGGCAGCTGTTCCTGCGCCAGCGCAGGGCGGCCCGGAAGGCGATGAGTGCGCACTGAGCAGCGCGCTGAGCAGGCAGGATCCGATCGCCGGTGAGCAGTGCACGCGAAAGGGCGGCGGCCGTGGCGGGCGCGGCCGCATCCTGGGTTAGGGTTGGCCCCGGAGTTGCCTTGACCGTGCCCGGCGCGAGCTTGGAAAGGCACGGTGACACGGTTGCCGCTTGAGACAACAGGCGCGTACCCGGCGCAGGAGCAGCGCCTGACGAGGAGAAACTGCATGCCCGCAGCCGACCAGAACGCCACCCCGCCCGGGTTCGGCATCACGCTGGACACCGACGCGACGGAGCCACGGGTGGTGGTCACCGGCGAGCTCGACCTGCTCACCAGTCCGCAGCTGCAGGAGGCCCTGGCCGGGCTGATCGCGGACAAGCGCGCGCAGCGGGTCGTGGCCGATCTGTCCGGGGTGACCTTCTTCGATTCCTCCGCGCTGAACGTGGTGCTCCGCGCACAACGCCAGGCCGGCGAGCAGGACGTCGAACTCGCGGTCGTCCCCAGTCCCGCGGTGAGCCGGGTGATCGAGCTCACCGGCGTGGCCGAACACCTGAGCGTGTCGGAGGACCCCCAAGCCTGACCGCCCGCTACGGTTCCGCGGACTGATTTCTGTACGCGGACCTGGGGGACGGCACGATGATGGGGCGCACGCATGCCCTGACCGGCTGGTGCGCGGGCTTGGCGCTGGCCCCGGCGGCCGGGGTGGGTTCGGTGCACCAGGCGGTCGTCTTCGCGGCGACCACCGCGGGGTTCGCCCTGCTCCCGGACCTGGACCACCCCGGCGCGAGTGCTTCCCGCCTCCTCGGCTGGCTGACGGGCGCGTTGTCCTGGCTGCTGCGCCGCGTCTCGGCGGGCATCTACGCCCTGACGAAGGGCCCCCGCGACGAGAAGGTCTCCGGCAAGCACCGCCACCTGTCCCACACGGTCCTGTTCGCGGCCGGCCTCGGCCTGCTGACGTCGTGGGGGACGACCGAAGGCGGGCCGTGGGCGGTGGTCGGCGTGGTCGTGTTCGGCCTGATGCTGGCCGAGGGCGCACTCGGCGACTGGCTTCTGCCGGTGAGCGGCGCGGCGGTGGCCTGGTGGTTCTTCACGGCCCCACCCGACCGCGCGGGTGAACTGGCGTCGATTTCGGGCTGGCTCGGCATCGCGGTCGCGGCCGGCTGCCTGACCCACTGCCTGGGCGACGCCCTGACCGAAGCCGGCTGCCCGTTCCTGTTCCCGGTCCCGATCGCCGGCGAGACGTGGTACGAGATCCGGCCGCCGAAGGTGCTGCGCTTCCGGACGGGCAAGAAGGTCGAGAAGCGGTTGATCTTCCCGGTGTTCGCGCTGCTGGGGGTGCTGCTGGTGCCGGGGGTGTGGGACCACGCGGTGAGCACGTTCGAGCGGCTGTTCATCCCGCCGTCGAGCCAGCGCGCGACCACGCCTTGAGGCGTTCGGCGGAGGCGGTGTGGCGATCTGCCCGTTGGGACGGACCAGGAGCCGAGGCGGGTCAGCTCGCCGGAGAGCTCCAGCCCGGCGCCCGGGCGGCCCGAGCCCCGGTGCCGCCTGCGGGGCCATCCCACCGCCCCAAAAGCGGCCCCCACCCTCTCCGGGGGGCGTCCCAAGTCCAGTCTATCGGCCCTGGCCTGCAAAATCGGGGGGCCGGCAAATCTGTGGACAACTGCGAGCAATGTGGATAACTGCGCGCGATGTCGATTACGTCTCGGTCCGCGGCACCTCGGCCAAGCCGGCTCGGCCGGGGCTCTTCGAATTCGAGGACTTCTCGAGACGAGCTGCCGCCGAGGTGTACGGGTAGTCGCGGTAGGCGGTGATCTCCCCGTCCGAGACGGTCAGGATCCCCACCGACGAGGCGAACTCGATCCCCGGCCCGGAGACCACGAGCTCCACCACGAAGCCCGAGTCCGTCAACGTCGTCGCGACCTGCGTCTTCGTCAGGCCCGCCGCTCGCGCGCGGTCGCCGCCGGCGGCCAGCGCCGCCACGACCGCCTCTCGCCCTTCGATCCGGTGCCCGAGGAACGGCACTTCGAACACCGCGTCGGCGGCGAACAGCTCCGCGAACGGGGTGACGTCGAAGGTGGACATGCCTTTGCTGACCAGAGCGGCGATTTCGGGCACGGTGCGCGACATCGGAATTCTCCTGGGAGACTGGACGTTGAATCGGAACGGTGGGCCCGCTTACGACGATACGGAGCACTCGCTCCGGTTGTCAACGAGGAGAACGTGATGGAGAAGATGCGCGCCGACGCGCGGCGCAACCGGGCCAAGGTGCTGGCCGCCGCCGAGGAGGCCTTTGCGCTCGACGGCCTGGCCGTGCCGCTCGATGACATCGCGCGGCTCGCCGGGGTCGGGGCCGGCACCGTCTACCGGCACTTCCCCAGCAAGGAAGCCCTGTTCCAGGCCGTCGTCCTCGAACGGATCCAGCAGTTCGCCGAGGAAGCGCGGGCGCTCGCGACCTCCGACGACCCCGGTGCGGTCTTCGTCGACTACTTCGTCCGCGTCATCAAGCAGGCGTCACTCAACCGGGCCATTTGCGACGCCCTCGCCGAGTCGAGCGGGCACGCCTTCAAGGCCGGCGCCGGCGAGGAGTTCCGCGCCGCGCTGGCGGAGCTGCTTGCCCGGGCGCAGGCCGCCGGGGCCGTCCGGTCCGACATCGACGGGGACGACCTGCGGGCGCTCATCGTCGGGTGCCTGGCCGTCGAGCGGTACGCGCCGGGCAGTGCGCACCTGGTCCGGGTGGTCATCGACGGTCTGCGGGCCGCAGGTCACGCAGCTTCCGCAGTGGCGACCACACCATGATCGCCGCCGAGGCCAGGACACCGGCCGCCGCGACGTGCAGCGTGGCACGCATGCCGAGCGCGCCGGCCAGTGCGCCGCCGAGCAGGCTGCCGAGCGGCACGACGCCGAACACCAGCGTCTGGGAGATGGCGTTGACCCGCCCCAGCAGCGCCGGCGGCGTGACGGCCTGCTGGAAGCTCACGCCGAAGACGCTCAGCACGATCACGCTGTAGCTGGTGAAGAACCCAGCGGCGACGTAGCACGCGAGCGCCCAGCCGCGGCCGGTGAACGGGTAGAGCTGGTAGGCCAGGCCGAACAGCACCGCCGCGCCCCACAGGGCCCGCGCCTGGCCGATCCGGTCGCCGAGCCACCGCGCGGTCAGCCCGGCGGTGAGGGCGCCGGTCAGCGACGCCGTGCCGAGCACGCCGATCACCCAGGGCGAAAGCCCGAGGTCGCGGGCGAGGAAGGCGACCACGATCGCCAGGTGTGCCGACTGGAAGAAGCTCGACACCGCGCCGTGCGCGCTGATCGCCAGCAGGACGCGGTCGCCGCGGACCAGCCGCAGCCCTTCGCCGATCTCGCGCAGCAGCCGTCGCTCCCGCGGCTCCGGCCGCGTGCTGGGCGTTTCGATCCGACGCAGCCACCAGGCCGACCACAGGTAGCTGACGGCGTCGACGGCCAGCGCCGCCGCGGTGCCGAGCGCCTGCACGACGACCCCGGCGAGGCCCGGGCCCGCGACCGCCGCCAGCGACCGGTTCGTCTGCAGCCGGGTGTTGGCTTCCGGCAGCTGCTCGCGCCGGACCAGCTGCGGGACGTAGGTCTGGTGGGCGACGTCGAAGAAGACGCCGAGCAGGCCGACGGCGAAGACCACGGCGAGCAGCTGGGGCATGCCGAGCACCCCGAACAGCGCGGCGACCGGGATCGACGCGACCAGCACGGCCCGGCCCACGTCGGCGGCGATGAGCACCGGGCGGTGGCGGATCCGGTCGCACCAGACGCCGACCTGCAGGCCGAGCACCAGGTACGGCAGCGTGGCCGCGGTTCGCAGCAGCGAGACCTCGAAGACCGGCGCGTCGAGCGTGGTGACCGCCAGCAACGGCACCGCCAGGACGTCGACCCGGCTGCCGAGCTGGCTCACGAGGTCGGCGACCCACAGCCGCCGGAAGTCGCGGTTCCGCAGTACCCCCATTCCGCCAAGCTGGCACGTGCGCGCATCAGGCGCAAGAAAGTTGAGTCGTACGGACTCCAGATGCACATCGGGTAACAGGACGTAAGATCAACGCGAGTTAGTCCTCGTACCTGCGCTGCGCGTGGCGAGGGGGTGCCCGGATGAGCGGCCGACCTACCTGGGGCTCCGCCGCGGTCACCGGCCTCGCCGGGTTCGCCACCGGACTGCTGGTCGCCGCGATGCTCATCGCCGGCCGGACGCCGCCGCACACCGTCGAAACCACCGACCCGCCGCCGACCAGGACCGTGTCCGCGGTGCCGGTCACGGTCACCGAATCCGTGTCGCCGGCCACGGTCACCTCGGTCGACACCCCGTCGCCGACGACCACCACGAGCGTCGTCGCGGTCACCGTGCCGTCGACGACGTCGGTCACGCCGGTCACGCCGACCCCGACCTCGACGCCGCTGCTGCTGACTTCGGGCTGGCGCGACTGACCGGTGCAACCCGGCGGCCCGCCGGGTCCGTCCGGTCGGCATGCACCGCGTACTGGGGTTCGCCGTCCTTATCGCCCTGACGGCCGGCTGTACCGGGCCGGAGGTCGCCTGCCCGGCGATCGGGTTCGCGGTCGGCATCGGCCTGTCCGTCCCGTCGCCGCAGGGCATCTCGAAGGCGACGCTCGAAGCCTGCTGGCGCGGCCGGTGCGTCACGCGCGACGTCGGCCTCTACCCGGAGACGTCGGCGGGCGCGACGACCTGCACGGGCACCGGCCCGGACAGCTCGTGCGGCACGTCGATGGTCCCGACCGGCGGCCTGCACGGCTTCGCGGACGTCCCGGACCTGCCCGCCGAGCCGGTGCGGGTCACCGTCCGCTTCGACGACGGGAAACCGCACAGCGTCGAGGTGACGCCGTCCTTCTCCGAGCCGAACGGCCCCGCGTGCGGCAAGGCCGGTCCGCAGGTGCAGCTCGTGGCCGGGCCCGGCCACGAGCTGCGGGTGCGTTAGCCGACGTCCCGGCGCTTCCAGCCGGCCAGACCGGTCACCAGCGCGACGAGGCCGACGGCCAGCAGCCAGGCGAGCGGTGTCGCGGTGAACTCCTGGCTCGGGAGCTTCGGCGGGTGCTGGAACGGCGAGACGTCCAGCACCGCCTGCGGCAGGTCGACGACCGGGCCGAACAGGCTCAGCAGCAGCGCCAGCGCGCCGACCGCCCACGCCGCGGCCGAGAAGCCCGGCACCAGCCCGAAGATCGCCATCGCCAGCGCGACCACCACCCAGGCCGCGGGCAGCTGGACGAGCATCCCGGCGAGCGTGTCCGCGAGCGAACCGCCGACGTCGCCGGTGCGCAGCCCGTTGGCCAGGCCCATGAACACCCCGCCGGACAGCAGCAGCGCCGCCGTGCCGAAGAAGGCGAACACGAGGTGGCTGCCCGCCCAGCGCAGCTTGCCCACGCTGGTGGCGAGCACCGGCTCGAGCCGGGCCGCGGTCTCCTCGCCGCGCATCCGCAGCACCGCCTGGACGCCGTACAGCGACGCGACCATGGCGAACATCCCGGCCATCGCGGCGAGGAACGCCTGCGTCAGCGCGTGGCTGCCGCCCAGCCGCGCGAAGATCTGCTGCGCCTGCGGGCTCGACCCGACGAGGTCGCCGATGCCGCTGGCGATCGACCCGAACACCGCGCCCACCACGGCGGTGCCGACGAGCCAGCCGAGCAGCGGGCCGCGGTGCAGCCGCCACGCGAGCGCGAACGGCGACCGCAGGCTCGCCGCGGCCCGCGCCGGGCCCGGCCGCGGCGGCAGGATGCCGACGCCGACGTCCCGGCGGGGCAGCAGCCAGTACCCGGTGGCGCCGGTGACCAGCGCGAGCACCACCGGCAGCAGGAGCACCCACCAGCGTTCCCCGGCGAACGCGCGCACCTGCTGCACCCAGCCGATCGGCGACAGCCAGGACAGCCAGCGGGCGTCCACGGTGGAGTCACCGGCGCCGCGGAGCAGGAACGCGGCCCCGACCACGGCGGTCCCGATGCCGTTGGCGGTCCGGGAGTACCCGGCCAGCTGGACGGCCACCGCCGCGACGGCGGTGAACACCAGCCCGGCCAGCGCTTCCGCCGCGCCGAAGGCGAGCGAACCGGCCGCGGGCAGGCCGGCGCCGAGCATCGTGACCGCCTGGACCAGCCCGGTCAGCACGCTCGCGCCGCCGGCGACCAGCAGCGCCGCCGTCAGCGCCGCGTACCGGCCGACCACCGCGGACGCGAGCAGCTCCGCGCGCCCGGTGTCCTCCTCGGCGCGGGTGTGCCGGGTGACGGTGAAGACGACCATCAGCCCGGTGAGCAGCGCCAGGAACCCGCCCATGCGCCAGGCGATGAACCCGCCGGCCGTGGTCAGGTCGAACGGCGGGCCGTAGAGCAGCGCGTAGGAGGGGTTGGCGTGCGCGCCCGCCTGCAGGGCCAGCCGATCGGCGACGGTCGGGTAGAACTGCGTGAACGTGTTGACGGTGCTCGCCGGGACGACGCTGAGCAGCACGATCCAGATCGGCAGGATCACCCGGTCGCGGCGGAGCGCGAGACGGGTGAGGTGCCAGGTGCCGGCCAGTTCGTGCGCGGGCGCCACCGCGGCTTCGGCGCGCGAGAGCGTCGCGGTCATTTCGCGCTCGCTTCGGTCGTGTAGTGCCGCAGGAACAGCTCTTCCAGCGTCGGCGGCTGGCTGACCAGGCTGCGGACGCCGGCTTCGGTGAGCCGGCGCAGGGCGTCGTCGAGCGAGCGCGTCTCGACGTCGAACCGGACGCGGTTGCCCTCGACCTTCAGGTCGTGGACGTTGGCCAGGTCCGCCAGGCCGTTCGGCGGGCCGGCGAGCTCGGCGGTGATCGACGTCCGGGTCAGGTGCCGCAGCTCGGCGAGCGTGCCGGACTCGACGGTCTTGCCGTTGCGGATGATGCTGACCTTGTCGCAGAGCGCCTCGACCTCGGCGAGGATGTGGCTGGAGAGCAGCACGGTCCGGCCCTGCTCGCGCTCCTCCTGGATGGCGTACTGGAACGTGGCTTCCATCAGCGGGTCGAGCCCGGACGTCGGCTCGTCGAGGATCAGCAGGTCGACGCGGGAGGCGAGCGCCGCGACGATGGCGACCTTCTGCCGGTTGCCCTTCGAGTACGTCCGCCCCTTCTTCTTCGGGTCGAGGTCGAAGCGCTCGATCAGGTCGGCGCGGCGCTTCTCGTCCAGGCCGCCGCGCAGGCGCCCGAGCAGGTCGATCACCTCGCCGCCGGAGAGGTTGGGCCAGAGGTTGACGTCGCCGGGCACGTAGGCCAGGCGGCGGTGCAGGGTCGCGGCGTCCTTCCACGGGTCGCCGCCGAGCACGCGAACTTCCCCCGAGTCCGCGTGGAGCAGACCGAGCAGGACCCGGACGGTCGTCGACTTCCCGGCGCCGTTCGGGCCGAGGAAGCCGTGCACCTCCCCCACGGGCACCTGCAGGTCGAGGCCGTCGAGGGCCATCGCCGCACCGAACGACTTGTGCAGGTCGATGACCGAAATGGCGTTTTCCATGGTTCGGAAGCTACACTCGCTTCACGAAGTTGTGAAGTTAAGAAAATGTCTAGATCAAGTGATCGCCGGGGCGGCGTACGGGAGGATGGACCGATGACGACGCCTGACACGAAGCGGGATGAAGACGCCGTCCGCCGGTACGTCGAGAACCTCGGGCTCGTGCTTTCGCAGATCGGCATGCAGCGCATGCCCGCGCGGGTGTTCGCCGCGCTGATGACCACCGACGAGGGCCGCCTGACCGCGGCGGACCTGGCCGCGCAGCTGTCGGTCAGCCCGGCGGCCGTGTCCGGTGCGGTGCGCTACCTCGAGCAGATCGGCCTGGTGACGAAGGAGCGCGAACCCGGCGAGCGCCGCGACCACTACCGCCTCTACGACGACCTCTGGTACGCCACCTTCATGAAGCGCGACCGCATGATCATGATGTGGCGCGACGCGGCCGAGAACGGCATCGAAGCCCTCGGCGAGGACACTCCGGCGGGCAAGCGGCTCGCGGAGATGCGGGACTTCCTGTCGTTCATGCTGGAAGAGGTCAACCGCATGTACGAGCGCTGGCACGAACTCCGCGCGGCGAAGAACGCCTAGAGGCCGGCGAGCAGGACGTCCGCGAGCCGCTCGGCGCGATCGGGGGGCTCCCGCTCCTCGAACGTGGCCAGGAACGCCTGCTGGAAGCACGCGCCGAGGAGCAGGGACGCGGCCGCCTCGACGTCGGTGTCCGCCTTGATGCGGCCCAGCGCCTGTTCGGCGCGCAGGTAGTCCGCGACGCCCTTCCCCGGCAGGTGCGGCCCGTGCCCGCGCAGCCTCTCCCGGTGCGAGCGCAGCAGTTCCCGCGACGAGAACATCGAGACGGCGATCGGGAAGCTGTCGACGTAGAACGCCAGGCCGAGCCGGGCCACCCGGACGAGGTTGTCCCGCAGCGGCGCCCGGCCGGGGTCCGCGGTCAGTTCGGCCAGCGTGGCCCCCAGCGCGGGCAGTTCCTCGGCCAGCACGCTGCGGAAGAGGTCGGTCTTGTCGCGGAAGTGCTTGTAGAGCATCGCCTCCGAATACCCCGCGGTCTGCGCGATGACCTTGGTGGTGGCGTGGGCGTAGCCCTGCTCGCGCATCACCTTCGCGGCCGCGGCGATGATCTCTTCGCGGCTTCCCATGGCGGCTCCCTGAGTGCGTTCTCAGCTCGGTTAGTGAACACTCACCCTACCTGGTGAGTGTTCACTAACCACGAAGGAGACACCATGCGGATCACCGTGCTGGGAGCCACCGGCGGCGTCGGCGGCGAGGTCGTCAAGCAGGCGCTCGACCGCGGCTGGCACGTCACCGCCGTCGTGCGCGACCCGGCCAAGCTGCGGTGGCCGGCCGAAGTGGTGGTCGCGGGGTTCGCCGACCACGACAAGCTCGCGGCCGCGGTCCAAGGCCGGGACGCGGTGATCTCGGCGGTCGGCTCGCGCGAGCGCGGGCCGACCACGGTCTGCGTCGACGGCGCCCGTGCGGCGATCGACGCCGGGGCGAAGCGCCTGCTCGTCGTCAGCGCGAGCGGCATGCACACCGAGGGGGACGGGGTCTTCACGCGGACGCTCGTCAAGCCGCTGCTCAACACCTTCCTCAAGCACGGCTGGGCGGACATGCTCGCGATGGAGGCGGTGGTCGCGGCCAGTGACCTGGACTGGACGATCGTCCGGCCGCCGATGCTGCTGAACGGGCCGCGCACCGGCAAGGTCGCGAGCCGGCTCGACGGCAACGTCCGCACGTTCACCATCCGGCGTGCCGACGTCGCCGCGTACCTGCTCGACGCCGTGGCGGACCCCACGCTGATCAGGCGGAAGGTATCGATCGCCCACGGCTAACGTCGGGTCATGGTGCTCCTCGCTCAAGCTCTCTACGTCAAGCGCAAGACCCCGCGGCTCCCGGGTGCGGCGGGACCCACGGAGGGACTCGTCCCGGGCGACGGCGAACCGTTCCGGCTGGCCGTCCTCGGCGAATCCACAGTGGACGGCGTCGGCGCGGCCGGTCACGAGGAAGCGCTCACCGGCTGCCTCGCCCGCGAGCTGGCCCGCGACGGCCGGGCGGTCCGCTGGCAGGCGGTCGGCCGGACCGGCGCCAACGCCCGGGTGACCCGCACCGAGCTGGTCCCGCTGCTGCGCCCGGCCGACCTGGTCGTGATCGCCCTCGGCGTCAACGACACCATCGAGCTCAGGACGGCTCCGGCCTACCGCCGTGACCTCCTGCGGCTGGTGCTCGACGTGCGCCGGCGGCTCGGCCCGGTCGACGTCCTCCTGGCGGGGGTGCCGCCGATGTCCCGCTTCCCGGCGCTGCCGCGTCCCCTGCGTGACGTCCTCGCCGCTCGTTCCACCGCTTTGGACCGCGCGGCCGCGACGCTGGCGAGGATCCCCGGCGTCCGGCACCTGCCGATGGATCCGGCGCTGCTCGACCCGGCCGCCTTCGCGAGCGACCGGTTCCACCCGGGACCCGCCGGCTACGCCCGCTGGGCGGGGACGTTGGCACGCGCGGTGATCGGTTGGCCGCGCTGCGTCGATTTCGAAAAAAAGCCGGCGGTTGAGGTATCTGGCGGTGTCCCCACTGCGTCCTGTGGAGCAGCCAAGCACGGAGGAACACGACAGGGGGTGTCGAGTTCGGAGTGAACGCGGTGGCCGGGAGCCGAGGGGGCTGCCGGACACCGTCGGCCGGGTGCCCTTCGGGGGAGGGGACATCCGGCGGGGCCCGTTGGGGAGCGGGTCCTTGAGGGAGGGGAGTACCGGCCGGTGCGGGACCACCCGCTCGCGCCGGCCGGTACCTCGACGACCCGCCACTGTCCGGTAGTGCACGACCGACGAAGTAAGTGACCTTGATGCATCCGAGATCCACCTGCACGCTCCTTCCCCCCGAAGGAACCGCGATACTGCCAATGCCGACTCGAAGACTCTTCCGAAGAGGGGCAGATACGGTGACCGACGTGCAAACCACAGAGGTAGATCCGCCTTGGGAGGGCCTGACCGGCGCCGAGCTGCACGCTGCGTGCATGCAGGCCGCCAGAGACGGTGACCGCCGGGCGATGGCCCGCCTCGTCGAAGAGCTGACCCCGCTCGTCTGGCACGTCGCCCGGGCCAACGGGCTCGACCGCTCGGTGGCCGAAGACGTCGTCCAAACCGTCTGGCTCGCCCTCTTCAGCCAGCTCGAAAAGCTGCGCGACCCCAAGGCCCTCGCCGCCTGGCTGATCACCACGACCCGGCGTGAGGCCACCCACCCGTTCGGCCGTCGCATGCAGCCGGTGCCGCTGAGCGACGAGGTCGCCGAGGCGATGCCGAGCACCCAGCCGGCACCCGAAGACGAAGCCGTCCGCGCCGACCGCGACCGCCGGGTCTGGCGCGCCTTCGTCCGGCTGCCCCACCGCTGTCAGGAACTGCTCCGGCTGACCGTGCTCGCGGGCCGCGCGGAGTACCAGCTCGTCGCCGAGGCGCTGCGCATGCCGCGCGGCAGTGTCGGCCCGACCAGGGGGCGCTGCCTCGACCAGATGCGCGATCTCCTCGCCAGTGAAGGGGGAAGCCGATGAACGACCTCGGAGCGCCGGGCGAGGCCTTTTCCGATGACCTGATCCTGGCCGGCGTCGGCCGCTTCCTCGACGAACTGGACCCGCCACCGGGTGACCTGGTGCAGCGGGTCCAGTTCGCGCTCGCGCTCGAAGACCTCGACGTCGAGGTCGCCCGCTGGGAGCGGCTCGACAACCTGGCCGGCGTCCGCGGCGGCGGCACCGGCACGATCACGTTCACCGTCAGCGACCTGACGGTGATGATCAACCTGACCAAGATGGGCAAGCTGCACCGCATCGACGGCTGGCTGGTCCCGGCCGGCCAGTACGGCGTCGAGGTCCGGGTCGCCGAGCACGGCACATCCTCGACGACGGCCGACGAAGGCGGCCGGTTCGTGCTGGACAACGTGCCACGCGGGACGACGCAGATCCTCGTGCACCTGGGTGACGTGTCGTGCCGCCGGACCATCGTGACGCCGACGGTCGTGCTCTAACCCAGGAAGTCGGCCAGGGGGACGGGGATGAGCCCGTCCTTCTTGGCCCGCTGGAGATGTGAGCTTTCCGGACGCCGCACCGGCCACCGGCCCCCGCGCGGCTCGCCGCCGCGACGGTGGCGGCTGTGGGCGGCCGAGCCGCTCAGTGGCCCGCACCCGCGACCCCGTGCCGGTCAGTCGCCTGGACGTGGTGATCGCCGCAGGTAGTCGCCTTGACGGACGGGGAGCCGCCGGTGTGCGCCTGCTCGGGGAGGCGTTCTCCAAAAGCCCTCGCGCGGCTCGCCGCCACGCGAAGGTAATGGCGGCCGAGCCGCTTGGTCGCTCGCAGCCGCCACCCCTTCCGGCCGGTCGACCGCCCGGGACGTCGTGCTTTAACCCAGGAAGTCGGCCAGGGGGACGGGGATGAGCCCGTCCTTCTTGGCCCGCTCCACGAACGCCGTGTAGTCCTCGGTGAACGTCTTGCGGAAGTGCATCAGCACGATGTCGCCCCGCTTGAGCTTGTCGCCGGACTGGAACTGGACGACCCC
Source organism: Amycolatopsis sp. lyj-23 (assembly GCF_046549135.1). Taxonomy (NCBI): domain Bacteria; kingdom Bacillati; phylum Actinomycetota; class Actinomycetes; order Pseudonocardiales; family Pseudonocardiaceae; genus Amycolatopsis; species Amycolatopsis sp. lyj-23. Next base: position 174,031 of record NZ_JAJPWN010000003.1, on the reverse strand, counting down.
GTCGTTGACCGCGGCCGTCCACAGCACCGCGGCGCGCATGCCGCACGCCGCCGCCGCCTTCAGCGTGTTCTGGTCGTAGTTGCCGAACGGCGGGCGGAACAGCGACGGGCGGACGCCGAGGCTCTTCTGGAAGTCGTCGGCGTCGTCGCAGATCTCCTTGCGCTGGAACTCGTACGGCTTGCCCTTGAGGTTCGGGTGGTCGACCGTGTGGTCGCCGAGCGTGGCGCCGGTCGCGTCGAGGATCTGCTTGAAGTAGGCCTCGTGGCCCTTCACGTACTTCTGGTTCAGGAACAGCACCGGGTGGGTCGCGTTCTGCTGCATCAGCTTCGGCGCGGCGGGGTCCGGCACGGCGCCGTCGTCCATGGTCAAGAAAACGTACGGCTTGTCCGTGGTGATCCGGCGGATCAGCGGGACCTGGCCGTTCTCGATCGGCGGCACCTTCTGCTGGACCGTGCCGAAGGGGTACGGCGCCGACGTCTTCACGTCGGGGTTCGCGCCCTGGGGTGCCGGGTTCGGCTGGCTGGTGCCGGGCTCGCGCTGTTCCGCGTCGTGGCCCGAACACGCGGTCAAAGCCAAGGCGGCCGCGGCGATCACGGCTGTCAAGCGCTTCCTCACGCTTTCCCCCTTTCGTGTGTTACTCGAAAGGGTGACGCGGAAGGGGGCCGGAACGTTGCGCGGGATGATCTCGTGTGGCCCGGGCCACCCGGGTCAGCGTCCGGTTTCGGCTGCCTTGACCAGCTTCGCCGAGAACAGGCGGATCACGGTCCGGAGCGTGGCGGCCAGCAGGGGCCCGCTCCCGCGCACTGGTTCGGTGAAGGAGCCGGTCCACCGCAGGTGCGTGCCCCCGCCGGGCGCCGGAGTGAAGCGGACTTCGGCGCGGTAGTCCTTGATCGGCTTGCCGCCGGCGAAACCGTAGACGTGCTTGCGGCCGGGCTCGTACTCCAGTGTCTCCTCGCGGATCAGCACCGGCCACAGGCCGACCTCGCGGACCGCGCCGACGCCGTCGGGCTCTCCGGTGCCCTGCCGCGCCCAGCGGGCCTGCACGATGAGTGGCTTTCCCCACTCGCCCCAGCGCGGGCCGTGCGCCTCGAGCGCGAACAACGCCTCCGGCGAAGCGGTGCTCGTGCGGTTGACCTCGTACGAGTACTTCCTACCCACCGGTACCTCCCGCGTTGTTGACAGGTTGATAATTAATCGCGTCCGAGCGCGTAGGTCAAGATGAAGGGGTGAGCACGCCGCGCCCCGACCTCGCCGCGCCGCACTGGCTGGTCCAGCTCCTGCGCAGCTCGCCGGTGCCGGTGCCGTGGAACATGGTCGCCCGGGCCGTGGTCGCGCTGGCCGTCCCGCTGGCGATCGCGTACGCGGCGGGGGACATCGCCGTCGGTGCGCTCATCTCGACCGGCGCGTTGCCCGCCGTGCTGTCCGAATCGGCCGGGCCCTACCGCTACCGCGCCCGGCGGCTCGGCGGAGCGACGCTCGCCGCGACCGCCGGCTACCTCGCCGGGCTGCTCACCGGCGGCACGCCGGCGCTGTCGGTGCCCGCGGTGGTCCTGGTCGCCGCGGTGTCCGCGGTGATCAGCGCGGCCGGCAGCAACGCCTCCGTCGCCGGGCTGCAGATGTTCGTGTTCTGCGTGCTCGCCACCGGGCAGCACGCGACCGGCGTCCGCGTCGAGGTGCTCTTCGCCTGCTTCTGCCTCGGCGCCGCCTGGAGCTACCTGGTCGCCCTCCTGACCTGGACCGTCCGGGCGACCAGCCCCGAGCGCACCGCCGTCGCGCACGTCTACGTCGAGCTCGCCGCGATGCTGTCGGCGACCGACGAAGCCGTCTCGCGGGTGGCCCGCCACCGGCTGACCACGGCGATGAACACCGCCTACGACCAGCTCCTGACCGCGCGGTCCTGGCTGTCCGGCCGCGACGCCGCCTACCGGCAGCTGCTCAACCTGCTTTCGGCGACGACGCCCGCGGTGGAGGCGTCGGTGGCGATGGTCAACGCCGGCCGCCGCCCGGCCGCGGAGGTCATCGACCACTTCGTCGCGCTGTCGGCGGCCGTGCTCGCCGGCCAGCCGCTGCCGCCACCGCCACCCCCGCCGCCCGATGACGCCGACCCGGTGCTCGCCGCGCTGTACGCGGGACTGGTCCGGATCGGCAAGGGCGACGACCGCAAGCGCCGTCAGCCGGCGCCCTGGCACCGCCGCCTGCGGGACTGGGCGGGCTCGCTCGCCTCGGGCCCGCTGACGTGGATCGCCGCGCTGCGGCTGACCTTGTGCGTCGCGATCGCCGAGGTCGTCGGCCTGCTCGTGCCGCTGGAGCGCTCGTACTGGATCACCCTGACCGTCGGCATCGTGCTCAAGCCGGACTTCGGGTCCGTCTTCGGCCGCGCGGTGCTGCGCGGCATCGGCACGGTCATCGGCGTCGGGATCGGCGCCGCCGTGCTCGGCCTCGGCGCGAACGGCTGGGTCCTGGTCGCGCTCAGCGCGGTCTTCGCCGGCGGCATCGCGGTGGGGAAGGTGCGCAACTACGGCATCCAGAGCGCCTTCGTGACGCCGTTGATCATCCTGCAGATGGGGCTGGCGCACACCGGCAACTGGAGCGTGGTGCTCGCGCGGCTGGTCGACACCGTGCTGGGCTGCGTGATCGTGCTCGTCTTCGGCTACCTGCTGTGGCCGGGCAGCCGTCGGCCGCGGGTGGGCGGGCGCCTGGCCGACAGCCTCGACACGGTCGCGAAGTACGTCTCGCACGCGCTGGTCGAGGCGTCCTCGGGCGAGGCGCGGTTGACCCGGTCACGGGCGCGGCGCGGGGCCTACCGGGCCCTGGCCGACCTGCGGACCGCGTTCCAGCAGGCCGTCGTCGAGCCGTCGGCGCACGGCCGCCGGGCGGTGGCGTGGTGGCCGGTGATCGCCGCGCAGGAGCGCGTCGCGGACGCCGTCACCGAGGTCGGCGTGACGATCGGGCGAGGTGTGCCGCCGCCGGAGCCGGCCGACGTCGAGCTGCTCACCGACGCGCTGGCGGAGCTCGCCTCGGCCGTGCGGGAGCAGCGGGAGCCGCGGTCGATGCCGCTGCCGGACGCGCGGCAGCTGTCCGGGGTGGTGGACCAGCTGGAGTCGGCGTTCGACGCCGTCCGCGGCCCCGACCTGGCCGAACGCACACCCCCGCGGCTCGTCCGGCGGTTCCTGCCCTACCACCGGCGCACGTGACGCGTGCTGTTCAATGCACCCATGGGAATCGACTTCGAAGCGTTGAAGGGCAAGGCCGAAGAGGCCCTGCGCGAGCACAACGACAAGATCGAGGAAGGCCTCGACAAAGCCGCCGACTTCGCGAAGTCGAAGTTCGCCGGTCACGACAGCCAGATCGACACCGGTGTCGAAAAGGCGAAGGACTTCCTCGACAAGTTCGACGACACGCCCGACCGGTAACTACTGGACCTCGCCGGTCGCGATCCCGTCGGACAGCCCGGTGATCCGGCCGCCGCGCTCGCCGAGCGCGATCAGGCCCTGCCGGGCGTCCGGCGCGGACAGGCTGATCCGGACGCCCGCCCGTTCGACGTCGAGGCTGGCCGCCAGCGCTTGCGCGCCTTCGTACCCCGCGTTGATCGTGGCCGCGAGCCCGCCGGTCGAGGCCAGCGAGCCACGCGCGGCGCCGAGCCGGCCCAGTGCCTCGTCGACGATCGGCAGCAGCGCGTCCCGGTTTCCTTCGGTCATCGCGCGGACGAGCTGCGGGTTCGACCCGGCGACCCGCGTGCCGTCGCGGTAGGACCCGGCGGCCAGCGACATCGCCAGCGGACCGCCCTCCGCACCGACGGTGGCCAGGATCGCCGCCAGCAGGTGCGGCAGGTGCGAAATCCGGGCGACGGCCTCGTCGTGCGACTCCGCCGGCAGCGGGACGACGTGCGCCCCGACGTCCAGCACGAGCTTCGCCACCTCCGCCCAGGCCTCGAGGTCGGTGTCGTCCTCGACGGCGACCACCCACGCGGCGCCCTGGAACAGCGTGGCGTCCCCGGCCAGCCAGCCCGAGTTCGACGTGCCGGCCATCGGGTGCCCGCCGACGTACCGCGTGTACGGCACCCGGCGGCGGACCGCGTCCAGTACCGGCGCTTTCACGCTGGTCACGTCGGTGAGCAGGCAGTGCGACGCGTGCTGGTTGACCAGGCGCAGCAGGTCTTCGACGGCCGGCAGCGGCACGGCGAGCACGACCATCGCGTCCTCGGCCGCGGCCCGGTGCAGGGCCGCTTCGACGTCGGTCGTGACGTCGTAGCCCGCTCTGCTGGCCGCGTCGGCGTCCACTTCGGAAACCGCGGCGCCGAACGCCGTCCGGCCGCTGGCGGCCGCCGCGCGCAGCAGCGACCCGCCGATCAGCCCGAGCCCGATCACGCATACGTCTCGCACGGGGCCCATCCTGCCAGTGCCGGACGCTGTTCGGGCTACAGCGCGGCGGCGAGCCTCGTTCCCTGGTCGATGGCGCGTTTCGCGTCGAGTTCGGCGGCGACGTCGGCCCCGCCGATCAGATGCACCGGCAGCCCCGCGGCCCGGAGTTCGCCGGCGAGGTCCCGCACGGGTTCCTGACCGGCGCAGATGATGACCGTGTCGACTTCCAGGAGCCGTGCGCGGCCGTCGACGGTGATGTGCAGGCCGTCGTCGTCGATCCGCTCGTAGGTGACGCCGGGCAGCTGCTCGACGCGCTTGGCCTTCAGCGCGGCCCGGTGCACCCAGCCCGAGGTCTTGCCGAGGCCGGAACCGATCCCGGACTTCTTGCGCTGCAGCAGGTACACGTGTCGCGGCGACGGCTCGGGCCGGCGTTCGGTGAGCCCGCCCGCCGCCTGTTCCGGGTCGGTGACCCCCCATTCGGCCATCCACGCGGCCCGGTCCAGCGCCGGGGACGCGGTGTGCGTGAGGAACTCGCTGACGTCGACGCCGATGCCGCCGGCCCCGATCACCGCGACCCGCTCGCCGACCGGCTTGCCGTGCTTCACGACGTCGACGTACGACAGCACCTTCGGGTGGTCGATGCCGGGCAGCGACGGCACGCGCGGCGCGACGCCGGTGGCCAGCACGACCTCGTCGAAGCCGGTGAGCTCGGCGGCTTTCGCGCGTGTTCCGAGGTGCACCTTCACGCCGGTCACTTCGAGCCGCCGCTGGTAGTAGCGGATGGTCTCGGCGAACTCCTCCTTGCCGGGGATCTTGCGCGCGATGCCGAACTGGCCGCCGATCTCGTCGTCGGCTTCGAACAGCTCGACGCTGTGCCCGCGCTCGGCCAGCGCGGTCGCGGCGGAGAGACCCGCCGGACCGGCCCCGACGACGGCGACGTGCTTCGACCGCCGGGTCGGAGAGAGCGTCAGCGTCGTTTCGTGGCCGGCGCGCGGGTTCACCATGCAGGACACGAGCTTGCGCTTGAAGGCGTGGTCCAGACAGGCCTGGTTGCAGGCGATGCAGGTGTTGATCTCGTCCTCGCGGCCGGTTTCGGCCTTGCGGATCCACTCAGGGTCGGCGAGGAACGGCCGGGCCATCGACACGAGGTCGGCGTCGCCGCTGCTCAGCGCTTCCTCGGCGACCTGCGGCATGTTGATCCGGTTCGACGTGATGACCGGGATGCCCACGTGCGGCTTGAGCTTCCCGGTCACCCAGGTGAAGGCCGCGCGCGGCACCGACGTCACGATCGTCGGCACGCGGGCCTCGTGCCAGCCGATGCCGGTGTTGATGATCGTCGCACCGGCCGCCTCGACTTCCTGGGCGAGCGCGACGACGTCCTCCCAGCGCTGGCCGCCCGGCACGAGGTCGAGCATGGAGAGCCGGTAGACGATGATGAAGTCGTCGCCGGTCTTTTCCCTGGTGCGCTTGACGATCTCGACGGCGAACCGGCGGCGCTTCGCCGGCGTGCCGCCCCAGGCGTCGGTGCGCTTGTTGGTGCGCTCGGCCAGGAACTGGTTGATCAGGTAGCCCTCGGAGCCCATGATCTCGACGCCGTCGTAGCCCGCTTCGCGCGCGAGAGCGGCGCAGTTCGCGAAGGCGTCGATCTGCTTGCGCACGCCGTGGTTCGTGAGGCCCCGCGGCCGGAACGGGTTGATCGGCGCCTTGATGCTCGACGCCGACACGCTCAGCGGGTGGTAGGCGTACCGGCCCGCGTGCAGGACCTGCAGCGCGATCTTGCCGCCGGCCTCGTGCACGGGTGCGGTGAGCTGCCGGTGCTGCCGCGCTTCGGCGGACGTCGTCAGCTTCGACGCGAGCGGCAGCAGCCAGCCCGTGCGGTTCGGCGCGAACCCGCCGGTGACGATCAGCCCGACCCCGCCGCGGGCGCGCTCGGCGTAGTACTCGGCGAGCTCGGGGAAGTGCGACGCCTTGTCTTCCAGGCCGGTGTGCATCGACCCCATCAGGACGCGGTTGCGCAGCGTCGTGAAGCCGAGGTCGAGCGGGGACAGCAGGTGCGGGTACGGGCTCATCGGGCGTCCTTCGGGTGGTGGAGGGCGGCGAGCACTTCGTCGAACCACTCGACCTGGCCCTCTTCGACGCGGATGCCGCCGCGCAGGACCAGGTACTGGTGCAGGTTTTGGCCGGTCAGCGCGGCCGGCGCGGGGAAGTCGCGCTTCTCGATCTGGCGGTAGACGTCGAGGCGTTCGGCGTGCCGGGCGCGGTGCCGGACGATCTCCTCGGCGACCTTCGCGGAATCGCCGAAAGTGGCGCCGCGGATCTTCACGGCCAGCTCGACCGGCCCGGCGGACGGGTCCGGTTCGGCCAGCCAGCGGACCAGCTCCGCGCGTCCGGCGTCGCTGACGGTGTAGACCTTCTTGTCCGGGCGCCCCGACTGCGCGACGACGTCGACGGCCACCCAGCCGGCCTCTTCCATCCGCTTCAGCACGCGGTAGATCTGCTGGTGGGTGGCGCTCCAGAAGAGCCCGATCGACTTCTCGAACCGGCGCGTGAGCTCGTAGCCCGAGCCGGCGCGCTCGGACAGCGAGACGAGGATCGCGTGCTCCAGTGCCATGGTTGGAGGGTGCTATGCAACGAGTTGCAGTGCAACGAGGCGCGCATCACTTCACCCGCGCGGGGGTCTTCACAAAACGGGTCGACTCCGCGCGCAAAAAGACCAGGATGGGAGGAGTGCACCCGGTACTCGAACTCATCTCCGAACGGATGGCGGCGGACAGTGTGCCGGGCGAACGCACCGACGGCCGGCGGCTCGCGCTCGTCATCGAAGGCGGCAGCAGCCGCGGCACGTACTCCAGCGGCATGGTCCTGGCGCTCGACGAACTCGGCGTCACCCCCGCGTTCGACGCGGTCTACGGCTCCTCGGCCGGCGCGCTCAACGGCGCCTGGCTGCTCTGCGGCCGATCCTCGACCGGCGTCCGCACCTGGTGGAACCCGGTCGTCATGCGCCGGATCATCAACCCGCTGCACACCCTGCGCGGCCGCGCCGTGATCGACCTCGAATACCTCGTCCACCAGGTCTATTCGGTACTGGAACCGATGGACTTCCCGGCCATCCTCGCCAACCCCGTGACGTTCCACCCGCTGGCCACCGACGCCGACACGGGCGAGTCCACCGACCTGCACCCCTTCCTCGACGACGTCGACGCCATCAAGATCGCGCTCGCCGCGTCGTCCTGCATGCCGGTACTGGCCGGACCGCCGATCCCGATGGCGGGCCGCCGGTTCGTCGACGCCGGCGTGGCCGAGCCGATCCCGTACCGCACCGCGCTGGCCCAGGGCGCGACCGACGTCCTCGTGCTGCGCACCCGCCGCGCCGACGAACTGCCGGTGCGGCCGCCGCGCGTGCACGACGTCGTCGTGCCGCGATTCCTGCGCCGCCAAGCACCCGGCGCCATCCCGGCCTGGCAGGACACCTACCGGCGGGACGTCGAAGACGAAGAAAACCTGGCGTCGGACCCGCGCATCCTGAGCGTCCGCCCACCGGCGGGCGCGCCGGACGTGGCGGTGCTGGAACGCGACCCCGAAGTGCTGCGCAAAGCCGTCGAACTGGGGAAGAACGCGGTCCTGGAAGTGCTGGACGACCTGCGCGAAGCCTCCTAGGGCTTGCGCGCGACGCCGCCGATCACCCGCGACTCGGACGGCGAACCGGCGAACACGGTGTGCTCGTCCGGGTGCCACGCCGGCGCGTAGACCAGCCCCGGCTCCAGCATCGGCCAGCCGCCGAAGAAGCGTTCGAACTCCGCCATCGTCCGCAGGAAACCCGGGTTCGTCGTCGTCTCGTAGTACTCGAGCAGGTCGAGCAGCGCCTGCCGCTCGTCTTCGTTCACCGGGTTCTCGTTGGTCATCTGCGACAGCACCAGCAACGAGCCCGGCGCCACCCGCTCGCGGTAGAAGGCGAGCAGCTCGTCCGGGTTCTGCTCGTCCTTGACGAAGTGCATGACCGCGTTGATCACCAGCGCGACCGGCTCGCGCACGTTGATGATCGCCGAGGCCCGCACCCGCTCCCAGAGGTCGTCCGGCTGCAGGAAGTCCGCGGCAATCGCGTGGTGGCGCTCCGGGTCGGCGGTGTCGGCGAGCAGCAGCGTCGAGTGGGCCAGCGCGATCGGCTCGTTGTCGATGTAGAGCACCCGCGTGTCCAGCTCGGGCCGTGCCTCGTCGGCGACCTCGTGCACGTTGCCCGCGGTCGGGAGACCGGACCCGACGTCGACGAACTGCCGGATGCCTTCGCGCACGCACTGCCGGACCGCGCGGCCGAGGAACTGACGGCTGGTCAGGCAGTAGTCGCCGATGAGCGGCAGCCGCGCGCGGACCTTCTCGGCGAACTCGCGGTCGATGGCGTAGTGCGTGTCCCCGCCGATGAAGTAGTCGTAGATCCGCGCGGCCGACGGCCGGTCGAGACTGCTTTCGACGGCCTTGAGCGCGTCGTCGTGGTTGATCATGGCCACCCCTTCGGCGCCCATGCTGCCACGGGCGCGATCACGCCGGGGCCAACGCCTCCCGATAGGCGTTCACGGACTCCGTCAACCGGTCCAGCTCGGCGCGCATCCGGGCGAGCCCGGCTTCGTCCAGGTTCATCGCCGCGCCGATCACGTCGGGAACGCCCTCGGCCTGCTGGTGCAGCGCCTTCCCGGCGTCGGTCAGGCTGACCCGCACCGAGCGCTCGTCGTCGGCCTGCCGGTTCCGGACGACCAGGCCCGCGGTCTGCAGCCGCTTGAGCAGCGGCGAAAGCGTGCCGGAGTCGAGGTTCAGCTCGGTGCCGAGCTCCTTCACCAGCCGGTGGTCCTGCTCCCAGAGCGCCAGCATGACGAGGTACTGGGGGTAGGTCAGGTCGAGGTCTTCCAGGACGGCCCGGTACAGCGACGTCACCGCGCGCGACGCCGAGTACAGCCCGAAGCAGAGCTGGTCGTCCAGTCGCAGCGATGCCATGGCGCCTCCCTCTTCTCGTAACTCTCCATGATCCCCGACTCGGCTCCGGCCGGCAACTTAAGTGCCCTGAATCTCATTGGGCTCAAATAAGTTGTGCACAACTGAGTTGCGAGCTACCTTCAAGGCATCAGCCACCCCGAGGAGGACGACATGACCGCCAACCCGCACAACCTGGCCCTCGAACCGGCCGCCCAGGCGTTCGCGGAGGCCACCGACCAGCCGCCGTACCTGTTCCAGCTCGCCCCGGAAGAAGGTCGCAAGGCCGTCGACGGCGTCCAGGACGGCGAAGTCACCATGGCCGCCGCCGAGATCGAGGTGCTGACCGTCCCGGGCGGCCCGAACGGCGACGTCGAGACGCGGATCGTGCGCCCGGCCGGGGTATCCGGTCCGCTGCCGGTGATCGTTTACATCCACGGCGCCGGCTGGGTGTTCGGCGACTTCCACACCCACGAGCGGCTGGTGCGGGAGCTGGCCGCCGGCGTCGGTGCCGCCGTCGTCTTCCCCGAGTACAGCCGCTCGCCCGAGGCGCGCTACCCGATCGCCATCGAGGAGAACTACGCGGTGGCGAAGTGGGTCGCGCAGCACGGCGCGGAGAAGGGCCTCGACACCTCGCGCATCGCGATCGCCGGCGACTCGGTCGGCGGGAACATGACCGCGGCGCTGACCATCCTGGCCAAGCAGCGCGGCGACGTCACCTTCAAGCAGCAGGTGCTCTTCTACCCGGTCACCGACGCGAACTTCGACACCGAGTCGTACCTGGAGTTCGCCGAGGGCTACTTCCTCGGCCGCGAAGGCATGAAGTGGTTCTGGGACCAGTACACGACCGACCCCGCCCAGCGCGCGGAGATCACGGCGTCGCCGCTGCGCGCGTCGCTCGACGAGCTCGCCGGGCTGCCGCCGGCCCTCGTGATCACCGGCGAAGCCGACGTGCTCCGCGACGAAGGTGAGGCGTACGCGGCGAAGCTGCGTCAGGCCGGCGTTCCGGTCACCGCCGTCCGGTACCAGGGGATCATCCACGACTTCGTGATGGTCAACGCGCTCCGCGAGACCCACGCCGCCGAGGCCGCGATCACGCAGGCCGTCACGGTGCTTTCGCGGGCGCTGGCGAAGTAGTTGAGAGAACGCTGAGTGCGTGACGCGTTGCGGCCCTGAGACGGAGGTCACAGGGCCGCAACGTGCATGGGGGCTCAAACGTGATATATACGCGAGTCCCGCGATCCGGGCGCGCACTTCTGCCCGCTCGGAAGGACCCTTGCCATGCACCTCAGCAGCATCCGGCTCGACTCGCCGATCACGATCGTCATCGTGGTCGTCGTGACGCTGCTGGCGATCATCGCCATCCCGCTGTTCTGGGAGCGGTGGAAGCGGAAGCTGTTGTGGCGCACGGTCACCATCCTCTGCGCGGTCGTCTCGATCGTCGTCACCACCGGCCTGGCCGGGAACATGATCGGCGGGTTCTTCCCCACGCTCGGCTCGCTGCTCGGCACCGGCGTCTACGCGGCCGACAGCATCGACGCCGAGACGACCCAGAACGGCGAGAACCTCGAAGTCGTCCGCGACGTCGGCGCGGCGCACGCCAAGGACGGCAAGGGAACCGTCGTCCACATGAAGGTGACCGGACGGCGCACCAAGCTCACCCGCGACGTGACGGTGTACCTCCCGCCGCAGTACTTCGACGCGGCGTACAAGAACCTGCGGTTCCCGGCCGTCGAGTGGATCCCGAACTACCCGTCCGGGCCCGAGGTCGTCACCGACGGGTACAAGCTCCCGGACCAGCTCGACGCGGCGATCGCCAAGCGCGTGCTGCCGCCGGTCGTGGTGATCATGCCGGACCCGACGGGGGTGCCGAAGATCGGGCACGACACCGAGTGCGTCGACGAGGTCAACGGCACCGCGAACGACACGTACCTGACCGCGGACCTGCGGGAGTGGGCTCTGCAGAAGCTCGGCGTCGCGGCGGACCGCAAGGCCTGGACCTTCGCGGGCTGGTCGTCCGGCGGCTACTGCGCGATGAACCTGGTGACCCGGCACCCGCAGTGGTACGGCCAGGCGGTCAGCGTCAGCGGGTACGACCGTGCCCAGGTGGACGCCGAGACGGAGAACCTCTACAAGGGCCGTCAGGACGTCGACGACGCCAACAACGTCGGCATCACCGTCCGCCTCCACCCGTCCCCGGTGGACATCCTGGCCATCTGGGGCGAGAAGGAGAAGTTCGAGGGCGCGGCGGCCGACCTGATCCGCACCGCCGTCCGGCCGCCGGTGCGCTTCCAGTCGTGGCGCGTCGCGGACGCGGGCCACAACATGAACACCTTCAAGTCCCAGATCCCCGAGATCCTCGCCTGGATCGGGGCGCACACGGTGCCGCCGGCCCTGCCGGGGCGGCAGGTCGAGACCACCGGCGGGGTGCAGCCGTGGCCGCTGCCGCGTTCGGGCGCGCCGGGCGCCCTCGTCGACATCGACCAGTGACCGCGGTCAGCCGAGCAGCTTGGCGACGACTTCCGTGACCCGCCTCGCCGCGGCCGGGTAACCGACCGACTCGGGGTGTTCGGTCAGCACCACCACGATGCGCTGGCCGACCACGCCGGTGGTGTGCAGCGTGCGCGTCGGCCGACGGCACGCCCAGCCCTGCTTCACCGCCCACGGCCGCCCGCCGGCGGCGTCCGGGATGCCGAAGTACTGCCGGAACCCGTCCGAGCCGCGCTCGGTCGCGCCGCGCAGCGCGGTCAGGATCGCGGTGGACTTGTGGTCCAGCAGGTAGCGGTAGATCTTCACGACGTCCGACGCGGTGGTGCGCGTGTCGCCCCAGCGGCCGGGATCCGCCGGCGGCCGGGTGCCGGCCAGGCCCAGCTTCGCGGCCCAGCGCGTGACGATCGACGTCCCGCCGTAGGCCGTCCAGAAGCGGCTCGCGAGGTCGTCGTCGCTGCGGGACAGCATTCGTTGCACGTCCGCCACCGGACCGTCCTGCTCGAGCACGGAAAGCGCGATCAGCAGCTTCACGAGCGACGCGGAGGTGTACCCGCGGTCCGCCCCCACGGAGACGGTCGTCTCCCGGCGGTCCCGGTCGTAGACGACGGCGCTGACTTTGCCGTCGCGCACGATCTCGGCGAGCGCGGCGGCATCCACCTCGGGCGTCGTGGCGGGCGTCTCGGTCGGCGTCTCGGTCGGTGTCGGTGTCGGTGTTGCCGGGGTTTCCGGCGCCGGAGCCGTCGTGGCGATTTGCGTCACTGCGAGGGGTTGGGGCGTTGCGGCGATGCCGTGCCCCGCCGTCACCACCACCGCGCCGATCGCCCCCAGGCACAGCCCCACCAGGAAGGTGCCGCTCAGCTTGCGCATGCCGTGGATTGCCGGGAAGGCCGCGCGCTGTTCGCCCGAACGGGCCACTTTGTGGGGTAGGTCTCGCCGGAGGGCCGATCCCGGAACGCGGAGGGGCCCTGCGGGCAAGCACCATCGTTTCACCGACCGTGGTCGTGGGGTACTCCAGCGCGGTGACGATCGTCACCACCCGCTGGGAAGGACTGGAGTCATGGTTCACGCGAAAGGCGCCCGCATCCGGGTCCGGGGCCTGCAGCCGGCGCAGGTACTGGCCGGACTGGCCGGGATCGCGTTCCTCGTCGTCGGCATCATCGGATTAACAAGGACCGGCTTCGGCAACTTCGCCGGGCACCACGACGCCGGGTTCTGGCGGTTCTCCGCGAACCCGCTCATGAGCCTGGTCCGCGTCGTGACCGGTGTCCTTGGCCTGCTGCTGGCGTTCGGCTCGGGCCGCGCCCGGACGTTCGGCTGGCTGCTGTTCATCGGCTACGGCCTGCTGTTCGTGTGGGGCCTGATGATCGACGGCCTCATTTCGACCAACCCCTTCGCCAACGCCGGCAACCCGATGGACCTCGGCCGCGCCGACACGTGGCTGCACCTCGGTGTCGCCGCGCTCGGTCTGCTGATCGCGGTCCTGCCGGCCCGCCGCACCATCCTGCTGCCCGAGGACGAGACGACCGAAGAGCCGGCGGTGGCCGAGCAGCGCACCGAGGTCATCGACCGCGGCCCCCGCACTGACGTCGACCGCACTGAGGTCATCGACCGCGGCCGCCGCACCGACGTCCACCGCACCGACGAGGTCGTCGAGGAGCCGCGGCGCCGGTCGTTCCTGCGTCGTGACCGCACGGAGCGAGGCCCGGAGGTCACTCGCGAAGAGCGTCCGCCGGGCCTCGCCCACTAGCAGGAGTTCAGTAGGTGGTGCCGGTGCCACCCGAGTTGTCGTTGCTGCTCCCAGTACCGCTGTTGGCCGCCGGAGCCTGACTGGCGGTGCTGGGAGTGGTGCCGACCTTGCAGCCGTTGGGCTCGATGACGAACCAGGTGCCGTTGACGCCCATGCCGTTCGCGTCGCCCGGCTTCAGGTCCTTCGAGAAGTTGTAGACGGGCCAGCCGCCGATGGTCACCTGCTCGGTGCCGTCCTGGCGCTTGATGCTGCCGAGCAGCTTCGAGTCGATGCCCTGCAGTTCGACCTTGCCGTTGCCCGACAGGACCGGCGGCCAGGTCTTGGCGCAGTCACCGTTGCAGGCGGACGTCTTGGCCTTCTTGGTGTCCTTCTGGAAGAGGTAGAGCGTCATGCCGTTCTGGTCGACGATCGCGTCACCGAGGCCGTCGATCTTGCTGGCGCTGAGCTTGACGACACCGGCCTCGGAGCCTGCCGCAGCGGCCTGCCCGGCCTTGCCACCCTTGGCGTTCGCCGCGTACCAGGCACCGCCGACGCCCTGGCCGGTCGCGTCGCCGGGCTTGGTGTCCTTGGCGTAGCGGTAGAGCGCCCACCCGCCGACGGTGATCTGTTCGGTCCCGTCGGAGCGCGTCACCTTCCCGACCACGCTCTTGTCGACCCCTTGGACTTGGACGTCCCCGGTGGCCAGCAACGGCGGCCAGGCCTTGGCGCAGTCACCGTCGCAGTTGGACTTCGGCGGCTTGGCGGTGTCCTTGTCGAAGCGGTAGAGGGTCATCCCGTTCTGGTCGGTGAGCACCTGCCCGATGTCGGCGACGTCCGCGACGACGAGTTTGCTTTCGTTCGACGCCGGTGCGGCGTTCCCGACCTGCCCGTTGGCGGCCTGACCGCCCCCGGTGCCCCCGGCCGCCGCAGGAGCGACAACCGGCTGGGCAGTCTCGGCACCCGAGCAAGCGGTGAGCACTGCCAGCCCGGCTGCCGCCGCGGCGACGGAGACGGCGATGCGCGTGCGAAGCATGGAAGTTCTCCTTGTGTCCGTTGGGTTTTCCCGCCGCTCGGTGCGGCTGCCTGATACCCACTACACGGACCCCCGCCGGGGGCGGTTCAAAAAACTTTCCCCAACCTCGTCGAGCCCGTCGGCCAGCGCCAACGGGCCGCGGCTCAGCGGCGCTCGCGCGAGTTGGCAGGTCGCCGAGCCGCGACGACGGGCTACGGCTCGCTGTGCTCGCGGCCGGGCTGTCAGCGTCGGCGGGCCCCGGCTCGCTGTGCTCGCGGCCGGGCTGCCGGGTCGTGCTCGCGGCGGAGTTGCCAGTGCGCCAGGCCGCGGCTCAGCCGCGCCCGTGCGAATTCCCAAGGCCGCCGGGCCGCGGTTCAGCCGTGCTTGCGGCCGGGTTGCCAGCGCCGCCAGGGTCGCGCGTCCGAGTTCCCGCAGGGCATCGCCCGGACGTTCCGTCAGCACGCCGCCCAGACCGGCGCACCACGCTCCCCGGCCGCTACTCCCGAGCGTCGCCAGCCGCCGGGCCGCCGGTCCCGAGAGCGCGGTCGACCAGCGCGGCGGCCGCGCCGGTGTATGCGGCGGGGTCGAGCAGCTCGTCCAGCGCGGCCGGCGTCAGCACGCCCGTGACGGCGGGCAGCTCGTCCAGCACCTCCCGGAGCGACCGGTCCTCCTGTACCGCCCGCCGGGACGCCTCACCCAGCAGTTCCTTGGCCTTCGCCTTGCCGAGCAGCGGCGCGAGCACGGCGGACAGCCGCTCGGAGACGATCAGCCCGTGCGTCGCCCCCAGGTTCGCCCGCATCCGCCCGGGCTCCGCGGTGAGCCCGCGCGCCAGCTCGGCGGCCGTGTGCGCGGCGCCGCCGGTCAGCCGCAGGCACTCGCGGACCAGCTGCCACTCGGCGTGCCACACCCCGGCCGAGCGTTCGTCCTCGGCCAGCATCGACTGCGTGACCCCCGCGGCCAGCACGGGCACCTGCAGCGCCGCCGACCGGATCAGCGTCGCGAGCACCGGGTTCCGCTTGTGCGGCATCGCCGAGGAACCGCCCCGCCCGTCGGCGGCCGGTTCGGCGACCTCGCCCAGCTCGGTCCGGCTGAGCGTCTCGACGTCGACGGCCAGCTTCCCCAGCGCCCCCGCGGTGAACGCGAGCGCGCCGGCGAGGTCGGCCACCGGCGTCCGCACCGAGTGCCACGGCAGCACGGGTGCCGCCAGCCCGGTCTCCTCGGCGAACGCCGCGGTCAGCCGTGCCACGTAGCCGCCCACGTCCCGGCCCGCCGGCTCGTCGGCGAGGCGCGCATACTCGACGTACGCCGCCAGCGTCCCGGCCGCACCACCCAGCGAAACCGGCAGCCCGCCGTCGAGCACGCGCCGGATGCGGACGGCCGCGTCCAGCACCAGCTGCCGCCAGCCCGCGGCCTTCAGCCCGAACGTCGTCGGCACCGCGTGTGCGGTCAGCGTCCGCCCGGCCATGGTCGTGTCCCGGTGCGCGCGGGCCAGCCCGGCCAGCGCCTCGGCGGTGGCGTCGAGGTCGTCGGCGAGCGGACGCAGCGTGCGGGCGGCGACCAGCATCATCGCGGTGTCGAAGATGTCCTGGCTGGTCGAGCCGCGGTGCACGTACTCGGCGGCACCCGGCGCGAGCTCGCCGACGGCCGACGTCAGCGCCTTCACCAGGCCGACCACCGGGTTCGCGGTCGCCCGCGACCCGCGCGCCAGCTCGACGACGTCTATTCGCGCGCTGCCCGCGGCCGCCGTGATCGCTTCCGCGGCCTCCGGCGGCACCGTCCCGAGCCGCGCCTGCGCCCTCGCGAGCGCCGCCTCGGCGTCGAGCATCGCGCGCAGCCAGGCCTCGTCTCCGGTCGACGCTTCGGCCGGCGTACCGGCCCGTACCGGGGACAAGAGTCCGGAATCGGGGTCGACGGTCATGCCGTCAGCATCGCACGCGCGCGACCTCGGCGACGGCCGCGTCGCCGCGTCTGGCACGCTCACCGGCCACGACCAGCGCCCTGTCTGAGGCGGACACCGCCGGTGACGAACCCCGGGGAATCGCCGCCGAGCGGCTGACCTTTTTCTCGGACGCCGTCGTCGCCATCGCGATCACGCTGCTCGCGCTCGAGCTGCCGCTGCCGGAGGGCGCCACCAGCGCCGAACTGCTGCGGTCACTCGGTCATCACCAGTCCGAATACCTCTCCTTCCTGATCAGCTTCATCGTCATGGGGGCCACTGGCGCGCCCACCACCGCCTGTTCAGCTACGTCACCACGCTCGGCGGCGGCCTCGGCCGGCTCACCTTCGGCTGGCTCCTGATGCAGGTGATAATGCCGTTCGCCATGAAGGTGATCGCCGAAGACGGAGCGTTCGAATTCCGCTTCGTCTTCTACGCCGCCGTGCAGGTCGTCGCGTTGACGCTGTTCCTCCTCATGGCCTGGGAGATCCAGCGGAACCACCTGTACCGCGCGGACACTCCGCCGGAGCTCTTCGGCGCGGTCCACCGCGGGATCGGCACGATGATCGCCGCCTTCGCCCTCTCGATCCCGGTCGCTTTCTTCACGCGCTGGGCCTACGAGTGCTGGATCGTCGTCCCGCTCGTGGTCCACCTCCTTTCCCGCTTCCGCCGCCGGACGGCCGGCGCCTCAGCCGTCATTCGCCGGTTGCGCCGTCGATCCGTTCGCGGATCAGGTCGGCCTGGCCGATGTGGCGCGCGTACTCGCCGATCATGCGCAGCATCAGCCAGCGCAGGGTGAACGGTTCGCCGGTGCTGCGGCGGGTGCCGGTCTGCTCCAGCGAGCTGGCCGCGACGATCTCGCGGGAGCGCGCGCATTCGGCGTGCCACAACGAAAACGCCTCGTCGACATCGCCGCCCAGATCCGTGAAGTCCTGCTCCGGGTCGTCGTCGGAGTAGTAGAGGTTCGGCACGTCTTCGCCGGTGAACTGGATGCGGAACCACCAGCGTTCGCAGCCGGTGAGGTGCCGCAGCAGCCCGTGCAGGGTCAATGTGGACGGTGGTACCGAGCGTTCGGACAGCTGCGCCGGGTCCAGACCGGCGCACTTCAGCTCGAAGGTGCGCCGGTAGTAGTCGAGGCTCTCGGTGAGCGCGCGGCGCTCGTCCGCGACCGGCGCCGGGTCGGTTCTGGGGGCGGTCAGGCGGGGTGGAGCCGCCACCGGGGTGGTGTGTTCGGTCATGCGCGGAGCGTGCCACAGGGGTCTGACAATTTCGGGTCGCTCCGGCGGTCGGTGACCGGGCAACTGCCGCGAAAACCCCAGTTCAAGCACGGTTTGGCGAACCCGGTAACGAATCTTGGAGTGCGCCGATCTGATCTTCGTCACCCCTGCTGCGCACGCCAGTTTCACCGGTCGGAGCGGCACCCCCTCGGTTCGGAACCAGGAGATCACGAACATGCAGCGAACCGGACGAAGAACCGCTGTTCTGGCCGCGCTGACGACGGCGGTCCTGTGCGCGGCACCGGCCGTCGCATCCGCGGCGCCGCCCGCGAGCACGATCGACGTCAGCGCGACCACCGTGCGCGCGGGCACCACGATCACGGTCACGGAGCAGCTGACCAACCCGACGGACTTCACGGTCACGGGCGCGAAGGCGGCGCTGTACGTGAAGGAGAAGCCGATCGCCGACGTGGTGGACCTGGTCTCCTGCACCGGGGCGATCGCACCGTGCGCGCCGTACCTGAGCAGCTTCCGCGGCGGCGTCGGCGACCTGAACGGCGGCGAAAGCCGCACGGTGACGTTCACCCTGCGCGTCAAGGACGACGTCGCGCCGGGCCAGTTCACGCTCCAGCACCAGTTCGCCGGCGACAACTACGCGTTCGGCGTGGAGGACGGCCCGGTCGTCACGATCGCCCCGCCGGACGAGGCCGACGTCAAGGTGGCGCTAACGGCCACCCCGCGCATCGGTTTGGCCGCCCGGGTCGACTACGTGGTCAAGGTGTCGAACACGGGCCCGGCCACCGCGACCGGCGTCCGCGTGACGGCGAACCCCGGCGCGGGCCGCACGGTCGTCTCGACGACGGGCTGCACCCACGCGGGCGCGGCGCTGACGTGCGCAATCGGCACCCTGGCCCCGGGCGCGTCGGCCACGGCGAAGTTCTCGTCGGAGGGCGGCTTCTTCGCATGGGGCGCGTTCACGGCCACGGCCGAGCGAGCGGCGAGCACGCCGGCCGACCCGGAAGCGGCCAACGACAAGGCGTCGAAGAAGTGCACGGCGTACACGGGCCTGCTCGTCCAGTGCTGACGCGGTGACGCGCAGGGTCCACGGGCCCGCGCGTCACGTTCAAAGCGCGAAGGCCGCCGACCGCGCACGTGGTCGGCGGCCTCCTCGACGGTCTGCTCCGTCGTGTCCAGGACGTGCCGTTCGAGCTCGCCGAGCGCCTTGAAGGCGGCGTACATGCCCTTCAGCGGCTCGACGTCGGTGAGTTGGGACGTGTCGCGGTCCCGCGGGCGAGAGTGACATCAAGGCTCGGCCGGAGCACTACGTAGTAAAAGTCCAGACCGTCCCGCTTCGCAGCGTCCCGGAAGGGTGCGAGCGCCTCAGCCGCACCCGGCGTGCGTGAGGCAGGCGGGGACCTGGCTAGACTGGGGGCGCGGGCCGTTAGCTCAATTGGTAGAGCTGCGGACTTTTAATCCGTAGGTTCTGGGTTCGAGCCCCAGGCGGCCCACTACGATCAGGTGTCTGAACTGCGGAAACGTTCGATCTGGCGATCGTCCGTAGGTCCGTCGGCTTCCAGCCGTCCGGGATATCAGCCGCGGAACGCGTTGATCTGCTGCCGGATGGTGTCGTGTGGGGCGTCGTGATCGTCAAGGTTGGCAAGAACTTCAAGAGCTCTGATCACGGCTGAAGCGCGGCTTCGTTGGTCAGGGTGCTGCTGCCAGTACGGCTCAGGGACTTTCAGCACCGCGGTGAGCAGGTCGCCGGGGTAGAGGTCGCCTTCGGCGAGTGGGTTCTGCTCAAGGTGGTTCAGCGCGATGGGGACGAGTACGGCAAGGCTCTCTTGCTGGAGTAGCAGGATGCGGAGGTCCTCGACGTCTATGGCGCCGATCGGTTTGTGCCGTAGTTCGTAGACAATCTTGATCAGCCGAGTCGCGTCGGCTGGTGGGTTGCCCCAGCGTCGGTTCTCGATCTGCTCGAGGCTGAACGATTCGTCGACGTCATGGCCGGTCCCCATGGCTCCTCGTGCCAGCTGTCGTGTTGTGCCCGGGCGGCCCACTCGAGAGACCGTCGAGGCCCGTGCGGGTGGCGGGTATCCGTGCGATGCCCGCCACCCGGCGCGTGGGTCAGTTGCCCTGGCTGGTGCCGCCGTCGGAGACCGCGCTGGACGCGCAGTTGTACGGGCTTTCGCCCTCGGCGGCGCTGTCGCCCGGCGACAGGATCGGCACGCCGATGCCGTTGAGCGAGTCGTGGATCGGGACCTGGACGCCGAGGACGTTGACGTCGTTGCCGCAGATGCCCGGAGTGACGTTCACGTTGTGCAGGACGTCGGTGTTGCCGAGGTTGACCAGACCGATCTGGTCGTTGTGGTCACCGCCGTCGTAGCCGGGGGTGTCGGCGGAGGCGATCCCGCCGGTGAGGAACGCGCCGGCGGCGAGAGCAGCGGTGATCAGACCGACCTTCTTGATCATGGAGATCTCCTCGGGGGTGAGAACGAAACAGGGTTTCGACGACGGTGGTCGACCGCATCTGGACGGCGTCGTCGGTGGGGAGGGTGCACGCCGCGATCCCGATTCACGCCCAAGACCCCCGATCGTGTGTTCCGGCCTCCACGAAATCCACGGTTGTTGTAGCTATATCGGGTGAATTGCCGACGCGGCATTCGAGGGAGAGCCCGCATGATCTCATGGCCAGGTTTCCGCTGGTCGACGACGTAGCGGTCGTGCGTGAACCAGCCGGAATTCGCCCGATTCGGCGAGAAGAGCGGGGTATTGCGGCACCGGGGAATGGGGGAGTGGTTATGGTGGAGCGGCCGAGTGGCGTGATCGCCGACGGCACCACAAGGAATCGGTGAACAGGCGGGATCGCGAGCGTGACGAGTCGTACGGGGCGGGAAGACGGCATGGTCAATGCCGGTCGAGCCCTGATTCGTGCGCTGATCGTGATCGGTGGCGCTGCTGCCGTCTCCGCGGTCGCGTGGCTGATGGCTACGGCGTCAGCCAGCACTCTCACCGACGCCGTGGATGAGCCGATCGCGTCAGGCGTTCAAGCTGTCGTATCGGCCACGGGCGGCCCGACGTCGTCCGTGCTGCCGCACAGCGACGCGGCAGAGCGGATCGACGAGGCGGCGACGCCTGTCCTGGCTCATGTGCGCAGCCTCTCCGAAGCTGCTGGCACGAGCCGCCTGACCGACGTGCTGGACACTCACGCGATTCGCACGGTGACGGCGGTTCCTGCCACCGTTCTGACACTCGGACACCTGACCGATCTGGCGGGGATCTTGGCGCCGGTCGGCAGTCCCCTTGAGTACGTCGGCAAGACGCCTGTCGCTTCCGCCACCACGGAGCCGAACGACTTCCTGCCTGCATCGGCAAAGACCGATCCGCGGGGCACGTCAGCCGGCTCCGCCGTAGCGACCCTGCGTCACGCGGCCACGACGTCGACCGGCGTTCAGGCGCACGCTGACCTCGGGCCTGACTCCGGTGCGGGCGAGGATGGCGGGCGGTCGGGCTTGCAGGGATGTGCGGTCCCGGCCGGGGCCGGATTCGCCGCCGGGCACGATCGCGGCTGCGGCGATGTGGTGCAGCCTCGTCCCGAGGCTCGCCTGCAGTCCTCGCGCTGCTGGAACCGCGTGCTGAGCCACGCCGTGACAGCGGCGGAAATCCAGCCCGGCGTCACGCCGGACTGACGAACCTCTTCTTCGGACCACGTCGGTATTTCGCCGACGCTCGTAGGGCTTGCCAGCGTGATCTCGCTGGTAAAGATCATCTTTTCTGCATTCCGGCGACACCATCAACGGTCTCCGGGAATCATCTATCGCCTTTTTATCGATCGAAGGAGTTTTCATGCGTATCCAGACGAAGCGAATCCTGCAGGTCGCGCTGGCCAGCGGCGGGCTGCTCGCGGTCGGCTCCGGCGTCGCCTCCGCCGAATCCATCGTGCCCGGTGTTTCCGACGCCGTCCTCGGGGGGCTCACCACGAACCCCGGAATGCACAACTTCGCCGACGCCGTCAACGGCGTCACCGCGGCCCTGCAGCCTGGTCAGGCCGTTTCCGAGGTCGTGCCCGCCGCGCAGCAGCGTCCCGCGCCGGCCGCCGGCGCTTCCGTCCTCGGGCCGATCCTGCACGCGGTGCCGCTGCACCTGCTGCAGCAGGGCGTCGCACCCAGCGCCCAGACCGACGGCGACCAGCCCGAACACGACCTCAACGCGCCGCTGGGCAGCGAGCTTTCGGCCACCGAGCTGCCTGCCCTGCCGGCCACCCTGCCGCTGACGGCCGACGCGCAGCAGGAGCGGTCCGCGGTCGCGCCGGTCGGCGACCGGTTGCCGCTGCACGCCGTCGTCTCCCCCGAGTCCGTCGTCCCCGCGGGCACCCGGGTCACCGGTCTGCAGGACGCGGCGGCGCCGGTCAGCAACCGGGGTACGAACGCGCCGGCCGGGCTTCCGCTGGTGGGTAGCCTGTTGCCGGCCACCGGCGGGCTTCTCCCGATGCACGCGCCGACGCTGACCGGGGTGCCCGACCTGACCCAGCTGCTGTCGCTGGGCGGGCTGACGCAGCTGGCCGGGAGCACGCCGCTGACCCAGGGTGGGCTTCCCACCACCGGAGTGCCGCTGGCCGAGCACGGCCCCGCGTCGCCCGCGGAATCGGCGACCGCACTCACGAACGAGTAACAGCACAGCGTTTCCACACTCGGGGCCGGAAGCACACTGCTTCCGGCCCCGAGTGGCGTCTGCAGCCGCGTCGGAAGGCGCCTTCGCCATTAGGGTAGCGGGCATGGACGGGACCAGGTGGCTCATCGTTGTCCGGCACGCCAAGTCGGACTGGTCGGACGACCTGCCTGACCACGAGCGGCCCCTCGCGCCGCGCGGCCTTCGTGACGCGCCCCGGCTCGGCCGGTGGCTGGCGGAGGAGGGGCACGTTCCCGAGCTGGTCGTCTGCTCCACCGCACGTCGCACCCGCGAAACGTGGGCGCGCGTCAGCGACGAACTCCCGGCGCCGCCGCCCGTCGAGTACGACGACGATCTCTACGGCGCCGACGTTCCCGAGTTCCTGAACGCCGCCCGCCGGACGCCGCCCGGCGTCACCACGCTCGCGCTCGTCAGCCACGAGCCCGGGGTCAGCGACCTGACCCTGCACTTCGCCGGTCATGGCGAGGACACCCGGCAGGTCCAGACCAAGTTCCCGACCGGCGCCGCGGCGGTGCTTGCGACCACGGATTCCTGGGACGACCTTCGCACCGCGCGGCTCGTCGCCTTCTTCCAGCCGCGCGACTTCGCCGGCTGACGACTTGGTGGCCTGAACCAGGCATTGCTTCGCCCGCGTTCACGTGCGTACTCTCCATTCACTCACAGGTTTTCTGTTCATATTTGTGAATGGAGCGGACATGGTTTTCCGCCACACCGTCGTGGCCGCGCTCGCCGCCGTCGGCCTCGTCGCTTCTCTTGCCACGCCGGCCGAGGCCGCGTCGCTACCCAGCGGCTGCACCGTCCCGGTCCTCGGGCCGGTGTGTGCGCCGCAGACCGCCGTACTCGACGGCGATCAGCTGCTTCGCACGAAGTTCGCCGCGCTCGTCGGCGAGAAGACGTCCCGTACCGCGTTGAACAACCTGCTCGCCGCCGCGAAAACCGACCTCACGGCGGGGCCGTGGAGCGTCACGTCGAAGAAACAGGTCCCGCCCAGCGGGGACAAGCACGACTACCTCAGCTTGGCGCCCTATTGGTGGCCGACCACGCAGCCGACCGCCGAAAACCCGTGGGGCTGTCCGTTCGTGCAGCGTGACGGCCAGCGCAACCCGATCGTCGACGAGATCACCGACCACGCCTACCGCGGCGAGGCGTTCGCGGCGATCTACCGGCTCGCGCTCGCCTGGTACTACACCGGCGACGCGCGGTACGCCCGGCGCGCGGCGCTCGACCTGCGTACGTGGTTCCTCGACACGGCCACGAAGATGAATCCGAACATGAACTTCGCCCAGGGCATCCCGTGCAAGGTGGACGGCCGCGGCATCGGCATCATCGAGTTCTCCTACACGCTCAGCCAGGTCGTCGACGCCACCGCGATCCTGGCCACCGGCGCGCCCGGGTGGACGAAGACCGACCAGGCCGGCATGACCGGCTGGTACGCGCAGTTCCTCGATTGGCTGCGCACCAGCAAGAACGGAACCGACGAGGCCAAGGCCCAGAACAACCACGGCAGCTTCTACGACATGCTCGCCGCCTCGCTCGCCCTGGGCACGGGGCAGCGGGAGCTGGCCGCGACCATCGCGCGCGACGCCGGTCCCGGCCGGATCGCGCCGCAGATCCAGGTCGGCGGCCTGCAGCCGCAGGAGGCAAGTCGGACCCGCAGCTGGCACTACTCGGCGTTCAACCTGGTCGCGCTGACCCGGCTCGCGCAGATCGGCAAGCACGTCGGCGTCGACCTCTGGCACTACACAGCGCCGAGCGGGGCGACGCTGTTCGCCGCGGTCGACTTCCTGATCCCCGGTGCCACGCAGGGGCCGTCCGCTTGGTCGTATCCCGAGCTGGACTTCCGGCCGTACGCCGCGCTGGACGTCCTGCACGCGGCGGCCGACGCGGGTGACCGCGCCGCGCGGACGGCCTTGCCGCGGGTG
Organism: Amycolatopsis sp. lyj-23; assembly: GCF_046549135.1. Classification (NCBI taxonomy): domain Bacteria; kingdom Bacillati; phylum Actinomycetota; class Actinomycetes; order Pseudonocardiales; family Pseudonocardiaceae; genus Amycolatopsis; species Amycolatopsis sp. lyj-23. The sequence goes on along the minus strand of NZ_JAJPWN010000003.1, from coordinate 149,722 downwards.
CCGGTGGAGCCGGGCGGAGACCTCTACCCGGTGCGGCCCGCCGCCGAACAGCTCGACGACATTTCGACGTCCTGACGGAAACGGGCCCGGCCGTTCGTGGCCGGGCCCGTTCCGGTGGGAATCAGACGCCTGCGACCTGCGAAATCCAGCTGCGATAACGCGTGATGTTCGTGTAGGCGGTGTTGTTCGACCGGTCGCTGGTCGAGGCGACGCCGACCTGGCGGCCGGAAGCGAACATCGGGCCGCCGGAGTCGCCGCCGGCGGTGATGCCGTTGACGCGGTTCGCGCACACGGCGACGCCGCCGGTGTAGTCGCTGCAGCTGATCGAGTTCACCCGGACGGTCGCGACCTTCAGGTACCGCGACTGGCAGTTGATCTCGGAACCGCACTGGCTGGTCGCGCCCCAGCCGTAGACGGAGACGTTCTGGCCGACCGAGACGTCACCGACGTTGCCGAGCGGCGAGTAGGTGGCGTTCACCGAGGTGGTGAGGCGGACGATCGCCAGATCGGCCGAGCCGGGGTAGCGCGTGATGGTGGAGCCGGTGGCCGTCGTGCCGCCGCTGGACTGGTCGAGGCTGCCGATGCGGAAGGTGTAGGTGCCGACGCTGCTGACGCAGTGCTTGGCGGTGAGGATGTACTGCGGGGCGATGATCGTCGCGGTGCAGTTCTGCTGGCCGTTGACGAACAGCCGGGCCGCCCAGGGGCCGCTGGTGGCGGTGCTGCCGCCGATGATCGACGGCTGGGCTTGCGGGGTGCTGTCGGCGGCCGCCGGACCGCCGAGGCCGACGACGGCCAGTGCGGTGCTCGCGGCCAGCAGGACGAACTTGCCGATTTTCACGCTCACTCCTTTTCACGCGGCGGGAGAACCGCGTGGGAAGCCGGTGGGGACCGAACTCGAAGATTGTCCGAGTTCATGGCGAATGTCCGGAACCGACGAAAGTCGCCGGACGGTTCCGTATTTATCTCCCGGAGTGGGCTACGTGCAGTTTCCGTACTGTTCCGCGGTCAGCCGGCCGCGCGTGCGGCGGCGACCTTTGCCGGCGCGGTCTTCCGCAGCCAGTACAGCCCGATGACCGGCAGGACGAGCGGGATGAAGAGGTACCCCTCGCCATAGACGGACCAGACGGTCGGGTGCCGGAACGCGCCGGCGTCGACGAGGCTCAGCGTGCCGATGGTCAGCACGCCGAGCAGTTCGATCGAGCAGGCGACGAGGGCCACGCGCCACCAGCCGTCACCGCGGCGGGCCAGCGCGATGGTCGCGACGATGTAGACGACGGCGGCGAACGCCGAGAGCAAGTAGGCGAGCGGAGCTTCGTGGAACTTCGTGCTGATCTGGACGCCGGCCCGCGACGTCGCGGCCAGCGCGAAGATCGCGTACACGGCGACGAGCACCCGGCCGGGGCCGCTGGCCGTCCTACGCTGTTGCTCCACTCCACACCTCGTTCAGTCGCAGCACCATCACGGGGATGGCCAGGCAGGCGATACCGAGCACGGCGGTGCTCGACCGGCTCCGCTCGGCCAGCGCCCAGGCGGCGCCGACGGGCAGCACGACCAGGCAGCCGATCAGGTAGGCCAGGTACGTGGCCAGGCTGCCGGGCCGCTCACCGCCGGCGAGCAGGACGATCCCGATCACCAGCTGCACGACCAGCAGCAGTTCGATGACCGCGAGCGCGACGAGGAGCGGGTTGTCCGGAAGCCGGTTGCGAGCCGACTGGACGAAGCTCCAGAGCGCGACGACCGTGGCAGCCACGGCGACCGTCACGGCGAATCCGAAGATCACCCGTTCCTCCTTCCGGTCCGCCGGTCGTCAACTTACTCCGTGGTACCGCCGGGCCTGCCCGCCGAGGTGGCACGAGCGTGGCGCGGACCACGGTGGTGGTTCCGCGTGGCCAAAGCGACTTACCTGAATGGCGTCGATCAGGAAAATTGATCACGGGTCCGGCCTTGATGACGTTCTGCCAATTCGCCGCACTTTTCAGGCGGTTTTACTGGTGGACCTGCGGGAATCTGGGAGCGATCTTCGGGTTGCAACACTATGGTGTGGTAGTCGGACTGGACAAAATCACCCTGAGTTCGTCTACTGAGCGGCAGGTGTTCTTTTCGCCTACCTCGGATAGCCCAGTTGAACCGCCGGGTTGGCGGATTGGCCTGAAGCTGCTCGACGTGGGGGAATATTCTTCGTCCGGGGCCGTGTGTCCTGGGCTCGCATGGAGGGGACTCGGATGGACCTGCGCTACGAAGCGTTTTGCTTCGCCGACCCGTTGTTCTACGACGAACAGCAGGAGAATGCCGAGTCGGCCGAAGATTTCGTCGCGGCGCTCCCAGCGCCGTCCCCGGACTGGACCGCCACCGACCGCGGAGTCTGGCGCACGATGTGCCCCGAAGGCCGTGTTGTTCCGGCCCAGGGCTGGCAGATCCACGTTTCCGCCGGACTGGACAATGCGGTCCGGGTGCTCACGCAGGTGAGTGAATGGTGTGCCGAACACCAGATCGCCTATCGGCACGTGCGCTCGCGAGTGGCGTTGCTGACGTGGAATTCGAAATACGCTTCGGACATCGACGGGCTCCCATTGGCGACCATTCACCCGGTCGACCACATCGACCTCGAAGCCGCACTCACGGCCCTGTCAGCGCGGCTCGAAGGTGAGCACGGATCCGGTATTCCGAGCGCCTTGCGCTACGGCGACGGGCCTCTCTACGTGCGCTACGGCGGATTGGCCGACCAGTGGGTCGAACACAACGGCGACCGAGTTCCGGCGATCCGCAAGCCGGACGGAAGACTGGTGCCCGAGAAGCGGGAGCCGATCTTCTCGGTGCCGGACTGGGTGAAGATCCCTCCGTGTTTGCAAAGCAGCATGGCGGCAGCGCGCCGGGCAGGCGCCCAGGCGCAGTCCCCCTACCGGTTGGTGAAGCCACTGCACGTCTCGAACGGCGGTGGCACCTACCTTGCCGACCCCAAGGCGGGCGGTGATCAGGTCGTCTTGCGGGAGGCCCGTCCACACTCCGGTCTTGATGAGGCAGGGAACGACGCCGTCGGGCGGCTCCGTCGCGAGCACGAGGTGCTCGACCGGCTCAGCGGCACCCCCGGAGTGCCGCAGGTCGTTGACCGGTTCACCTCTGCTGATCGCCACTACCTGGCCGTGGAGCAGCTGCCGGGGATTCCGCTGGCCGACTGGCTGGCCCGCAACTACCCGCGGACCAGGCGCAGCACGACGCCCGCCGAGCGCGCGGCGTATGCGCGACGAGCCCTGGGCATCGTCGCGGGAGCGGAGGAGGTGATCGCGGAAGTCCACGCTCGTGGCATCGTCGTGGGTGAGCTGCATCCGCTGAACATCCTGATCGACGAGGACAACCACGACCAGATTTCGCTGATCGACTTCGGGTCGGCGTTCGGCGCCGAGTCCGGCGACCGCCCGACACCGGGCACGCCCGGCTTCCGCGCGCCCGCCGACCGCGTTGGCTTCGACGTCGACGAGTACGCGGTCGCAGCCCTGCGGTTGTGGCTGTTCCTACCGCTCACGCCACTGGTAGCGCTCGTTCCGGCGAAGCTGCGTCCGATCGCCGACTTCGTCGAACGCAGGTTCGCGCTGCCCGAGGGGTATGCCGACGCCGCAGTCACGGTGCTGGCTCCGCGTGATGACCCCGCGGAGCCGGTACCGGTCCACACTGAGCTCGACCACGGCAAACCGGACTGGCCGCTGGTCCGCAAGCAGATCACCGAGGTGATCCTCTCCGGCGCGACCCCCGCACGCCAGGACCGGCTTTTCCCCGGTGACATCGAGCAGTTCCGTGTCGGCGGAGCCTGTTTCGGAGTCGGGGCCGCCGGCGTGCTGCACGCCTTGGACGTCGCCGGCGCTGGTCGCTTTCCGGAGCACGAACGCTGGCTGCTCGAAGCGGTCCGGCGTGATCCGCCGAACCGGCCGGGTTTCTACGACGGCAGCGCCGGTATCGCGTACGTGCTGGAGAACTTCGGGTACCGCGATGTGGCGGGCAGGCTGCTGACGTCGTCCGCGAGACTCGTCGAGCAGACCACCGACCACTCGCTGGAGAGCGGCCTGGCCGGCATCGGGCTTACCCTGCTGCACTTCGCGACCGTCCGCCACGACAACGAGTTCGGGCGCCAAGCGCTGAGCACGGCCGTCCGGCTGGCCGAGGCGCTGGAGACCGCGGCACCGCCGGGGCCCTCCGCTCGCGCCGGCTTGCTGTCCGGCTGGTCCGGGCCGGCGCTGCTGTTCGTCCGGCTCTTCGAGCGCACCGGCGAGCCGGCCTGGCTTTCCTTCGCCGACCAGGCGCTGTGCCGCGACCTTGAAGAATGCATCGAGGCCGACGACGGCTCGCTGCAGGTCCGCGACGGCGCGACGCGCACGTTGCCCTACGCCGGGGTCGGCAGCGCCGGGATCCTCCTGGTCGCCGAACAGCTGGCGCGGCACCGCCCGGACGCGGAGGCCTGCGAGAACCTTCCTGCGCTGCGCGAGTCGTGCCTGGGCGAGTTCGTCGCCCACGCGGGTCTGCTCAACGGTCGGTGTGGACTCGCGGTGGCGCTGGCCGCGAATGCGGATGCGACGCCGCGCGACCGCGAGGCGATCGATGAGCACTTGGCGTGGCTTGGCTGGTATGCCGTGCCGTACAAAGGCGGCCTCGCGTTTCCGGGCCACTGGCTACTGCGACTCTCCATGGACGTCAAGACCGGTAGCGCGGGCATCCTCCTTTCTCTCGCTGCTCTCCTTGACGGCAAGGAGGCGCTGCCCTTCCTGGGCGACGTGCAGCCTGCAACGGCGACCGGTCGCTGACCGGGACCGCTACTACAGCCGTGAAAGCCACCGCCGCCCAGTACCGGGCGGCGGCTCTCTGCGGTGGAGGTGCGGGCCGTCGGCGAGGCGCCTTCGGGCGACGGGGCCGCGACCTCCACGTCTTGCTGCGGTGGTGCGGTCGCCGGCGGAACGTCTTCCGACGGCGACCGCACTCTTCACCAGATCGCATGCGGGCGGTGGCACGTCCGCCCCCGGGGCGTCTGCCGGGAGCGGACGCGCGACCACTTGTTCGGCCCACTTGGTGTTCGGGTGCCGTGACCGTCGCAGGGACGCCTGCCCGCTACGGTCCGGGACCACTCTTGAGCTGTCGGCTCACCACTCTGCCGCCGCAACCGGACTGACGCCTAGGTCGCCATCCGTGTTACTGGCCGATCCGGCGAGGCAACAGCTCATCCACTGTGGACCTCTCTGATGTGCCTCCAGGTTATCTCCGTCGAAGGGGCGGGGAACCCCTTGATGTGAATCTGTGGACAACTCGGCGATCTTCGGGGCGCCTGTGGACAACTCCGGTCGATCGGCCGAAGTTGTCGGTGGTGTCGTGCATGATCGGAGGCGCAGGAAACACAGCCCGGATCGGGCGCCGTCGAAGAAAGGAGGTGGGACGTCGGCGGTGCACGTCATCCGGGCTGCAGTGCCTCAAGCGCCTCGCGCAGCTTGCCGGAGACCGGGGTCGGCCGGCGGGACTCGCGGTCGACGAAGACGTGCACGAAGTGCCCTTCCGCGACCAAAGTCTCGTCGGCTGCGTACATCCCTATCTCGTAGCGGACGCTGGACTTGCCGAGGTGAGCCACCCGCAACCCGACCTTCAACGCACCAGGGAAGGACACCGATGAGTGATACCCGCAATGCGACTCGACGCACAGCCCGATCACCGCCCCGGTTTCGATGTCGAGGCCGCCCTGCTCGATGAGCCACGTGTTGATCACGGTGTCCATCAGCGAGTAGTGGACGACGTTGTTCACGTGCCCGTAGACGTCGTTGTCCTTCCAGCGCAACGGCACCGTCTGCCAGTGCGGGTACCCGTTCACCACAGCGACACCGACTCGCGCAGGATGCCCGACAGGTCCTCCGCGGACGCCTCGCGCGGTGCGGTGGCCAGCAACCGCTGCTGCTTGAGGGTTCCCTCGACCAGGGAGTCCACATCGGACTCCGTGTAGCCGACGGCGCCGATGCCGTCCGGGATGCCGATGCGGCGCATCAGGTCGGTCAGCACCGCGGGCAGGTGGTCGGCGAAGTCGCCGGGCCACTCGAAGTCGGGCGCCAGCAGGCGGGCGACGCGTAGGTGGCGGTCCGGTGCCGCGTCGAAGGTGAAGCGGAACGCCGCGGGCGCGGTCAGCGAGACAGCCATTCCGTGCGGGACCATGGGTTCTTCGCCCGGGTAGCCGTCCGGGTGGAAATCCCTGACCTGGCCGGCGATCGGGTAGGCGTTCGCGTGCGGGATGTGCACGCCGGCGTTGCCGAAGCCGAGGCCGGCGAACGTGGCGGCCAGGGCCATGGCCTCGCGGGCCTTGAGGTCGGAACCGTCGCGCACGGCAGCCGGGAGGGCCCACGACAGCAGGCGGAGCGACTGCTCGGCGAACATGTCGGCCAGCGGGTTCGACCCGCAGTACGGCACGCGCTGCTCCGGGCGCTTGCGCTCGAAGTCGGTGTACGGCTTGGCCGTGTAGCTCTCGGCGGCGTGGCAGAGGATGTCCATGCCGCTGGCGGCCGTCACGCCGGGTGGCTGGCTGACGGTGAGCCGCGGGTCGACGACGGCCAGGGTCGGGCGCAGCCTCAGGTGGCTGATCCCGCTCTTGACGCGCAGCGACAACACGTCCAGGACGCAGACCGTGGTGCTCTCGGAACCCGTGCCGGTGGTGGTGGGCACCGCGACCAGCGGCTTCAGCGGGCGGTCCGGTGCGCGGCCGCCGCCGACGGGGGCGTTGACGTAGTCCATCAGGTCGCCGTCGTTGCTCGTCAGGAGGTTCGCTGCCTTGGCGGTGTCGATGGCGGACCCGCCGCCGACCGCTACGAAGGCGTCGTACGGGCCCGTTCCGCGGGCGAAGTCGACCGCCTTCTGCATGCTGACATCGGTGGGCTCGACGTGCACGCCGTCGAAGATCTCGGTCTCGATGCCGTAGCCCGCGATGCCGTCGGCGATGCGGCGGGGCCAGCCCGTCGCGGCCACCTGGGGATCCGTCACGACGAGCACGCGGTGCGCGCCGTACTGGGTCAGGTCGTAGCCGATCTCGTCGCTGGCGCCGGTACCGTACTTCAACGCCGGTGCGCCGTAGGTAAAAACAGTTTCATGTTCGGTTGCGGCCAAGTCGGTGGTCCTCGCTCCCTTGATCGGCTAGCAGTCGGTCAAAGCGGACATTCGGCGTATCCTTGTCCGGTTTCGGTGAAGATCACTTGACTGCACTGAACGGTGCCCGCCTAAGCTCTCCTCATTAGATACCAACTGGGAGCGACCGTCGCCCAGACGGCCGTGCGGATCCTGACCGAGGCGCGTGTCCGCCGCGTGTACGCGGTGGTCGGTGAGTCGTTCCTGGAACTGCTCGACGCCCTGCAACGTGAGCGCGAGATCACGCTGGTCTCGGCGCGCCACGACGCGGGCGCGGCGTTCATGGCGGAGGCCGAGGGGAAGCTCACCGAACGTCCCGCCGTGCTGCTCGCCAGCCGGGGGCCGAGCGCGGCGAGCCTGGCCATCGGCGTCCAAACGGCCTACCAGGACGAGACGCCGATGGTCGTGCTGCTGGAGACGCCGCCGACCGAGCCGGTGCCGCTGTCGTCGGGAGAGCTGCCGACCTCGGACCTCACGGCCATGTTCGAGTCGATCGCCAAGTCGACAGTGCGGGTGACCGATCCGGACGGGCTGCCGGGGTTGCTCGCGCACGCGCTGACGACGTCGCAGGAAGGCCGGCCGGGGCCGGTCGTCCTCGGCGTGCCCTGCGACATCTGGGGGATGCCCTACGACGCGGCGAAGCCGATGGCGCGGGTGCGGCCGCCGGCGTCCGGGACGCTGGGCCGTTCGGCGGACGCCGTGGCGCAGCTGGTGGACGAGGCCAAGTACCCGGTGGTCATCGTCGGCGGGCGGGCTCGGTCGGCGCGGGACGAACTGATCGCCGTCGCCGATGAGCTCGCGCTGCCCGTCTACAACGCCTTCCGGCGGCAGGACGCCTTCCCCGAAAACCACGCCCGCTACGCCGGTCACCTCGGGCTCGGCATCCCGGCCCGGCAGCTGGACGCCCTCGAGCGCGCCGACCTGGTGCTCGCGCTCGGCACCCAGCTCGACGAGGTCACCACCCAGGCCTACCGCTACCCGACCCCGCAGCAGACGCTGGTCATGGTCGGCACCGGCATCGACGTCAGCCCGAAGCGGCGGGGGCTGACCTTCCGCGTCGACTCGGAGGTCGAGCCGTTCCTGCGGGAGCTGCGGGAGGTGGCGTCGCCGCGGACGAGGCGGGCTTCGGCGGCGAACGCGGCCGTCCACACCTTCATGACCCCGCCCGACACCAGCGGGAACACGCGGGTGCACCCCGTCGACGTCGTCCGGGCGCTGCGGAAGCTGGCGCCCGAAGACACCATCGTGACCAGCGACGCGGGTAACTTCGCACAGTTCATGCACCGCTACTGGTGCTTCACGGCGCCGCGCAGCCAGCTCGGTCCGAGCAACGCCGCCATGGGGTACGCCGTGCCGGCCGCCGTGGCGGCGAAACTGGCCGAGCCGCGGCGGACCGTCGTGGCCATGGCCGGGGACGCCGGGACGCTCATGACCGGCCAGGAGATCGAAACGGCCGTCCGCTACCGGGCGCCGGTGATGGTGGTCGTCTTCCAGAACGGCGTCCACGGCGCGCTCGCGATGCACCAAGCCCGCACGTACGGGCGGCTGACCGGCGTCTCCATCCCGTTGACCGACTTCGCGTCGTGGGCGCGTGGGCTGGGCGCGGCCGGGTACACCGTGGACGATCGTGAAGAGCTCGAGCCCATCATTGCCAGCGCGCTGGTGCGGCAGCGGCCGTGCGTCATCGACGTGCGCACCGACCCCGACGTCGTGACCCCGGACGTGCGGCTTTCGGCCCTGCTCGGGCAGGCGCGTCCGCAACCCCCCGCCCAGTAACGGTTTTGCTGGGTTTCGTTCCGGAAAATCCGGGAATGTCTTGTGGTAGCAGTGCGTTGCCTCGGGTAGCCTGACGGTGTTCCGGTGGTGGTTCGCCGCTGAACCTTCCCGGCCGGGTCCCGGCGGGAGACAACCGGTTTCTGTCGGTGCCGCATGGCACCATCACGGTCATGACCCGCGCCGAAGCGGGCAGGGAACGAGGGGAGTTCGACGTGACCGATCACCAGCACGCATCCGAAGCAGCGCGGAAGTCCTCCGGCGTCGTGCCGGTGCTGTTCAGCGCCAGTGCCGAGGCTCACGACGACGCCGTGGTCGCCGGCGAGCACGACACCGCGTGGCGTTCGCCGTTCGCGAGCGAGGGGCTGCGCCCGGCGAGTGGCGAATAGCTCACCCCGCCCGGGTGAAGACCGCTTGTCCGCCCTGGTCGCGATGTGCTTTACTGGTTGTGGTCTCGGTTTTTGTGTTCGTGATGACTCACGCTCGCAGGAATACAGCGGGCGTAGTGTCTCCTCACCGAGGAAGCAAACCGTCCGTGTGCTGACCCGGGTCGCCGAAGTGGCTTCCTGTTTTTGGTGTTACACATGGAGATTTTGATGACTCAGGGCACTGTGAAGTGGTTCAACTCCGAGAAGGGGTTCGGCTTCATCACCCCCGACAACGGTGGCGGCGACGTCTTCGTTCACTACAGCGAGATCCAGGGCAACGGCTTCAAGAGCCTGGAAGAGAACGCTCGCGTCGAGTTCGAGATCGGCCAGGGCCAGAAGGGTCCGCAGGCCACGTCGGTCACCGTGATCTGACTTTGATCTTGGGAAAGGGCCGTCACCCGTTCGGGGTGGCGGCCCTTTTCGTAGGCTGCGCACCATGATCGAGCACGTATACACCGTTTCCGGCATGAGCTGCGGGCACTGCGCCCAGTCGGTGACCGAAGAACTCACCGCGCTGCCCGGGGTGACCGAAGTGGACGTCGACGTCGCCGCTCGCCGGGTGCTCGTGCGAGCCGGAGCCGCGCTGGCCGAGGACGACGTGCGGGCTGCCGTCGCGGAGGCGGGTTACACCTACGAGGGCGTCGCCGACCTCGTGTCGTAGCCGGTCGCACGGTCCAGTTGGTTTTTCCCTCCCGCTGGTTCCAGCTTGGACAGTCCACTGAAGATCACCAGGTGAGACACCGGTGTGAGCTGCGTCGCTACGGCTGCGCAACCGCACTGCAACGCCCTGCAACCCTTCCGCTCCGCGCGATCGCGGAGTCTCCTGTTCTCCGGTCAGGAGAACGGGAGGTCAGGTGGGCGAAACGGTGGCGGGGATCGTTGCGAACCCCGCATCCGGGCGGGACATCCGCCGGCTGGTCGCGCAGGCGTCGGTGTTCCCCACCGCGGAAAAGGCGAACATGGTCCAGCGGCTGCTGGCCGCGTTCGCCGTGACCGGACTCGACCGCGCCCTCGTCTCGACCGATCTCGGCGGGATCTCCGCCGCGGTCCTGCGTGCCCTCGGCCGGGGCGGCTCCTGGCCGAAGGTCGACTTCTGCGAGGACGATCCCCTCACCGGCACGGCTGCCGACACGACGAACGCGGTGCGGCGGATGGTCGAGGCCGGCGCCGGTGTCATCGTCGTCCTCGGCGGGGACGGGACCGCCCGGGTCGCCGCCGCGGCCTGCGAAGACGTGCCGCTGCTCGCGCTCTCCACCGGCACCAACAACGCCTTCCCGCAGGTGCGGGAGGCGACCGTCGCCGGACTGGCCGCCGGGCTGATCGCCACCGGGCAGATCGATCCCGACCTCGTCACCCACCGCGTCAACGTGCTCGAAGTCGTCACGAAGGCACGCCGCGAGATCGCGCTCGTCGACGTCTGCGTGTCGCTGAGCAGGCATATCGGGGCGCGGGCGCTGTGGGATCCGTCCTCGCTCACCGAGCTCTACTGCACCTTAGCCGAACCGGACGGTATCGGCCTCTCGAGCGTTCCAGGGCAGCTCTGTCCCAGCCCCCGGTCGAGCCCGGACGGCGTCGCGCTGCAACTCGGCCCGGTCGGGGAGACGCCGTACGTCGTGCACGCGCCGATCGCGCCCGGGCTCGTGCGGCCGGTCGGCGTGCGCGGCTGGGGGTTGCTGCGGCCCGGCGTGCGCGTCGAACTCGCCGCGGCCGGCGGGGTCATCGCGCTCGACGGCGAGCGGGAACTCGAGCTGAAGACCGGGGAGAGCGCGTTCGTCGAGCTCAAGCCGGAAGGACCGTGGGTCGTCGACGTCCGGGCCGCGATGGCCGAGGCGGCACGGAAAGGGCTGTTGCGCACGGAAACCGATCTGGGGAAGGAGCGCCGGAGATGACGGACGCCCTCCGGGGTGCGTACCGCGTGATGCGGACCATCCGCGCCGTCGAAGAGCGAGTACGCGCGGCCGGCGACCACCCGTACGGCGGCGAGGAGGCCTTGGCCGCGGGCGTCTGCCTCCACCTCGACCGGCGCGACGCGATCGCCGGTGTCCACCGCCGGCACGGCGAGCGCATCGCCAAGGGCGCCGACGTCCGGGCCGTCCTCGCCGGGATCGGCGAACCGCGGCCGGCCGCGACGGACACGCTCGGCGGTGTCCCGCTGCTCATCTGCGGAGCCGCCGTCGCCGCGAAACAGCAGGAAACCGGCGGCGTCGGGGTGGCCTTCCTCGGCGACGGCCCGGGGACGACGCTGGAGGCGCTGAACCTCGCGTCGGCCTGGCACCTGCCCGCCATCTTCGTCACGGAGAACACCGGTTACGCCGATCGGGTGGCCGGGCTCGGCGTACCGGGGGTCGTCGTCGACGGATCCGACTTCTTCGCCGTGCACGAAGCAGCGGGAGAGGCGGTCGGCCGGGCCCGCCGCGGCGGTGGGCCGACGCTGATCGAAGCCGGCTTCCCGAGGCACGCCGACGACTGCCTGCAGCGGTTCCGCGCCCGCGTCACCGACACCGGTGAGCTGCGAGAACAGGTCCTCGACGCCATCGACGCCGAAGTCGCCGAGCTCATCGAAACCTCGGTCTCCGCGCCGAAACCCGCCGCCGGCGAGCCGGCGATCGACGTCTACGTCTCCTACTGAGCGGACGAACACCGGGACCGACCGCGACGTGCGCCACCTACCGATCATCCGGCCGAAACGGCAGACTCCGGGGAGGTACAGCACAAGGAGCGGCGTTGGGGCAGCGAGACCTCGAGGCGGCGTTGCCGGCGGGGGTGGATCCCCGGCGGCACGCCCGTGTCCTCGCGCAGGTGCACGAAGCGGCCCTGAACGGCCAGGCGCTGCCCAGCCGGCTGCGGCCGGTCATCGGCGCGTCCTGGCAACGCATGCGCCGCCTCGGCATGGACCCCGACAGCCGGGCCGCCGCGCCCGTCCTGACGTTCGAGCAGCTGGAAGCACGCCGCCGCGCCAGCGGGCTGGCCGAGGCGCTGCCGGTCCTGCGCGGCGGCCTGATCAGCCTCGCCGAGCAGGCCGCGCACATCATGGTGATCGCCGACGCCGGTGGCGCCGTCCTCTGGCGTGACGGCAGCGCCGCGGTCCGCCGCCGCGCCGACCGGCTCGGGTTCGTCGAAGGCGTCGACTGGCAGGAGGAGTCCGTCGGCACCAACGCGATCGGCACCGCGCTCGTCGCGCGCAGCCCGGTGCAGATCTACTCCGCCGAGCACTACGTCCGGGCCCAGCACTCCTGGACGTGCGCGGCCGCGCCGCTGCACGACCCGCGCGACGGCAGGCTGCTCGGCGTCGTCGACCTCTCCGGGCCGGCCTCGACCGTCCACGCGACGACGTTGGCGCTGGTCGACGCCGTGACGCGGCTCGCCGAGGCCCAGCTCCGCACCACCCACCTCGCCGAGCTGGAACGGCTTCGCGGCTTCGCCGTCCCGGTCCTCGCGAAGGTAAGCGAGCGGGCGATGGTCGTGGACGAACACGGCTGGGTCGCGGCGGCCGCCGGGCTCCCGCCGGTCGACCGGGTCGCGCTGCCCGCCGGGCTCGGACCCGGCCGGGTCTGGCTGCCGTCGTACGGCGGCTGCTCGGCCGAGCCCGTCCCCGGCGGCTGGCTGCTCCGGCTGACCGGGAACGAGGCCGCCCCGCCCACCCGCGTCGTGCTCGACGTCCGGTCGCCGCGCGAGCCCGAGCTCACCGTGGCCGGCGCGGCCGGGACCTGGACGCACCGGCTCAGCCCGCGCCACGCCGAGGTGCTGTACGTCCTGGCCAGCCACCGCGACGGCCGGTCGGCGTCGGAGCTCTCGGCCGACCTGTTCGGCGACGCCGGGCGCACGGTCACCGTCCGCGCCGAGATGTCCCGGCTGCGACGGCACTTCGGTGGCCTCCTCGGCGCCAAGCCGTACCGTTTCGCCGACGACGTCGAGGTGGTGGTCCGGCGGCCGCCGGACCCCGACGCCGTGCTCCCGCACTCGCTCGCCCCGGCCATCCGAGGCTGACGTCCCCGAAAGGCGCCGCCGGCCGGACTGTCTGATGTGGACGGTCCAAGCCCCCTGGTGTTCACCCGGTCAGGTGACGGACGGCTTGCCTGGAGGCCCGGACCTGATCAACGGTGTGCCCAGGACCACATCCGCCCAGATCACGTGCTGATGACAGCGGGCGGTGCCGGTGGCTGCGCACGCGGCGACTCGGCTACCTTCTGCGAGTACGGCTCACAGCGATGTTTCGGGGGCTCCGGGTGGCGATGCCCCGGATGGCAGGGGGAGGAATTCGGGGATGACCAGCACTGCGACGGCCCCGGGGCCGGCGGCGCCCGCGCCCGGACCCCCACCGTCGCCACCGGACGGCCGTGACCGCGCCGGGGGCCGCAGCGGCCTGCTGGGCCTGCTCGACCTGCCCGGACAGGGCGTCCGCGCGGTCATCCGGTCCGCCGCGACCACACCCGGCAGGCTCACCGTGATCGCCGTCGGGCTGGTGCTGCTTTCCCTGGTCTCCGGGCTGGCCGCCACGCTTTCGGTGCAGAGCCGCGACGACACGATCAGCGGCGTCATCGACCGCCGCGAGCCCCTCGCCGCCGCGGCGCAGCAGGTCTACCGCTCGCTCTCGGACGCCGACGCGACCGCCGCGAGCGCGTTCCTCTCCATCGGCACCGAGCCCCCCGAACTCCGCCAGCGCTACGAGCGCGACATCGCCGAAGCCGGCGCCGCGCTCGCCAAGGCCGCGTCCGACGCCTCGGACGTCGCCGGCGCGGCCGGCCCGGTCGACGTCCTCAACCAGTCGCTGCCCGTCTACACCGGGCTCGTCGAAACGGCACGGGCGAACAACCGGCTCGGCTACCCGGTCGGCGCGTCCTACCTGCGCGAGGCGTCCGAGCTGATGCGGGCGAAGATCCTCCCCGCCGCGCAGGACCTCTACCGCGTCGACACCGAGCGGCTGGTCGGGGAGCAGGACAGCGCCACCGGCTTCCCCTGGCTCGCCACGATCCTCGTGGTCGCCCTGCTGGCCGCGCTGATCGCGGCCCAGGTCTACCTGACCCGGCGCACCAACCGGCTGCTCAACGTCGGGCTCATCGTCGCGACGGCCGCCGTCGTCGTCTCGCTGCTGTGGGGCGCGGTCGCGCTGGTCGTGCAGGGCAGCCTGGTCGGCAGCGGCCAGGGCGACGGCTCGCACCGCGTCGACGTGCTGGTCCGGGCGCGGATCGCCGCGCTGCAGGCCCGCGCCGACGAGACGCTGACGCTGGTCGCCCGCGGCGACGGCGCGGCGTACGAGAAGGACTTCGGCACCAACGCCGCCCGGCTCGTCGGCCCGGACGGCCAGGGCGGCCTGCTCGGCGAAGCCCGCGGGCTGATCAAGGACGGCGCCGGCGTCGCGAAGGTCGCCGACGCGGAGAAGGCCGCGAAGGACTGGCTCAAGGCGCACAAGGAAGTCCGCGCCCAGGACGACGCCGGCCAGTACCAGGAGGCCGTCGACTTCGCCGTGCTCGAAGACAAGGCCGACGGCTCGGCGCCGGCGTTCCGGCAGCTCGACGACAGCCTCCAGGCCGCCATCGACGTCGGCAGGCAGGAGTTCCTCGACGACACCCACAACGGCGACCGCGCGCTGACGCTCCTCGCGCCCGGCCTCGCCGTGCTGGCCGTGGTGGCCGCCGCGGGTGCCGCCATGGGAATCCGGGAGCGACTGAGGGAGTACCGGTGAACAGGCGGGGCATCACGGTCCGGGCGGGTGTGCTGGCGGTCGTCGCGCTGCTGGCGGCGTCCTGCGGCAGCGCCGGGAAACCGGTCGACCCGGCCCCGGTCGGCGACGCGGCCTGGCCGCAGCCCGCGCACGTCGGCGGGCCGGACGCGACCGCGGGCGGTGGCAGCGACACCAGCTGCAACCCGCTGGCCAGCCTGGCGCCGGACAAGGGCACCGCGATCCCCAGCGGCTCGACCATGGCGAAGATCAAGGAACGCGGCAAGCTCATCGCCGGCGTCGACCAGACGACCTACCTGTTCGGCTTCCGCAACCCCACCTCCGGCAACCTCGAGGGCTTCGACATCGACCTCGTCAACGAGATCGCCCGCTCGATCTTCGGCTCGCCCGAAGGCCGCGTCCAGTTCCGCGCGATCACCTCGTCGCAGCGCCAGGACGTGCTGGTGCAGCACCAGGTCGACATCGTGGTCCGGACCTACAGCATCACCTGCGCGCGCAAGAAGGACGTCCAGTTCTCCTCCGTGTACTACGTCGCCGGCCAGCGGCTGCTGGTCACGAAGGAGTCGAAGGCGACGAAGCTGGCCGACCTGAGCGGCAAGAAGGTGTGCGCGGCGAAGAAGTCGACGTCGCTGGCGAAGATCGCGACGGACCCGGCGAAGCCGGTGGCGGTCTCGGTGGACAACTGGTCGGACTGCCTGGTGATGCTCCAGCAGGGCCAGGTCCAGGCGGTTTCGACCGACGACACCATCCTCGCCGGGATGGCCGCGCAGGACCCGACGCTGCAGGTGGTCGGCGACCAGTTCACGCAGGAGAACTACGGCATCGGCGTGCCGAAGGACAACGAAGACATGGTCAAGTTCGTCAACGCCGTGCTGGACCAGATCCGCACCAGCGGCTCCTGGCAGAACAGCTACCACCGCTGGGTGGAGCCGTCGCTGGGGCCGGCTTCGCCGCCGCAGCCGCAGTACCAGTGACCCGGTCGCGACTAGGATCGATTCCCGTACGTCGTCGGGGATCTGGGAGGTAGCAGTGTCGGAGGAGCCGCGCCGTCCTCGGCACGCCGCGCCGGACGACGAGCCGAAGCCGGTGGCCACGCCGAGCTGGCAGCCACCGCCACCGGTGCGGTGGGAGACGCCGGAGCCGTCGATCTCGGGCCGCCTCGACGACGGCGACCTCTCCGGTGGGCAGGCACCCCTGCGCCGGCCGCCGACGCCGCCGCGCGGGCAGCCGTCCGCGGCCCGCCCGCCGGTCGCCGGTGCCGAAGACCCGACCCGGCCGCCGGGCAGCATCACGCCCGTCGCGCCGCCGACGCAGGCCCTCCGCCCGGACCCCGGTGCGCCGCAGCCGACGAGCGTCCTCGCCTCGCCGGCCCCCGAGACGCAGAGCATCATGCCGCCGACCCCGCGGCCGGACACCGGCCCCGGCGACCCGCTGCCGGACCCGGGCACCGAAAGCGTCCTGCCCGAGCGCTCCAGCGAAGGGCGGCACCCGGGAACCGGCACCGGAACGGGGACCGGCAGCGGCTCGGACTCCCGGTCCGGCGCGTTCCCCGGCACTTCGCGGCGGACGTCGTCGCGCACGTCCCGGTCCCGGCGCGGCCGCCTCGGCGCCGGGCTGGTCGAGGTCCCGCCGGTGCCCGCGCGCGACCCCGCGTCCGCGGTGCTGACGAACCCGGTGGTGTCGGAGGAAAAGCGGTTCTGCGGCAGCTGCAACGCCAAGGTCGGCCGCGGCAAGGACGGCGAACCCGGTTCGCCGGAAGGGAAGTGCGAGAACTGCGGTGCGCCGTTCTCCTTCGTCCCGAAGCTGCAGCCGCACGAGCTCGTCGGCGGCCAGTACGAGGTGCTCGGCGCGATCGCCTACGGCGGTCTCGGTTGGATCTACCTGGCGCAGGACCACAACGTCAGCGACCGCTGGGTCGTCCTCAAAGGACTGATCGACACCGGGGACGCGACGGCGATGGCGGCCGCCGCCAACGAACAGCGGTTCCTCGCCGAGGTCGAGCACCCGAACATCGTCAAGATCCACAACTTCGTCCAGCACCCGGACGCGCACAGCGGCACGACCACCGGCTACATCGTCATGGAGTACGTCGGCGGCCAGTCGCTGCGGCAGCTCGCGCTGGCGCACCACCGGGAAAGCCGCCGCCCGGAGCCACTGCCGATCGGCCAGGTCATCGCCTACGGGCTGGAGATCCTGCCCGCGCTCGGCTACCTGCACAGCCAGGGCCTGCTCTACTGCGACCTCAAGCCGGACAACGTCATCCAGACCAACGAGCAGCTGAAGCTGATCGACCTCGGCGCGGTCCGCCGCACCGACGACTACGAGAGCCCGCTGTTCTTCACCACCGGCTACAGCGCACCGGAACTGCCGACGCAGGGCGCGTCGGTGGCGTCGGACCTGTTCACCGTGGGCCGCACGTTGGCCGTGCTCAGCTTCGAGTTCACCGGCTACACCACCAAGTTCAAGACCACCCTGCCCGGCCCCGACACGGTCCCGCTGTTCGCGCTCTTCGGTTCGTACTACCGGTTCCTGCGCCGCGCGACGCACGCGGACCCCGACCGCCGGTTCCTCTCCGCCGAGGAGATGGCCGACCAGCTCACCGGCGTGCTGCGCGAAATCATGGCGCTCGGCACCGGCAAGCCGCGGCCCGGCGCGTCCACCGTGTTCGGCCCGGAGAGCCGCACGTTCGGCGTCCAGCTGGTGGTGCCCGAAGCCGGCGCGAGCGTGCCGCTGCCCGGCGCGGACGAGGTCGTCGCCGGCCTGCCGATCCCGCAGGTCGACACGGACGACCCGGCGGCGGGCGTGCTCGCCACCACGACCGCGCTCGACCCCCGGGCCGCCATCGAGGCGCTGGCCGGCGCACCGCGGGAGTCGATCGAGGTCCGGCTGCGGATCGTCCGGGCCCGGATCGAGCTGGGCGAGTTCGCGGAAGCTCAGCGGCAGCTGCAGGCGGCGCAGTACCTCGCGATCAAGAACGGCTACCCGCACGACTGGCGGATCGACTGGTACCGCGGCCTGATCGAACTCGCGGGCGGCCGTTCGCGGGTGGCGCACGTCGCCTTCGAAGCGGTGTACGACGACCTGCCGGGCGAAATCGCCCCGAAGCTCGCGCTGGGCATCAGCGCCGAAGGCGTCGGCGACTACTTCGCCGCCGCGCGGTTCTACGAGCTGGTCTGGCGCACCGACCGCAACTACGTCAGCGCCGCGTTCGGCCTCGCCCGCGTGTACCTGGCGCAGGGCGCGCGGTCGAGCGCGGTCGAGGTGCTCGAAACCGTGCCGCCGTCCTCGACGCACTACGTGGACGCGCAGGTCGCCGCCATCAAGATCAAGACGACGGTCACCAAGGCCAACGGCCGTGAGACGCCGGTCACCGAACACGACCTGCTCGACGCGTCGGCCCGGCTGGAGCGGCTCCGGCTCGACGTCGAACGCCAGACGCGCCTGTCCGCGGGCGTGCTCGAAGCCGCGCACGAGTGGCTCAAGGAAGGCAAGCCGACGCCGGGTGCGCGCGTGCTCGGGTGCTCGCTCGAGGAACGCGAACTGCGGTTCGGCCTCGAGCGCTGCTACCGGGCCCTGGCGCGGCTGGCGGGCACGCTCGAGCAGCGCATCGAGCTGGTCGACCGGGCCAACGCCATCCGCCCCCGCACCCTCACCTGAGCCCGAAAGCGGGCACTTTCACGTGAAAGTGCCCGCTTCGGCGGTGCTCAGGGGTTGATCTCCCAGTCGCGTTCGCTGCGCTCGCGCTGGTTCTTCTCGTGCTGCGCGGCCAGCTTCTCCAGCGCCTGCGGGTCGCCGTGCGTGCTGAAGTGCTCGAAACCGACGACGACGAACAACGCCCGCGCGCTGACCGCGATCGGGCCGTCTTCGGCGTCGAGGCGCCCGTCCGCGCTGACGTAGATCTTGCGGCCCGCGACGCCGTTCAGCCGGGCCTCGATGAACAGCGTCGAACCGACCGGCACCGGACGGCGGAAGTCCGTTTCGAGCTTGCCGGTCACCGCCGGGCGGCGCATGAGGTTGCCGACCGTCGAACCCAGCGCCTCGTCGAACCCGCAGGCCAGCAGTCCGCCGTGGGCGAGCCCGGGCGCGCCCTGGTGGGCCGCGGTGACGGTGAACCGCGAGTGCACGACCTGGCCCTCGCCGACGGTCGAACGCAGGTGCAGCCCGGCGTCGGCCTCGTCGCCGCAGCCGAAGCACTCCGCGAAGTGCACGCCGAGCTCGGTGCCCGGCGCCGGCGCCTTCGGGTGCGGGACCGCGGGCTCCACCGCCACCGGCGGCCAGGGCTGAGAAACACGACTCATGCGCTGACGTTAACCGGCCGGTAGGCGGCGGCCGCGCGCGACCCGGGACGTCGGCGGGCCACCCACGTCGCTCGGTAGCCGGAAAGTTCCCCACCGTAGCCGATTCCCGGCTCAGGCTGCCGACCTGCGACGACCGGTCAACACTGGGCTGATGAGCTCGAACGGCCCAATGGGCACTGCACGGAGGAGGTCGTCGCCGGCATGAGCGAAGCAGCTACGACGGGCAAGCCGTCAGCGGACGAGAGAACCGTCAAGCGCGCTGTGTGGGCGTCGGCCATGGGAAACGCCACCGAGTGGTACGACTACGGCGTCTTCACCTCGGGCGCGATCGCCGCCAGCATCGGCTCGCTGTTCTTCCCCGGTGAGGGCAACGCGGTCCTGAAGTCGCTGGCGCTGCTCGCGGTCGGGTTCATCGTCCGGCCGTTCGGCGGGGCGTTCTTCGGTCCGCTCGGCGACAAGCTCGGCCGCAAGCGCGTCCTCGCCATCACCATCCTGCTGATGTCCGGCTGCACCTTCCTGGTCGGCGTCCTGCCGACGTACTCCGGCAGCTACAGCATGGGCATCGCGGCGCCGATCGCGATCCTGCTGCTGCGGATCATCCAGGGCTTCTCCACCGGCGGCGAGTACGGCGGCGCGGCGACGTTCATCGCCGAGTACTCCCCGACGAAGCGCCGCGGCTTCTTCGGCAGCTTCCTCGAACTCGGCACGCTCGCCGGCTACGTGCTCGGCAACCTCGTGGTGCTGTCGGTGACGCTGTCCCTGTCGCCCGAGCAGGTCGGCGCCTGGGGCTGGCGGATCCCGTTCTTCGTCGCGCTGCCGCTCGGCCTGATCGGGTTGTACCTGCGGAACAAGCTCGAGGACACCCCCGAGTTCCGCCGGATGGAAGCCGCGGGCGAAGCGCCGAAGAAGGCGCCGCTCAAGGAGATCTTCGTCCGCAACTGGCGGATGATCCTCAACCTGATCGGCATCGTGCTGCTGCTGAACGTCGCGGACTACCTGCTGCTGACCACGATGCCGACGTACTTCACCGACACGTTGAAGATCAACGACAACACCTCGACGCTGATCATCATCGCGGTCGAGGTCATCCAGATGGCGATCATCGTCCCGCTCGGCGCGCTGTCCGACCGGATCGGCCGGAAACCGCTGCTGCTCACCGCGGCCATCGGGTTCCTGGTGCTGAGCTGGCCCTGCCTGAAACTGATGCAGTCCGGCAGCATCCTGTGGCTGTTCGTCGGGTTCCTGATCGTGGCGATCCTCTTGGTCTTCATGCTCGCGGTGATCGGCTCGACGTTCCCGGCGATGTTCCCGACGCGGGTGCGCTACGGCTCGTTCGCGATCGGCTACAACATCTCGACGTCGCTGTTCGGCGGAACCTGCGGGGTCATCGTGACGGCGTTGATCAAGAGCACCGGCAACGAGGACTGGCCGGCGTACTACCTGATGGCGGCGGCGCTGATCGCGATCCTGCCCATCATCAAGATCCCGGAGACGTCGCAGGTGCCGATGGAGCAGATCGACACCGAGGACAACACCGGCCGGCTGGCCTCCGCAACCGCACCGCGCTGAGCCGGGTGGTTCCCGGAAAGCCGGGTGCCCCGTCCGGACCACCGGACGGGGCACCCGTGCGTCCACGGCTAGCGGGTGGAAGTCGCCCTCGGCTCGTCCGGCCGGCTCGCGGCCGGGATCGAGGTGGGCGTGGTCATCGGCGTCGAGCGGGAGGTCTCCCGGGGACCCGCCGACGGCAGCTGGGGAGCCGACGTCCGCGGGGGGCGTGACCGGGACTGGTCCGGCTCGGCCGACGGTCGCGCCGGGGCGATCGACGTCGCCGGCACCGGCAGCTGGGTGGGGGAGGGGGGCGTGGTGCCGATCGTGGACAGCCCCGGCCCGGCCGGCTGCACCGGTTCCGGCGGCCCGGCCCGGTGGCCGGCCAGGAAACCGGCCACCGCCAGGACGACCGCCGTCGCGGTCGACGTGCCCGCGACAGCGAAGCGCTTGCGTCGTCGCCGGACCCGGCCGCCGCGCTCGATCACGTCGGCAGCTGCCAGCCGCATCGGCGGCTGCGGGCCGCCGGCCGCGCCGGTCAGGAACGCGCGGACGTCGTCTTCGGGGTCCATGTTCGTCACCTCCTCTCCTCGGACGCGCTGAAGGTCAGCGCACCGTGGTGCGGGCCGAGCCGCTTGCGCAGCGTGGCCAGGCCGCGGGAGGCCTGGCTCTTCACCGTGCCGGTGCTGCAGCCGAGGGCCCGCGCCGTGTCCTCGACGCTCAGGTCCTCGAAGTACCGCAGCACCAGCACGGCGCGCTGCTTCGGCGCCAGTACGGCCAGTGCTTGCCGGACCAGGGCGTCCTGGTCGCTCGCGGCGGGCTCCGCCGGGAGCTCCGGCGGAGCGTCGGTGAGCCGCTCCCGTTTCCACCTGCTGCGCCGGTGCTCGGCGAGGAACGTGCGCAGGACGACCTTGCGCGCGTAGGCGTCCAGCGCGTCGTGCCGCGACAGCCTCGGCCAGGCGAGGTAGAGCTTGAGCAGCGCGGCCTGCGTGAGGTCCTCGGCCTGGTGCCAGTCCCCGCAGAGCAGGAAGGCGGTCGAGCGCAGGCTGTGCGCGCGCTCGCCGAAGTACCGGGCGAACTCGCCGTCCCACGGCGAGCCCGGCCCGGTCGACGGACGGGAGCGGGAGATCACCTGGTTACCGGGTCTCCCACACGGCAGGCAGGTGCAGGTCACCGGTCGGCCCGGCCGGGACGGCGCGGGGGACGCGCGGGGCCTGCCCGGTGCGCGGCGCGGTCGTCTCGCGCGGCGCGGGGGTCGCGGACGGCCGCGCCGGCCGGCTGGTGGCCGGGACCGGCGCCACGGTCGGCTCGCCGGGCCGGGTGGCCTGGGTCGGGCTGGGGGCGGCCGGCGCCTGCGCCTCCGAAGCCAGCGCGATGCCACCGGTCAGGGCGCCACCGGCGAGCACGAGCGCGCCGAGGGTCAGGGCGATGCGGATACGCAAGACAGCTCCTCATTCTCGCGGGCGCGGCCGTGATCGCCGCGCCTCTGCCCGTACTCATGCGGCGGGTGATCACCGGGGTTGCACCGGATTTCGCGGGCTCCCCGGAAAGCACGAACGGCCGGGAAGCCCGCGGTGGGCTTCCCGGCCGCCCGGTGTTCGGTGCTGGTCAGCCGGCGAGCGCCGACAGCTTCTGCCAGCTCGCCCAGTCGTAGGTCCAGTCGCTGTAGTCGCCGTCCTTCGCGCTCAGCGTCTGCGTGCTGCCGGTGATCTCGACCGGGTCGCCGGTGAGCACGCCGTCGTAGTACTCCTTGGCGCGGGCGGGCGAGAGGTTCAGGCAGCCGTGCGAGATGTTCTTCTTGCCCTGCGCCCAGACGGACGCGGCCAGGCCGTGGATGAACTCGCCGTTGTTGGAGATCCGGACCGCCCACGGCACCACGACGTTCTCGTAGTGGTACTTCGGGTTGCTCATCGCGTAGGTGGCCTGCTTGCCCATGACGACGTGCACGCCGCTGTGGGTGACGCGGCCCGGGTCCGAGTCGAGGCCGTAGCTCACCGGGTAGTCCGCGATCTGCTGGCCGTCGCGGATCACCTGCATGGTGTGCTCGGTGGTGTTGCCCTTGACGATCTGCGAGCGGCCGATGGCGAAGCTGGCCGAGACGTCCTGCTTGCCGTACACGCCGTCGCCGATCTTGACGCCGTAGATCTTGGCGTTCACCTTCACCTGCGTGTTGGGCTTGAAGTACTCCTTCGGCCGCCAGTGCACGCTGGTGTCGCCGTCCAGCCAGGCCCACGAGCCCTCGGTCTTCGGCGTGGTCTCGACCGACAGCGCCTTCTCGACGGAGGCCTTGTCCGTGACGCGGCTCGGGAAGCTCAGCGCGATCGGCATCGCGATGCCGTACGTCTGGCCGTCACCGACGTTGAGGCTGGCCGACATCTGGCGCCGCGGCTTGACGGTGGTGAACGAGCCGCCGACGGCGACGTTCTTGCCGTCGGCGCCCTGCACCTGGCCGGACCAGGTGTAGGTCTTGCCGTAGCCGAGCTGCTCGGTGGTGTTCCAGCTCTTCTTGTCCGCCGACGTCTGCCCCTGGACCTGCTTGCCGTCCGGGTTGGTCAGCGTGACCGACATGATCGTGCCGTCGGCGACCTGGACCCCGACCGGCTCGCCGGGCGCGACGTCCTGGGCACCACCCGCCGGCGTCACCGTCAGCTTCGCGGGCTGCGCGGTCGGTGCGGGCGAGCTGGTCGGGCCCCCGCCGGACGAACCGCTCGCCGAGACCGTCGGTTCGCTGCTGCACGCCCCCAGTGTCAGCACGGCGACCAAGCCCAGTGCCACCGCAGCGCCCCGGCGCCGCGTGGAGATCCTCACCGTCACACCCATACCCCTTTGCCCCTTTTGGTGCCTCACTCTTCGAGACGCCCCGCGGGCCGAGTACGTTGAGCAACCTTGACGTGACGAGCGTCACAATAGTGAGCCGAAGCTTTCACGGAGGGGGCACGGCCGACTCCGAGCCGTATCCGGTGATCACGGTACTGCTGTGCTGCGCCGGACTGGCCGCCGGCGGTGCCGGAACGGGCTGCGAGCGCTGCGACGTTCCGGTGACCTTGGTGCGCAGAGCGGGTTTTCGCCTCGATCACGGGGTTCAACTTTGGCCAGATCCCGGTAGTCTGCTCTCAGGCCGTCGTTTTGCGTGTTAGTGGCTTCACACTCGCGGAACTTCTGACGCGAGCCATGGAGCCGACCCGCTCTTGACTCGACTCGTTGGAACCGCCCGGGACGGTCGGGGTGCCGCTTCGGTGGCATTCGAAGCGGATCTGTGTAACGAGGAGTACAGCGGTGGCGCAAGGCACTGTGAAGTGGTTCAACGCGGAGAAGGGCTTCGGCTTCATCGCGCAGGACGGCGGCGAAGGCGACGTGTTCGTGCACTACTCGGAGATCGAGGGCCGCGGTTTCCGCACCCTCGAGGAGAACCAGCGAGTGGAATTCGAGGTCGGCCAGGGCCAGAAGGGTCCGCAGGCCCAGAAGGTCCGCGCGATCTGAAACTGAGGCTGAAGAAGCCTCGCAGGCCCTTTTGCGCGTCTTAAGGCCTGAGTGAAGGGCCCCCGGCGATCTCGCCGGGGGCCCTTTCTCGTCGGGTCTGGGTGGCGCGCTCCGCCTCGGCGGGGCGCTGCGGCTCAGCGGCGCGCGACGGCCGGCGCGTCGAAGGCGTCGGCGGCGAAGTGGAACTCGTCGGTGAGGTCGCTGAGTTCGGCGGCGCCGGCCTGCTGGCGCTGGTCCTGCGCGGAGGAGGCCTGGCCCTCCCAGTTGAGCCGCTCGAGGATCCATTCCTGGGCGAGGGCCTGGGGGGAGATCTGCCGATCGGCGGCGATGTCCTTGAGCTGCTGGCTGGCGACGAGGCTCATCCGCAGCTGGTAGACCTGCGCTTCGCCGAACCGCTTGCCGGACCCGGTGCTTTCGAGGTCGTTCTCCGGAGCCAGCGCGGCGAGGTAGGACGTGAGCTCAGTGTCCTCGACAACACCGTCGCCCGCGGGCTTCGCGGCACCACGATGACGCCCGGAAGACGCGACGGCTTTCAGGTTCGTGCGGCTGCTCAAGCGGCCAAGGGAGGGAAGAGGCACGAACGCCACGATAACGTTTGCATCTCGCCACACAAACCACTGTGAGCTACAACACGCCCCCAATCTCCCCCAATAAGCCCAACCCCCACCCATCCAGCCCAACCCCCCACAACAGAAAGCAACCCCCCGCTAACCCCCCGAGTCGATCACGGCCCCAACAACCCGCCCCACGCGAAAAGCCCGCGCCGACAGCAAGGAGACCGCAAGGCGAAGCCGACCCGGATCCCACCCAGGCAGCGCCCCGATCTCAACGCAACGGAGGCGCGAGGCGAAGCCGAGCAGGAAAGGGCCCCGCCTCACGCGAGGTACACCGGGCAGCTTCCCCACTTGCCGCACACCACTCGCCAGGGCGCGCAGCGCCCGAAGCGAAAACGTCACCACGCTGGAAGCCGAGCATGAGGCACCGTGGGGGGTCCGGGGGGCTCGGCCCCCCGGGTCAGCACGCCGAAATGAAGAGCCCGCGGAGGGCGAAGCCCGAGCAGGGCAAAGAAATGGAGGACCCCCGCGCCAGGGGGAGGAACGCGGGGGTCGGAGGGGATCTCCACAGGCGCTGACCGGGGGTGTGTCAGCGCTTCGATTGTTGCACGAGTTGGGTGGTTGGGCGAGTGCGGAGCGGGAAATTTCCCCGTGTGGTGTCACTTTGCCGTGGGGGTGACGTTCGTTCGGGTGGGGTTCTTCTCCTGGGTTGCCGATTGCGCTGCGTTGAGCGGAGCGTGGCCTCAGGTTCACTCTCCGGGGGGCTGTGTGTGGTGGCCGGTGCTGGTTAGCCTCGCGGCCAAGTTGTTGTGAGCCGTGTGGAGGGGCTATGAGCGGGTCTGTTGAAGTGCGGCAGTTCCTCCTTCGGTACGAAGGTGCCGATGGGGGGAGTGCGCCGTTTGCCGGTGCGTTGCCGGCGCAGCGGAGCGGGGCGGCCGATGCGCAGCGGGTGTCGGATGATCAGGTCCGGCGGGCTCGGCTGGCGGTGGCGCACGGTGCGCTGGGGGTCGAGGACTGTGTTCAGTTGCTGGAGATGCTGGGTCTGAACCTGGATGAGGACGGGCAGGCGCCGGTTCAGCGTTGAGCGGGCGGGCCCGGTGGGTTCCGCTGGGCCCGGCTCGTGATATTTCCGCAGGTTGTGCCGCTTTCTCGGCAATAGTTGCCGGTCAGTTCCCGGTTGGTTGACGCCCGTTTCGTAACAGTGTTACGGTTCCGATGTCGAAAGGGGCGGACGTGACGACGATCGAGGGTGCGGCGGGTCTGGCCCACCGGATCAGGCCGGTGGTGCAGGTGCTGGGCGGGAAGTTCATGACGTCGCCGGAGCTGGCCGCGGTCGAGGCGGAAGCCGGGCTGCCGCCGCGTTCGCTGTACGTGCGGGGGCGGTCGGCGGTGCTCGGGGACGTCCCGCCGAAGGTGGCCGCGGAGCTGTTCGGCATCTTCCCGCACTGGCTGTTCGAGTTCGTCCTGCCGGCGGCG
The DNA here is from genome assembly GCF_046549135.1 of Amycolatopsis sp. lyj-23. Classification (NCBI taxonomy): domain Bacteria; kingdom Bacillati; phylum Actinomycetota; class Actinomycetes; order Pseudonocardiales; family Pseudonocardiaceae; genus Amycolatopsis; species Amycolatopsis sp. lyj-23. Next base: position 123,354 of record NZ_JAJPWN010000003.1, on the reverse strand, counting down.
ACGGCGGCCCTCGACGCGGCCGCCGCGGTCCGTGCCTACGCCGAGTCATCGGCTCGGTGGTCGCGCGTCAGTCTTTCGGCCGTACCGGAGCCCGGCCGCTTGGCCGAGCTGCTGTTCCGCGTGGTGGACGCCGCGGACGCCAGCGGGCTGGCGCTCTTCGCGGGGTGGAAGAACGCCGAACGCCCGCCGGGGGACGTCGAACGCCTCGGGTTCGCGCTGATGGTCTTCCGCGAGCTGCGCGGCGGGCTCCACTTCGCGGCCTTGCGCGCACTGGGACTGTCGGTGCCGGAGGCGGTGATCGCGGACCCGGAGGGCGGCCGCGCGCGCCTGTTGCGCACGGCGTGGCCCGAGGACGCGGCCGACGAGCTGATCGCGGCAGCGGAGCGCAAGCCGGACCTGCGCGCCCGTTGGCGGCGCGCCGAGGCGTTGACCGACGAGCGCATCGGCGAACTGCTGGCGTCGGCGCTGCTCGAACCGGAGCAGGCGGAGCTCGCTCGCCGGTTGGCGGATCTGGCGGAGTTTGCGCAGGTCCGAGCCTCGCCGGAGGCTTAAGGAACCCCCTGTGCAAAGGGGTGGCGGCGTGCCCTATGCTTGTAATCGCTCCCAGGGGAACCTGAGAGCGCGGTCGGTCGGTCACCCGAAACCGGCCGGGCTCCCATCGTTCAGCGGCCTAGGACTCCGCCCTTTCAAGGCGGCAACGCGGGTTCGAATCCCGTTGGGAGTACGCAGTACTGTAGTAAAGCAAGGCCCTGTGGCGCAGTTGGTTAGCGCGTCGCCCTGTCACGGCGAAGGTCGCGGGTTCGAGTCCCGTCAGGGTCGCAAGATCGTTCGGCTCCTTGCCGGCGTTCCCGGCCAGGTAGCTCAGTTGGTACGAGCGTCCGCCTGAAAAGCGGAAGGTCGCCGGTTCGACCCCGGCCCTGGCCACACCATCTACCTGTGCAAACAGCCCCCACCGAACCCGGTGGGGGCTGTTTCGTCTGTCCTCCGTCTCAGTCTCCGTCTCAATCGCCCTTCTTGCGCTTGCCCTTCGCCTTGCGCTCGGGCATCTACAAAACTCGTTCAGCTGGTCCGCGATGTCCCGGCGGAGCCCGCCGGTCATGTGCTGGTACCACTTCGCCATGGTGCTGTTCGACCAGCCCATGAACTCCATCACAGCCCGTTCCGGCACCCCGAGCACGAGCAGCACGGTCGCCGCGGTGTGCCGCGCGTCGTGCAACCGGGGCTTCCCGCCCCCCGGCCTCTTCGAGCAGCGCCTTCCACTCGTCTAGGTCCCGACGGGGTCGAGCGGCTTCCCGTTCGGCTGGGTGAACATCCACTCGCCCCCGTGCCACTCGGACCCCGCGTGCTCCCGCTCCTTGGCCTGCTGTTCCTCGTGCGTCACCAGCAGGTCGTAGAGCCGGCTCGGCAGCACGATGCCCCGGCGGCCCGCCGACGACTTCACGTCAACCTCGAATAGAGCCTGTTTCAATGTCGTAGCCACTTGTTGATCGCCGCTATGTGCCCAGTTGCCTCGTAGCGAACGGCGAGTTTGTCGAACCGTGTGGCCACGGCGCGGTTGCGTTCGAGCCGGTTGATGCCGCACGCGACCGCGTGTCGTTGCTTGTAGATCTCTGGGTCGAATGCCGGTGGCCGGCCACCGGCCCGGCCGCGGTTGCGGCGATGCTGGACCGGATCAGAGGGCTGGGGAATCGTGCACGCGATCCCGCGTCGCCGCAGATAGGCCCGGTTGGCGCGGGAACTGTCGGCCTTGTCCGCCAGGCCACGATCCGGCCGGGTCCGAGTACGCCCACCACCAATCCGGGCGACCCGGACCTTGGCCAGCACCGCCTCGAACTGCGGGGAATCACCCCGCTGACCGGCGGTCACCAGCAACGACAATGGCTTCTGGCCTTGCTCGGTGGCCAGGTGCAGCTTGGTCGTGAAGCCTCCCCGCGACCGGCCCAGCGCGTGGTCGGCCGGCTCGGGCTTGCCGACACCGCCTGGCGGTTCTTTTTGCAGAGCACCGTCGATGCGGGCGCCCGCGGCGTGCTGGTGAGCCCGGTTGATCGTGGAATCCTCCCAGGTGATTAGCCCGGCGGCGTCGGCCCGAGTCTGCAGCCCGGCCAGGATCAGCGCCCACACACCGGCGCGCTGCCAGCGCCGGAACAGGCCGTAGACGGTTTGCCAGCAGCCATACACCGGTGGGACGTCACGCCACGGTGAACCGACACGAACCCGCCAGCGGATACCGTCCAGGAGCTGGCGTCTACTCCACAGTGGTGGGCGGCCGGGCTTCTTGCCGACGGGCAGCAGCGGTTCCAGGATCGCCCACTGCGCGTCGGTCAGATCGGCTCGCCCCGTCGCCGCTAGGCTGGGCACGAGGTCTCCGGTGTTCTTGATCAGCTTGGTCGTTGATCGGTCTACCGGAGACCTCGTCTATCTGATCCAAGACACGCCGCACCCACCACGCCGACCAGAAGCTCCGCTGGTCAGCACATCGAAACAGGCTCTAGGCCGCCGCCGTGCCGCTGCGGGCACCACCCCGCGTGGCTCGCACAGTCCGGCGGACACGGCTTCCGGTGATGCCGTTTGCAGTCCTCGGGGCAGGACCGCACCTTGTGGTACTTCGCGCCGCACTTGTGCGGGTTGTCGCACCCGTGCTGCCACGTCTGGCGCTGCAGTTGCTTGGCGCTCCGCAATGCCGGGTGCTCCCGATCGAGCCGCGACCATTCAGCCCGATGGTTTCTCCTTGCCGCGTGCCGAGCGCGAGTACGAACCGGACACCGTTTCGCCGCGCGAGCGCGGTCACCAGGAGCCGCCCGATCTCGTTCGCCTCGAACGGCTCGATCTTGTGTTCTTCGACGCGCGGCGCCTTTGCGAGCTCCACCAGATTGCCGGTGATGTGCTCGCGGAGAAGGGCTTCGCCGAACGCAGTCCGTGCGGTGCGGTGCACTTGGTGCGCCGTTGCTGCTTTGAGCCCGGACTTGAGCATCTTCGCGTACAGCTTCTTGAAGTGCTCCGGCTTGATCTTGTCGACGCGGTGCGCGCCCAGATTCGGAATGAGGTGCTTGTTCACCTCGGTGCGGTACGCGTTCCCGGCCTTGTAGCGGACGGACGGAAGCGCGATGTTTTCGAGCCAGTGAGTCAGCCAATTTTCGACCGTCCACGAGCGACGGCTTTCTTAACTTTGCCCGCGCCGCGCTGCTTTTCAAGCGTGCGAACGGCTTCGATGACCTCAGCCTCGGTCTTGCGCTCGACGTGGCGCCGGTCAGGCTTGCCGTCGTCGCGGATCCCCATGGTGACGCGACCGTGCCATTTCCCGTCCTTTCCAAGGTAGATAGAGCTGGCACCGTTCGGTGCGCGTGTGCCCTCGGGTCGTTTCTTGCGTGGCATCGGTATTCTTTTCGATCAGGCGGCGTGCTGGGCCGCGGTGAGCTTGGCGATGTAGTCGGTAATTGCGGTGTAGGGAACGCGCCGGAGGCGGCCGACTTGAACGGTTTCGATGTGGTCGGCACCGAAGGTCGTGGCGATGGAGCGGCCGACGGAATCTATTCCTTTGCGGTTGCTACTGAGCGCCAACTTTGCCCTTCGTGCCGCGTTGGGCTCAGCTCATAGGCACGACATCGCGGAACTCCGCGCTGGCGCTGACCGAGCTTGGGTTCTTGCGCACGAGTCCCGCTATGACGAGGTGGTGGCTCTGCTGGAAGTGCTTCTGCCGAGGTTGGAGACGTCATCGACTGGGCCCAATTCCATTGAGTTGTACGCGCTTCTTGCGCGGAGTTAACACGCTTGCGCGTCGTCGTTGGCGAAGCTGCGACAATTTGACGCTGCGTGGGTTGCGGCGGACCGCGCTGTTTCCGATGCCGGACGCGCAGGTGACCCGCTGCTATGGCGGAAGGCGCGTTCCTGCTGGCGCTGGTCTTCCTCGGGCTCGCCAGTTCGACCAGGCTGAGCACATCGCAAGTACCGCTAGTCAGGCTTTAGAGAGTCTGATCGCACAGGGGGTTCCGGAAGCCCTGAGTGTGTACGGGGCACTCATCTTGCAACTTGCGGTCATAGCTGCGCAGACGGAGAGGGCGGAAGATGCGGCAGTTCCTTGATCGCGCTCAGGGAATAGCGAACAAACTCGGTGTCGATCGAAATGACTACCACACCGAGTTTGGCCCGACCAATGTTCAGCTTCACGAGGTGGCGGTAGCCGTCGTTCTGGGTGACGCTGGCGAGGCGATTCGACGGGCCGAGGCGGGTTGACGCGTCTGAGCTGTCGCCAGAACGCCGTGGCCGGCTACTCATCGATGTGGCGCGAGCTTGAACACAGCGGCGAAACGTGGAACGTGCGCTTGCGGCCCTTGAAGACGCAGAGGACATCACTCCTGAGCAGGTGCACAGCCATCGCCTTGTGCGCGCCCTGGTGAACGACCTACTTCGAATGGCGCCCGAATCGGAGAAGGCGCGAGCGCTTCCGCCGTCTCCGTGACGACGTCCTAACCTAGACCCAACTCAGCACTGCCCTAGAAGGACCCGGTCAGGAATGACGCACTGACCGGGTCCTTTCGTACTGGCCTGGGCCTGGCACGCGTCTGTCATGCAGGTGAAGGTACCCAGGTGCGTGCCGGGATCCCGTGTCGCCGGTCAGTGTGAAGGGATCACCACATTGCCAGTCGCGGGCTCACCGACAACAGGTGATCTATCGAGACGACATGTTCCAAATTCACCGTGCGACTGATCGTGGCGACGGCGATCGAACTTCCGGAAATGCCGGCGGAGCGGACTTGCGTGTGTGGATTCTGCCCCATGGTGCACACGCTAGCTAGCGGTTAGTGCTGCCCATCGCTGTGGTTGAGAATCTCTTCGACGATGATTTCGATCGCTCGGTCTTGGTCGGTGCGTGAGATTTGCTCAGCAGGCGGCAGTTCGACGCGTACTCGTCGAGTGACCGCGTCGTGCTTAGGCTGCAAGGTTTTGGTTCGCAGGTCCTTGTAGATAGTCCAGGCGAGGGTGGCCGTGCTTACAATTAAGGAACCTAGTGTGACCGGATCGAAGTATTGGTCCGGCTTCGGTTGCGCATCGCGTGCGTGCAGGGCTGCCGCTACGTCGGCTTCGAGGCGTTGCCGATCACCCGATGCGAGTCGGCGTGCTGCGGCGTGTGCTGCGTGTTCGACCGGTCCACCGATTGCAGGCGTCTGCTTACTCATCGTTTTCCTTCGTTGCGTCACTGTTCTTAATGAACTTCATTACCTGTGGCGGCGGCGGTGCTCCAGTCACGCCGATCCAGACTTCCTCCAAGGTCTGCAAGCCGAGGTGCGCTGTCAACCGAGTCAGCCGCCCACGATCGGAGCTTGATGCAGGATGCGGAAGCTCGTCGGATGCTGTCATGCATCGGACTGTCCACTCAAGTGCCTCGCGCGTTTTTCCCTGCGTTTCGGCGAGAATCCCCAGCATCCTGCAAGACTTCACTATCCCGGGCCGATCACCCAGCTCCTCTTTGATGGTGAGGGATTGGCGGTACCACTGCTCGGCCTCGTCCAACCGCCCCCGAGCATGCGCCAACGTGCCGAGCTGGTGGTAAGAGGTGCTTGCGCCGGCCCGATCGCCTAACTCCTCGTCGATGGTGAGGGATTGGCGGTACCACTGCTCGGCCTCGTCCAACCGCCCCCGAGCATGCGCCAACGTGCCGAGCTGGTGGTAAGAGGTGCTTGCGCCGGGCCGATCGCCTAACTCCTCTCTGATGGTGAGGGATTCGCGGTACCACTGCTCGGCCTCGTCCAACCGCCCCCGCAACTGCGCCACGATACCGAGCTGATGGGACGAGACGCTCATTCTGGGCCGATCACCCGATTCTTCCATAATGGTGAGGGATTGGCGGAACCACTGCTCGGCCTCGTCCAATCGCCCCCGCTCCTCCGCCACCCTGCCGAGCTGGTGATATGACATAGCCATGCCGGGCCGGTCACCCAACTCCTCTCTGATGGTGAGGGATTCGCGGTACCACTGCTCGGCCTCGTCCAACCGCACCCGGAACTGCGCTACCATGCCGAGCTGTTGGCTGGCGGTTGCCAGATTATGACGTTGCTGCTTCGAGTCCGGCTGTGCCAACAGCATCTCGCGAATCTTGACATAGCTGGCCTCAGCGGCATCCAGCTGATTCGCGCGATGTAGGCGATTGGCTTGCGCGCCGACCATGAACAGCCAGAGTGCTCCCGCGGGTTGGTGGAGCGGTGGCGGATTCCCGTTTGCGTCCTCCAGGGCAAGCTGGGCTCGGTCGACCCAACCACGGGCTTCGACGGTCAATCCACTGCGAGCCCAGAACTGTTCTAGAGGCTGCACAATGGCCTGGGCCTTAGACCAATGGTGGTGATGCAACGCAAACCCAAAGAAGTGTCCCAACATCCGCCGCTGAAGGCCAATGACCTGGTACGCCAATGCGGCATCACCTGAACTGATCTGCTGGTTCAGCCAGATTCCGAGCTGACTGTATGCCGCGAGCAGCGCGTGTTCGGCGGCGGCGCGGTCCACTGAATAGTTGCCGGGGTGCTCGGCGTGCCACTGCTGAGCCAGGTAGGCCGGCAGTGCCGGGTGAAGGCCGTACATGCCCCCGCCCCATGCGGTCAGCAGTCCCACCGCGGCCCCCTGGTCCATAACGGAAGCCCAGCCGTCAGCGTCGATTCCGCGGAAACGGTCGGGAACACACTCGGCACTGGAGAACCAGCCGAGCACGTCAACGTCGGCGACGCCGATACACAGGCTGAGCACCACCAGTAGCCGGCGTGCGGTGGGGTCGAGGTGGGTGATGGAGTAGGTGATGCTCGCCGCCAAGGACGTGGTGCGACCATCGTCGCCACTGTCAGGCAGAGGGTGAGTGCCGCGCAGGCCGTCCAGAAGGATGTCCGGATCGGTGGTGTCCAGGTGTGGCAGCAGCAACCGCATGCTTAGCGGGTGCCCGTCCAGCCAATCCAGCAACTCGGCGAACGCACGAGCCGCTCGCCGCGGGGCCGCCGCCGGGAAGGGATGCAGCACCTGATCGGCGTACTGTACGGCCTCGTCGCGGGTAAGGCCCCCCAGCTGGATGCGGCGCAGCTCGCCCAGCCAGGACTCCGGAGCGCGGCTGGTGACTAATACTGCACTGCGACTGCCGGTGGCGACAGTGTGAAGAAAATCTCGGAGTTCGTCCCGTGCCGCCTCGTCCAGGAGTGGGGTCGCTGAGGTGGGGTCAGGCATCGAGCATACTGACTCAAAGTTGTCCCACACCACAAGCACCCGGCGCTCCCGCAGCAACTGGTGGACCAGAGCCCTGCGGTCGGGCGGATCCTGACGAGCGAAGTCCGTGCCAAACACCTGCAGGCCGATCGCCGAGATCACTCCGTCGAGCCCGAACGAGGCCACGCCGGGCTCGAAGGAATGCCAGATCACCCATTCGGGATGCTCCACTCCGCTGGTGTCACGCCACCACCGTCCGAACGCCTTTGCCAGCTCGGACTTCCCGGTTCCGCCCGGGCCGTGCACGATCACCACCCGCTGGGTTTGAGCGGCGACCTCCAAGGTGTAGAACCATTCGTCTCGCCCGACGAACTCGCCCACCGGGGCGAGCGCGTCCCGCTCGCCGTCTGTGCCGGAGGCGCGCAGGGCGTCCAGCGCGGCGTCCAAAGTCACCCCACCAGGCGTGGCGGGGACGGTCTTCAGGTTGGGGAAGTGCACCTCGCGGCGCCAGTAGTGCACCGGGATGACCCAGTCCGCGAGTGGCAAATCACCCTTTGGACAGGGACGTTCCGGTCGGCGGGCCATCCGGGCACGACCGGCCAGAACCGCACCGGTGACCGTGTCGCCAGCGAACAACCGCTCGTAGAAGGCGGTCATGAACTCGGCTGCGGCCACGGCGTACACGCTGTAGGCCATCGCCACCACGGCCGACGCACCGCCGGCCAGCAGCCGGGTCGCGACCGCGGCCTCCAACTGCTTGCCGACCGCGCCGGACTGGCAGGCGTTAAGAACGACCACTGGCACCTGAGCCTCAGCCAACACCTGCCCGATCCGCGCTGCCGGCACCTGGTCGGCACCACCCTCGGGCTTTTCGAATACCAGCACACCTTCGCCCGCCGGCTGACCGAAGCTCAACGGCACGCTCGCGCTGGCTCCGGCTCGGGTACCAGCCATCACGCCGTGACCGTCGAAGTGCACGATCTGAAACGGTTTCCCCGCGACGCGGGCCGCTTGCAACGTCTCGACCAATGCCTCCAGCGTCGGCGGGCGTAGCACCACCAAGTCGACCTGGCCTCTCACCGCCTCCAGCCGGCGCAGCAGCGGACGGGCAATCATCTGGTAGCCGACGTCGTCGGTGCCGCGTGGGCGGGAGATCACCATCAACACCCGCAGTCGTGCACCGCCGACGGCGAAGGTCTGCCCCTGCGGCGCGCTCGGCAGGCTACGGCTGATGCCCAGCCCGTCCAGTACGACCGGCGCGGGCCGATCAGGGTCGCGCAGCAGCTCCCAGGGCAGCCCCAGCCAAGCCGGCGCCGCCGACCGCAGGACGATCTCCGTCGCGCCAGGCTGCACAGAACACTCACGAATGGCGATATAGGCGTCGCGCGCCGGACCCGACCCGAATAAGGCGGAGAACATCGCCTTGCCCCACTCTGGGAGCCGTTGGGCGATCCGGCTGCCGCGGTCCTCGTAGACCCCGTAGGGTGCTCGAAGGTAATCCTCCAGATACCACCGCAGATCTTCATGGTGATCCGCATCCAGCGGCCACGTCAGCACAGCGGGCTCGCTAGCTGAACGGGGGAGCTCATGGGCCCTCCAGATGGAGACCGACGTACGTCCCTCTACGTCAACATCGACCAGTAGCCGGTCCACCACGATGACATCAGAGCTCCTCTCGCAGCCTCCAGTCGCCAGTAACCCACACAGCGTTACGCCGAACTCCACATCGATATACAGTGGCGGGGGTCACGCAAACGCGCTCTCATGCCGCAGACGAGGCGTTCGGGAACGCCTCGGCAGTCAGGAGAACGGCGCGATGTCCTGTTCTACTTCTGGCGCTGCCGCGGTTGGTCCCACGCCTAGCAACGCGGTGGTCCTTCGGCGATGGCAAACGACTCTCCGGACGTGCTCGCTTGGGGTGACCAGTTGGACCGCGGGCCGTCTCAGTCTCCGTCTCAGTTCATGCCCGTTCAGACTGTGGCTGCTGTTCCAGGGGTTCCCTGACCAGGGCTTCGGCACCAGGATGAACTCGACTGAACGGTCTTGCCGAGATCTGAAAGCGGAAGGTCGCCGGTTCGACCCCGGCCCTGGCCACGTTCGAAGAAGCCGTCTTGACTCCGGTCAAGGCGGCTTTCTTGTGTGCGCGGAAATGTCGGTGGTGACCGGCACCATGACACGGTGACGAACATCTGGGACGCCGAAGCCGCCTCCTTCGACGAACAGCCCGACCACGGCCTGCGAGACCCCGCGGTGCGGGCCGCTTGGGTGGAGCTCCTGCTGCCGCTGATGCCACCGCCTCCCGCCGCCGTCGCCGATCTCGGGTGTGGGACCGGGAGTCTTGCCGTGCTGCTCGCCGAGGCCGGGCACGTCGTGCACGGTGTGGATTCCTCGCGCGGGATGCTCGCCGTCGCGCGGGGCAAAGGGGCCGGTGTCGACTTCCGCGAAGGCGATGCCGCGGATCCGCCCTGCGAGCCCGGTGCCTACGACGTCGTCCTCGTGCGGCACGTGCTGTGGGCCATGGCCGATCCGGCCGCCGCGGTCGGGGCCTGGGTGCGGCTGCTCAAGCCCGGTGGACGGCTGGTGCTCGTCGAAGGCCGGTGGTTCACCGGCGCCGGGATCGCCGCCGCGGAGTGCGAACGGCTGGTACTGGCCCACCGGGAAACCGCGGCGGTGACCCGGCTCGACGACCCCGCCCTGTGGGGCGGGCCGATCGAGGACGAGCGGTACGTGCTCGTCAGCCGGAGCTGAGCCTAGTACCGCTAGGCCGAACGAGTGAACCGCCGACACCCGTGTCCGGTGCAGCGAAACCGTTCCGACCACCCCGCGAAGGCAGCCACCGGAGGCCGCCACCGTCACGGGAGCCGAACATGCGTTACCTCCTCACCCTCCACATGGACCCCACCCTCTGGGCCACCCTCACCGACGACCAGAAGACCGCCGTCTTCGAAGGGCACGGGGACTTCATCAAGCTCGTCACCGAGTCCGGGGAAATGGTCGAGACCAAGGCGCTCGCCGAACCCGACGCGACCACGACCGTCCAGGTCCGCAACGGTGTGGTGCAGACGAAAACCGGCGGCTTCGTCGACTCCGGCGTCTTCCTCTGCGGCTACTACGTCGTCGACGTCGAGAGCGAAGCGCGGGCCGTCGAGCTGGCCGCGAAGATCCCCGACGCCCAGTACACCGCCGTCGAGGTGCGGGCGGTCGTCCACGAAGGTTGACCTCCAGCTAGGTCGAAGGTCCATCCTGCTTCCATGACCACACCTGGGGAATGGGGTATCGGCGCCGTCGACCTCGACGCCTACCTCGCGCGCGTCGGGCAACCCCGGCGGACGCCGTCCGCGGCCGCGCTGGCGGAACTCATGCGGGCGCACGCCCGCGCCATCCCGTTCGAGAACGTCGACGTCGTTCTCGGGCAGCACCAAGGGATTTCGCTCGACGTCGTGCACGCCAAGCTCGTCGGACGGCGGCGGGGCGGCTACTGCTACGAACAGAGTGGCCTCTTCGCCGCCGTCCTCGAACAGCTCGGCTACACCGTGCACCGGCTGTCCGCGCGCGTGCAACCGCGGCGGCCCGGGCCGTACACGCACATGACCCTCGTCGTCGACGTGGACGGCGGGCAGTACCTCGCCGATGTCGGGTTCGGGGCCGGGATCCTCGACCCCGTGCCGCTCGTCGACGGCCACGAAACCGACCAGGCCGGCTGGCCGCACCGCATCCGGCGCACCGGAGACTGGTGGACGCTGCAGAAGGGCGACGAGGACGTCCTCGAGTTCCGCCTCAACGAGATGCACCCCATCGACTACGAGGTCTACCACCACTACACGTCGACGCACCCGAAGTCGCCGTTCACCGGACGGCTGGTGGTCATGACGATCGAGCCCGGCGTCAGCCGCCGGCTGCTCGGCCGCGAACTCACCGTCGAAAAGCCCGGCAGCAGCAGCGAAACCACCACCGTCGCGCCCGGGGAACTCGACGCCACCCTCAAGGACCTCGGCATCGAACTGACCGCGGACGAACTGGAACGGCTGCAGCGGGTCTACTGACCGAACAACTCGGCCGCCGGCACCGGACGGCCGAGGTGGTAACCCTGCGCCTGGTCGCACCCGAGCCGGCGGAGCAGCTCGACCTGCTCCGCCGACTCGACGCCCTCGGCGATCACCGTCAGGTCCACCGCGTGCGCCATCGCGATGATGCTCGTGACGATCGCCTCCGCGTCCCGCGATCCGGCGATCCCCGTGATGAACGAGCGGTCGATCTTGAGCGTGTCCAGCGTCAGCCGGCGCAGCTGGGCGAGCGACGAATACCCGGTGCCGAAGTCGTCGATCGCCAGCAGCACGCCCAGCGAACGCAGGGCCGCCAGCACTTCCCCGGCCGCTTCCTGGTCGCGCATCAACGCGCTTTCGGTGACCTCCAGGCACAGCGCGTCCGCGGGCAGCCCGGTGCTCGCCAGCGCGTCCTCGACCGCCGGAACCAGGTGCGGGTCGTCGAGCTGCCGCGTCGACAGGTTGACCTTCAGCGTCAGGTCCAGGCCCTGGCGGACGCGGCGGGTGGCCAGCTCCCGGGTCGTCGCGCGCAGCATCTCCTTGCCGATCACGTTGATCAGGTCGCTTTCTTCGGCGAGCGGGATGAACTCCGCCGGCGAAATCGCGCCGTGCCGGGGGTGCGTCCACCGCAGCAGCGCCTCCACCGCGACCATCTCACCGGTCCGCAGGTCGACGACCGGCTGGTAGGCGGGCCAGAGCTGGCCGTCGTGGACGGCGGCGCGCAGGTCCTGCTCCATCCGCAGCCGCCGCTGCATCCGCTCGCGCAGGCCGACGTCGAAGAAGTGGTGGCGCCCGCGGCCGAGCGCTTTCGCTTGGTACATCGCGACATCCGCGTCGCGCAGCAGGTCTTCGGCGCTGCGGCGGTCGTCGCGGCCGACGAGCACGACACCGATGCTCGCGTCGAGGTGCAGCTGACGGCCCAGCACGCCGATCGGCTCGGCCAGCGCGGCCCGCAGGTGCTCGGCCAGCGCGCGGACCTCGGCCGGGTCGGTGACCTCGGCGGTGACGACGACGAACTCGTCGCCGCCCAGCCTGCCGACCAGGTCCTCGCGCCCGGATCCGCGGCGCAGGCGCTCCCCGACGATCCGCAGCACCTGGTCGCCGACCGAGTGCCCGAGCGAGTCGTTGATGACCTTGAACTTGTCCAGGTCGAGGAACAGCACGGTGACCGCACCCCGCTCGCGGACGTCGAGCCTGCCGAGCACCAGGGTCCGGTTCGCCAGCCGGGTCAGCGGATCGTGCGTGGCGTCGTACGCGAGCTGCGCGCTGATCGCCCGGGTCTCGGTGATGTCGGTGAACGACGTGACGACGGCCATCGCCGCCGGGTCGTCCGCGTCGAGCAGGCGCGAGGTCAGCGACACCCAGACGTCCCGGCCGTCCGGCCGGCGCAGGCGCACGACCAGCCCGTTGTGCGCGACCCCGGTCCGCCGCGTCTGCACCGACGGCAGTTCGTCGGGCGGGATCCACTGGCCGGACTCGGTGAACAGCGTCAGCGTGTGGCACGGGACGCCGATCAGGTCGGCTTCGGCGACGCCGAGGATCCGGCAGGCCGCCGGGTTCGCCGCTTCGATGAGCCCGGTGGCGCCCATCACGAGCACGCCTTCGTCGAGGGACGCGACGACCGTCCGGTAGTTCCGTTCGGCCCGCCGCCGCGCGGTTTCGTCGGCGCAGACCAGCACGTACCCGTCGTGCATCTCGGCGGCCGACACGCGGACCGCCAGTGGAGCGCCGTCGCGCCGCCGGTGCACCGCTTCCGCGACCCCACCGCCGCGCCGGATGGCCGGCAGGTCGAGCGGGGCGCCGACGAGCTCGCTCGCCCGCCGCCCGACGGCCTCGGCCGCGGTCCAGCCGTACACCGCCTCGGCGGCCGGGTTCCAGCTGGTCACGACGCCTTCGCCGGTGGTCGCGATCAGCGCGTCGCTGACGTGCGACACGAGCGCAGCCTGGTAGCGGAGGGCGTCGGCGGCGGCCTTCTTCGCCGTGATGTCGCGCATGACGACCTGGTACGCGGCCCCGCCGAGGCGCACCAGCACCGTCTCGACGGCGAACTTGCTGCCGTCCAGCCGGGACATCAGCGCTTCAAGCGGCTCGCTGGCCTGGCCCGGTTCCGTCAGTTCCGCCAGCTTGCCGAGCAGCACGGCCCGGGCGTCTTCGGCGACGAGGTCGCTGAACCGGCGGCCGACGACCTCCTCGGCCGAACGCGCGGCGAACGCCTCCAGGGCGGCTGCGTTGGCGTAGGTGAGCACGTCGTGCTCGTGCACGCAGATCGCGTCCGGACCCAGCTCGACCAGTGCGGCGAGCGAGTCGGCCTCCATGTGCGTCCCGTCCCCCGGTGAAGTCGGCGTGTGGCTCGTCGATTACACCACCGACTCCGGTCCGTGCCTACCCGGCGGAATCCGGGCTCGGCCTGCGGATGCCTTCCCGCAGCCACGGTCCGCAGACCAGCAGCCCGAAGTGCGCGGCGAACGCGTGGCCGAGCAGCGTGACGACCGAGTCGAGGCTCGCCGGGTCGTCGCTCAGCCAGATCGCGGCGATGAACGCCTCCGTCGCGGCCAGCGCGGCCAGGCGCACGCGGCCGGGCAGCAGGAACACCAGCGCGCCGGCGGTGGTGAAGAAGCCGTAGCTGACCCCGATGTCGAGCCAGTGCCCGGCCGAATTCGGCAGCACGTGGGCATTGATCAGCGCCATCACCGGCAGTTCGGTGGCGAGCGTGGCGACGATGTGGCCGGCGAAGAAGACCAGCGCCGTGCGGCGGGCGCCGAACCGGCGTTCCAGCGGCGCGACGGCGACCGCGAAGATCAGGGCGTAGGGCAGCCAGCTTTCGCCGGGCAGCCAGATCGCGCTGCTCAGCAACGAGGTCAGCGGCCGTCGCCACAGGTTGTGGGCGTCGGTGCTGGACAGCTGGAGCAGCCGGTCCGTCACCACCGGGTCGGCGAACACGAGCACGAGCGTGGTGGCCAGCAGGACGACCAGGTAGCCGAAGGTGAACGGGGTCGTCTTCGGGTTGGGGAGGTACCGGAGCATCGACCGCGGGCTGCGGCGCGCGAACGCGATCGAGGTGATCGGCCGTTCGGCTCTCAGCAGCATGGACTGAGCTTCGGTCGTCATGCTGGGAGTATCACGAGTGTCAGCTTAGAAAACGCTGTGGATGTCACTCACCGTCAGATCTTGCGTTACGTGACGAATTTTTGCCGCCCCTTCACCCGTTCGGGGGGCTTTTACGGTAAGAATACGGCCACGCTGTCGGCCGAAAGGCCTTTCGGGAGGGTCTGCCGGGGTGAACGACGAGGTATCGGTCGCCGAGCTGCTCGTGCGCGAGGGCTGGGGCGACCGTCCGGGACCGGGCCAGTCACGTTGGCGCGTGGTCGCGGTGATGCTCGCCGTCATCGTGGGCTGCGGCGCCGCGGCGGCCCTGGTCGCCTTCGGCGGCAAAGAACGCCAGGACGCCTCGCCGGTCGACCAGATCCAGGTCATCCCCTTCCCGCAGCGCACCACCGGGCTGGGTGGCGCCGACCAGGCCACGGACTCCCCGCCCGACGGCGGGATCGGCGGCGGCACCGGCGGCGACGTCGTCACGGCGGCGAACGAACACCGCGGCACCGTCACCGAGGTGCCGGGCCGCGACCCGGCCACCGGGAGCAGCAGCGCCGCCACCGCGACCCCGACCGCCACGTCGTCCGGCGCCGCCCCCTCGACCACGGGCAACGCGACGACGACACCGCCGGGGAACCCGCCACCGCCGTCCGGCGGGCACACGCCGACCCCGACCCCGACACCGCCTCGGCCGACGACGTGCTTCCTGGTCATCTGCTGGTGATCAGGCCAGCTGTTCGGTGAGGTCGCTGAAGTCCGAGGTGTTCCAGCGCTCCGGCCGCATCACGATGGCGATGTTGTTCCCGTGGGCTTCGTCGGTCGCGTCCGTGTAGGCCTCGCTCACCCCGGGCGGCAGGTAGCGGGCCGCCATCTCGTGCCGTTCCGCCTTGGTCATCGGCCACGACTCCACGACCGGACCCTCGACCGAGACGTACTTGTAGACCCCCTCCTGCTGCTGGACGCACAGCGCGAACCGGCCGGCCGCCTCGATCAGCCGGGCCTTCCGCGCGCCGGGTGACGTCATCACGACGACGTCGCCGCCCGGCTCGTAGCGGTACCAGATCGGCGTGGTCAGCGGTGCCCGCCCGGCTTCGGCCGCGACGCTGAGCACGCCGACCTGCGGCTGGGCGAGGAACGCTTCGCGCTCGTCCTTGGTCATCTTGCGGGCCATTCCGACTCCTTAAGGCAAATCGATTTGACTTAAGAGTAGCCGGGAGTCGCATCCTAAAGCAAGCAACGTTGCTTTAAGATGCGGTCATGACCCGACCCGGCGGCCGCAGCGCCCGTGTCCGCGACGCGGTGCACGACGCCGTCGTCGAGCTGCTCGCCGCCGGCGAGATCGACGCGGCGATCCCGAAGATCGCCGAACGGGCGGGCGTCAACCCGACCAGCATCTACCGGCGCTGGGGCAGCCGCGACGCACTGCTGCTCGACGCCGCGGTGACGCGCCTGCGGTCGACGTCCCCGATCCCGGACACCGGTTCGCTGCGGGGCGATCTGCTCGGCTGGGCCGAAGGTGTCGAGCGCGCGATGCGCGACCGGCACGGCCAGATCCTCCTCCGTGCGCTCGTCGCCACCCTGCGCCCGGACGAGAAGCCGATCGAATACCTGCGGGCCCGCGGCGAAGACCTGCAGGCCGCCCTCGACCGGGCCGCGGCCCGCGGCGAACCGGTGCCGTCGGTCGACGAGGTGCTCGACTACGTGCTGGCCCCGCTCTACCTGCGCGTGCTGTTCCGGCGCCCGGTCGAGCCGGGCACCGCGGCCGAGCTCGTCGGCCGGCTGCTCAAGGCGCGTTGAGCAGGTCCGGCTCCGCGCGCCGGCCGAGGTGGTTGAACAGCAGGTTCAGGACGAAGGCGAGCACCGCCGCCACGGTGATCGAGCTGCCGCAGATCGTCTGCAGCCACGCCGGGAAGTGCTTGAAGAAGCCCGGTGCGAACGCCGGCAGCAGGCCGACGCCGAGGGCCACCGCGACGACGAAGGTGTTGTGGTTGCCGGAAAACTCGACCGTCCGGAGGTTCTGGGCGCCGACGGCGGCGACCATCGCGAACATCACGAC
Organism: Amycolatopsis sp. lyj-23; assembly: GCF_046549135.1. Taxonomy (NCBI): domain Bacteria; kingdom Bacillati; phylum Actinomycetota; class Actinomycetes; order Pseudonocardiales; family Pseudonocardiaceae; genus Amycolatopsis; species Amycolatopsis sp. lyj-23. Next base: position 106,986 of record NZ_JAJPWN010000003.1, on the reverse strand, counting down.
CGCGACCCCGCCGACCACCGGTTCCGGGATCGCCGCGATGAACGCGCCGACCTTCGGCACCAGGCCCATCAGCACGAGGATCCCGCCGGTCACCGCGACGACCCAGCGGCTGCGCACGCCGGTCATCCGCACCAGGCCGACGTTCTGCGCGAACGCCGTGTCAGGGAAGGAGTTCATCACCCCGCCGAGCACGGCCGAGACGCCGTCGGTGGCCAGGCCGCGCGCGAGGTCGGCGTCGGTCGGCGGGCGGCCGGTGATCTCGCCGACGGCGATCATGTCGGCGGTGGACTCGGTGAACGTCACCAGCATGACCACGCACATCGACAGCACCGCGGCGACGGGGAACGTCGGTGCCCCGAAGTGGAACGGCGAGGCGAGCCCGAACCAGCTCGCCGCGCGCAGGCCGTCCCAGTGCACCAGCCCCATCGGGATCGCGGCGACCAGCCCGATCGCCAGCGCCAGGAGCGGCCCGATCTGGTTGGCGAACCCCCGCAGCACCCGCGTGAACAGCACGAGCAGCGCGAGCACGCCGAACGCGAGCAGGATGTGCGACAGGGCCGCGTAGTCGGACGCCGTCGGGTCGTTGCCCGCGATCAGCCCCGCGCCCGGGCCGAGCAGCGAGACGCCGATGACCAGCAGCAGCGTCCCGGTGACCAGCGGCGGGAAGAACCGGATCAGCTTCGCGAACGGCTTCGCGATGAGCAGCCCGAACACACCGGAGGCGATCATCGCGCCGTAGACGGCGGGCAGCCCGTACTGGGACGCGATCAGGATCATCGGGTTCACGACGCTGAACGTCGCGCCCGCCACCACCGGCAGCCGGATGCCGAGCAGCTTCCCGATGCCGACGGCCTGTATGAGCGTCGCGATGCCCGCGACCAGCAGATCGGCGTTGACCAGCAGCCCGATCGTGGCCGGGTCGAGCTTGAGCGCGCTGCCGACGATCAGCGGGACCGCGACCGAGCCCGCGTACATGATCGACATGTGCTGGAGGCCGAGCAACGCGAGCCGGCCGGCGGGCAGGCCCTGGTCGACCGGGTGGACCGCGGTTTCCGTCATGAGTGCCCCCGTTCGTCGAACGCCCCGGTGGCACAGCCAACGCGGTGCCGGTGACCGTAGCAAGTCCCGGACGTGATGATCGTGTTTCGGGGGGCGGCGCGAAGGCCGGGAATGTGTGACCATCGGTGCATGACTTCGGGTGGCAGTTCCCAGGTGGGCCCGCCGTTTCGCGCCGATCACGTGGGGAGCCTGCTGCGGCCCCCGGTGCTGCGCGACGCACGGAGGCGGCACGAAAGCGGTGAGATCAACGCGGAGCAGCTCCGCGCGGTCGAGGACGACGCGATCCGCGACGTGATCAAGATGCAGAAGGCGGCCGGGCTGAGCTCCGCGACCGACGGCGAGTTCCGCCGCGCGTCGTGGCACATGGACTTCATCTACGCGCTCGGCGGCATCTCCAAGAGCGACCAGCGGCTGCACGTCAAGTTCCACAACCTGGCTGGTGACCTCGAGTTCAGCCCGCCGGGGCTGCAGGTCGACGGCAAGGTGCGGCTCGAGGAGCCGATCTTCGCCGACCACTTCCGGTTCCTGCAGTCCCATGTGGACCCGGGCGTGACGCCGAAGCTGACCATCCCGTCGCCGAGCATGGTCTACTACCGCGGCGGCCGGGCGGCGGTCAGCGAGAGCGTCTACCCGGACCTCGAGGAGTTCTTCGCCGACCTCAGCGCCGCCTACCGGCAGCAGGTCTCCGCGGTGCACGGCCTCGGCTGCCGGTACCTGCAGCTCGACGACACGAGCCTCGCCTACCTCAACGACCCGGCGCAGCGGGAGCTCGTCGCGCGGATGGGCGGCGACCCGGACACCCAGCACCTGCGCAACATCGCGACGCTGAACGCGGCCCTCGAAGGCCGTCCCGGGGACCTCACGGTGACGACCCACCTGTGCCGCGGCAACTTCCGGTCGTCGTGGGCCGCCGAAGGCAGCTACGAGTTCGTCGCCGAAGCGCTCTTCGGCGAGCTCGCCGTCGACGGGTTCTTCCTGGAGTACGACGACGAACGCTCCGGCGGGTTCGAACCGCTGCGGTTCGTGCCGAAGGACAAGAAGGTCGTCCTCGGGCTGGTCACGACCAAGCGGCCGGAGCTGGAGGACCCCGACGTCCTGGTGCGGCGGATCGAGGAGGCTTCGCGGTACGTCGACGTCGACCGGCTCTGCCTGTCGCCGCAGTGCGGGTTCTCCTCGACCGAGGAGGGCAACGACCTGACCGCGGACGACCAGCTGCGCAAGCTGGAGCTCATCGTCGCGACGGCCGACCGCGTCTGGGGCGGCCACTGATGATCACCTGCGTCGTCGACTACGTCATCGACCCCGCGAAGCTCCCCGACTTCGAACGCTTCGCCGCGGCGTGGATGCGCCTGGTGCAGCGCGAAGGCGGCGTCCACCACGGGTACTTCCTGCCGGCGGAGGGCGCGAGCGACGAAGCCCGGGCGCTGTTCAGCTTCGAGAGCCTGGCGGCGTACGAGCGCTACCGGGGGCTGTTCGGCGTCGACCCGGACTTCATCGAGGCGGACAAGATCCGCGACGAAACCGGGTGCGTGGTCCGGTACCGGCGGACGTTCATGCGCCCGCTGCTGCCGGACGACGAAGAAGTGTGAGACACGCGCGCGGCGGCCGCCCGCCCGGAGCGGTGCTGCGCGAGAGCGCGATGCCCTTCCTCGACGGCTCGCGGTCGTTGTGGTCGGATGGCAGGCATGGGTGTACAGAACACGGTGCTCGTCGTCGGGGCGGGGCAGAGCGGGTTCCAGGCCGTGGCTTCGCTGCGGGACCGGGGGTTCGACGGCCGGGTCGTGCTGGTCGGGGACGAGCCGGGCGTGCCGTACCAGCGGCCGCCGCTGTCGAAGGCCTACCTGGCCGGGACCGCCGGGCTCGAACACCTGCACCTGCGCGGTGAAGACTTCTTCGCGGAGAAAGAAATCGAGCTGGTCGAGGGCCGGGTCGGGACGATCGACCGCGCCGGGCGGAAGGTCCGGCTCGAGGACGGCCGCGAACTGGACTACGACCACCTCGTCCTGGCCACCGGTGCCCGCAACCGGACGCTGCCCGTACCGGGCGCGGACCTCCCGGGCGTGCTGACCCTGCGCACCCGTGCCGACGCCGACCGGCTCCGGGCGTCGCTCGAACGGGCCGAGCACGTCGTCGTGGCCGGTGGCGGGTTCATCGGGCTGGAGTTCGCCTCGCACGCGGGCCGTCCGGTGACCGTCGTCGAGGCGCAGGACCGCCTGCTCAACCGCGTCGCGACGCCGGAGATCTCCGCGTACTTCGCCGCGTTGCACCGCGAAGCCGGGCACACGGTGCTGCTGGGCCAGGGCGTCACGGCGTTCCACGGCGACTCGCGGGTGCGCGAAGTCGAGCTGTCCGACGGCCGCCGGCTGCCCGCCGACCTGGTCGTCGTGGCCGTCGGGGTCGTGCCCGAGACCTCGCTCGCCGAAGCCGCCGGGCTGCCGGTGGACAACGGCGTGGTCGTCGACGCGCACCTGAGGACCGCCGACCCGGGGATCTTCGCGATCGGCGACTGCGCCAACTTCCCGTGCGTGCAGGCGGGCGTGGCGACCCGGCTGGAGTCCGTGCAGAACGCCGTCGACCAGGCCCGCTGCGTGGCCGCGGCGATCACCGGCACCGAAGAGCCGTACGCGAGCCTGCCCTGGTTCTGGACCGACCAGGCGGGCGCGAAACTGCAGATCGCCGGAATCCTCTCCGGCGCCGACCGGACCGTGGTGGCGGGCGACCGGGCCACCGGCAAGTTCTCGGTGCTGTCGTTCCGCGACGACGTGCTGATCGCGGTGGAGTCGGTGAACAAACCCGCGGACCACATCGCGGCCCGCCGCCTGTTCACCGCCGAGCCGAAGCCCGCGTACGCCGACCTCGAAGCCAGCGCGTTCGACCTGAAGGCGCACGTGAAGTCGCGAGCCGCCTAAGATCGTCAACCCATGGTTGACGACGGCGTATCGTCAACCTAGAGTTGACGACATGACGCTTCCCGAATACTCCGTCAAGCTCGACGACCTCATCTCCGCGATCAAGAGCAACAACGACAAGGACGCGCTGGCTCAGCTGTCCGATGCCGTCTACATGGGTGAGCACCTGGGCGAAGTGGCCGACCACCTGATCGGCCACTTCGTCGACCAAGCTCGCCGGTCCGGCGCCTCCTGGACCGAGATCGGCCAGAGCATGGGCGTGACCAAGCAGGCGGCGCAGAAGCGGTTCGTGCCGAAGGTCGACCCCGGCGGCGACCCGGCCGGGACGATCGAACGGGTCTACGGCCGCTACACCGACCGGGCGCGGCACGTCGTGGTCGAGGCGCAGAAGGCCGCCGTCGACCACGGCAGCCCGCACATCGACACCGTGCACATCGTGCTGGGCCTGCTGACCGAGCCCGCCGCGCTGGCGGCCGGGGCGATCCTGGCCCAGGGCGTGCAGCTGGACGCTGTCCGCGAAGCCGCCGAAGCGCGGCTGCCCGAGGCGGTCGTGCCCGTGCCGAACCCGATGCCGTTCAGCGGCGCCGCCAAGAAGACCCTCGAGCTGACCCTGCGCGAAGGGCTGCGGCTGGGCCACAACTTCATCGGCACCGAGCACATCCTGCTGGCGCTGCTGGAACAGCGCGAAGGCACCGGCTTCGAGGTGCTCGACGGCCTCGGCGTCAAGAAGGACAAGGCCGAAGCGAAGATCCAGGAGGTGCTGGCGGAAATCCTCGCCGCACGCGGGCAGTGAGACTCCTCCTGGCCGCCGTGCTCCTCGCGGTGCTGCTGGTGACGCTGCTCTGATCGGGATGGACCAGGGGGTTTTCCCGATCAGAGCAGCACCGGCTCAGGCGTCGGACTCCGGGCGGCCGTCGGCGGCCCAGGCCGTGTGGAACGAACCTTCGCGGTCCACCCGGCGGTAGGTGTGCGCACCGAAGAAGTCCCGCTGGCCCTGCACCAGCGCGGCCGGCAGGCGGTCGGCGCGGAGGCCGTCGTAGTAGGCCAGCGCCGTCGAGAAGCCCGGCGTCGGGATACCCAGCTTGACCGCCGTCGAGATCACCGAACGCCACGAATCCTGCGCGTCCTCGACCGCCTTGCGGAAGCCGCCCGACGTCAGCAGCGTCGGCAGCTGGGGCTCGTCGGCGTAGGCCGCGGTGATGTCGTTGAGGAACTTCGCGCGGATGATGCAGCCGCCGCGCCAGATCGAGGCGACCTTGCCCAGGTCGATGTCCCAGCCGTACTCGGTCGCGCCGGCCTGGATCTGGTTGAAGCCCTGCGCGTACGCGACCACCTTCGACGCGTACAGCGCCTGCTCGACGTCGTCGGCGAAGCGCTCCAGCGAAGAGCCCGACAGCGGCGCGGCCGACGGACCGCCGAGGCCGCGGGCCGCCGCGCGCAGCGACTTCGACCCCGACAGCGAACGCGCGAAGACGGCTTCGGCGATGCCCGAGATCGGCACCCCGAGGTCGAGGCCGATCTGCACGGTCCAGCGGCCGGTGCCCTTCTGCTCGGCCGCGTCCTCGACGACGTCGACGAACGGCTTGCCGGACGCCTGGTCGACGTGCGCCAGCACCTCGGCGGTGATCTCGATCAGGTAGGAGTCGAGCCGCCCGGTGTTCCACGTGCGGAACACGTCGGCGATCTCGGCCGGAGCGTAGCCGCCCGCGTGCCGGAGCAGGTCGAACGACTCCGCGATCAGCTGCATGTCGGCGTACTCGATGCCGTTGTGCACCATCTTGACGAAGTGGCCGGCCCCGTCCGCGCCGATGTGCGTGCAGCACGGCTCGCCGTCGACCTTCGCCGAGATGTCCTCGAACAGCGGGCCGAGCGACTCGTACGACTCCTTCGAGCCGCCGGGCATGATGCTCGGCCCGTGCAGCGCGCCTTCTTCACCGCCCGAGACGCCGCTGCCGACGAAGTGCAGCCCGCGCTCGCGCAGCGCCTTCTCGCGGCGGCGCGTGTCGGCGAAGTGTGCGTTGCCGGCGTCGATGATGACGTCGCCCTCTTCGAGCAGCGGCGCGAACTCCTCGATGACGGCGTCCGTCGGCCCGCCCGCCTTGACCATGATCACGACCTGCCGGGGCCGCTCCAGCGCGTCGACGAAGTCCTGCGCGGAGTACGCCGGGATGAAGTCGCCCTCGTCGCCGAACTGCTCCACCAGCGCGCGGGTCCGCTCTTCGGACCGGTTGTGCAGGGCCACCGTGTGCCCGTGCCGGGCCAGGTTGCGGGCCAGGTTGCGGCCCATGACCGCCAGGCCGGTGACCCCGATGCTCGCCTTCTTGCTCATCCGCATCCTTCCAACGACTCATTCGATTCAGACACTAGTCCGATCGACGCCTCAAGGGAGGCCACGGAGGAGCAGCTCACCTAGTTCAGGAGAAGCAGCGGATGGGTCCCTTGTTGTAGGCGAGCATGTCGGTGATCGCCGCGACCAGGTCGATGTCGGCGCCCCACTCGGCGCCGTCGAGCTCGGCGTACGCCCGGTGCAGGTTGCCCGGCAGCCGCTCCTGCTCGCTCAGCGACGCGAAGTCGCCCAGGTCGGTCTCCTTCGCGACCTCCAGCGGCGACAGTCCGGCGGCCTTCCCGCGCTCGGCCGTCTTCTGGACGAACTGCAGGTACTCGTCCACAGTGTCCACGACGTCGAGCCCGCACGGGCCGCCGTGACCAGGCAAGATCACTTCTGGCGAAAGCTCCCGGATGACGTCGAGGCCCTTGCGCCACCCCGCCACCGAGCCCATCAGCGCGAACGGGCTGCCGCCGTGGAACACCAGGTCACCGGCGTAGAGGACGCGCTGCGCGGGCAGCCAGACCAGCACGTCGTTGGTCGTGTGCGCCGCGTTGCCCGGGTGGATCAGCTGGATCTCGACGTCCCCGGCGTGGAGGGTGAGCCGGTCGTCGAAGACGATCTCGGGCGGCCGCGACTCCAGCGTGCCCCAGTCGTTGCCGACGAAGACGCCCTCGTAGGTCTGGATGCCCTCGGCGACCATCAGCTCGCGTGTCTTGCGGTGGCCGATCACCGTCGCGCCTTCGACCAGGTAGTTGCCGTTGGTGTGGTCGCCGTGGTGGTGGGTGTTGACCAGCGTCGTCACCGGGCGGCCGGTGGCGCCTTCGACGGCCTCCAGCAGGGCGCGGGTGCGGCGCTCGGTCGCGCAGGTGTCGATCAGCACGGTGTGGTCGCCGGCGTCGACGAGCCCGCAGTTGTTGATGTACCAGGAGCCGTCCGGCTGGACGTAGCCGTGGGCCTGGTCGGCCAGCCGGGTGACGGCGGCGGCGGAGGGGGAGCGATCGGTCACGGCGTCACTATGCCCGAGACCGGGCTCCGCCGGTTGGCGGAATAATTCGGAATTTCACTGGTCCAGGCGAGTGATACCGCAGGTGACTGGCATTCTGCGGCGTTTCCTGGAACGCTGCGCGATGTCATCATCGAGATCCGCAAGGTGAAGCACTAGCCTGGGTGGGTTCGATAGTTCGCGTGCGACGGCGGCCGGTGGCCGCCGTTGCTTGGTAGTGGTCCGGGAGAGCAGGGCGATGGCCAGCACCGTCACCTCGCGCCGGAAGCAGCTCGGGAACGAGCTCCGGCATGCCCGCACCGCGGCGCGGATGACACAGCAGCAGGTCGCCGAGGTCCTCGGCTGCACCCAGGGCAAGGTCAACAAGATCGAGTCCGGTGCCGTCGGGGTGAAGCTCGGGGATGTGCGATCCATGCTGAACGCGTTCGGGATCAACGGCGAAGAAGCCGACACGCTGATGAACCTGGCGCGGGCCGCCGCCGGGCAGCGCGGCCACTGGTCCGGCTACCGGTCGGTGGTGCCGCACTGGTTCCGCACCTTCACCGACCTGGAGCCCGCGGCCGCGGAGATCCTCACCTGGCACGGTGAGCGCATCCCGGGGCCGCTGCAGTCCGAGCACTACATGCTCAAGCAGTTCACCGAGGCCGGGGCGACCGACGTGACGTCGCTGGTCCGCAACCGCCTCGACCGCAAGGCGGTGTTCGAGCAGCAGCAGCCGCCGTACTACCGCTTCATCATCAGCGAAGGCGCGCTGCGCCGGGCACCCGGCGGGTACGCACCCGCGGTGATGCTCGACCAGGTCGAGCACCTGCTCTCGCTCGAGAAGCACCCGCGGGTCTACGTGCACGTACTGCCGTTCGGCGCGCGGCTGGCCGCGGTGCCCAACGACTTCACGATCATGCGGTTCCCGGACCGCACGCGGGACTTCGTCTACATCGAGCACTCGGCAGGCGGGCTCTACCTCGACGACGTCAAGGACTTCAACATCTTCGTCGACTCCTGGGACCGGCTGCGCGGTGCCGCGCTGGAGCGCCAGGAGACCCGGCAGTTCCTCAAGGAGCTCGCGGAGGGTTACCGCGCGCAGATGCAGCAGCTCCAATAGGGCGAATGGCCGTGTGAAGTGTCCCGGCGTGTGAACAACTTTCGGTAGAGTCACTGCGTTGCGCCTGAATCCACCGGAAAGTTGCCGCTCGAAGGGGACGTCGTGGACCCCGACTTCCTTCCCGATGTCATCGATCTGGACCGCCCGAGCGTGGCCCGCATCTACGACTGGGCGCTGGGCGGCACCGCGAACTGGGCGATCGACCGGCAGTACGGCGAGCAGGCGCTCAAAGTGTTCCCGCTGGCGAAGACCCTGGCCCGCGCCAACCGCGACTTCCTCGGCCGGGCCGTCCGCTACTGCCTCGCCGAAGGCATCACGCAGTTCCTCGACCTCGGCTCCGGCATCCCGACCGCGGGCAACGTGCACGAGGTCGCCGACGACTACGCCGACGACAGCCGGTGCGTCTACGTCGACTGCGAGCCGGTCGCGGTCGCGCACGGGCGGATGCTGCTCGAAGAGGCCGGCGATCCGGAGCGGCACGCCGTGCTGCACGCCGACCTGCGGGACGCCGGCGAAGTCTGGGACGCCGCGCTGGCCACCGGCGTGCTCGACCCGGACCGGCCGATCTGCCTGCTCACCGTGGCGGTGCTGCACTTCCTGCCGGACGTCACCGGTGTCCGCGAAGCCATCCGCGACTACCGGACCCTCCTGGCGCCCGGGTCGGCGTACGTCCTTTCGCACGCGACCGAGTCCGGTGTCGAAGGCGAAGAGCTGGAGCAGATCCGGCGGCTCGTGAAGCTCTCCGAACAGTCGAGCTCGCCCGCGGTTTCCCGGTCCCTCGCCGAGATCGCCGCGTTCTTCGGTACCTTCGACGTCGTCGAGCCCGGGATCGTGCCTGTGGGAGAGTGGCGCCCCGAGCCCGGCGCCGCCACGGTCCCCCTCGCGAGCGTGGTCGGCGGTGTCGGCCGCAAGCCTGGAGGACGCAATGACGACGCAGGACCCCGAAGCCCCTGAAGGCGTGGACCTGGACCGGCCGAACGCGGCGCGCATCTACGACTGGTTCCTCGGCGGCGACGCCAACTGGGCCATCGACCGGCAGTTCGGCGAGCAGGCGGTCAAGACCTTCCCGATGATCAAGACGGTCGCCCGCGCCGGCCGCGACTTCCTCGGCCGCGGCGTGCGCTACCTGGCGCGCAACGGCATCGACCAGTTCCTCGACCTCGGCTCCGGCGTCCCGACGGTCGGCAACGTCCACGAGGTCGCGACGGCGGTCAACCCGGACGCCCGGTGCGTGTACGTCGACAACGAGCCGGTCGCCGTCGCCCACTCACAGATCCTGCTGGAGCGGGAAGGCGTCGCGGGGCGGCACGCGGTGCTGCAGGGCGACCTGCGCGACCCGGCCGACATCTGGAAGCGCGCGCTCGACACCGGCGTCCTCGACCCGAACCGCCCGATCGGCCTGATCATGGTGGGCGTCCTGTACTTCCTCGGCGCCGACGAACCGGTGGCCCAGACCATCCGGAAGTACCTGTCGCTGCTGCCGGCCGGCTCGTACTTCCTGTCCTCGCACCTGACCAGCGACGGCCTGCAGCAGATGGCCGACGCCGACAGCCGCGAGACCATCATGAAGCAGTACAACCGGTCCAGCACGCCGATCCACCTGCGCACGCGGGCGGAGTTCACGTCGTTCTTCGAAGGGCTGGAGCTCGTCGAGCCGGGCATCGTCTACCTGCCCGAGTGGCACCCCGAGGAGATCGAGTCCAAGGCGACGAAGAAGCTCGCGAACGACCCGGCGTTCGTCGGCCACCTCTGCGGCCTGGGCCGCAAACCGTGACAGCGGCCGCCTACGACGCGATCGCCGTCAAGTACGCCGAATTCGTCGCCGGAGCCTGGGACAAGCACCCGCTGGAACGGGCGGTGTGGGCGGCGTTCGCGGATTCCGTGCGCGGCCGCGGCCCGGTCGCCGACCTCGGCTGCGGGCCCGGGCACCTGACGGCCCACCTGCGTTCCCTCGGCCTCGACAGCTTCGGTGTCGACCTGTCCCCGGTGATGGTCTCCCTCGCCAGGGCCGCGCACCCGGACCTGCGGTTCGAGGTGGGCTCGATGGCGGCGCTGGACATGCCGGACGCGTCCCTCGCCGGAATCCTGTCGTGGTACTCGCTGATCCACACGCCGCCCGCGGAAATTCCGGGCTGCTTCGCCGAATTCGCCCGAACGTCGGCGTCCGGCGGTCACGTTCTGCTGGGCTGCTTCGAATCCGGCGGCGGCCCGCTGGTGCCGTTCGACCACAAGGTGACGACGGCCTACAGCTGGCCGCTGGACGAACTGGCCGGGCTCGCCGCCGCGGCCGGGTTCACCGAGGTGGGGCGCGTGTACCGCGAGCCGGGCGCGGGGGAACGCCCGATGCGGCACGGCTGCCTGCTGCTGCGGAAACCGTAGCCGCGCAAGGCAAGAGCCCCGGTTCCGCAGGAAACCGGGGCTCTTTCGCGGTGGTACGGGTTCAGGCGCGCGAGCCGATGCGGCCGCGCATCAGCGGCGTCAGGTCGATCGAAGCTTCCAGCGGGCGGGTGGTGCGGACCCCGTCGGCGTGGCGGCGCAGCGGGAGGTCCTGGTCCGTGGCCCACGTCGTCGTCTTGCGCAGCGGCGCCTGGATCAGGCTGAAGCCGAAGCGGTTCCGCAGCTCGTTGCCGATGCCCCGGCGGCCACGGTGGGCTTCGTCTTCGCGGCGGAAGAGCGAGTTCACCCGGACGGCCATTCGTCTACACCCCCTGCTCTCGTCGCGGTGACCGGGCGGGTTCGCCGCCGGTCAGGTGCGTGCGGATCAGCTGGTGGTGGCCGTGGCGGCTGCCCGTCCGGAAGACGCGAGGCCGGTCCTCGACGATCACGCTGATCCTCCCCCGTGAGGTCGTGCGGTTCGGGTTTACCGGTGCCGGTTCCGGTCACTCCGGCACTTCGGCCCGCGCCGACGACCGTCTGCCGCGGGCAGCGAGTCGTTCACCGACACCGACGCCCCCGGCCGATGCGATTAATCCTACTCCTGGAATAATCTTCATGTCGAGGCCGGAACTAGTTGATCACCCGCTTGGCCCTGTGGCTTGGGCCATTGAGACACTGAGTAGCCGGGAGCGGGTGCCATCGGACCAGTTCGCGGCCGCGACCACATCGATCCTCGGAGGTACGACCCATGGCGGATTATCCGTCGTTCGCGGATTACGATCCGAACACGGCCGTGACCCTGTTCGAAGAGGCCGCCTGGGAGAAGTCGTTCGCCAGCGAGCCCAACGGCGGCAACTGCGTCGAGGTCAACCTGGGCAAGGACGGCCTGATCGGCGTCCGCGACACCAAGCTCGCGACCAGCCCCGTCTTCGTGTTCGACACCGCCGAGTGGGAAGCGTTCCTGGTCGCCGTCAAGGCCGGGCAGTTCGACCTGCCCGCCTGAACCCCGTCCCGCCGCCGGCTGGGCCGCGGAAGCGCCGTACCCCGGAAAGCAAATGGCGAAGGCCCCCTTCCCCGTCCTCTACGGTGAAGGAGGCCTTCGCGACGGCCCGAGTACGTCCGGACGCCGAATGTGAGCGGAATCTCACCCGGTTGCCGGAAGCTCACCCCCGCGCAACCGGCCGCGGGTCCGGCGCCAGGCCACCACGACGAGCACCACGAGCCCGATCAGCGGCAGCGTGCTGATCGCCCAGCTCACGCCCATCGGCGGCCCGGGCTGTTCCAGCACCTGGAGCGCCCGCAGCTCGCCGGTGCCGGAGCCCGCGGGGCCGTTGACGGTGAAGCGGAACGTCCACTCCCCGGCCCGCGGCATCGACCGGACGTCCAGGCCCCAGACCTCGCGTTTGCGCGGGTGCCGCACGAGCGGCTGGGCCCGCCGCTGCGCGCCTTCGGGGCCGGACATGGCGAGCGTGCCGGTCTTGTCGCTGATCCCGCCGTCGGGGATGAAGGTGAAGTCCAGCGACTGCATGGCTTTCAGCGGCCAGGTGCTGAACCCGACCGTCAGCCCGTACGGCCCGGCCTGCACCCGCTCGGTGTGCACGATGTTGACCGGCTCGTAGGCGTTCGCCGGCGCCGCGGTGGCGAACAGCAGCCCGGCCACGGCGGCCAGGGCCGAGAGCGTCTTACGCATCAGCGGTTTCCCCCTTCTTCGCGGGCGCCAGCAGGCACAGCATCCCGCCGAACCGCCACCCGGCGAACCCGCCGAGCAGCCCGAGCAGGCCGCTGAGCACGGCCGTCGTCGCCAGGTACCAGCCCGGCGGCAGGTGCGCGCCGGTGTGGAGCAGCGTCCGCTGCACCGGCAGGCTCACCCCGAGCAGCAGCCCGGCGATCCCGCCGGCGACCACGGACACCCGGCCCGCGCGCCACCCCCGGCGTCGGCCGGCCAGGTAGACCAGTTCCATCAGCGCGGCCACCGGCAGCAAGGCCATCGGTGCCAGCGACGGCATCGCCGGCACGCCGGAAACCGCGTCCCGCAACGGCAGGCCGACGAGGTCGGCGTAGGCCTTCGCCGCCCACGGCGAGAACCACCAGAACACCGCCTGCACGACCGCGACCAGCGCCGCGGTGCCGACCGCGCCACCCGGACGGCGCAGGAAGCCGGCCCCGACGGCGACCAGCAGCACCGCCATCATCGACGTCCCGATCGTGACCGGGTCGGCGTAGTCGCCCGGCACCTGCTGCAACCCCAGCGCCAGTACCGGCCCGAAGGTGAGCAGCACGGTCAGCGACGCCAGCGTGCCGAGCCGGCCCCAGCGGTGCTCGCGCGCCGCGGCGAACACCGCGGTCGTGCCGATGAGCGACACCGTGATCGACAGCAGCAGCCCGATGTGCGGCGGCGAGTCGATGACCGCGTCGAAGCCGTACAAGCCGTGCCACCACTGGTCCCACAGCCCGTAGAGCAGGAACATCGCGGCGCCGACGCCGGAGACCAGGTAGCCCAGCGGTGCCGCGAACGTCCGGCCGAACACGTTGACCACGCGCCCGCCGACCCGCGGGTCGACCGGCCGTCCCGCGCGCCGCGCCGCCGTCGTCAGCAGCACGACGGCGAGGCTCGCCAGGCCGACGACCGCGCTGCCCGCGTACAGGAACAGGTGCGGCAGCGTGAAGAACGTGTCCGGCCCGACGTCGTCGTGCCACTGGATGTCCCAGGTCAGCCCGACCAGCGACAGCAGCGACCCGCCGAGCACGACGTTCGCCGGCAGCAACCCCGGCCGCGCCTGTTTCGCCACCGACGTGGTGCGCACGCCGGATGCGGTGAGGTCCATTCCCCCTCCTCCTACTTGACCAACAACGGAAAGACGACCTGCGCGGGCCCGCCGGGGCCGCGCAGCGAAACGGTGATCTCCCACTGCCCGGCCATCGGCAGCGCGACGTCCGCGGCGCGGAAGCGGCCGGGCCCGTCCGGCCCGGCGGGCACCGGCGTGAGCGCGTGCCCCATCTGGGCCATGACCGGGGCGACCGTGACGGCTTCGGGAGCGGGCCCGGTCACCGCCACCGCGAACGTGTTGCCGCCGATGCGGGGCCGGTCCGCGGAGAACTGGACGGTGTAGGGCCCGGAAACCGCCTGCTGCGTCGAGGGTTTCGCGGCGCCGCCGCCCCAGAACAGCCACGCGGCACCGGCCGCGACGACCAGGGCGACGACGGCGATCAGCAACGTCGGGCGTTTCACCGGCCTGCTCCCGTCGCCGGGACGTCGACCACGGCGGGCACGGTGAGCACCCGGTAGCCGCGTTCGGCCTGCAGCCAGATCCGGTACCGGCCCGGCGCGGCGAAGGTGTAGGTGAAGCCGACGTCCGGGCCGTAGGCGGCGACCGTCTCATCAGGACGGTCGAGCTGGCCCGCTACGGGCGGGATCATCGCGTGGACGTGCGCCCACGTCGGTGCCTTCGCGGCGCTTTCGCCGACCGGTCCGGTGATCGGCCCGGCGATGATCAGGTGGCCCAGCATGCCGAGCCACGGCTGGAGGTCGGCGGTGCGGAAGTGCGCGGTGATCGTCGACGGCGAACCCGGGGTGATCGTGAGGTCCACCGGGGTGCCGTCGACCGTCCGCGCTCCGGCGCCGGTGGGCTCGGGTGCGGGCGCGGCGGTGCCGTGCAGGTCCACAGTGGACCGGACCAGCTGGACCCCGCCGCCGCGCCGGGCGAGTTCCGCGGCGACGGCGTACGTGCCCGCCTCCGGATCGGCGACGTGGACGCGGTAGTCCCCGGGCCCGACGCGCACCGGGTGCAGGTGGCTCAGCCGTCCCGACGGCGAAACCAGCACCAGGTGCACGAGGGCGTTGTCGTGGACGAGCAGGTCGTCGGCCGGGCGGCCGGTGGCGCCGTCGGTGAAGGCCAGCCGCAGGCCGTCGGGTTCCGGGCGGACCGCGAGGTTCACCGGCGGCCGGGAGTAATCCACTGTGGACAGCGGCAGGTTTCCGTACGGGTCGGTGACGTTGTCGGACGTCGGATCCAGCTGGCTGCCGGGCGCGGGTGGCGGGGGAGTGCTCGCCGACAGCAGCGCGCCGGTGACGGCGACGGCGATCGCCGCGACCGCGCCGCCGGCCGGGATCAGCGCGAACGCCGTCCGCCGGGCCCGCAGGCCCACGGCCAGGGCGATGAGCAGGAACGCGCCCGCGGCGACGAACCCGCCGTAGGTCGCCCGCTCCCACGGCGGGACCACCCGCGCGGGCACGACGAACGGGATCGTCGCCGGTGCGCCGGTGCCGTCGCTCAGCGAGAGTTCCCACGGTCCCGGTTTGTCGACTTGGAGGTTCCCCGCGTAGACCCCGGGTGCGGCGCCCAGGACCACGTCGGTGCGCGAACTCGGGACGCCGCCGGCCGCGACGGCCAGGTGCAGCGTGCCGGGCGCGGTGCCCTGGTGCGTCACGACGTCGACCCGCAGTGGCGACGGTGTCGTGTCCACGCGGCGGATGATCACGGTGAGCTCGCGCGCGCCGAGCGTCTGGGCGATCTGGATGTCGGTGCCGCTCGGTGCGCCGTCGGCGTGCGCGGTCCCGCCGCCGGCCGCGATCCCCAGCGCGACCAGCAGCATCAGCAGTGCTGCTTTCGGTTTGCTCCCCATTGTGCGCTGAACCTAACCGGCGCAGCCGGTGGCGGGCGTCACGGCGGCGAGGGAATTCCGGTCCCCAGTTCGGGGGACCGGAACCCCCGGGAGACTCAGGGATCGAGGAACCGCCGCAGGTGGGCGACGACTTCGCCGGGCTGCTCCTCGGGGAGGAAGTGACCGCACTCGGCGAGGGCTGCGCCGGTGACGTCGTCGGCGTACTCCCGCCAGATCTCGAGGGTGGGGAGGGTGCCGAGCAGGCCGTTCGCGCCCCAGAGGGCGAGCAGTGGCCGGGTGAGCCGCTTCCCGGCCGCGAAGTCGGCGTCGTCGAGTCCGGCGTCGTCCGGGAAGGAGGCGCGGTAGTCGTCGAAGCCGGCCCGCAGCGCGCCGGGCTGGGAGAAGGCGCGGACGTACTCGGCCTGCGCGTCGGCGTCGAGGGCGTGGCGCTGGTGGGTCCAGCGCTCGAAGAAGTAGCCGAGGTAGGCGGCGATGTCCCGGCCCGCCAGCAGTTCCGGCAGGTCGGGCTGGAGGTGGAAGAGCCAGTGCCAGTACGCCTTGGCGATGCCGGCGTCCATGCGCTGCCACATCGCGCGGGTCGGGGCGATGTCCAGCACGGCCAGGCGGTCGACCTGGTCCGGGCGGTCGAGGGCCCAGCGGTGGGCGACCCGGCCGCCGCGGTCGTGTCCGGCGACCGCGGTCTTCGTGAAGCCCAGGTGGTCGGCCAGCGCGGCGATGTCGGCGGCCATCGTGCGCTTGTCGTAACCGGCGGGCGGCTTGTCGCTGCGGCCGTAGCCGCGCAGGTCGGGGGCGATGACGGTGTGCGTCTCGGCGAGCGGGGCCAGGACCTTGCGCCAGCAGTGCGACGTCTGCGGCCAGCCGTGCAGCAGGAACAGCGGCGGGCCGTCGCCGGCGCGGAGGTAGTGCAGGCGGATGCCGTTCACGGTGGCGATGTTCTCTAACCGGTTCATGGGGTTAGACGATAGCGCTGCCTCTAACTGTCTTCAAGGGTTAGAATGACGGGCATGGAGTGGGTCTTCGACGGCGGACGGCCGTGCCTCGACCTCGTCAACACGCTGCGCAGCCGGCACGACGAGGCAGTCGAGCTGCTGACGAGCCCGGACGCGCTGGCGGAGTGGCTGTCGCGCGCCGGGTTCACGACGGGCCCGGTGCCGGTGACGGCGGGCAACGTGCTGGCGGCGAAGGCGCTGCGGGAGGCGATCGACCGGGTGCTGCTGCCGCCGGAAGAGCTGTCGAAGATGGACGTCGAGCTGGTCAACAACGCGGCCGCCTCGGCACCGGCGCCCCCACCGCGGCTGGCGCTGGCGGACGGCGTCCTGCGGCGCGAGGTCCCGGCCCCGAAGGACCCGGTGGCGGCGGCGTTCGCGGCACTGGCGGCGGACGCGATCGACCTGGCGACGAGCGACGCGGAGGTCCGCATCTGCGCGGCCGACGACTGCGGCCTCCGGTTCTGCGACGCCTCCCCGCGCCGGAACCGCCAGTGGTGCTCGATGTCCCGCTGCGGCAACCGAGCCAAGGCCCGCGCCCACTACGCCCGAACCCAAACCCGCGACTGACCCCGGTTCTCCCGTGACCGGAGAGATGCCGCTCCAATCACGTGTGATGCCCCTGCCGACTCGGTCAGAGGGTCGGCTTTGCGCCCGGGCCGTCGCCGCGGGTCAGTGCGCGGTACACCTTCGGGTGCGCGCGGAACCACACGTTGAGCCTTCCGACCCACCGCATCGGCCCCGTTCGCAGCGCCGCCGGGATCGGTGTGCTCACCCACCGCACGCGGGCCGCGAACCGAGCGAACTTCCGCTGGTCCACGTCCGTCCACTGCAGACCCAGTGACTCCCGCAACGAAGGCGGCAAAGTGGCCCGTACCAGGAACATCTGCCCCCGCCGAAACCCCTGCCACCACGACGACGGCAGCCACCGGAACGGCTTCGGCACCGTGCGGATCGTCTCGAACAACGTCCCGATCGCCTCATTCAGCCCGAACCCGGCCACCATCTCGGCGTAGTACCGCTCGAACGCCGTCCAATCCGACGGCAGGTCCCGCTCCCGGACCCCGAGCAGGCGCCCGACGTCGCACATCTGCTGGTAGTACTCCGCAAGCTCCACATCGGACAGTGGCACCCCGAAGAACCGCTGCGCGTCAACAGGAGCCTTCATCAACGTCGCATGCACCCACGCGTACGCCGCCGGCTCCAACGCGCTGTAACGCCGTCCGTCCGCCAACCCCGTGAACGACCGGTGCAACGCCCGCAACCGCGCCGCTTCCACGCGCGCTCCCGCCGGGCCGCCGTACACGTAGATCGACAGCGACCCCACCGTCCGCAGCAGGCGCGTCCACGGGTCCGCCGTGTAGCCCGAATGATCCCGCACACCCGCCGCGACGACCGGGTGCGCCACCTGCAGCACCAGGACCTGCTCGGCCAGGAACGCGGCGCGGAAGTCGCCGAAGTACCGCCACACCGCCGTTCCGCGGACGATCGGGCGGGCCATCAAGCTCCGCGGAGCAGCATCATCAACGGCTCGGCCACCGGCGTGTCCGTCTCGCCCGTCGCCAGGCGGCGCAGCTGGAGGCCGGCGATCAGCGCCACCACCGGGCCCGCCAGCCGCCGGGGGTCCGGGACGCCCAGCGCGGCCAGGATCGTCACGGCCAGCTCGTCGTACGCCGCGAAGCAGCGCGACGAAGCTTCGTGCAGCTCGGGGTCGCGGGCGGACTGGAGGTACAGCTCGTGCGCGCCCAGCTCGTCGGTGCCGAACGGCAGCTGCGCGATCACCTGCTCGACCACTGACGCGGCCTGCTCCACGCTCAGCCCGGCCGCTCGGTAGCCGTCGACGATCGCGCCGAGCTTCGCCGTCTCCTCCTCGACGAACAGCAGCATCGCCTCGCGCAGCAACGCCGTCTGGCTCGGGAAGTGGTACGTCAGCGTGCCGAGCGAGACGCCCGCCGCGGCGACGATCCGGCGGTTGGTCAGGCCGCCGACGCCGTGCTCGCCGACGACGGTCAGCGCGCCGCGCAGGATGGCTTCCCGGGTGCTTACCAGCTTGTCTCGGGATGCCGCTCCGGCCACCGTTCGACCTCTTCCAGTTGCGCGGCAAGCGAAATCAGCCGCTCCTCGGCGTGCGACGGGCCGAGCAGCTGCGCGCCGAGCGGCAGCCCGCCGTCCGTGAGCCCGGCCGGGACGTTGACCCCCGGCCAGCCCAGCACGTTCCACGGCCAAGCGTACGGGCAGGCGGCGATCATGGCCTGGTCGGTCTCCCAGCCGGACAGCCCGTCGAACGCGCCGACCGGCGGCGGCGGGGTCGCGGTGGTCGGCGTCAGCAGGACGTCGACGCGGCCGAACACCGAGCCGATCCGCCGGTGCAGGCCCGGCTCGAGCGCGCGGGCCAGCCGCAGGGCCGGCCCGGCGAGCAGGCGGCCGTGGCCGGCGTTGCTGCGCGTGCGCGGGTCGAGCCCGGCCCGGTCGGGCACCCGCAGCGTCCAATCGCGGACGCCGGTGAGCGACCGCGGCAGGAACGTCAGCCCGATCAGCCCGTAGTCCGGCTCGACCTCGACGATCTCGTGGCCCAGTCCGGCCAGCGACTCGGCGAGCCGCCGCACGGACGCTTCGACGACCGGGTCGAGCCGGGTCCTGGTGGCGGTGAACGGGATCCGCGTCGACAGCCCGATCCGCAGCCGGCCCGGTTCACGCGCGGCGGCGGTCCGGAACGTGCTTCCGGTGTCCGCGACGACGTCCAGCAGCAGGGCCGCGTCTTCGACGGTCCGGGCGAGCGGGCCGAGCACGGTCAGGCCGTGGAACAGCTCGCCCCCGGTCGGGATCCGGCCGCGCTGGGGCTTGATGCCGACGAGCCCGGTCCACGCGGCCGGGATGCGCACCGAGCCGGCGCCGTCGGACCCGAGCGCGGCCGCGATGGCCCCCGACGCCACCGCGGCCGCGCTCCCGCCCGAAGAACCCCCGGGGGTGTGGCCGGGGTGCCACGGGTTGCGCGTCACGCCGAAGGCCGGGCCCTCGGTGAACGGCCACTGGCCCAGCTCGGGGGTGTTCGTCTTGCCGATGACCACCGCACCGGCCGCGCGCAGCAGCGCGACCGCGGGCGCGTCGGAGGTGGCGCACGGGAACTCGCCGGCGCAGCCGAACGACGTGGGCAGCCCGGTGAGGTCGACGTCGTCCTTGATCGCGACGGGCACGCCGAGCAGCGGCGCGCGCTCGCCGGCGGCCAAGCGGCGGTCCGCTTCCGCGGCTTCCCCGATGGCCTCGTCGTCACGCAGGCAGCGGAAGGCGTTGAGCGTCGGCTGGCTCGCGTGCGCGCGCCCGAGCGCGGTCGCGATCAGCTCGGCGGAGGTGACCTCACCCGTGGCGAGCTGCGCGGCCTGCGTGGTGAGACCGGTGAAGTCCAGGCTCGTGGCGGTCATGGCCCCTCCCGGAGATCCTCGTTCGTTCGGACGAACGATACCGGATACCGCCGGTTTCCGGCCACCCGTGCGGCAGACTGGGTCCATGACCTTCGACTTCGCCGGGTTCCCGGACGCCGCCCTCGCCGCGATCCCCCGGGTCGACCTGGGTGGCTGGCCGACCCCGCTGCAGGCGGCACCCCGGCTCGGCGACGCCCTCGGCCTGCGCAACCTCTGGCTCAAGCGCGACGACGTCCACCCGCTCGGCGCCGGCGGCAACAAGCTCCGCAAGCTCGAATACCACCTCGGCGCGGCCGCGGCGGCCGGCGCCGGCACCGTGATCACCTTCGGCGCGCTCCAGACCAACCACGGCCGTCAGACCGCCGCCGCGTGCGCGAAGCTGGGCCTGCGCTGCGAACTCGTGCTCACCGCGAAGGTCCCGCGCGACGGCGACGCCTACGAACGCGGCGGCAACATCCCGCTGGACAAGCTCTTCGGCGCCACCGTCCACGTCTGCGCCGACGGCGAGGAGACCGGCCGCACGTACGACCGCCTGGTCGCCGAAGCGCAGGAGGAGGGCCGGCAGGTCTTCACCGTCCCCGTCGGCGGCTCCAACGACCTCGGCGCGCTCGGCTACGTCCGCGCCACCCGCGAACTCGCGCAGCAGCTGGCCGAACGCGGCGTCGAGCGCGCCCACCTCGTCGTCCCGCACGCCAGCGGCGGCACCGCGGCCGGGGTGGCGCTGGCCACCGCGCTGCTCGGGAACCTCGGCGTCGGCATCGCCTGCGTCAGCCACCCGCTCGACGAGGCCACGGCGAACCTCCGCGAGCTCGTCGACGGCGCCGCCAAGCTCCTCGGCGTCGAACCGCCGTCGCTCGCGCACACGAAGCTGGGCGATTCGACGCTCGGCCCCGGCTACGGCATCCCGACCGAGGCGGTCTGGAACGCCCTACGGCTCTTCGGGCGCACCGAGGGGGTGGTGCTCGATCCGGTCTACACCGGCAAAGTGGCCGCCGCGCTGGTCGAATGGGCCGGCCACTTCGCCCCGGACGACCACGTGGTGTTTCTGCACACCGGCGGCCTGCCCGGCCTGTACGGCTACGCGCCCGAATTCGCCGCCGCCGTCGAAGGCTGACTCCAGCCGGGTCGCGAGCCACAGCAGCGTGCCGAGCAACGCGATGTCGGCGAGCAGCAGCAGCCGCTGCATGACGCCGATCGGGAAGGCGTCGGAAACCTCGCGGAACGGCTCGATCCCGGCCTCGCTCAGCCGCACGAACAGGAAGCTCAGGGCGAAGAGCGCGAACGCCCCCGCGGACAGCCGGATCGCGCGCACCACCGCGACCCGCTCCGGACGGCCCCGCAGCGGCTCCAGCAGCGAGATCGCCGCGCCGGGCAGGCTGCAGAACGCGACCAGGCACGCGTAGAGGTGGATTTCGCCGCTCACCGGGTCCGGCGCCTCGGGGTAGCTCGCCGGGAAGACCGCCGCCGCGGCCAGCCCGAGCGCCCACAACGCGAGCAGCAGCCGTGTCGTCCGCGAGAGCGGCACCCCCGCGACCTGCAGCGCGCCGAGCACCGCGAGTGACCCGATGGCCAGCGACAGCACGCTCGCCGCGAGCATCCCTTCGCCGCGGTCGGTCACCGTGTAGCTCGACAGCGTGTCGTACACCGGGTTCCGCGAACTGACCACGTGCAGCACCACCGCCGTGAACAGCCCCCACCCGATCGCCGCCAGCGCCACGAGCCGCCACGGTCTCGTGCGCTTCCCCGTTTCCGTCCCCATGGGACCAGGGTGTCGGCAAACGCGACCCGGGTGATCAGGGAAGACCCTGAACAATCCCCGATTCGAAGTCCACGAGGACGAGCGCCTGGTCGTCGTGCCGCTTCGGCCGCGGCCAGCGTTCGCCGTCCGGATCCTGCTTCTCGGCGGTGCGGACGGCCGCCAGGACAGCGTCGGGCCCGTCGGTGCGGGTGATCGCCAGCACCTCGCGCCAGTCGAAGAGCTCGTACTGGTCGACGCCGATGGAGACGCCGTCGCTGGCGAGCAGCACGGCCTCGACGCTCGAACGCGGCCAGCTGCGCCGGACCGAGTGCGCGGCGGCGCCCGGGTCGGCTTCGGCGACCCAGAAGCCGTCGTGGGCGTTGCGCCGGCGCCGGACGTCGGCGCCGGTCTGGAGCAGCCCGCGCCGCCGCAGCCGCGCGAGCCGGTCGTCCGAGACGACGTCGACGCCGAAACCGCCGAAGCCGACCACCGGGCTGTCGGCCAGGACCAGGGCGTCGACGCGGTCGTCGAGCCAGCGCACGGCCGCGACCGTGCTCGACGGCGAACGCTGCGGCCGCAGGCGGTGTTCGGCCGTGACGGCGGCGATGGCGCTGGTCAGGACCTCGGTCAGGTCGGCAGCGGGGGCCGCGCGCAGGTCGTCGGCGAGGCGCCGGGCCAGCCGTTCGGCGTACCAGCCGCCCGGGGGCTGCGCGGGGTCCGACGAAGTGGCGCCGTCCAGGACGAGCACCGCGTTGTCCAGCACGACGACGTGGTCCTCGGTGGGGCGTGGGTGGCCGTCGGCGCCCACCCCGGCCCGCTCGGCGATCACGATCTCGGGCATCACCCGACTGTACGTCGCCCGTCCGGGGTGTTCGCGCTGAGCGTGTCAACCAGAGTTGACATGCTCGGGATGTCAACGTAAGTTGACAAGCATGACGGAGGCAACGGATTTGGCCGCCCGGGCGGGAGACCGCGATCCCCGGGTGGGACTGCGCGCGGTCGCCGCACTCCGGCGGCTGCTGGAACAACTGGAGGCCGTGCAGGTCCGCAGCGCGCGGGTGCACGGCTGGTCGTGGCAGGAAATCGCCGCCGAGCTGGGGGTCAGCCGGCAGGCCGTGCACAAGAAGTACGGGAGGCACTGATGTTCGAGAAGTTCACCCAGGACGCCCGGATGGCCGTCGTCGAGGCCCAGATCCGGGCCCGCGCCGCCAACGCCGGCGAGATCGACACCCCGCACCTGCTGGCCGGGATCGCCAACGTCGCACCCGGCGAGGGCGCCCGGTTGCTGACCCAGCTCGGGGTCACGCTGGCCGACATCGACGCCGACCTCGACCGGATCCGGCGCCGCGGCGGGGTCAGCGACGCGGACGCGGCCGCGCTGACCGAGTTCGGCATCGACGTCGACCGGATCGTCGAACGCATCGAGGAAACCCACGGCCAGGGGGCGCTCGCCGTCGGCCGGGCGCGGCCCCGGCGTGGGCACATCCCGTTCTCCGACCGGGCGAAGAAGACCTTGGAGCTGAGCCTCGGGGAAGCCAAGGGCCTGGGCGACGACTACCTGGGGGCGGAGCACATCCTGCTCGCGCTGACCCGGCAGCAGGGCACCGACGAGCTGCTCGCCCGGCGCGGCGTCGACTACGAGACGCTGCGCCGCACGGTGGTGCAGCGCAAGGCGGGCTAGTGACCCTCCTGCGGCTGCTGCTGTTCCCGCCAGGTCGTCAGGGGAAGCAGTGCCTGGGTGAGCGGCCCGATGGCCAGTGCGTAGAGCACGGTGCCGATCCCGACGGTCCCACCGAGCAGGAACCCGGCCGCGACCACGGTGACCTCGATGGCGGTGCGCACCAGCCGGACCGACCGGCCGGTGCGCCCGGCGAGCCCGGTCATCAGGCCGTCGCGGGGGCCGGGGCCCAGGCGGGCGCCGACGTAGGTGGCGGTGGCGACGCCGTTGAGCGCGACCCCGCCGACCAGCAGGACGATCTGCCAGACCAGGTCGTGCTGGTCGGGGAGGAACGCCCGGACGAGGTCGACCATGACCGAGATGACCACGACGTTCGCGATGGTGCCGATGCCGGGCCGCTGGCGCAGCGGGATCCACAGCAGCAGCACGACCACCGAGATCAGGCCGGTGACCGTGCCGAACGTCAGGCCGGTGTGCTTCAGCACGCCCTCGGCGAGCACGCTCCACGGCTCGAGGCCCAGGCCGGCCCGGGTGACCAGGGCGACGCTGGTGCCGTAGAGGGCGAGGCCTGCGAGCAGCTGGACGCTGCGGCGGACGGGGTCACGGGAGATCCGGACGGGCCGGAGATCGATCTGAGCCACGTCTCCACTATCGGCTTAAAGTGGCCTTGTAAACCATAGCCAATTCCAGGATATTGGCCTTATGGAAGCCGGGCTCCCAGTAGGTGGACGCATCTCAGGACCGCGATTGGCCGTCATGCTGGGTTCCTGGCGGCAAGGCGGCTCGCGGCAGGGCGCGGCCGACCTGGCCGCGGCGATCGAACTGCAGGTGCTGGACGGCCAGCTCCCGCTCGGCACCCGGCTGCCCGCCGAGCGCGAGCTGGCCGACGCGCTCGGCGCCAGCCGGACGCTGATCGGCGCGGCGCTGGACCGCCTGCGCGAGAACGGGTTCGTCGCAAGCCGCCGTGGCGCGGGCTCGTGGATCGCCGCCCCCGGACGGCGCCGCCGCGGGCCGCTCGCGCCGGCCGGCGCCGGCTCGATCGACTTCACCCACGCGTCCTCGCCGGCGGTGCCGGGCACGGCCGCGGCGGTCGACGCGGCCCGCGTCCGCCTCGCCGACCACCTCGGCGACCACGGCTACCAGGAACGCGGCCTGCTCGGCCTGCGGGAACAGATCGCCCAGCGCTACACCGAGCGCGGGCTGCCGACGACACCGGCGCAGCTCATGGTCACCAACGGCGCGCACCACGCGTTCGTACTGGTCCTGCGGATGCTCGCCGGCCCCGGCGACCGCGTGCTGGTGGAGCAGCCGACGTACCCGAACGCCCTGGAGGCGATCCGCGCCGCGCACGCCATCCCGGTGCCGGTGGCGCTCGACCCGAGCGGCGAGCGCGGCTGGGACATCGCCGGCGTCGACGCGGCGCTGCGCCAGGCGTCCCCGCGCTTCGCCTACCTCGTCGTCGACTTCCAGAACCCGACCGGCCTGCGCCTGGACGCCGACGGCCGCGCCCGGCTCGGGACCGTGCTCGCCCGCGCCCGGACACCGGTCGTGGTGGACGAGACGCTCGTCGAGCTGGACCTGGAGGGCGACCCGCGGCACGGGCCGCCGCCGCTGGCCGCGTTCGCCGGCGACCTGGCCATCTGCGTCGGCTCGGCGGCGAAGACGCACTGGGGCGGGCTGCGGCTCGGCTGGATCCGGGCGTCGGAGGACCTGCTCGGCCGGCTCGTCTCGGCGCGCTACGCCGTCGACCTCGGGTCGCCGGTGTTCGAGCAGCTCGTGCTCACCGAGCTGATGGCCGACGGAACCGTGCTGGACCGGCGCCGGGCGGAACTGCGCGGCTACCGCGACGCGCTGGCCGGCGCGGTGCACCGGTACCTGCCGGACTGGACGTTCACGCTGCCGGACGGCGGGCTGTCGCTGTGGTGCCGGATGCCGGAGCCGGTGAGCTCGCGCCTGGCGGTGGCGGCGGCGAGCCACGGCGTCCAGGTGGCGCCGGGTTCGCGCTTCGGCGTCCACGGCGGGCTGGAGCGCTGGATCCGGCTGCCGTTTTCGCTGCCGCCGGACCGGATCGACGAAGCCGTCCGGCGGCTGAGCGCGGCCGAAGCGTCGGTGCGGGGCACCCCGGCTTCCCTGGACGCCCCGATCGCCTAGAAAAGAACGAACCGGTGCGCTGGATGCGAGCCTGCTCCCAGGGATGGGCGGCGTTCATGTGCATCCAGCGCACCGGTTCGTCGTTCCACACACCCGCTCACGGACGTGACCCCGTTCACGGGTGCCGCGGCTTCCCGGCACAGCCCCTCGACGTGCCGGGAAGCCGGCGGCTCAGGTGCGCTCGCGGTACTGCGAACCCTCGCTCGGCGCGGTGAGCGAGGACTCCCGGAGCGCACCCGGTGTGGGTCCCGGCGCCGCGGGGGCAGCGCGGCGCCGGGACCGGGATCCGACCCGGCCGGGCGCGGTCGGCCGGTCGGAAAGTTCGTGGTTTCGCATGGGTTCGCCCCTGGGTGCTTCGGACGCGCGCAAGCGGCGTCACGAGACGTGAAAGAGTCACGGATTTGTGGCTGGAGCTGGGGATTCGTCACGCATCAACGGCGCGCGGGCGCGCTCGGACGACCTGAAAACGGGCGCACTTGTCCCCGGCGGCCCGGTCCGGGGTCAGTCGGGGGAGGTGGTGGGCAGGGCGGCTTCCCTGCCTGCGCCGTCGGCATCGTGGCCGCGGCTGGTACCGATCAGCTTGAGCTGCGTGGTGGTGACGTCGTCGGTGTGGACGGCGAAGGCGTGGCGGGCGCCGCCGGAGCCGTCGTGGCCCGGGGCCGCGGTGGGGGCCGGCGCGCTCGGGGCGGTGGTGCCGCCGGGCAGGCCCGGCGTGGAGTCGCCGCCGCCGCCCGTGGAGGCGTGGGTGCCGGAGTCGCGCGGCTGCTCGTGGACCGCCGGCAGCGTCTCCGCGTGCCGGACGACCGGGTGCGCGACCGCGAACCGGGTGCTCTGCTGGTCCGCCGTCGTCGAATCGGCGGCGACCGGCGCGGACTCGACGACCGTGGCCGGGGCCGGCGTGCCGACGGCCGTCGCGCCCGGGACCGTGGTCACGGCCGTGGCGCCGCTGGTGGCGTTCGCGCCGCCGAGCACCGGGCTCAGGAGGTCGTCGAGGGGCAGCAGCACGGGCGCACCGGGCTGGCCGGCGGGCGGCTGGGTCAGCGGCGCCAGCACCGTGTGGGACAGCGTGTCCGTGACCGTGCCGAGCGTGCCCGCGACGGTGTCGAGCGTCCCGCCGACCACGTCGAGGACGCCGCCGACGAGACCGCCGACCAGGCCGCCGCCGGACGAGGTGGTCTTGGCCGGGGCCGCGGCGGTGTCCTTTGTGGTCGCTCCGGTGACCGCGCCGAGCGTGCCGCCGACGAGGTTGCCGAGCAGGTTCCCGCCGGTGGAGGTGGCCTTCGGTGCTTCGGCGGCCGAACTCGCCGCGAAGGAGGTGGCCTTCGTGGTGGCCTCTGTGGTGGCCTTTGTGGTGGCCGCGGGCTCATCGGTGGCCGGGCTGTCCGGCGTGGCTTCGGCGGACGGACGGTCCGGCGTCGCCGTGGCCTGGTCTTCGGCGCGCGAGGTGTCCTTTGTGGTCTCGGACACAGCGGGGTCGTCCGCCGGCGGCTGCGTGTCCTGCGGCGGCTCGGCGCTGTCGGTCTTCGGCCGCACCGCGCACGTGGGGGCGCCGGTCTCGTGGTGGCTCTTGCGGTGCTTGGCGTGCCAGAGCGGCTTCGCGGCGTGGTCCACAGTGGAAACCACGGGTGCTTCGGGGCACGACGGCGCGGCGGCCGCCGATGCGGTGCTGCCGGAGAGCGCGCCGCCGAGCAGCCAGCCCGCGAGGGTCAGACCGCCGGCGACCAGGATCTTGGCCGCGGGACGCTGCAGCGACGCCGTCCACGGCCGCGGTGCGCGCCCGCGCGCGTGGGAGGCAGCCAGGTCACCCCGGGTGAGCGCAGGACGCACGGGGGCGTCCGCCGTGCTGCTCACCGCCACCACCACCGTCCGCGCCTGAGGCTTCCGCATTCCCCGCTCGAGCCCGTTCCTGCTGAATCTTTCTCCGGCCAGGTCGCAGTTCCCCCGAAGGCTGCACTCGTTCCAGCACCGTTCGGGAGTCTTTCATCTCTCCCGCGTTCGATCCAGCCCGCGAGGCCGAGCGGCCCTACCCGGCAACGCATCTGCGGCCGACGAGTTGATCACTCTCAGTGCCGTTCGGGTGCGGGCTTACGGCCATTCGGACGAGTTCTGCAAATTGCACATTTTCGGCTGACCTGATGTTTCCGCGCGGCCGATGGCAGTCCGTGCCGAGCCGGTTTCGCTCGGTGTGCGTCCCGCGGTTCGGCCGGGCCGCCGGAAATCGGCCCGGGATGGGGTAAGCCCACTGGGCCGAACGGGTTCAGCGCGCGACTTCGCTTGCCTCGCGCGGAAACCCGCGGGGGTCGCCCGTCCGGGAGCCGGCTGCGGTGAGTGATGGCGAAAACGGCGGCCGGTGCGACGCTCCGGGTCGTCCGGCGCGGCGCGGCACCGGCAGGCGGAGGGCCGCGCCGCAGGACTCCGGTGCCCACCTCGGCCGTTGCAGGACGCAGTCACCGGTGTCGCGGAGAGTGACGACTCGGCGTGGCAAGTGGTGGACGTGCCGTGCCGTCCCGCCGGGCTCCGGCGTCCCGCCCCGCGCGCCCCCGGCGCCCGGTGCGGCCCGGGAACGGCCCCGGACGCCGTCTACTCAGCCGGACCGCGGTGATCAGACCAGTTTGCGCAATCGGGTGATGGCCTCGTCGATGACCTCGTTGCGCTTGCAGAACGCGAAACGCAGCAGGTGTTTCCACTCGTCCGGGTGATCGGTGAACACCTTCACCGGCACCGCGGCGACGCCCACCCGGCCCGGCAGCTCCCAGGCCAGGTCGGCGGCGTCGGTGAAGCCGAGCGGCCGCACGTCGACGCAGACGAAGTACGTGCCCGCCGTCGGCCGCACGGCGAACCCCGCGTCCGCGAGGCCGGTCGAGAGCCGGTCGCGCTTGTCCTGCAGCGACGCGCGCAGGCCGTCGACCCAGGGCAGTTCGTGGTCGAGCGCGTGCGCCACGGCCGGCTGCAGCGGGCCGCCCGAGACGAAGGTGATGAACTGCTTCGCCGCCTTCACCGCGGCGACGAGTTCCGGCGTCGAGCAGACCCAGCCGATCTTCCAGCCGGTGCAGTTGAACGTCTTGCCCGCGCTGGAGATGCTCACCGTCCGCGGCCGCATCCCGGGCAGCGTGACCAGCGGGATGTGCTCAACTCCGCTTGACACGTCGAAGACCAGGTGCTCGTAGACCTCGTCGCAGATGGCGATGAGGTCGTGTTCGACGCACAGCGCGGCCAGGGCTTCCAGCTCGGCGCGGGTGAACACGGTGCCGGTCGGGTTGTGCGGGGAGTTCACCAGGATCGCCCTGGTCCGCGGCGTGACGGCGGCGCGCAGGCCGTCGACGTCGAGGCCGAAGCGGCCGTCCGGGCCTTCGACGAGGCCGACGACCCGCCGCTCGGCGCCGGCCATGGCGACCGCGGCGGCGTAGGAGTCGTAGTAGGGCTCGATGACGAGCACTTCGTCGCCCGGCTCGGTCAGGGCCAGCAACGCGGCCGCAATGGCCTCGGTGGCGCCCGCGGTGACGAGGATCTCGGTGTCCGGGTCGTACTCGGTGCCGTAGCGCCGCCGGTGCCGCGCGATGGCCGCCCGCAGCTCGGGCCGCCCGGGGCCCGGCGGGTACTGGTTGGCCCCGCCGAACAGGGCGTTCTTCGCCGCTTCGAGCATGCCGTCCGGGCCGTCGGTGTCCGGGAAGCCCTGGCCGAGGTTGACGGCGTCGTGCCGGACGGCCAGCGCGGTCATCTCGGCGAAGATGGTCGAGGTGAACGGCCGGAGGCGGGGGACGAGAGCAGGTTCGCGCACGATCAGCCATCCTCACGGACAATGGCGGTGTGGAGCAACTGACCCCCGCGAGGGTGACGCCCGCCGACCCACCGGGCGGCGCGGCCGGTGAAGAGGAAAAGCGGCGTGCGCTGCGCAAGATGAAGCTCGTCGCGCTGTCGTTCCTGCTCGGCGCGACGCTGGTGTTCCTGCTGACCAGCTGGGCGCAGTCGGCCGGCTGGCCGGGCTGGGTCGGCTACGTGCGCGCCGCGGCCGAGGCGGGCATGGTCGGCGCGCTGGCCGACTGGTTCGCCGTCACGGCGCTGTTCCGGCACCCGCTCGGGCTGAAGATCCCGCACACGGCGATCATCCCGAACAAGAAGGACGCGCTGGGCAACAGCCTCGGCGACTTCGTCGGCTCCAACTTCCTCTCCGAGGAGGTCGTGCGCGACAAGCTCAAGCGGGTCGAACTAGCGCGGCGCCTCGGCGCGTGGCTGGCGCAGGAGGAGAACGCCGAGCGCGTGACGTCGGAGCTGTCGACGATGGTCCGCGCCGCCGTCCGCGTCCTCCGCGACGAAGACGTCCAGGCGATCATGGAGCAGGCCGTCGCGCGCCGGATCATCGACAAGCCGTGGGGCCCGCCCCTCGGCAAGATCCTGCAGGGCGTGTTCGCCGACGGCGCCCACCACAAGCTCGTGGACCTGATGTGCGACCGCGGCTACGAGTGGGTGCGCGAAAACCACACGACGATGCTGCGCGTGGTTTCGGACCGGGCGCCGAGCTGGTCGCCGAAGTTCGTCGACGAGATGCTTGCGGACAAGGTGTACGGCGAGGTGCTGTCCTTCGCGTGGGCGGTCAAGACCGACGTCAACCACCCGATGCGGCTGGCGCTGGACAAGTTCCTCGGCGAGTTCGCACAGGACTTGCAGACCGATCCCGACGTGATGGCCCGCGCCGAGCAGGTCAAGGGCCAGATCGTGCACCACGAGGAGGTCCAGCGCCTGATCGGCTCGGCGTGGAGCACGGCGAAGGAGATGCTGCTGACGGCGGCCGAGGACCCGTCGAGCGAGCTGCGCCGCCGCGTCCGGCTGGGGCTGGTCTCCCTCGGATCGCGCCTGGTGTCCGACGACCAGCTGCGCGCGAAGGCCGACGGCTGGGTCGAGGGCGCCGCGGCGTACCTGGTCAAGAACTACTCACGCGAGATCACCACGATCATCACGGACACGGTCGAGCGGTGGGACGCGGAGGAGACGTCCCGCAAGATCGAGCTCCAGGTGGGCCGCGACCTGCAGTTCATCCGGATCAACGGCACGGTCGTCGGCGCGCTCGCCGGCCTGGTCATCTACGCCGTGGCGGAGCTGCTGTTCTGACGGCTGATTCCTATACCACACCCGGGGGAGCTCTAAACCAGTTGTCCACAGGAAGCTGAGTTATCCCCGGGGTTATCCACAACTTTTCACGGTGATGGCCTAACGGCTGTCCACAACGTGTGGGGGCGCGGCGGTCGGGGGCGTGGATATGTGGTGCCTCGTCCCCAAGTTGTCCACAACCGTTCGAGTGTCCGCCGCTCGAATGAGGGCTCTCAGCCCGCGGTGGCGGTGCGGGCGCGCCAGCCCCGTGCCTTCTCCCGGTTGCCGCACACCCGCATCGAGCACCACGTCCGCGACCGGTTGCGCGACTCGTCGTAGAACGCCCACAGGCACGTGTCCGCCGGGCAGATCTTCAGCCGGATCCAGTCGCCGCGGACCACCAGGCGGGCGCACGCGACGAACACCGCGCCGACGACGTCGGCCGCCACCAGGGCCGGGCCGTCGGCCGTCAGGGAAATCCGGGTGTCCACGTCGGCGTGGCCGGCCGGGAGGCGGGGGTCGCCGATCGCTGCGCGCAGCGCGTCGCGGGCTGCGCGGGCCTCGGTGGCCGGGTTGGCCGTCAGTGCGTGGGCGGCTGCCCACTCGTGCCACTGCGCGGGGTCTTCGAGCAGGTCGGTGCCCTCTTCGACGTTGACCGTGTTCAGGAAGTCCACCACGAGGGAGGCGTCGGTGTGCACCTGCCGATTGTACGGCGGTTGCCTTTGCGTGGGCTAACCCACATAATCGCTTCACTGGTTACTCGTGATCGAAGGGAGCGACGATGGGTGCGGTACCGACGCTGGGTGTGGTGGCCCTCGACTGCCCGGACCCGGTGGCGCTGGCGGAGTTCTACCGCTCGGTCCTCGAATGGGACGCGCCCGAAGTGGCGGCGGACGGGCACTGGGTGACGCTGACCAACCCCGCGGGCGGGGCGGGGATCGCCTTCCAGCGCGTGCCCGACTACCGGCCGCCCGTGTGGCCCTCGGCGGAGCACCCGCAGCAGCTGCACCTGGACCTGAACGTCACGGACCTGGAAGCGGCGCACGAGCGCGTGCTCGGCCTGGGCGCGAAGCTGCTCGACGACCGGCCCGAGACGTTCCGCGTCTACGCCGATCCGGTCGGGCACCCGTTCTGCCTCTGCGCCTGCTGACGGATTTCTGCGTAAGCTCGGTGGGGTGATTTGTCCGAAGTGTCAGAACCTCATGCGGACCGTCGACAAGAACGGCATCCACATCGACCAGTGCGACGGCTGCCGCGGGATCTTCCTGGACCGCGGTGAGCTCGAGGCGATCGCCGGGGCGGAGAGCTCGTTCTACGGCCACCGGGGGCGTCCCGACTCGCCGCGGCCCCACCGCGGCGGCTACCCGGACTCGCCGCGGCCGCACCGCGGGTACTCGGACTCGCCCCGGCCGTACCGGGGCGGGTACGCCGACTCGCCGAAGCCGTACCGCGGGGGCTACGCCGACTCGCCGCGGCCGTACGGGCACGGGCACCGCAAGCGCGGCTTCCTCGAGAACCTCTTCGACTGACATGGGGCTCGACCTGCGGATCTGCCCGGCGTGCGGCGAGCTGGCCGAACGCCCGGTCGTCGCGGGCGCGGTCATCACCTGCCCGAAGTGCGGGCAGCTGCGGCCGTTCCGGAAGCTGCCCCTGTTCGCGCTGACCGGCCCGAGCGGCGCCGGGAAGTCCACGGTGGGGCCGCTGCTGGCCGAGCGGTTCGCCGGCGACGTCGTCCTGCTCGAGCAGGACATCCTCTGGATCGACGCCCTGCACGACGACGTCGGGACGTTCCGCTCGGTCTGGCTGCGGATGGCGGCGATGGTGCAGCAGAACGGGCGCCCGGTCGTGCTGTGCGGGACGGTCGCGCCGCCGGAGTTCGAGGCGTTGCCGGAGCGCGCGTTCTTCAGCGAGATCCACTACCTGGCGCTGGTCGGGTCGCCGGAGTCGTTGCGCGCCCGGCTGCGCGCGCGGCCCGCGTGGCGTGAGTGGGACGAGCCGCGGATCGAAGAGATGCTGGAGTTCAACGACTGGCTCCGGACCTCGGCCCTCGCCCTCGGCGTCGACCTGTTCGACACCACGGAGGCGTCCACGGAGGCGACCGCCGACCACGTGGCGGCGTGGATCCGCGCGCGGCTTCCTTAGGGCAACGGCCAGGTGCGGCCGGCCGGCGAGTCGAGCCAGAACTCCTGCCGGTCGCCGGTCACCGTCACCCCGAAGCGGTCGCGGTCCGGCTTGCCCAGCTCGCACCACTCGACGAACGCCGCTTCCGCGATCTCCCACAGCGGCCGCGGGCCACCCTGGGCCACTTCGTCCGCGCCGCCGCGCTTGCGGTGGCGGACCCACGAGCCGTCCGGGTGGACCAGCGCGACGCTCGCCGCGTCGCCGCCGCCTTCGCGCACCGGCCGGACGCCGGGCAGCGCCAGCCCGGCGAAGAACTCGAACTGCTTGCGGGGCTGGAGCACCGCCGACATCGGCAGCCTCGTCTGCTCCCAGTCGCCGCGCGAGGGCATCGGCAGCGGGCCGGTCTCCGGCAGCCGGTGCGCGCGCAGCGGCATGAACCGGCCGTCGCGGGCGAGGACGCGGCCCTGCGCGGTGCCGTCCTCGCCCACCACGAGCCGGACGAGCCCGGCGCCGATCGGGCGGTTGAGCGTCGTCACGATCAGCCCGCCCGGCGCGGTCTGCGCGAGCCACGCGGGCGGGATCGAGGACACCGACGCCGTGCACAGCACCCGGTCGAAGACGGTGCCGCCCGGGAAGCCGAGCGCGCCGTCGCCCACCGCGCACGCCGGGTGGTGGCCCGCCGCGGCCAGCCGCTCGCGCGCCGCCGCGACGAGCGCCGGGTCGATGTCCACTGTGGACACCCGGCCGCTGCCGCAGCGGTGGCTCAGCAGCGCGGCGTTGTACCCGGTGCCGGTGCCGATCTCGAGCACGCACTGCCCGTCGCGCACGCGCAGCTCCTCGAGCATGATCGCCATGATCGACGGCATGCTCGACGAGCTCGTCGGCGTGCCCGCGACCGGGCCGGTGCGCCGGGCGAGCTCCCAGTGGGCCGGGTCGTCGTCGAGCTGGGTCACCAGCACGTCGCGGCTGTAGACCGTCTCGAGCCAGCCCGGGTCGCCGCGGTCGACCGCGGCCCACAGGCCGCCTGCGGGCACGAAGAACCGCGGCAGGAAGACGTGCCGCGGGACCGCGCGGAAGGCGGCGATCCACTCCGGGGCGTGCAGGACGTCCTCGTCGAGCAGGTGCTCGACGAGGCGCCGCCGCAGCCGGGCCGAGCGCGTCATGGGACCACGGTAGCGGTGCGCGTCACACCCGATGGTTGCAAGCAGAGTGCTTGCAATAGCTAGCACTCGCGCGTACCGTCGGAAGTGTCGCGAGGAGGTGACCGGATGGCGGAAACCGGTGGGACGGCAGGATCCGGCAGTCCCATGGAGAAGGTCGCGGACATCGCTTCCGACATCGGCGAGTACATCCGCCAGCAGCGCAACACCGCGAAGATCTCGTTGCGCCAGCTGTCGAAGCTCGCCGGCGTGTCCAACCCGTACCTGAGCCAGATCGAGCGCGGGGTGCGCAAGCCCAGCGCGGAGATCCTGCAGCAGATCGCCAAGGGCCTGCGCATTTCGGCGGAAGCGCTGTACGTGCAGGCCGGGATCCTCGACCTGCCGACGGGCGGGCCGGTGGGCGACGCGATCCGCGCCGACGCCGAGCTGACCGAACGGCAGAAGCAGGTCCTGCTCGACGTCTACGAATCCTTCCGCCGGGAGAACGCCGCGGCCCGGCCGGCCGCCGGATCCGCTGCCGCCCCAGAGACCACACCAGCCGCGAAAACCGAGGAGTCAGCATGACCAACCCGAAGACCGAAGACGTCAAGAAGGCCGTCACCACCGCCCTCGACCAGGTCCGCACGCCGCTGCTCGCCGCGCTCGGCGCCGGCAACCTGGCCACCCACGCCGTCACCGACGCCGTGGCGAAGGCCAAGGAGAACGTGACCAAGAGCGGCGAGGTGGCCCGCAAGAACCTGCAGGAGCTGCCGACCGACGTCGAGAGCCTGCGCGAGAAGCTGGACCCGGCCGAGCTGCGCAAGGTCATCGACGAGTACACCGAGGCCGCGCTCAAGCTGTACAACAAGCTGGCCGAGTCGGGCGAGCAGGCGTGGGACAAGATCGCCACCCAGCCGCAGGTCAAGAAGGCCATCGAGCAGCTCGAGGAGGCCCTGACCACCGCGCAGGGCCAGGTCGAGGGCGTCACGACCGAGGTGCGCGAGCGCGTCGACGGCGTGCTGGCGAAGGTGACCAAGCGCACCCGCTCGGCCGGCGAGAAGACCGCCCGCAAGGTGACCGAGGTCGCCGGCGAGACCGCGGACGCCATCGAGGAGCTGGGTGACGACGTCGCCCACGAGACCCGCTCGGTCGCCCGCAAGGCCGCGAACAAGACGGCCCCGAAGACGGCCGCCCCGGCCCGCCGCACGACCACGACGAGCACCACCAGCGCCGCCGCGAAGAAGCCGGCCGCGCCGAAGACCGACAAGTGAAAACGCCGTGAACACCCGGCCCCGCCACCGGACCCCCGGTGGCGGGGCCGGGGTCGTTCGGGTGGTTTGCCGTAAGCTGTCGCTGTGCTAGTCGCCATCTGGATCCTCAACGTCATCCACTGGGGCAGCGCGCTGGTCGGGCTCTTCGCCTTCGTGCACGCGCTGCTCCAGCGCGCCGACGCCTACTCCGCGGCCGACCGCAAGACCAAGCCCGTCTGGATGCTGATCACCGGCGGCGCGACGCTCGCCATGGTGCTGTTCCCGGTGATGGGCCCGGGAATGATCTTCTACGTGCCCGCCATGGCCGCGGCCCTGGTCTACATCGTGGACGTCCGGCCGAAGCTGATCGAGGTGCAGCGCGGCGGCTCCAGCTGGTGATTACTCTGGCGGGGTGACCTGGACGATTGCCGGGAGCCTCACCGTCGTTCCCGCCCCCACGCGTACTGATCTGCTCGCCGAGCCCGTGGCCAAGGCCCTCGCCGCGCTCGCCGACCCGGATGCCGTCGGCGTCGCGGAGATCGATCCCTCGCTCGCCGACACCGCCGCCTTCTGCGAGGCCTACGGCTCGCCGCTCGAGGCGTCCGCGAACTGCGTCGTCGTCGCCGGCAAGCGCGCGGGCGAAGTCCGCTTCGCCGCCGCGCTCGTGCTCGCGACCACCCGCGCCGACGTCAACGGCGTCATCAAGCGCCGCCTCGACGTCCGGAAGGCGTCGTTCGCGCCGATGGACGAAGCCGTCTCGCTGACCGGGATGGAGTACGGCGGCATCACGCCGGTCGGCTTGCCCGCCGACTGGCCCGTCCTGCTCGACAAGCGCGTCGCCGACGCACCCGAGCTCGTCATCGGCAGCGGGATCCGCGGCAGCAAGCTGCTGGTCTCCGGTGCCGCGCTGGCCGCCCTGCCCGGCGCCGAGGTCATCGAGGACCTCGCCCGGTGACGTCCGTCTGGCTCCGGTACCTGACCGGCGCGGACATCGACGCGCTCGGCATCACCGAAGCGGACATCGTCGGCGCGGTCGAGGACGTGCTCGCCGACCACGGCCGCGGTCAGGTCGTCTTCGAGCCGCGGACGCACCTCGTGCCGGACAACGGCGGCAAGGGCCACTTCAACATCCTTCGCGGCCACCTGTCCGCGAAGCAGGTCAGCGGCGTGAAGGTCGTCGGTGACTTCGTGGGGAACTTCGAGCGCGGTCTCCCTTCGGAAATGGCGCTGATCCTGCTGCTCGACCCGGACACCGGCATGCCGCGGGCCATCGTCGACGGCACGATGATCACCGAAGCCCGCACCGGCGCGATGACCGCCGTCGGCGCGAAGTACCTCGCCCGCCCGGACGCCCGGGTGCTCGGCCACATCGGCGCCCGCGGGACCGCCTGGTGGAACGTCGTGCTGCTGGACTCCCTGTTCGACTTCGCCGAGATCCGGGTGACCAGCAAGCGCCCGGAGTCACGCGACGACTTCGGCCGCCGGCTCTCCGAACGGCTCGGCAAGGACGTCCGCGTCTGCGCCACGGCCGCGGAGACCCTGGACGGCGCGGACATCCAGGTCGAGGCCTCCCGGCTGGTCGAGCCCGAGGCGCTGGTGCGCCGCGAGTTCCTCCGGCCGGGCACCTTCCTGGTGCCCTACGGCACGATCAGCGCGCTCGAGCTCACGCTGCTCGACGACATCGACAAGGTCGTGGTCGACGACTGGCGCGAATCGCGGTCCGGCGACCCGCGGTTCGGCGCCCTGCGCCCGCAGCTCAACGCCGGCCTCCTCACCGCCGACGGCGTCCACGCCGAGATCGGCGACGTCGTGGCCGGGAAGAAGCCGGGCCGCGAGCACGACGCCGAACGGATCCTGTTCTGGCACCGCGGACTGTCCACAACGGACGTTGCCGTGGCCGACATGGTCCTCGCCCGTGCCGAGGCTTCCGGCGTCGGCACCATGCTGCCCTACCGATGATCGTCTCCGACAGCGAGTTCGCCGACGGTGAACGGCTGGTTCTGGACGAACCGCTGGTGGCGGCCCTGACGCGGCGCCGGAACGCGCTCCTGGCGGCCCTTGCCGAACCGGGAAAGCCGGTCTACGGCGTCACCACGGGCATGGGCCGCCTCGCCGGGGTCGCGCTGGACGCGCGGCAGCAGGCCGAGCACCAGCGCAACCTGCTGATCGGGCGGGCGGTCGGCGGCCCGCCTTGGCTGCCGCCCGAAGACGTCCGCGCGCTGCTCGTCGTGCGGCTGCGCGACTTCCTGCAGCCGTGGTCGGGGGTGAGCCCGGAGCTGGTGCAGTTCCTGGTGGACCGCCTGAACGACGGCTTCACGCCCGCGGTCCCGCGCTCCGGGCTCGGCAGTTCGGGCGAGATCATCGCGCTGTCCCACGCCTTCCAGACGTTCCTCGGCATCGGCACGGTGCTGGAGGACGGCGTCGAGGTGTCCGCCGCGTCGGCGCTCGCCGCGCGTGGCGCGACACCTTATGTGCTGGGGCCCAAAGAAGGCGCTTCGCTGCTTCAGGGGTCTCCGCTCGCGGTGGTGCACGCCCAGCGTGGCGAGGCCGAGACCCGGCGGCTGATCGACCTGCAGACGCTCACGGCAGCGATGGCGATAGACGTGCTCGGCGCACCGCGTGAGGTGTTTTCCCCGGTCATGGCGGGTGGCGACGACCACCTGCGTGCGGTGCTGCACGAGCTGACCGGGCTGGTGGGCGCCGGGCCGGTGCGGCCGGGTGTGGTGCAGGCGCCGCTTTCGGTGCGGGTGGCGCCGCGGGCGCTGGCGCACGCTTCCCGCGTCCACGCCGACCTGCAGGAGACCCGGCGGCGCTGGGCGACGATGCCGGGCGATTCGCCGTCCTTCGTCGACGGTTCGTTCCTGCCGGGTACCGCCTACCACGCGGTGGACCTGGGGTTGCGCATGGACGCGGTGACGGCCGCGCTGGTGCACCTCGGCGAAATCTCGGTGCAGCGCACGCACCGGCTGCTGGACGAGCGGTCCAGCGGGCTGCCGCCGCAGCTCACGGCCGACCCGGGGCCGCAGGCGGGATTGGTTCCGCTGCACAAGCGCGCGGCCGGCGAACTGCACGCGCTGCGCCGGCTTGCGACGCCGGCCACGCTCGGTTCGATCGACACCTCGGCCGGCCAGGAAGACGTGCAAGCGTTTGCGCCGGCGGCCGGGGAGCAGTTGCGCGCGGCGGCCGCGCACCTGTTCGCGATCACGGCGTGCGAGCTGATCACGGCGTCGCAGGCCCGGAACCTGGCGGGCGGCGAGGGGACGCCGGGACTGCGTGCGGGGTACCGGTGGGTGCGGTCGGTGGTGCCGCCGCTGGACGAAGACCGCCCGCTCGGACCGGAGGTCGAGCGCCTGATCACCGCGTGCCGGGCGGCGCACTCCGGCGACCTGGCGACGCTCGCCTGAGCCCGGCGGAGGTGGGTGTGGACGCCGGGCTGCTCGGGCGCGCGGCCGCGATGTTCGCGGTGACGAACGTCGACGACCTGGTGCTGCTGGCCGTGTTCTTCGGCCAGGCGGCCGGCCGTCGCGGCGAGCTCAAGGTGGTGGCCGGGCAGTTCCTGGGCTTCGCGGCGATCTTGACGGTGTCGGTGGCGGGTGCGCTGGGTGCCGGCCTGCTGCCGGACGGGACGGTCCGCTGGCTGGGTGTGCTGCCGGTGCTGCTCGGCATCCGGGCGGCGTGGCGGGCGCGGAACCGGGACGACGACGAGCCGTCACCGGCGACGGGCGTGCTCGGGATCGCCGTGGTGTGCTTCGCGAACGGCGGGGACAACGTCGGCGTGTACGTCCCGGCGTTCGCCGCCACCGGGCCCGCGGGTCTGGCGGGTTACGTCGTGGTGTTCCTGGTTGGTGTGGCGGTGTGGTGTCTCGCGGGCCGGTTCCTGGCCACCCGGCCGGGCATCGCGCGGGTGCTCGGGCGGTGGGGCCACGTCGTGCTGCCGGTGGTGCTGATCGCGCTCGGTGTGCTGATCCTGACGGGCGCCTTCTGACCCCGTGGTGTGCCGGTCAGAGCCGTGACGCCGACCGGACCAGCCCGGCCAGGGTGCGGGAGCGGCTGTGCGCCGGCCAGACGATGTGCGTGGTGACCGGGGGAGCGTCGGTCAGTGGAACGGCGGCGTGTTCCTCCCACAGCCACGTGCGAGCCGACTCGGGGAACACCGTCATGGTCCGGCCGAGCGCGATCAGCTGGGCCAGCTGCGTCTGGTCGTGGACTTCGGGTCCCGGGCCCGGCGGGTAGCTGTCGTGGCGGGACCAGCGGGCGAGCGGAAGCTCCGGGACGTCCGCGATTTCCGCCATCGACAACGATTTGCGCGCCGCGAGGGGATGTTTCGCGGGCAGGATGGCCACCTGCCCCTCCGTCGTCAGTTCGACGCTGTCGAACCCGGCGAGGGAGTTGAACGGCGTGTGCATCAGCGCCACGTCGGCGCGGCCGTCGCGCAGCATGCTCTCCTGCTCGCACAGGCCACTCGGCAGGACCTCGATCTCGGCCGCTCCCGGCTCGGCCGCGTAGGCGTCGAGCAGCTTGTTCAACAGCTCGTGGAACGCGCCGGCCTTCACCGCCAGCACCAGCCGATCGCGGCCACCGCCCCGATCGCCTGCCCGGCGGGTCCGGCGCACGGCGGCCGCCGCCGCGTCGAGCGTCGCGCGGCCTTCCTCCAGCAGGACCTCGCCGGCGCCGGTCAGCAGCACACCGCGGCGGTTGCGCTCCAGCAGGGTGACGCCGAGGCGCCGCTCGAGCTGCTGGATCGCCCGGGACAGCGGGGGCTGCGCGATGCCGAGCCGCTCGGCGGCCCGCCCGAAGTGCAGTTCCTCGGCCACCGCGACGAAGTAACGCAGCTCCCGGGTCTCCACGGTGTCCATGCCTCATCGTACCTCGCGCTGATACCCCACGAGTATCACAGCTCACCGGATCGGTGTTGGCCGCTGCCCCCGGCCGCGCCGGATCATCGACGCCATGAGCACGAACACCGTTTCCCTGCCCGGCGGGACCTGGACCCTCGGCGACCTGACCACCACCCGGTTCGGCTACGGCGCCATGCAGCTGGCCGGCCCCGGGGTCATGGGGCCGCCGTCCGACCGCGACGGCGCGCTCGCCGTCCTGCGCAAGGCCGTCGACCTCGGCATCACCCACATCGACACCTCCGGCGTCTACGGCCCGCGCGTCACCAACGAGCTGATCCGCGAAGCGCTGCACCCCTACCCGGAGTCGCTGCACATCGTCACCAAGGTCGGCGCGCGCCGCGACGAGCAGGGCGGCTGGCCGCCCGCCCGCCGGCCCGCGGATCTGCGCGAGGCCGTCCAGGAGGACCTGGAAACCCTCGGCCTGGAGCGGCTCGACCTGGTCAACCTCCGGCTCGGCAACGCACTCGGGCCACAGCCGGGCTCGCTCGCCGAGGCGTTCGAAACGCTGGTCGAGCTCCAGCAGCAGGGCCTGATCCGGCACCTCGGCGTCTCCAACGCGACCGCCGAGCAGGTCGCCGAGGCCCGGTCGATCGCGCCGATCGTCTGCGTGCAGAACATGTACAACCTCGCCCACCGCCACGACGACCACCTGATCGACGAACTGGCCGGCGACGGCATCGCCTACGTTCCGTTCTTCCCGCTCGGCGGCTTCAGCCCCCTGCAGTCCTCGGCGCTGTCAGCCGTCGCCACGCGCCTGAACACGGCACCGATGTCGGTCGCCCTGGCCTGGCTGCTGCAGCGCTCGCCGAACATCCTGCTCATCCCCGGCACCTCGTCGGTGACGCACCTGACGGAGAACGTGGCGGGTGCGGGGATCGCCCTGTCCGACGACGACGTGCGCGAGCTGGACGAGATCGCCGCCGGATAACCGCCGGCGCCGCGGGCCCGGCCCGGATCGGGCCCGCTCAGCCGCGGCGCGCGTTCTGCAGCGCGAGGCCGCGGGGGGTGGCCAAGCGGGTGAGCAACGCGAACGCGCCGTCGCACGCCAGCGCCAGCACCACGGCCGCCAGGCCGCCCGCGAAGATGGCTCCGTAGCCCTGCGCCCCCAGCGCGAAGCCGTCGACGATGTAGCGGCCCAGTCCGCCGCCGTCGTTGACGATCGCGCCGATCGCCACCGTCGCGATCAGCTGGAGGAAGGCCACCCGGGCGCCCGCCAGGAGCACCGGGGACGCCAGCGGGAGCTCGAGGCGCAGCATGATCTGCCACTCGCGGTAGCCCGTTCCGCGGGCCGCGTCGATCGTCTCCTGCTCCAGCGTCACCACGCCCGCGTACGTGTTCGTGAACAACGGCGGCATCGCCAGCGCGACCAGGGCCAGCAGCAACGGCCAGAACGTCGTGTCGACCTCCCAGCGGCTCGCCAGGAACCAGAACAGGATGATCAGCCCGAAGCTCGGGATCGCACGGCCGATGTTCACCGCGCTGCTCGCGAGGAACGCGCCGCGGCGGTAGTGGGCCAGCCACAGCGCCGCCGGGATCGTCAGCACCGCCGCGATCAGCAGGGCCAGCAGGGAAAACCTGAGGTGCTCCAGCGTGCGGTAGGGGACGCCGGCCTTGTCGGTCCAGCTCCAGCGGTTCGGGTCCGCGAGCCACGCGTTCAGCTGGTCCAGGAAGCTCATCGCGCCCGCACCTTCCGCGACCACGGCGCCAGCACGCGTTCGCCCAGCCACAGCACCAGATCGACCGCCACCGCCAGGACGACCGACAGGGCCATGCCGACGATGATCTCCGTCGGGTTGGGGGTCGCCGTCTGGATGCCCGCGCGGATGAAGTAGCCCAGGCCGCCGAGGCCGAGCATCGAGGTGACCGTCACCAGGCCGATCGTGGTCACCGCCGCGACGCGCAGGCCGGCGATCACCACCGGCAGGGCGAGGGGCAGCTCGATCTGCCACAGCAGCCTGCCGCGCGTGTACCCCATGCCGACCGCCGCCTCGCGGACCTCGTTCGGCACCTGGTCGACGCCGGTGACGATGTTGCGGACCAGGATGAGCAGCGTGTACGTCGCGAGCGGGATCATCGCGGTGAGGAACGTCAGCCCGAAGAACGGCACCAGCACCGCGAACGCGCCCAGGCTCGGGATCACGTACAGTGCGCCCGCTGTGCCCAGGATCACCGGGTACGACCAGCGGTAACGCAGGGAAAGCACGGCGAGCCCGACGGAGACCACCAGGCCGACGCCGAGTGCGGCACCGGTCAGCGAGATGTGCTCGACGAAGCGCTGGACGATGGCGTCGGCGTTGCGGTCCACCCACCTCCACTGGAAGATCGGCGGCCCGCTTTCGGCGGCCAGCGGCGTCACCGCGGTCACGTGCACGGCCCGACCCTACCCCGATCGGGCCCAAATATTCCGCGGAGTGGGAATTCCGCGGTCAATCTCCCACGATGTGGATTCTTGTCGGAGAGCGGCGCTAGGGTCCTTTCGTCTGTTCGAGTGACGAGGGAGTGGGGATTCGTGCGCTGGTTCCGGAACGCGTCCGTGGTGGCGGTGGCCGTCGCGGCGACGCTGGGCTTGGCCGCCTGTGGTGGCGGCAGCGACAGCGGTGACAAGCCCGCCGCGCAGAGCAAGGGCGGGGCGCCGATCGTCGTCGCGTCCTTCAACTTCACCGACAGCCAGATCCTCGCCGAGATCTACGCGCAGGCGCTGGAGGCCAAGGGCTACCCGGTGACGCGGAAGCTGAACCTGGGTTCGCGGGAGCTGATCTACCCGTCGCTGAAGTCCGGTGAGCTGCAGTTCATCCCGGAGTACCAGGGTGCGGCGATCACCACCGGCTTCGGCAAGGAGGCGGGCAAGACCGCGCAGGAGGAGCACGAGCAGCTGGCGAAGCTGTTCGAGCCCACCGGCGTCGGCCTGCTGAACTTCGCGCCCGCCGAGGACAAGAACACCTACATCATCAAGTCCGACCTGGCCAAGGAAAAGGGCATCGCGTCGATCAGCGACCTGAAGAAGCTCGACAAGGTCGTGATGGCGGGCCCGCCGGAGTGCGAGAAGCGCCTCCCGTGCTTCAAGGGCTTCACCGACGTCTACAAGCTGACCAACATCACCTTCCAGACGATCCAGGAGGCCGGGCCGCGGGTCCAGCAGCTCAAGTCCGGGGCCGTCACGGTCATCCCGGTCGACTCGGTCAGCCCGCTGACCGGTGACTCGAACTACACGGTGCTCAAGGACGACCAGAACATCGTGCCGACCGAGAACGTCGTGCCCGCGGTGAACAAGAAGGTGCTCGACGAGCGCGGAGCGGACTTCGCCACCGTCGTGAACGCGGTCAGCGCGAAGCTGACGACCGACGTCATGCGTGACCTGAACAAGCGCGTCGACTCCGACGGCGAACGGGCCGAGGACGTCGCGAAGGACTGGCTGGGCAAGGCCGGGCTCTGAGCTAGGCGGTCCCGCTGACGACCCAGGCCCGGGCCGTCAGCGGGATCGAGCCGTCCGGGTTCGCCGGCAGGCGCTCGCGCAGCAGCTCGCGGATCCGGTCGCGCCGGGCCTCGGGGAGCGTCGCCAGGTAAACCGGCGCCGGGCCCTGCGCGCCGAGGAACGGCTGCCAGTAGTCGTCGAAGTCCCGGAACACCGTCGGGATCGTGATTTCGCCGACCGACACCGCCGCGAAGCCCGCCTCCGTCCAGAGCCGGCGCAGCGGCTCCGGGCGGCACAGCGTGAACTTGCGGCCCTCGTCCAGCTCGGCGACCGGCTCCGGGTCGAGCTCGGCGGCCGCGTCCCAGAACCGCCGGATCAGCTCCATGCCTTCGGCGAGGTCCCAGAAGTACGCCGCGGCCCGGCCGCCCGGCGCGGTGACCCGCGCGATCTCCGCCGCCGCGCGGGCCGGCTCGGGGACGAAGTTCAGCACCAGGCCCGAAACGACCACGTCGAACCGGGCGTCCGGGAACGGCAGCGAGCGCGCGTCGGCGAGCGTGAACGTCGCCCGCGGATCGGTCACGTCCGCGCGAGCCGTCGTCAGGAACCCCTCGGACGGGTCGGCGCCGACGACTTCGGCCGGGTCGGCCGCCGCCAGCACCGCCGCCGTCAGCGCGCCCGTGCCGCAGCCGACGTCGAGCCAGCGGCGGCCCGCGGGAGCGCCGAGCTGCCGGACGAACGTCGGCGCGATCCGGCGGCTCCACCGTCCGATGTAGGCCTCGTAAGCGCCGCCTGACTCCCACATGGCACGCAGTACAGCACAAAAACCGCTGGTCAGTCCTTCGCGAGGTCGTCGGTGGCGGTGTGACCGGCTGACGTCGTCCGGCGCAGGAACCCGGCGATCAGCTCGAGCTCGTCCTCGCTGTAGCCGGCGCAGAGCTCGTCCA
Source organism: Amycolatopsis sp. lyj-23 (assembly GCF_046549135.1). Classification (NCBI taxonomy): domain Bacteria; kingdom Bacillati; phylum Actinomycetota; class Actinomycetes; order Pseudonocardiales; family Pseudonocardiaceae; genus Amycolatopsis; species Amycolatopsis sp. lyj-23. The sequence goes on along the minus strand of NZ_JAJPWN010000003.1, from coordinate 62,764 downwards.
TCGCGGTGTTCATCCCCGCGTACAGCCGGAACAGCTCCCCGGTGCGGCCACGGACCGCCCGCACGGTGACCGACCGCCGGTCGGCCGCCTCGGGGTCGCGTTCCCGGACGATCCAGCCGCCCTTCTGCAGCCGGTCGAGGATGCCGGTCATCGTCGCCGGGTGCAGCCCGGCCCGGCGGGCGAGCGCGCTCGGGCCGAGCGGGCCGTGCCGGGCGATCAGCTCCAGGCAGTCGAGGTCGACGTCCTTCAGCGCCAGCTGCGCGCTGACCTGGTGGTTCAGCAGCGAAAGCTGGTTGCGCAGCTCGCGCAGCGCGTCCTTCACCGCCACGGTCGACCGGCGGTGCGCTCCCGAACCCATGCCGGGCAGCCTAACCGCCGAGCGCCATCCGCGTGTACGCGCGGACGTCGGCGTCCGAGTCGGTTCGGCGGCCCCGGAGCTGCTCGGCCACCGACGGCTCGGCCGCCCACTTGCCCAGCGCCTGGACGGCCGCGCGCCGCACGTTCGGGTGCTCGTCGGCCAGCGCGGCCAGCAGCGGCTCCGACGGCGACGCCAGTGCGCCCAGCGCCGTGGCCGCCCCGCGCCGCACCTGCCAGGCGGGGTCGGCGAGCGCCGCCGCCGCGAGGCCCGCGAGGCCGCCGCCGCACCCGAGGTCGGCCGCCGCGGTCAACGCGGCCGCGCGGACCAGCGGGTCCGGGTCGGCGGCCAGTGCCGAGACCGTGCCGGTCGAGCGCGGGTCGCCGATCGTGCCCAGCCCGGCCGCCACCGCGACCCGGACCTCACGCGCGGCGTCCGCGGCCGCGTGGGCCAGCGCCGAAGCGGCGTCGAGGGACACCAGCCCCCGCACCGCTTCCAGCCGGACCGCGACCGCCGGGTCCGCGAGCGACGCCGAGAACCGCGGTTCGTCGCCGAGCCGCAGCGCGCGCAGGACGTCGAGCGCGACCGAGCGCACGTCCGCGTCGGCCACCGACAGCGCCGACCGCAGCCCGTCGCCCAGCGCGGACGTCGGCGGCAGCACCTCCACCAGCTCCCGCAGGCCGGCCGCCGCCGCGGCGCGGACCCGCGCGTCGACGTCGTGCAACGCCGTGACCAGCGCCGGCCCGAAGCCGTCCGGCGCCGACTCGGTGAGCACCGCGATCGCCGTGGTGCGGACCTCGGCGTCCGCATCGGACAGGTAAGAAGACAGCACGGCGAGCGAAGGCTGCTCCTCGGCCAAGGCGACGACTTCGAGCACCCGCGGTGCCGAGTGCGTCCGTGCCGGAGCGACCGTGGCCACGTCCGGGGGCGTGTGCCCGCTGAACGCCGTGTGGGTGCCGAGGACCTCGGCCTCGAACTCCGGCACGGCGAACTCCGGCACCGGCACGACGTAGGGCGCCACCGGCCGCTTGACGAACTCCATCTCCCCGGACGGCGTCTTGCGCAGGTCCAGGTGCGCGAGCCAGGAGACGTCGTCGCGGCCCGGGTGGTCGGTGCGGTCGTGGTAGAGCCCCCACCGGCTCTCGGTCCGCACCAGCGACGCCCGCGCCGCCATTTCGGCGCAGTCGCGGATGAACGTCACTTCGGCGCAGCGCATCAGCTCGTGCGGCGTCCGGGCGCCCATGCCCGCGATCTCCGCGGACATCCGCGCGAACGTCTCCAGGGCGATCTCCAGCTTCGCCGTCGTCTTCGGCGGTGCCACGTAGTCGTTGACGAACCGGCGCAGCTTGTACTCCACCTGCTGCTGCGGCGGCCCGTCCGGAGTGGACAGTGGCCGGTAGATCAGCTCGTGCGCCGCGGCCACCTGGTCCTCCGGCAGGGGAACGAGCGGCCGCAGGGAACCCGAGGCGTGCGCGCCGGCGAGGTCGCCGTAGACGAAGGCGCCGATCATGTAGTTGTGCGGCACGCAGGCGAGGTCGCCCGCGGCGTACAGGCCCGGGACCGTCGTCGCGCCGTTCTCGTCCACCCGGACGCCGGACGCCGAATGGCCGCCGCACAGCCCGATCTCCGAGATGTGCATCTCGACGTCGTGCGTGCGGTAGTCGTGGCCGCGGGTGGCGTGGAACGTCCCGCGCGTCGGGCGTTCGGTCGTGTGCAGGATGTTCTCCAGCGCGCCGAGCGTCTCTTCGGGCAGGTGCGTCAGCTTGAGGTAGATGGGCCCGCGCGCCGACGAGATCTCGCGGGCGACCTCGGCCATCATCTGCCCGGACCAGTAGTCGCAGTCGACGAAGCGGTCGCCGGCCGCGTTGACCTGGTAGCCGCCGAACGGGTTGGCGACGTAGGCGCAGGCCGGTCCGTTGTAGTCCTTGATCAGCGGGTTGATCTGGAAGCACTCGATCCCGGACAGCTCGGCGCCCGCGTGGTAGGCCATCGCGTACCCGTCGCCGGCGTTGGTCGGGTTCTCGTACGTCCCGTAGAGGTAGCCGCTCGACGGCAGGCCCAGCCGTCCGCACGGGCCGGTCGCCAGGACCACCGCGGACGCCGAAACCGTGACGAACTCGCCGGTCCGGGTGTTGAAGCCGGCGGCGCCGACCGCGCGCCCGCCCGAGGTGAGCACCCGCACCGGCATCACGCGGTTCTCGATCGTGATGCGCTCGCGCATGTGCTTCTGCCGCAGCACGCGGTAGAGCACCTTCTTGATGTCCTTGCCCTCCGGCATCGGCAGCACGTAACTGCCGGACCGGTGCACGCGCCGGACGGCGTACTCGCCGTACTCGTCCTTTTCGAACTTGACGCCGTACTTCTCCAGCCGCTGCACCATGGCGAACCCGCGTCGCGCGGTCTGGTACACAGTGGACTGGTCGACGACACCGTCGTTGGCCCGGGTGATCTCGGCGACGTAGTCCTCCGGTGTCGCCTTGCCCGGGATGACCGCGTTGTTCACGCCGTCCATGCCCATGGCCAGCGCCCCCGAGTGCCGGACGTGCGCCTTCTCCAGCAGCAGCACGTTCGCGCCGTTCTCGGCGGCGGTCAGCGCGGCCATGGTCCCGGCCGTGCCGCCGCCGATGACCAGGACGTCGGTCTCGAAGTGCGTCCGGGTGGACAGCGGGGGAGCTTCGAACGTCATGCCGCCACCAGCCCGTCCAGGACCTCGGCGCGTTCGGCGGGCACGGCGGGCTCGGCCGTCCGCGGCCGCGACGACTCCACGACCTTCGCCAGCCGCCCGTCGCGGGTCAGCACCGCGACGCGGTCGGCCAGGAACAGTGCTTCGTCGACGTCGTGGGTCACGAACACCACGGTCGTCGGCCGCTTGCGCCAGACGTCCACGAGCAGCCGCTGCATCGCCGTGCGGGTCTGGGCGTCCAGCGCGCCGAACGGCTCGTCGGCCAGGATCACCCGTGGCGACCCGGCGAGCGTGCGGGCCAGCTGGACGCGCTGGCGCATGCCGCCGGACAGCTCGCGAGGCAGGTGGTCCTCGTAGCCGGTCAGGCCGACCTGGGACAGCCAGGACTCGGCTTCCACGCGCCGCCGCGCCCGCGGGACGCGCCGGATGGACAGCGGCAGTTCGACGTTCCGGCGCACCGAACGCCACGGCAGCAGCCCGTCGTCCTGGAACACCAGCGCCCGCTCGGCGGACGTGCCGGTCACCGGCGTGCCCGCGCTGAGCACGCGCCCGGACGTCGCCGGGAGCAAGCCCGCGAGCGTGCGCAGGAGCGTCGACTTGCCACAGCCCGAAGGCCCGGTGACCGCGAGGATCTCGGCGTCGGCAACGGCCAGGTCGATGCCGGCGAGCACCGCCCGCTGTCCGTAGTGGACGGTCAGGTTCTCGATGCGCAGGCTCATGCGTTCTCCCCTCGCGGCAGCCAGCGGGTGGCGCGGCGGCCCAGCAGTTCGACGGCGGCCGAGGTGACCCAGCCGAGCAGGCCGATGGTGAGCATCCCGACGATCACGCCGGGGTAGTCGACGACGGTGTAGGCCTGCCAGGTCCGGTAGCCGACGCCGAACTCGCCGGAGATCATCTCCGCCGAGATCACGCAGATCCACGAAACGCCCATGCCGACGGACAACCCGCCGAACACGCCGGGCAGCGCGCCCGGCAGCACGACGTTCCACAGCACCCGCCGCCGCGAGCCGCCCATCGTGCGGATCGCGTCCTCCCAGACCACCGGCAGCGCGCGCACCGCGTGCCGCGTGCTCACGACCACCGGGAAGAACGCGGCGACGAAGGTGATGAAGACGATGCCCTGCTCGTTGCTGGGGAACAGCAGGATCGCGATCGGGACCATCGCGATGGCCGGGATCGGCCGCAGCACCTCCAGGAGCGGCTGGACGACGTCGGACGTGCCGCGCGAGCGGGCGATCGCCGTGCCGAGGCCGATCCCGAACACCGCGGCCAGCGCGAAGCCGGTGACGATCCGGCGCAGCGAGTCGAGCAGGTCCTGGTAGTAGACCGCGGTGCCGAGCTGGTAGCCGAAGTCGCGGGCCACCTCGACCGGCGTGGGCAGGCGGTCGAAGTGCAGCCACAGGTCGACGTCGAACGCCGTCAGCAGCTCCCACACCACCAGTGCGGCGACGATGCTGCCGGCCCGGACGGCGAGCCGGCTGAACCGCCGTCTCGGTGGCGCTGGTGGGGCTTCCGTGGTGGCGGGTTCCTGCTCGAGGGTCTGGGTCATCGGGACTCCTCCACGGCTTGCGCGTAGCTGACGATCGCGCCGGGGTGTCCGGCGAGGTGGACGCGGGCGCCGTCTTCGGTGGTGAACGGCAGCAGCGCGCCGCCCGCGTCGCGCACCCAGACGGCCTTGTCCGCGAACCAGCGGGTGCCCGTGGCCGCATCGGGGACGTAGGCCGCGCGGACCGCTTTTCCGGCGTGCGCCACGGCTTTGAGCAGACACGCCGGCGTCGCCGCGGGGTGCGTCGCGGTCTCCCCGGCGAGCCACAGCTCGCCCGCGGTGCGCGGATCGGTGACCGGTTCCGAGCACGTCGTGTCGAAGCCCGTCACCGGGGCCGGGTTGTCCAAAGAGGACACCGCGGTGTCGTAGGCCGGGCCGTAGACCTCCCGCAGGTAGCGGTCGTCGACGAACGCGCCGAGGTCGAGCCGCTTGATGTTGCCGATCGAGCGCAGGAAGGGCGCGTCGGTCTCCAGGGCGCTGAGCAGCGGGCGCTTCAGCGGCAGGTCGAAGGTGACCAGGCCGCCGGCGCCGTTGTAGAGGTAGACGACCTCGGGCGGCAGCTTCGTGGCGGACGCGACCTTCAGCGCCGCGTCCATCGGGTGCCGGTGCAGGTAGTCCGTCGCGTCGCGCTGCGCGCGCAGGAACTCCGCCACGACGTCGTGGTGACTGTCCGCATAGGACTCGCGGACGACCACGCCGTGCCACGTCGGCAGGTTCAGCGCCGAGCCGTCGTAGAGCAGCCGCGCCTGGTTCGCGAAGACCAGCTGCCCCGGCCACGCGACGAACTGCCCGAGCGCGTCGACCGAGCCGGACAGCAGCCCGGACGCGCCGACCGCGGGCGCCTGGTTCTGCAGGTGGACGTCGCCGGTGCCGATGCCGATGTTCTGCAGGGCGTGCACGGTGGTGCCGTGCCCGGCCGAGCCGGTGCTGGCCGAGATCTTCTTGCCGCGCAGGTCGGCCAGGGTGTGCGCGGGCGAGTTCGGCGGCACGACGACCATGTTCAGCGCGCCCAGCAGGTTGTACCCGGTGGCCGCGACCAGCTTGGTGTGGCCGTCGCCGAACTCCTGGGTGCGGGAACCGTTGATGAGCAACGGGTAGTCGCCCATCGAGCCGATGTCGATCTTGCCCGCGACCATCTGCGCGGTGATCGGGGCGCCGGTCGAGTAGTCCTGCCAGGTGACGTGGTAGCGCTTGCCGTCCCGCTTGCCGAGTGCGGTCAGGCGCTGCTCGAAGTACCCCAGGGAGCGCAGCAGCGTGCCCGCGGTGACGGTGTTGATCGTCTTCGACTGGTAGCCGAGCACGACGTCGACATCGGTGGCCGACGCCGCGTTCGCGGTGCAGCCCGCGGCCAGCAACGCGGCGGCGAGCAGGAGCCGGGCCCCTTTCACCGCAGCAGGTAGGGCATGTTGATGGTCACCGCGCCGGTCGGGCACCGGGCCGCGCACGGCCCGCAGTACCAGCACTCGTCGACGTGCATGTACGCCTTGTCGGTGTCCGGGTCGATGGCCAGCGAGTCGAGCGGGCACATGTCGACGCAGAGGCGGCAGCCGTCGAGGCACTTCGACTCGTCGATCGTCACCGGGACGTCGACCCGGCTCGGCACGAGGGGCATGGCGGTCTCCTTCAGGAACGGTCGAGGCGGGCGCGCATGGTCAGGCGGTCGCCGCGCAGGCGGATGTACTCGAGGTCGACGGGCCGTCCGTCGGCGAAGTGCGTCAGGCGTTCCCACCGCAGCAGGGCGGCGCCCGGCGGGACGTCCAGCACGGCCGCGGTTTCCGGGTCGGCGTTGAGGGCTTCGACGTCGATGTCGGCGTAGCCCAGCCGCTGCCCGGAGGTCTCCTCGATGAGCGCGAAGACGTCCCGCCCGGCGAGGTCGTGGTCCAGCAGCGGCTTCCCGATCTCCGGCAGCAGGTAGGTGAGGTCGAGCGAGAGTGGGACGCCGTCGAGTCTTCGCAGCCGCTCCAGGTAGACGACCTCGGAGCGCTCGGGCACGCCGAGCCGGTGCGCCACCTCGGCGGGGGCGGGTACCAGGCCGGCCGTCCGGACGTCGTTGGTGACCACGCCGTGCTCCCGCAGCACCTCGGCCAGCCCGGCCAGCCGGTTGAGCCCGTGCGGGTACTTGTGCCCGACCACGACCGTGCCGACCCCGGGCTGGCGCGCGATCAAGCCGTCGTCGCGCAGCAGCGCGAGGGCTTCCCGCACGGTGTTGCGGGTCACCGAGAACTCCACCGTGAGGTCCTCCTCGCACGGCAGCGGCTCTTCGGCCAGCACCTGACGGCGCAGCAGGTCGGCGAGCTGCCGGGCGCTGTCCGAGCGGGTCCGCCGGGGTGTGGAAGGCATGGCGGCGAGGATGGCCAGCGTTCGTTAACGCCGTGTTACGCCACTTCCGGCCGCCTTGGCAGGCTCCTGACCTGCGGAAACCGGTGTCCAGACCGGACTTCCGCCGCTCACTATCTGAGACGTCCGAGGGCGCCCGCCGGTGGTGCGGTGCGCGGTGGAATCGTGGACCCTGATCTGTACGCCGGGAAGAGGAGTGAAATGGGAAAGGTCACGGCCACCGCGGAGCGCACCATCGACGCCCCGGCCGACAAGGTCCGCGCGCTCGTCGCCGACTACGCCGAGACGCGGCCGAAGCTGCTCACCGAGCACTACCGCGACTACCAGGTGACCGAGGGCGGCGTCGGCGCCGGCACCAAGGCCCGCTGGAAGCTGCAGGCGACCTCGAAGCGCGTGCGCGACGTCGCCGCGACCGTCACCGAGCCTCGCCCGGGGACGCTGGTCGAGACGGACGCGAACTCGAGCATGGTCACCAGGTGGACGGTCACCGAAGCGGGTGAACGCAGTGTGGTGAAGATCGAGACCACGTGGGACGGTGCCGGTGGCATCGGCGGCTTCTTCGAGAAGACCTTCGCGCCCGGCGGGCTCAAAAAGATCTACGACGGGGTGCTGGGCAAGCTCGCCGAGATCGTGTGACGAGTCACAATCGGAATCTGCGCCCCGGTTAGCTGGTTACATCGGGTGGAATCCGGGGCGCTTGCCCCGCTTCGAGACTGGAGAGGATCCACGATGAGCACGGCGACCGAAATCCGGCTGGCTTCGCGTCCGGAAGGCGTGCCGACGCACGATAACTTCGAGATCGTCGACACCGAGGTGCCGACGCCGGGCGCGAACCAGATCCTGGTCCGCAACCTGATCATGAGCGTCGACCCGGCCATGCGCGGCCGGATGCGGGACGTCAAGTCCTACGCGCCGCCCTTCCGGGTCGGCGAGGTCATGTCCGGCGGGGCGGTCGGCGAGGTCGTCGAGTCGAACGTCGACGACGTCAAGGCCGGGGACCACGTCCTGCACCAGGCCGGCTGGCGCACCCACGCCGTGCTCGACGCGGGCCGGTACGTCAAGGTCGACGGGTCCGCCGCGCCGCTGTCGACGTACCTCGGCGTGCTCGGCATGCCGGGCCTGACCGCGTACTCGGGCCTGCTGGAGTCGGCCGAGTTCAAGCCGGGCGACACGGTGTTCGTCTCGGGCGCGGCGGGCGCGGTCGGTTCGCTGGTCGGGCAGCTCGCGAAGCTGAAGGGCGCGAAGCGCGTCATCGGCTCGGCGGGTTCGGCGGAGAAGGTCCGCCACCTGATCGACGACCTCGGCTTCGACGCCGCGTTCAACTACAAGGACGGCCCGGTCGCCGACCAGCTGCACCAGGCGGCGCCGGAGGGCATCGACGTCTACTTCGACAACGTCGGCGGCGAGCACCTGGAAGCCGCGATCGACGCGATCACCGTGCACGGCCGGATCGCCGTCTGCGGGATGATCTCGCAGTACAACGCGACCGAACCGACGCCGGCGCCGCGCAACCTCGCGCAGGTCATCGCCAAGCGGCTGACCATCCGCGGCCTGCTGGTGATCGACCACTGGCACCTGCAGCAGCAGTTCGTCAGCGAGGTGGCGCCGCTGGTGAACTCCGGCGAGATCAAGTACTCGGAGACCTTCGTCGACGGCATCCGCAACGCGCCCGAGGCGTTCCTCGGCCTGCTGTCGGGCGCCAACACCGGCAAGATGCTGGTCCGGATCGCGGACTAGAGCAGTTCGGCCAGCTCGGTCAGGGCCGTGATCGTGTAGGTCGGCTCGGGTGAGCCGGGCAGCGGGCGAACGCCGGGGCGGGCGAGCAACGCCGTCCGCAGCCCGGCCGCCTGCGCGCCCGCGACGTCCCAGTCGTGCGCGGCGACCATCACCGCGGTTTCGCCGGGATAGGCGGCGGTGACCTGGCGGTACGGCTCCGGCGCCGGCTTGAGCCTGCCGACCTGCTCGGCCGAGAAGATCCGGTCGAGCAGCGGCGCCAGCCCGGCGTTCTGCAGCTGCGCCTCGGCCGTCGCGAGCGGCGAGTTCGTCAGCGCGACGACGGTGTGCCCGGCTTCGCGCAGCTTGGTCAGCCCGGCTTCGACGTCCGGATGCGCCGGCAGGCTGCGCAGGCCCGCGGCGATCGCCCCGAGATCGGCCTCCCGCCCGTGCCGGGCGGCGACCTCGATGGCGGCGTCGCCGGCGATGCCCGCGAAGTCGCGGTAGCCGCCGGTGGCGGTCACGGTCAGGACGGTGTGGATGGCCAGGCCGAACCACTCGCGCCGCAGCTCGGGACCGCCGACGGTGGCGTCCAGCGCGGCCAGGTCGAGCAGGGTCTCGTTGACGTCGAAGACGCACAGCATGGGTTCAGTATCCGCGTGATCACCCCGCCGCGGCCCGGCCCGCGATCACGATCCGCGCGGCCTCGGTGGATTTCCGCACCACCAGGTCGACCGAGTACCCGTGCTTGACGAAGACGCCGTCGAGCTGGAACGTGCCGTAGCCATGCGCTTGCGTGAACAGCTGCTCCATCAGCTCCAGCCCGGTCGCCGGGTCCGGAGCGACCGCCAGGCAGCGCAGGAGGAACTCGTCGGTCAGCCGCCGGGTCTGCTCGTGCAGGCCGACGTGCTCCGGACCGTGCAGGCCTTCGGCGTAGAGGACGTTCATCCCCGCCCGGCGCTCGATCAGGTACCGCGTGTACGCGCCCGCGGCTGCCGCCAGTGCTTCGGCCGGGTTCTCGTGTTCGGCGGCCGCCGCGGCGACCCGGTCCGCCAGCTGGCACGCGATGTGGCACGCGACTTCGGCGAGCAGCGTCTCGCGGTCGGCGAAGTGCCGGTACGGCGCACCGGGGCTGACCTTCGCCCGCCGCGCGACCTCCGCGACCGAGAAGCCCTCGAGGCCGTGCTCGGCGATCAGGTCCAGGGAGACGCGCACGAGCTCGCCGCGGAGGTCGCCGTGGTGGTACTTGCCGCCCATGACCTGGTTCACATCTTTCGCTCGGAATATGTAAGAGGCCTCTTACGTCGGACATGTATGAGACCTCTTACGAGGGCCAACGGTACTTGAACTTGGAGGGTTCCATGAGCACGACCACGCACGCCATCGCCGTTCCGGCGCCGGGCGCGCCGCTGGCGCCGACCACGATCGAGCGCCGTGACCTGCGTCCCGACGACGTGCTGATCGACATCGCCTACGCCGGCATCTGCCACAGCGACATCCACCAGGCCAAGGAGGACTGGGGCCAGGCGATCTTCCCGATGGTCCCGGGCCACGAAATCGCCGGCGTCGTCGCCGCGGTCGGCTCGGACGTCACGAAGTACCAGGTCGGCGACCGCGTCGGCGTCGGCTGCATGGTCGACTCCTGCGGCGAATGCGAATACTGCCTGGCCGGCACCGAGCAGTTCTGCGTCAAGGGCAACGTCCAGACGTACAACGGCGTCGGCTTCGACGGCGAGAACACCTACGGCGGCTACAGCAACCAGATCGTCGTGAAGGACGCCTTCGTCTGCCGCATCCCGGAGGGCATCGACCTCGACGTCGCCGCGCCGCTGCTCTGCGCGGGCATCACCACCTACTCGCCGCTGCACCACTGGGGCGCCGGCCCCGGCAAGAAGGTCGCCGTGATCGGCCTCGGCGGGCTCGGGCACATGGCCGTCAAGATCGCCGCCACGATGGGCGCCGAGGTGACCGTGCTGAGCCAGAGCCTCAAGAAGCAGGAGGACGGCCTCAAGCTCGGCGCTTCCGAGTACTACGCCACCAGCGACGAGTCGACCTTCGACGTCCTGCGCGGCAAGTTCGACATCATCCTCAACACCGTGTCGGCCAAGCTGCCGGTGGACGCCTACCTCGGCCTGCTGCGGGTCGGCGGCGCGATGGTGAACGTCGGCGCGCCCGGCGAACCGCTGGCCTACAACGCCTTCTCGCTGCTCGGCGGCAACAAGGTGCTGGCCGGCTCGATGATCGGCGGCATCGCCGAGACCCAGGAGATGCTGGACTTCTGCGCGAAGCACGGCATCGGCGCGGAGATCGAGACCATTTCGGCGGACAAGGTCAACGAGGCCTACGAGCGCGTGGAGAACTCCGACGTGCGCTACCGGTTCGTCATCGACGCGTCGACCATCGGGGCGTGATCCCGGGCACGGCAACCGCGTCAGAACACCACGGTGCGGTTGCCGTGCACCAGCACGCGGTTCTCCAGGTGCCACCGGAGACCGCGGGCCAGCGTCACCTTCTCGATGTCCCGGCCCTTGCGGACCATGTCCTCGACCGAGTCGCCGTGGCCGACGCGGATGACGTCCTGCTCGATGATCGGGCCCGCGTCGAGGTCCGCCGTCACGTAGTGGCAGGTCGCGCCGACCAGCTTGACCCCGCGCGTGTGGGCCTGGTGGTACGGCTTCGCGCCGATGAACGACGGCAGGAAGCTGTGGTGGATGTTGATCGCCCGCCCGGCCCACTCGCGGCACAGGTCCGCGGGCAGGATCTGCATGAACCGGGCCAGCACCACCGCGTGCGGGTCGTGCTCGTCGACCAGCTTGCGGACCTGCTCGAACGCCGCTTCCTTGCCGCCGGCGGGGAACGGCACGTGGTGGAACGGGATGCCGTGCGCGCGGGTGATGTCCGCGAGCGAGTCGTGGTTGCCGATCACCGCGGCGACGTCGACGTCGAGCTCCCCGGAAGCGACGCGGCCGAGCAGGTCGTACAGGCAGTGCCCGGCCTTGGAGACGAGGATCACCGCGCGGCGCCGCTCGCCGGTGTCGCTGACCTGCCAGCTCGACTCGGCCGACAGCTCGGCGGCCACCTCGCCGAAGCGGGCGCGCAGCTCGTCGGCGTCGAACGGCAGCGAGTCGGCCCGGACGACCTGGCGGGTGAAGAACCAGCCCGTGTCCGGGTCGGTATGGTACGCCGCCTCGACGATCCAGCCGCCGTGCTCGGCGAGGAACCCGGAGATCCGGGCGATGATGCCGGTGCGGTCGGGGCAGCCGAAGGTGATGACGTAGCGGCGTTCGGGAGCGGTCACGCCCGACATTCTCCCTGGTACTGGTCAGACGGCCGGGAGCCGGTCCCCGCTGATCGCCGCCGAGTGCGGACGGCCCCACACCGCCCGGTAGACGTCGTCGGCGTCGCCGGTCACTTCGGTCCGCGGGGTGCCGACCGTCCACGTCCGCTCCGGCGTGGTGATCCGCACGCCGATGGCGAAGCCGCGACGCGGGACGACGAAGGTCAGGAACTCGTCGATGCCGTCGTTGGCGAACTCGGGGGAGAAGCGGGTCTCCGGCGGGTCTTCGAGGGCGGATTCGGCGTCGAGGCGGTGGATCGCGGTCTCGTGGGCCATCCGGCGGGTCCACGGCGCGTCCGGGTTGCGCGCCAGTGCTTCGCGCAGGGCCAGGCGCCGGCCGTCCCACCACCCGAGGACGTCTTCCCAACCCGACGGCGGCTCGGGGTGCGGCGGCCGGCCCATCGCCAGGCTGGTGCTGGTGTCGTGCACGAACGCGATGTGCGTCACCAGGTCATGGACAGTCCACTTCGGACAGTTCGGCACCGGTGCCGACGGCCCGGCCGCCAGCGCCGCCCGCTTGAGCCCGTCGGCGTGGACGTCGATCGCTTCGAGCATGCGCCGACCGTAGCCGCCGCCCGGCCTCGATGGCGAACACCAGCCCCAGGCCGAGGCTGAACGACAGCAGCAGGCCCTTGCCCGGCTCGTCGGCGAAGGCGGACCCGCCCGCGAGGCCGATCAGGACGCTGTACACGGCCCAGATCGCGGCCCCGGCGGCGTCGAGGGCGGCGAACTTCGGCAGCGGGTAGCCGAGGCTGCCGGTGGCGAGCGCGCTGGCGACCCGGCCGCCCGGCAGGTAGCGGGCCGCGATGATCAGCAGCCCGCCGTTGCGCCGCACCTGCTGCCGCGCCCATTCGTAGCGCCGCCGTCCTTCCGGGCCGCGCTGCAGCCGCGCGATGGCCTGCGGCCCGGCGGCCCGGCCGACGGCGTACCCGAGGCAGTCGCCCGTCCACGCGCCCGCGGCCGCCACCGTGGCGAGCAGGGCCAGCTGCGCGGGGTCGGGTCCGAGCAGGACGGCGACGGTGACGACGGTGGTTTCGCTGGGCATGAAGGGCAGCAGCGCGTCCAGCCCCGACACGGCGAAGACGACCACCCACAGCCACGGCGAGCCGAGCGCGCCGCGCAGCAGCTCGGTGACCTGCGCCAGGAGTTCCACGGCTCAATGGTGATCACCGCAGGTCACTTCGGGGTGACGCAGCGGGGGTGCCCCGGTGAACACAGCGCCCCAATGTGGCCTTCGGTGCGTTGAATCAGCACTGCGGCGCGGAGCGCCTCCGTTGAGGGTGGCGGCGGGGGCATGGATGGAGCACCCAATGTGGCCTTCGGTGCGTCACACGCACCCAAGGCCGCCTTGGGGCGCTCAGGCCGGGGCGACCGACGCCCAGGGCACCGTCAGCTCGCCGAGGCGGATGCGGGACGGCGGGCCCAGCACCGGCCAGCCCCGCGCGGCCAGCAGCCGGACCGTCTCCAGCCAGCGCGACCGCACCCCGAACGCCTGGTGCGGTGCCGCGGTGGCCCAGCAGGCGTCCAACGCCGACAGCAGCGCGTGGACGCGCTCGCCGGGCACGTTCCGGTGGATCAGCGCCTTCGGCAGCCGCTCGGCCACGGTCGACGGGCGGTCCAGTCCCGCCAGCCGCATCGAGAGCGTCAGCGAGACCGGGCCGGACCGGGCCACCAGTACCCAGGAGGACAGCCGGCCTATCTCGTCGCACGTGCCCTCGACCAGCAGACCCTCGGCGGGCATCGAGTCCAGCATCAGGTCCCACGCGCCCGCGACTTCGTCCTCCGCGTACTGCCGCAGCACGTTGAACGCCCGCACCAGCACCGGCCGGGTCCCGGCCAGCTCGAACCCGCCGCGGCGGAAGTCCAGCGACGGCGGTGACGCGGCGGACTGCGCAAAAGCCACCCGCTCCGGATCCAGCTCCAGCCCCAGCACGCGGACGTCCGGACGCACCCGGCGCAGCCACCGCGCCAGCTCGACCGTCGTCACCGGGGACGCGCCGTAGCCGAGGTCGACGACCAACGGCGGATCGGCCGCGCGAAGCAGCCGCGAAGTGCGCGGCGAGAAGGCGATCCAGCGGTCGACCCGGCGCAGGCGGTTCGGGTTGGTGGTGCCGCGGGTCGGCGCGCCGACCGGGGTCAGTTTGCTTCTGTGAGCCACTTCGCGGTGAATTCGGCTTCGCGCTCCAGCAGTTTCGTGACCTGCTCGGCGATCACGCTCTCCAGCTTCCCGCCGAACAGCGGGATCCGGACCGTGACCTCGCCGCTGGTCCGGTGCACCGTGCGGTCGCCGTTGGCCAGCAGCGCCGTCCGCGCGGCGATCTCGCCCGGGACACCGCCGACCTCGACCGTCGCGTTGCCCTGCCGCCCGGTGCCGTCGTTGCTCACGCGCCAGGTCTGCGTGCGGGTCACCACCAGGTCGCCCTTGTGCAGCGTGCGGACCGCCTGCGGCAGCTTGTCCGCGCTGATCCCCTGCCGCAGCGAGTACCGCAGGTCCGTGCCGGACTCCTCGTACGACAGCAGGGCCGCGTCGTGCCCGCCGAGCTCCGCCAGGCGTGCCCGCAGCGCGTCTTCGCCGGCGACGGCCGCGTACGTGGCCGCGACGTCGGCAGCGAACTCAGCGCGGTGCTCGATCCGGGATCCCATGGACCGAACAGTACCGTCAGGCGGGTGGACACCCGTACTTCCGAACTCCCGAAGCTCTCCGCGTACACCACGCTGCGCCTCGGCGGCCCGGCCCGCCGCTTCGTCAGCGCCGTGACCAGCGAAGACCTCGTCGCAGCGGTCCGCGATGCGGACGCGGCGGGCGAGCCGGTGCTGCTGGTCGGCGGCGGCTCCAACCTGGTGGTCGGCGACGCGGGGTTCGACGGCACGCTCGTCGAGGTGGCGAACACCGGCTGGCGCCGCGAGGGCGACACCGTCGAGGTCCAGGCCGGCCAGAACTGGGACGCGTTCGTCGCCGGCCTGGTCGAGGCCGGGCTGGGCGGGCTCGAATGCCTCTCCGGCATCCCCGGCAGCGTCGGGGCGACGCCGATCCAGAACGTCGGCGCGTACGGCTGCGAGGTCGCCGAGTCGATCGTCTCCGTCGAGCTGTACGACCGCGGGACGCGCGAAGTCCGCACGCTCAAGGCCGAGGAGCTCGGCTTCGCCTACCGCACCAGCGTCCTCAAGGGCACCGACACCGGCGTCGTCCTCTCGGTCCGGTTCGAGGTCCGCGAAGACGGCCTCTCCGCGCCCATCCGCTACGCCGAGCTGGCCCGCACGCTCGGCGTCGAGATCGGCGCGCGCGTTCCGGCCGCCGAAGCGCGCGAAGCCGTCCTCAAGCTGCGTCGCGGCAAGGGCATGGTGCTCGACCCGGCCGACCACGACACGTGGAGCGCGGGCTCGTTCTTCACCAACCCGATCGTGCCGAGCGCCGAGGCCGAGGCGGTCCTCGCGCGGATCACCGGCGTCGTCGGCGCGGAGGTGCCGCAGTACCCGGCCGACGGCGGCGTCAAGCTGTCCGCGGCCTGGCTGATCGAGCGCGCGGGCTTCGGCAAGGGGTACCCCGGTCCGGGGAACCGGGTTTCGCTGTCGACCAAGCACACGCTCGCGCTGACCAACCGCGGCGACGCGACGACCGAGGACCTGCTGGCGCTGGCCAGGGCGGTTCGCGACGGCGTCGAGCAGCGGTTCGGCGTCCGGCTGCACCCCGAGCCGCTGCTGATCAACTGCGTGATTTGAGCCAAACCGGGCAACCCGTACGTGTGACAGACGTCTTTGTCGACAAAGAGGTCTGCCACCTGAACGGTTGGTTTTTGCCTTCCGGCGGGTAACGTCGGCCGGGTGACCAGCGCTGAAGGCGGGTGCCCGCTGGTCGGCGGGGGATTCCAGGAGGTTTCGGTGATCGAACGGCGTACGGTCTTCAAGGCTGCCCTGGCGGCTGGGGCCGCACTGGTCGCCGCCGCGTGTTCGAGCGAGAACGGCGGCAACGCGCTGCCCACCGGCGCGGCCGGGGCCGATGGCGAAGGCGGCGCCCAGTCCGTGGCGAAGATCACAGCCGAGCCGGCCGCCGACGCCAAGGACGTCCCGGTGCTCAAGCCCGCCGTGCTGAAGGTCGCCGACGGCAAGCTCACCGAGTGCAAGCTGAGCGCCGACGGCGGCAAGGAGGTCAAGGGCGACCTCACGCCGGACGGCCTCACCTGGACCAGCTCCGAGCCGCTCGGCTACGGCAAGACCTACACCTACGCGGCCAAGGCCACCGGCTCCGACGGCAAGCCGGTCGAGTTCAAGGGCAGCTTCACCACGGTCAGCCCGGCCAAGCAGGTCCGCGCCACGCTCAACCCGGCCGACAACCAGACCGTCGGCGTGGCCATGCCGATCAGCGTCAAGTTCGCGTCGCCGGTGAAGAACCGCGCCGCGGTCGAGAAGGCCCTGTCCGTGAAAACGGACAAGGACGTCGAAGGTGCCTGGGGCTGGCTGTCCGACAGCCAGGTCGACTACCGGCCGAAGGAGTACTGGCCGCAGAACATCACCGTGAACGTCGAGGCGAAGCTGTACGGCGTCGAGCTGGGTGGCGGCGCGTACGGCAAGGCCGACGTCACGACGAAGTTCAAGATCGGCCGCAACCAGGTGGTCAAGGTCAACACCCCGGACCACCAGATGCGCGTCTACCGCAACGGCTCGCAGGTCAAGAGCTACCCGTGCGCGAACGGGCTGGACGCCGAGGTCGACCGCAACACCCCGAACGGCACCTACATCATCATGACCCGGGAGCCGACGGCCGTCTTCGACAACGCCCGCTACGGCTACACGAACGTCAACAAGAAGTGGGCCTGCCGGTTCTCCAACCACGGCGAGTACATCCACGAGAACCAGGACAACGCGGCCAACATCGGCAAGAACAACAACTCCCACGGCTGCGTCAACCTGCTCGAAGCCGACGCCAAGGACTACTTCGACTCGGCGCTGATCGGCGACCCGGTGGAGATCACCGGCTCGAAGCTGTCCCCGCCGATGGCCTCGGACGTCAAGGACTGGAACTACAGCTGGGCGGCCTGGCAAGGGCTGGGTGCGAAGTAACCCGTGCGCACCGAAGTCGTCGGGCACGGCGGGGTCCGGCTCGGCCTGCGGGTCGAGGGCACCGAGAACAACAGGCCGATCGTGTTCCTGCACGGCTGGGCGCAGTCGGGCGGCTGCTGGGCCGCGCAGCTGGCCGACCCGGCCCTGACCGAGCGGTTCCGCCTGGTCGCCGTGGACCTGCGGGGCCACGGCGCTTCGGACGTCCCGGCCACCGGGTACGACAACCCTCAGGTCTGGGCGGACGACCTCGCCGCGGTGCTGGACTTCGCCGGCCCGGACGCGATCGTCGTCGCCTGGTCCTACGGCGGCCTGGTGCTGACCGACCACATCCGGGTGCACGGCACCGCACGGCTGCGCGGGGTGGTGCTGGTCGGGGCGATCACCGAGATCGGCCGCGACCGGCCGGGTGGGCGGGTCGGCGCGCTGATGCGCGAGCACATGCGGGCGATGCTTTCCGACGATCCGGACACCGCGGTGCCGGCGCTGACCGCGTTCAGCCGCGGGATGACGGCCGGTCCGGTGCCCGGCGCGCAGGTCCAGGCCCTGCTCGGCGCTTCTCTCAGCGTGCCGCCGTCGGTCCGCTCGGCGTTGTTCCGCCGGGACGTCGGCAGCGAGGACGTGCTGGCCGGGATCGACAAACCGGCCCTGGTCGTGCACGGCACGGCCGACCGCGTGATCGAGCCCTCGGTGGCCGAACACGCCCTCGGGAAGATTCCGGGTGCCGTCGGGCGTTGGTTCGTTGACGGGGGGCACGCGCCCTTCGCCGAGTCCGCGGCCGAGTTCGACGCGGTGCTCCGGCAGTTCGCCGAGGAAAGCTGACGTACGCAGGAGACGTGACCAGGTGACCAGCAACACCCGAAGGTTCCGCGCTGCGCCGCGCCGGATCGCGGTGCTGTCCGTGCACACATCCCCGCTCGAGCAGCCAGGCACCGGCGACGCGGGCGGGTTGAACGTCTACGTCAGCCAGACCGCGACCGAGATGGCCCGCCGCGGCGTCGAGGTCGAGGTGTTCACGCGCGCGACGGCGTCCGGCCAGCCGCCGGTGGCCGAGCTGGCGCCCGGGGTGACCGTGCGGCACGTGCAGGCCGGCCCGTTCGAGCCGCTCGGCCGCGACGAGCTGCCCGCCCAGCTGTGCGCGTTCACCTCCGGCGTCCTGCGGACCGAGGCCTTCCACGAGCCCGGCCACTACGACCTCATCCACTCGCACTACTGGCTCTCCGGCCAGGTCGGCTGGCTGGCCCGGGACCGCTGGTCCGTGCCGCTCGTGCACACCGCGCACACGCTGGCGAAGGTGAAGAACGCCGCGCTCGCCGAGGGCGACAAGCCCGAGCCGCGCGTCCGCGTGATCGGCGAGGAGCAGGTGGTGGCCGAGGCCGACCGGCTGGTCGCCAACACCGCCGTCGAAGCGCGCCAGCTCATCGAGCTCTACGACGCCGAGCCGCACGCGGTGCACGCCGTGCCGCCGGGCGTCGACCTGGAACGCTTCACCCCGGGCCCCAAGGCCGTCGCGCGGGCCGAGCTGGGGCTGGCCGACGACGACGTCGTGCTGGCCTTCGCCGGCCGCATCCAGCCGCTCAAGGCGCCCGACGTCCTGCTGCACGCCGCAGCCGCGATGCTGCGCCGCCGTCCCGAGCTGGCTTCGCGGCTGGTCGTGCTCGTCGTCGGCGGGCCGTCGGGCACCGGGCTGGAGCAGCCGCAGGCGTTGCGCGAGCTGGCCGTTCTCCTCGGCATCGAGCGGCAGGTCCGGTTCCTGCCGCCGCAGCCGGGCGAGCGCCTCGCCCGCGTCTTCCGGGCGGCCGACGTCGTGGCGGTGCCGAGCTACAACGAGTCGTTCGGGCTGGTGGCGCTGGAGGCACAGGCCTGCGGGACACCGGTGGTCGCGGCCGAGGTCGGCGGCCTGCCGGTGGCGGTGCCGCACGGCGTCTCCGGGCTGCTGGTGCCCGGGCACGGCGCCGACGAGTGGGCGGACGCGCTGGCCGCGGTCGCGCTGCGCCCCGACCGGCGGGCCGAACTCGCCGCCAACGCCGTCGTGCACGCGCGCCGGTTCTCCTGGCGCCGCACGACCGACGCGCTGCTGGACATCTATGCTCAGGCCACCAGCGCGTTCACCCGCGCGCTGGACCTGCGCACGGAGGTGGCGGTGTGAGCCTGGACGAGCTGATCCAGTCTACTTTGGACTCCGCGGAGCTGGAGTACGACAAGCGCGGGCCGGGCAAGTACTTCGTCACGCTGCCGGGAACCAAGAAGCTGCAGACGAACGCGTGGCTGGTCGACGGCGACCACGCGTTCTCCGTGGAAGCCTTCGTCTGCCGCCGTCCCGACGAGTCCCATGAGGACGTTTACCGATTCCTCCTGCGGCGCAACGCGAAGCTGTACGGCGTGCACTACACAGTGGACAGTCTCGGGGACATCTACCTGGTCGGCCGGTTCGGCAAGGAAACGATGTCCGCCGACGAGCTCGACAAGGTGCTCGGCCAGGTGCTGGAAGCGGCCGACGGCGACTTCAACACGCTGCTCGAGATCGGCTTCGCGACGTCGATCAAGCGCGAGTGGGACTGGCGCGTCTCCCGCGGCGAATCCCTGGCCAACCTCCAGGCGTTCAAGCACCTGGTGGCGCCCGAGAAGCCGCACGAACCCGGCTTGACCGAGTCGTGACCCGGGCCGTGCAACGGCCCTGAACCGGACATCCGTCTCCTCGCCAGCCGAAACTGGAGGGAGACGCAGGATGCGGATTCGATGGAGAGCCGGGCTCGCCCTGGCCGCGGTGGCGTTCGTGCTGGCCGGCTGCTCGGCGGCGCAACAGGGGGCGTCCACTGCGGACAGCGCCGGCTCCGGGCCGGTGCCGGCCGCGCCGCAGCAGGGCAGCGGCAAAGCGGGGCAGGAGAAGGTGACCGCGCCGCAACCCGGGGCCACCGATCGCAAGCTTTCGCGCAGTGCCCGGCTCGAACTGACCGCCACCAAGGTCACCGAAGTCGTCGCGCAGGCGCGCGGGATCGCCCAGGGTGCCGGCGGCTACACCGGGCAGGAGAGCACCGGCGACGAGCTGGCGACGCTCAGCCTCGCGGTGCCGGCGGACCGGCTCGACGGCGTGCTCGACCAGCTCTCACACCTGGGCACGAGCCTGGTGAAGCGGGAGCTGAACACCCAGGACGTGACCGAGCAGGTCGTCGACGTCGAAGCGCGGCTGGCGACGCAGCGGGCCTCGGTGGAACGGATCCGCGCGCTGCTCGCGCGGGCGACTTCGGTTTCCGAGATCGCGTCGGTCGAGAGCGAGCTGACGAGCCGCGAAGCGACGCTGGAATCACTGGAACAGCAGCGGAACTCCCTGGCGGGCAGCGTCGCGATGGCGACCGTGGCGATGACCGTCCGCAGCGTCGCCGCCCCGCCGCCGCCCGGCGAGGACCACAGCGGGTTCCTCGGTGGCTTGGCCGGCGGCTGGCACGCGTTCGTGGTCTTCGGCGGCGGCCTGCTGACCGTGCTGGGCGCGATCGCACCGTTCCTGCTGTTCCTGTTGCCGCTGGGCTGGCTCGGCTGGTGGCTGCACCGGCGTCGCCGCGTCCCGGCGGTGGAGCCGGGCGAGGGCTGAGCGGAACAGGCGGGACGGCTCGAGGGAGGGGGAGTCGCGATCTCGAGCCGCCCCGCTGAAGTTCCCGCCGATCAGGACCCGGTGACGAGGGGGGTGTCAACGGGGCCGGCGGGCCGCGGCTCGGCAGGGGGGAGACGAGCCGCGGTCAACGCCCGAATCCGGCCGGGGAGTGCGTGGAATCCGGCCGCTCGGGACGTAGTCAACCTGTCAGATCCCGGCCGGTAATCACAAGACTACTGGCTAGCCCGTTCGAGTGAATTTTCGAAATGTCGATAACAGTGTGCAGTCTCCGGTGGAATTTTTGCGCGTTGTTGGCGAGCGGACTTGTCGAAGAGTGAGCTGTTACTTCGGAGTAACACACTCTCGGTAGGACGGAGGTCACCAGTCGGCCGCGCGGTCCGTTCTGGCAGGCTGTTGCCCATGGCCGAGATTGGGACGTTGGTGCTGCTGCGGCACGGGCAGAGCACGTGGAACGCGGAAAACCTGTTCACCGGCTGGGTGGACGTACCGCTTTCGGAGCAGGGCGAGGGCGAGGCCCGCCAGGGCGGCCGGCTCCTGGCCGACGCCGGGCTGCTCCCGGACGTGGTGCACACCTCGCTGCTGCGCCGCGCGATCTCCACCGCGAACATCGCGCTGGACGCCGCCGACCGGCACTGGATCCCGGTGAAGCGCGACTGGCGCCTCAACGAGCGCCACTACGGCGCGCTGCAGGGCAAGAACAAGAAGCAGACCCTTGACGAGTTCGGCGAGGAGCAGTTCATGCTCTGGCGCCGGTCGTACGACACCCCGCCGCCGTCGATCGACCCGAAGGACGAGTGGAGCCAGGCCGGCGACGCCCGTTACGCGAACCTCGGCGACGACGCACCGCTGACGGAGTGCCTGAAGGACGTCGTCGAGCGGCTGCTGCCGTACTGGGAGTCCGAAATCGTGCCGGACCTGCGCGCGGGCAAGACCGTGCTGGTCGCCGCGCACGGCAACTCCCTGCGCGCGCTGGTCAAGCACCTCGACGGCATCTCCGACGCCGACATCGCGGGCCTGAACATCCCGACCGGCATCCCGCTGCGCTACGACCTCACCGAGGACCTGCAGCCGGTGAAGCCGGGCGGCGAGTACCTCGACCCCGACGCCGCGAAGGAAGCCGCCGCCGCGGTGGCCAACCAGGGCCGCTGACCGCACCTTTCGCGAAGGCCACCCCGAGGTTCTCGGGGTGGCCTTCCCGGCGTTTCAGGCGGCCGTGACCGGGCGGACGGCGGTCGCCTTCCAGGTGGATCCGGCGCGGACGACGTCGAGTTCGGTCGTGAAGGGACGGCCGGTCACGCGGCCCGCCGCGTCGGTGACCTGCAGGGTCGTGAAGAACAGCACGGTCGCCCGGCCACCCCCGAGGGAGAGGGCCGCGGCCATCGGGTCCGGCCCGAGCGCGACCTTCGTGCCGCTCTTGCGGATCGCTTCGACGTAGGTGGCCTTCTTCGCGCGGTAGTCGTCCAGCAGCGGCCCGGTCACGACCGCTTCCGCCCGCGCGTAGCTGCCCGCCGGGTCGCTGCTGTCGGTCGTGAACAGCGCGCCCGCCGCGGCGCGGGCACCCGCCAGCGCCGCGTCGCGCAACCCGCCGGTGCTGCCGTCGTCCGGCTGGGGTGCCGGCGCCGGTTGCGCCGGGTTCACCGCGATGTCGGAGAGCCGCCAGCGCCCGCCGTCCCGCAGCGCGGTGAAGGCGACTGTGGCCAGGCCGTTCGTGCCGCTGCTGTCCTGCTGGAGCACGGCCAGGTCCCGGACCCGGTCGCCGGTGAACTCCAGCGCGGCCGCCTGTCGCACCCGCGTGACCAGGTGCACCGGCTGCGGGCTCTTCCTGACCTGGTCGAACAACTGCGTCAGCTGGTCCTTCGCCGCCCCGGTGACGTTCGCCGCGACGGCCTGGTCGAAGGCGCCCGGGTTCCCGGAGTCGTAGCTGAGCACCGCCTCGGCGGCCGCCTTCACCGCGTCGAGGGCCGCGCTCGTGCGGCCGGCGTCGACCAGCGCGAGGTTGCCCCCGACCGGCACGGCCGTGCCGGTCACCGTGCACGCCGACGTCAGCAGGACCAGCGCGGGCAGCGCCCGCCTCACAGCAGGCCGGCCTCGCGCGCCCGGGCGCCCGCCTGGAAGCGCGAGGACGCGCCGAGGAGCTCCATCAGCTCCGCGACCCGCCGCCGGTAGGTGCGCAGGCTCACGCCGAGGGCGCGGGCCGCCGTCTCGTCCTTGCAGCCCGAGGCCAGCTGTTCGAGGATCTCCCGCGCGCCCAGCTCGGTGAACCGGGCCTGGTACGACTCCAGGTCGGTGGCGCCGTGCCAGGCCGCTTCGAACAGCGACTGGATGCCCTGGACCAGCGCCGGGCTGCTGATCACGGTGTAGCCGCGGACGCCGCCGACGTGGTCGCCGGCGACGATCGCGATGCGGCGGTCGAGCAGGATCGTCTCGTTGATCTCGCGTTCGGTGATCCGGATCCGGGCGCCGTGTTCGCCCATCAACCGCAGGTGATCGGCCAGCACGGGGTCGAGCAGCACGCCGGGCTGGTAGATCTTGCGCACGGTCATCCCGCGCACGGACTGCTCGCGCTCGGGCGCGCTCGGGTGCGCCACCGACCACGTGTGCAGGTCGCGGGCCGCGCACGAGATCTCCGTGGCGAGCTCGAACAGGTGCGACGTTCGTTCGAACAGCTCCGCTTCGCCGCGCACCACGACGACGTCAGTCACCTTCTCCACGCATTCCAGTGTGGCAGCAAACTGCCAAACCCGGAGGTCACCCGGGCGCCGCCGGAAAGCTGGAGCCATGACCACGAACACGCTCCCCGCCGCCGCGGCGGGCACCTGGAAGCTCGGCTCCTTCGAAGTCAACCGCCTCGGGTTCGGCGCGATGCGCCTGATGTCCACCACCGACGGCGGCATCCGCGCCCGCGAGACGTCGCTCGCCGTGCTGCGCCGCGCCGTCGAGCTCGGCGTGAACCACTTCGACACCGCTGCCTTCTACTTCGCCGGGCCGCGCTCGGCGAACGAACTGCTCAACAGCGCCCTCTCGCCCTACGACGACCTGGTGCTCACCACCAAGATCGGCCCGGGCCGCGACTTCGAGGGCAACTTCTACACGGCCCGGCCGGACCAGCTGCGCGCCCAGGTCGAAGAGAACCTGCGCGAGCTCGGCCTCGACCACCTCGACGTCGTCAACTACCGCATCGGCCAGAGCCTCGACCGCGGCACCGGCTCGCTCGCCGAGGGCTTCGGCGTGCTCGCCGAACTGCGCGAAGCCGGGCTGATCCGCGAGCTGGGCATCTCCAACGTCGGGCCGGAGCACCTGACCGAGGCCCTCGGGATCGCGCCGGTCGTCTGCGTCCAGAACCAGTACGGCCTGAGCGCCCGCCGCGAGGACGACGAGCTCGTCCGGATGTGCGCCGAACGCGGGATCGCGTTCGTGCCGTTCTTCGCCGTCGCGAGCGGGACGGGGGAGGACGAGCGGGTCGCCGAAGTGGCCCGCCGGCACGACGCCACCCCGGCGCAGGTGCGGCTCGCGTGGACCCTCCACCAAGGACCGCACGTGCTCGCCATCCCGGGCACCGGCGACGTCGGGCACCTCGAGCAGAACGTCGCCGCGGCGGCGCTCGAGCTGACCGAAGAGGACTTGGCGGCGCTCGGGTGAATTCGCCCGGAATGTCTCGCCACGGAATCGATCGGGTGAACGCCGCCTGAAGCCGCGGCGAACATGTCCTCCGCAGGTGTCGCGGTGCTCACGACAAGGCGGACAACGCTAGGCCGCAAGCCCACTTCTCAGCTTACGATCGGCCCGTGACCACGCCTGTTTCACTCGCACTGGCCATCGGCGCACTGGTGGCCGGTGCGGTGGCCGGCTACTTCCTGGCGCGGGCGCGCACCCGCCGGGAGGTCGCCCGGCCGCCGGGCCCGACCGTCGCGGAGCTCCTCGAACGGCTGGTCCGTTCCTCGAACAACGGCATCGTCGTGCTCAACAGGTTCGGCGACATGGTGCTGCACAACCCGCGGGCCTACGAGCTCGGCCTGGTGAAGGTCAACCAGGCCGACCCGCGGGCCCGCAAGGCCGCCGAGCAGGTCGTCGAGACCGACGAACCGCTCGAAATCGACCTTTCCCCGCTCGAAGCGCGCGGCCGCCAGCCGGAGGCGGTCCTCGGCCAGGTCCGGCCGCTCGGCGACGGCTTCACCGTCGTCGAGGCCGTCGACCACTCCGAGGCCATCCGGCTGGAGGCCGTGCGCCGCGACTTCGTCGCCAACGTCAGCCACGAGCTCAAGACCCCGGTCGGCGCGATCGCGCTGCTCACCGAGGCCGTGCTCGACGCCGCCGAGGACGTCGAGGAGGTCCGCCGCTTCGGCGGCAAGATCCTGCGCGAGTCCACCCGCCTGGGCCAGCTCGTCACCGAGCTGATCGCGCTGTCCCGGCTGCAGGGTGCCGAACGGCTGCCCGACCTCAACGTCGTCGAGGTCGACGCGGTCGTCCGCGAGGCGCTGGGCCGCACGACGCTCTCGGCCGAGTCCGCCGACATCCGGATCACCACCGACAGCCCCAGCGGCCTGCTCATCGAAGGCGACCGGACGCTGCTGGTCACCGCGTTGTCGAACCTGCTGGAGAACGCGGTCAACTACTCGCCGGCGGGCAGCCCGGTTTCGATCTCCCGGCGGCTCGCCGACGGCATGGTCGAGATCGCCGTCACCGACCGCGGCATCGGCATCGCCGAAGAAGAGCAGCAGCGCGTGTTCGAGCGCTTCTACCGCGCCGACAAGGCCCGCTCCCGCGCCACCGGCGGCACCGGGCTGGGCCTGGCGATCGTCAAGCACGTCGCGGCCAACCACGGCGGCTCGGTCGGGCTCTGGAGCCGTCCCGGCACCGGCTCGACGTTCACCCTGCGCATCCCCGCGCACGTCAGCCCGGAACCGGCCACCGAGCCGGCCCGGGCGGCCAAGACCTCGCCGGCACCGCGGCAGGAGAAGACCCCCGAGCGCACCCCGAGGCTCGTGGTTACCGGGCAGGACAGCCCAGATCATGGAGGAAACCTGTGACCAGGGTTCTCATCGTCGAGGACGAGGAGTCGTTCGCCGACCCCCTCGCCTTCCTGCTGCGCAAGGAAGGGTTCACCGCGGCCGTCGCCGGCACGGGCCAGGCCGCGCTGGAGGAGTTCGACCGCAACGGCGCCGACATCGTGCTGCTCGACCTCATGCTGCCCGGGATGAGCGGCACCGACGTCTGCAAGCAGCTGCGCCAGCGCTCGGCCGTGCCGGTCATCATGGTGACCGCCCGCGACAGCGAGATCGACAAGGTCGTGGGCCTGGAACTGGGCGCGGACGACTACGTCACCAAGCCGTACTCGGCCCGCGAGCTGATCGCCCGGGTGCGGGCGGTGCTGCGCCGCGGCGGCGAGCCGGGCGCGGAGGGCGAACTGGCCCCGCTGGTGCTGTCGGCGGGCCCGGTCCGGATGGACGTCGAACGGCACGTGGTGACCGTCGACGGCGCCGAGGTGTCGCTCCCGCTCAAGGAGTTCGACCTGCTGGAGTACCTGCTGCGCAACGTTGGCCGGGTGCTGACGCGCGGGCAGCTGATCGACCGGGTGTGGGGCGCGGACTACGTGGGCGACACGAAGACCCTCGATGTCCACGTGAAGCGCCTGCGCTCGAAGATCGAGCCGGACCCGGGTTCGCCGCGGCACCTCGTCACGGTCCGGGGCCTCGGCTACAAGTTCGAGACGTAAGCGGCGTCCTGGCGGTACCGCTCCCGTGGAGGCGCGCCGGGGCGGTACCGCACCGAGTGTTTTCGGTTACATGTTCGAGACCTGGCGCCGGGGCCGGTACCCTGGACCCCCGTGCGCCTAGGGGTACTCGACGTCGGTTCCAACACCGTCCACCTGCTCGTGGTCGACGCCCACCGTGGCGCCCACCCGACGCCGATGCATTCCGAGAAGTCCGTGCTGCGGCTGGCCGAGCAGATCACCCCCGGTGGCGAGCTCTCCAAGGCCGGCGCCGACGACCTCGTCACGGCGGTCGAATCCGCGAAGGACGCCGCCGCCCGCCTGGGGTGCCAGGAGGTCATGGCGTTCGCCACGTCCGCGGTCCGCGAAGCCAAGAACTCCGCCAAGGTGCTCGCCCGCGTGGCCGACAAGACCGGCGTCGACCTGCAGGTCCTGTCCGGCACCGACGAAGCCCGCCTGACGTTCCTGGCCGTCCGCCGCTGGTACGGCTGGTCGGCAGGCCAGCTGCTCGTGCTCGACATCGGCGGCGGCTCCCTCGAGATCGCGATGGGCCGCGACGAGGAACCCGTCCTGGCCGAGTCGCTGCCGCTGGGCGCGGGCCGCACGACGCGCACCCGGTTCAAGCACGACCCGCCGACGCGCTCGGAACTCGTCGCGACGTCCGCGTGGCTCGACGACCAGCTCACCGACCTCGCGCGCAAAGTCACCAAATGGGGTGAACCCGATCGGGTCGTGGCGACCTCGAAGACGTTCCGCTCGCTCGCCCGGCTGACCGGCGCCGCCCCCTCGGCGGCGGGCCCGCGCGTCCGACGTACGCTTTCGGACACCGCTTTGCGCCAGCTCCTCGCCTTCGTTTCGCGGATGCCCTCGGCCGATCTCGCGCAGCTCGAAGGCGTCAGCTCGAGCCGGTCGCACCAGCTGGTGGCGGGTGCGCTCGTCGCGCAGGCCACGATGCGGGCGCTCGGCGTGCCGGAACTCGAGATCTGCCCGTGGGCTCTGCGAGAGGGTGTCATCCTGCGGCGGCTGGACCATTCGAACGGCGCGGATGAGACTGGAGCCGCCCTCGTGGGGCGCTTCGGCGCACAGGAGGACCGGTGAAAGCACACGGCTGGACTTCGCACGCGGAAGATGGGCACGGTGGAGGAGTGACGGACATGCAGAGGACGGCGTACAGCGCGCGCTGCGCCACCGAGCCGCCGTCGGGTACCTCCCCGCGAGGTGCCGAGGACCCGGAGCGCGCAGGGGATTACCAGGTATGACGGACCAGACCGGAGGCGACCAGCCGCCGCAGAAGACCGTGGCTGAGCTGCTCGCCCAGCACGGTGCCCAGGTCGACGGCGGACGCCGTCGCCGACGGCGCGCGGCGGATGACGACGACGAGCCCGGCACCCCGGAGGCCCCGCCCGGCGC
The DNA here is from genome assembly GCF_046549135.1 of Amycolatopsis sp. lyj-23. NCBI lineage: Bacteria > Bacillati > Actinomycetota > Actinomycetes > Pseudonocardiales > Pseudonocardiaceae > Amycolatopsis > Amycolatopsis sp. lyj-23. Next base: position 35,008 of record NZ_JAJPWN010000003.1, on the reverse strand, counting down.
GACCGGCTCGCACCGGCGTCCCGGCGTGAGCGACACCGGCCCGCAGGCGATCATCGACCGGGTGGCCGCCGAGGGCACCCCGCCCCCGCCGGCCCCGGCTCCGCCCGCGCGGCCCGCCGGACGGCGCCGCGCCGAGCCGCCGTCCCCGCCGCCGCCCGCGCCCCGCGCGGTCCCGCAGGACTCCCAGCCCCGGCCGGTGCCGCCGCCCCCGGCGCGGCCCGCCCCCGGTGGCGCCGAGTCCGGCCAGTACCCGCGCCCGGTTCCTCAGGAGTCCGGCCAGTTCGCCCGGCCGCCGCAGGAATCGGGCAAGTTCGCGCGTCCGGTCGCGCCGCCCGAGCCCGTGCCGCCGCGCCCGCAGGAGTCGGCGCAGCTGCCGGTGCCGCCGCGCGCGGCACCACGCCGCCAGCCGCCGCCACCGCAGCCCTCCCAGCAGCTGCCGATGCCGCCGCAGCCCTCGCAGCAGCTGCCGACCCCCTCGTCGGCCGAAGAGACCCGGGCCGTCCCGCCGGTCCGGCGCCGCCCCGGTCCGCCGCAGCCGTCCCAGCAGCTGCCGGTGCCGCCCCCGCCGTCGCAGCAGCTGCCGGTGCCCCCGCCGCCGCCCGCCGGTCCGCTGTCGGCCCGGCTCGACGGCCTCAACGGCACCCCGGACGCCGAAATCGACGTCCCGCCGCCCCCGATGGCCAGCGGCACGTTCGGGACGCCGCCCGCGGCTCCCGGCCGCCCGCGCCGGGCGCCGTCCCGCCGTCCGGAGCCGAAGCGCGAGGACTACACCGAGCAGTTCTCGGCGGTCCCCGACGACGAGCCGCCCGCCCCGCCGGTGCCGCCGAAGGGCAAGAAGCCCGAACCGCCGGAGCCGTCCTCGCCCGCCGGCCTGGCGAACTGGCGCAAGCGCCGCCAGAAGGAGCAGATGGAGGACACCGAGATCGGCGTCATGCCGCCGGTGCCCACCGATGCCCCGGACGACGGCTACCCCGAGGACGACTTCGAGCCGGACGGCTTCGCGCCGGAAGGCAGCGGCTACCAGGCCGCCTACGACGCGGGGCCGCCGACCGGCGCGTACCCGCCGCCGATGCCGTTCGCGCCCGGCGACCGGGCCTCGCGGGCGCCGATCCCGGACGACCTCGAGCCCTACGAGCGCGAGTTCGCCGACGACTACCCGGCGGACGGCCCGGACTTCGAGCAGGACGACTACGCCTACGAGCAGGGCGAAGGCTACGAAGACGACGAGTACGACGACGTGCCCGAGCCGGTCGCGGAGCCGGAACCGGCGACCTCGCCCGGCAAGCAGTGGCTGGCACTGGCCGGTCAGCTGGCGATGGGCGTGGTCGGCGGGGCCGCCGTCTGGCTCGGCTTCAACTGGCTGTGGGTGAACATCCCGGCGGCCGCGCTGGTCGCCGCCCTGCTGGTGGTCGTCGGGCTGGTCTGGATCGTGCGGAAGATCCGCCGCGCCGAAGACCTGCAGACCACGGTGCTGGCGGTGCTGGTCGGCTTGGTGGTGACGGTCTCACCGGCGGCCCTGCTGCTCGTCGGCCGCTGACGGGCTGACGCGCGCCGCGTGATTCCGCGTCCCGTTGGCGGCCCGGCGGCGCCCCGCGCCCGCCGCGGGCGGGGCAGGATGGCGCGCGTGACAGACGAGCAGCCGGTCCCCGTCGGACTCAGCACGGCGTCCGTGTGGCCCCTGAAGGCGGGGACGGCCTTCGAGCTGGCCGCCGAGCTCGGCTACGACGGCGTCGAGGTGATGGTCTGGGCCGACCCGGTCAGCCAGGACGTCACGGCGCTGCGGCGCTGGTCGCGGCGCACCGGCGTGCCCGTGCTGTCGATCCACTCGCCGTCGCTGCTGATCACCCAGCGGGTCTGGTCGCCGGACCCGGCCGTGCGGCTGCGGATGTCGGTCGACGCCGCCGTCGAACTCGGCGCGCGCACGGTGGTGGTGCACCCGCCGTTCCGCTGGCAGCGCCGGTACGGGGACGCGTTCGGCGAGCTGGTCGGGGAACTGGAGGAGTCGAGCGGCGTCGAAATCGCCGTCGAAAACATGTTCAAGGTCCGGCCGCCCGGCGGATCGAAGAATTCGCGCGTGTCCGCGTTCCGGCCGTCGATCGATCCGACGGACGTCGGGTTCCGCCACTACACGCTCGACCTGTCCCACACAGCGGCAGCCGAAATGGACGCGCTGGCGCTCGCGCAGCGGATGGGTGAGGGCCTCTCGCACGTCCATCTGGCCGACGGCACGGGCGTCCCGAAGGACGAACACCTGGTACCCGGCCGCGGCGGCCAGCCCTGCGCCGAACTGCTCGAGAAGCTGGTCAGCAACGGTTTCGCCGGGCAGATCGTGCTGGAGATCAACACCCGGCACGCCGTCACCGCGGCCCAGCGCGTCCGCGATCTGGCCGAGGCCCTGTTGTTCGCGCGGTTCCACCTCGGGCAATAGCGCTGTCCTTTCCCGTGCCGACACCGCTGGTCCCGAGTGCGTTTCCGCCGGTCCAACCCGTAAAGTTCGGACCGTGAACCCGTCGCTCTCGTTGCTCTTCACCCATCCGGATTCCCGAAATGGCGCGGACCGTTCGTGAGCGGAATCGACGGCACCGCCGTGTCCTTCGACACGGCGAGTGCGGCGCGGTCGCTGGGGGACGGCACCTTCACCGCGGTGCTGCGTGCGGAATGGGCCATCGGCTCGCACCCGCACGGGGGTTTCCTGCTCGCCCTCCTGGCCCGGGCGGCGGTCTCCGCTCTGCACGAGCGCGGTGAGCCGCACGCGGAGCCGCTGGTCGTCAGCGCGGAGTTCCTGCACGCGCCCGCGCTCGGCCCGGTGCTGCTGCGCACGGACGTCCGCAAGGTCGGCCGGCGCGCGACGGTGGTCGAGGTCCGGCTCGAGCAGCGCGGCCGCAGCTGCGTCGAGGCGAGGGTGACGACGGGCCGCCTGCCGATGCGGCGCCCGGAGTGGACCGACGTGCCGTCGATGCCGGCCGAGCCGCCCCCGGGGGCGCTGGCCATGGCCGAGACCACCGAGGGGCCGTTCAACCTGGCGAAGGGCTGCGAAGTCCGGCTGGACCCGGCGACGGCGGGGTACCTGACGGGCCGCACGGGCGAGCCACCCCGGATGCGGCTGTGGGTCCGGCCCCGGCACAGCCTGGTGGACCCGTTCTTCTCACTCCTGGCGTCGGACGTCAACCCGCCGGTGGTGATGAACCTCGGCCGCATCGGCTGGGCCCCCACGGTCCAGCTGACGGCGCTGCTGCGGACGCGCCCGGCACCCGGGTGGCTGCGGGTGGTGGTGGAGTCCCGGTCGGTCAACGAGTCCTGGTTCGACTCGGACGCCACGGTGGTGGACGCCCAGGGCCGGCTGGTGTGCCAGGCCCGCCAGCTCGGCCTCGCCCCGGCCCCGGGCGCCTGAAGCCCCGGCCGACCCTCCAGGTACGCGAACCGACCCTCCAGGTACGCGAACCGACGCTCCAGGTACGCACACCGACCCTCCGGGTACGCGAACCGGCCATCGGAGTACGCGCGCCCCGGCACCGGGCCGCTCGGCTCCGTTTGGCACGCTCTACCGCATGACGGTCATCGCGGTGCTGGGTGCGGGCAAGATCGGTGAGGCGTTGCTCTCGGGGCTGCTGCACGGCGGCCACGACGCCGGCGACCTCCTCTTCACCGAGCGGTACCCGGCCCGCGTCGAAGAACTGACCGGCCGCTACGGCATCCGCGGCGTCGAGGTCGAGGACGCCGCCAAGCGGGCGGACATCCTGGTCGTCGCCGTGAAGCCGCAGGACATCGAGCCGGTGCTCGACGAGCTCGCGCCGCTGCTCGGGCCGTCGTCGCTCGTCGTCTCGCTGTGCGCCGGGCTGCCCACGTCGCTGTACGAGCGGCGGCTCGCCGAGGGCGTGCCCGTGGTGCGGGTGATGCCGAACACGCCGATGCTGGTCAACGAGGCCATGAGCGCGATCTCCGCCGGCCGGTACGCCACCGCCGAGCACCTCGCCGTGGTGCGGGACCTGCTGTCGCACGTCGGCAAGGTCGTCGAGGTGCCGGAAGCCCAGCAGGACGCCGTCACGGCGCTGTCGGGGTCCGGGCCCGCGTACTTCTTCTACCTGGTCGAGGCCATGATCGACGCGGGTATCCTGCTGGGCCTGCCGCGGGCGCTGGCCGGCCAGCTGATCATCCAGTCGGCCGTCGGCGCGGCGAAGATGCTCGCCGAATCCGACGAGCACCCCGTGCTGCTGCGCGAGGCGGTGACCTCGCCGGCCGGCACGACCATCAACGCCATCCGCGAACTCGAGAAGCACGGCGTCCGGGCGGCGCTGCTGGCCGCCATCGAGGCGGCCAAAGACCGGTCCGTGGAGCTCGGCAAGGCGCACGACGAGGACTGATTTCGCCGAAACGGGCGATCGCGGGGATCTTGCACGCGCGGGTGCTTGTGCGTTAGCGCAGGTGAGAGCCCATCTCGGTGACAGGCGTCGCATTAGCCCCACCAGTCCCGCTACCCTCGATAGAGCACGTGCGTGTCGATACCACAGGTGGGGAAGCCTCGTGGCGCGACACGTGTCGAAGGACGCGGTAAACATGTCGCCGAACAAAAAGGAGGATTTGCCCGCAGTCGGGCAGGTCCAGTTCCTGACGGTCGCCGAAGTGGCCACGCTGATGCGGGTCTCCAAGATGACCGTCTACCGTCTCGTGCATTCGGGTGAGCTGCCCGCCGTCAGGGTCGGGAAGTCCTTCCGGGTGCCGGAGAAAGCAGTGCACGAGTACCTGCAGGGCGCGTACTACGACGTGGGCTGATCCGGTCGCCGGGCACGGGTGCACAGCGCTACACCGTGCCCGCTGACCGGCCCGCGCCGGGTGACGGGTAACCTGGAAAACCGCTCGTGCCTGTGCGCTCCACCCGTTGGACGCTGCGCCGGGCAGCGTGACCGACGACGACCTAAGGAGCGCCCATGGGCTCTGTGATCAAGAAGCGCCGCAAGCGCATGTCGAAGAAGAAGCACCGCAAGCTGCTTCGCCGTACGCGCGTCCAGCGTCGTAAGGCCGGCAAGTAAGCCTGCCGAGTGTGACCGTGGCCCGTCCAGTCTCTGGACGGGCCACGTCCATGTGGTGGGCACGTCCGCCCGTTCGAGTGAGGCGTTCGTCGCTTTCCGGGGGAGCCGGCGTCAATAGCACGTGAGACGGCCCGGAGCTACCACTGAAGAGCGGTAACATCTCAATGGCGTCCGCGCGATGCTTCCAGTGAGTGCAGGTTCGCGCGCCTCGGGTGATCGTCCACCCCCCACACGCCCTACGCGCCGCAGGGAGTCGCATGCCGTCGAACATCGTGCTCGTCACCGGGGTCGCCGGGGAACTGGGCGGGAAACTGCTCGCCCGGCTGGGCAACAACCCCGACTTCGAACGGGTCATCGGTGTCGACACGGTCCCGCCGGACAAATCGGTCCTGCAGCGCATGGGGCACGCGGAGTTCGTCCGCGCGGACATCCGGAACCCGCTGATCGCCAAGGTGATCAGCACGGCCGCGGTCGACACGGTGGTGCACGCCTCCTGCACCGCGCACCCGGCCGGCCCGGGCCGCCGCACGGCGATCAAGGAAGTCAACGTCATCGGCACCATGCGGCTGCTCGCCGCCTGCCAGCGCTCGCCGCTGGTCCGGAAACTGGTGGTCAAGTCGACGGCGGCGGTCTACGGCGCCGGCGCCCGCTCGCAGGCCGTGTTCACCGAGGATTCCGAGCTGATCCCGACGTCGACCAGCGGGTACGCGAAGGACGCCGTCGAGATGGAGGGGTACGTGCGCGGCCTGGTGCGACGCCGCCCGGACATCACCACGACGCTGTTCCGCTTCGCCAACATCATCGGCCCGGAGACCGACACCGTCCTGGCGCGCTACTTCGCGCTGCCGGTGGTGCCGACGGTATTCGGCTACGACGCGCGCATCCAGCTGCTGCACTCCTCGGACGCGCTGGCCGTGCTGGAGCGGGCCACCCTGCAGGACGAGCCCGGCGTGTTCAACGTCGGCGCGGAGGGGGTACTCACCCTTTCGCAGGCGATCCGGCGAGCCGGCCGGGTCGAGCTGCCGATGCCGCGGAGCGTGGTGCCGTCGGTCGGCAAGGTGCTGCGCGGCGCACGCGTCGTGGACTTCTCCGCCGACCAGGTCCGGCTGCTGAACTTCGGCCGGGTCGTGGACATCGCCAAACTGAAGCAGGAGTTCGGGTACACCCCGCGGTGGACGACGCGGGAGGCGTTCGACGACTACATCGCCGGACGCGGGCTCCGCCCGGTGCTGGACGGCGGCAAGCTGGCCGGCCTGGCGAGCAAGGTGCTGGTCGCCGCGGCGACGGGGCAGAGCCGATGACCACGTCTTTTGGCGGTCCGGGTGGCGGAGCCCCCGGCCCGGGGCGAAGCCCCGGTGGTCACAGGCCGCAGGACTACTTCGGAAGCGAGGCGGAGACGGTGGGCGGTGCCGAGGCGCAGGTCATCCCCCTGCACGGACCGGGCCGGGAGAAGCCGGAGACGCGGGAGGCCGACGTCCGCGAGCAGGAGGGCGCGCCGGTCGTCGCGTTCCCCGGCGCGGACCGGCCGGCCCCCGAGCCGCTTTCCGACGCCGCGCGCTCGGCGCTCGGCTTCATCCGCGACCGGCTGACGGGCGACTACACGGTCGACGAGTTCGGCTTCGACGCGGAGCTGACCGAGGCGGTGTTCCTGCCGCCGCTGCGCGCGCTGTACAAGAAGTGGTTCCGCGTCGACACTTTCGGCGTCGAGAACCTCCCGACGACCGGCGGCGCGCTGCTGGTGTCGAACCACTCGGGCACCATCCCGCTCGACTCGCTGATGACAGCGGTGGCGGTCCACGACGAAACGGGCGGCCGCCACCTGCGCGGCCTTGGCGCCGACCTGGTGTTCCAGGTGCCGCTGGTGGGGTCGTTCGCCCGCAAGTCCGGCCAGACGCTGGCCTGCCACGCGGACGCCGAACGCCTGCTGCGCAAGGGCGAGCTGGTCGGGGTGTGGCCGGAGGGGTTCAAGGGCGTCGGCAAGCCGTTCGCGTCCCGCTACAAGCTGCAGCGCTTCGGCCGCGGCGGCTTCGTCTCGGCCGCGCTGCGGGCGGGCGTCCCGATCATCCCGGTGTCGGTGATCGGCGCGGAGGAGATCTACCCGAAGCTGGGCGACATCAAGGTGCTGGCGCGCATGCTGGGCCTGCCGTACTTCCCGGTGACGCCGTTCTTCCCGATGCTGGGCCTCGTGGGCGCGGTCCCGCTGCCGACGAAGTGGAGCATCGAGTTCGGCGCACCGATCGCCACGGATTCGTTCGGCCCGGACGCGGTGGACGACCCGATGCTGGTGTTCCAGCTGACGGACCAGGTGCGGGAGTCGATCCAGCAGACGTTGTACCGGCGGCTTTCGCAGCGGAAGTCGGTCTTCCGCGGCTGAGTCCGTCCGGGCACTGCTGGGAACGGCCGCGCTCAGCGGCGGCGGTAAGCCATCCCCGCCGCCACGGCGCCGGCCAAAGCACCCGCCCCCAGCACCGAAGGCACCCCGATCTTCGCCGCCTTGCGACCCGTCCGGAAGTCCCGGATCTCCCACCCGCGCGCCCGTGCCACGTCTCGCAGGCCGCCGTCCGGGTTGACCGCTACCGCAGTTCCCACCGCCGACAGCATCGGGATGTCGTTCGCCGAGTCCGAGTACGCCGTGCAGCGCTTGAGGTTCAGGCCTTCGCGGGAGGCCAGCGCGCGGACCGCGTGGGCCTTCGCGCGGCCGTGCAGGAGGTCGCCGACCAGGCGGCCCGTGTACACGCCGTCGCGGGTCTCCGCCACCGTGCCCAGTGCGCCCGTCAGGCCCAGGCGGCGGGAGATGATCGCCGCCAGCTCGATCGGGGTGGCCGTCACCAGCCAGACGCGCTGGCCCGCGTCCAGGTGCATCTGGGCCAGTGCGCGCGTGCCCGACCAGATCTTGTCCGCCATCAGCTCGTCGTAGATCTCTTCGCTGATCGACGTCAGCTCCGCCACCGTACGGCCGGCCACAAAGGACAGTGCGCGTTCGCGGTGGGTCTTGATGTCTTCCTTGTTCTCGCGGCCGCCGAGGCGGAACTTGATCTGGCCCCACACGAAACCGGCCAGGTCCGCCGACGTGAAGAACTTGCGCGCCGCCAGGCCGCGGGCGAAGTAGAAGATCGACGCGCCCATCATCATCGTGTTGTCGACGTCGAAGAACGCGGCCGCGGTCAGGTCCGGGGGCGCCGGCGGGGCGGGGGGCGCGGCGGCTTCGGAGACCACCCGGGCGTGGGCGGCCTCGGCCGACGCCTCACCCGCGAGCGCGGCGAGCCGCTCCAGCTCCTGACTCTTGTCCCTGCCACGCCAAGCTGACACGCACACCGCCTCCACGTCACTTCCCGGCGGCCGGGAAAATCCGGGTCCTTTGCACAGCGTAGCGAGCCGCCCACCGCCCCGTCGCAGGTGACCTCAGCCGATCACGATCGGCGGCAGGCCCGGCAACAGCGGCGGGAGCGAAATCAGCGGCGGCTGGGACGACGTGGTCGTCGGCGCCGGTGGCCTGGTCGTCGGCGACGGCGGGCCCAGCACCGGCGGCGGTGTCACCCCGCCGGTCGGCGCCGGGATGCCCGGTGTCGCCGCGGCGTCCGACGGCGGCAGCTGCGTGCCCGTCGGCGCCGGCGAAGTGCTGCCGGCCGGCGGGGGCGCGACCGACGCCGAGGCCGACGTCGGATGGTCACCGGACGCCGGGCCGGCGGGCCGCTGCGTGCACTCGCCGCTCGCCGGGAGCGGGCCGAGCTCGTCCGACGCGCCCGTGGTGATCTGGTAGCAGCTCATCCGCGCCACCAGGCCGCTCGCGCGCTCCTGGACCTTGCCCAGCAGGTCGCGGACGTTGCCGAACACCGGCGCCGCGTCCGCCGGGAGCGGCTGCGCGAACAGCCTCGACGCCTGGTTGCGCGCCCACAGCCGGACGTCGGACAGCGCCTGCGTGCCGCCGCCGTCGCTGGTCGCGGCGGCCGACATCTCGGCGACGCCGGCCCGCAGATCGGCGGCGAAGTCGTCGTAGGCGGTCCGGTAGTCGGCGGCGCCGGCGCCTTCGGCGGCCAGCTCGCCCAGCTCGGTGATCCGGTTGGTCGCGAACTCCAGGTGCTTGCGCGCCTTTTCCTGGTCACCGAACGTCAGGCTCAGCGCGGTCGACTCGCCGGCCCGCTTGACGCCGTACAGCGGGTCGCCGGGCAGCGCCGTGCGTGAGAGCACCAGCGTCAGCCCCGCGAGGACGAGGAAGAGGAAGAGCGCGGCGGCCACCAGGTCGGCGGTCCGCGGCCGCCACCTCCGACGTGGGGTGGTGGCCGCCGCCGTCTCGAGGCGGCCCGCGATCTCCGCGCGGATCCGCTGCCGCGTCTCCAGGTCCGGGGCCCCGGCCGCGCCGAGGTCGCGCAGGGCGCCGACGAGGGCGAGCTCGTCGGCGAACTCGCTGTCCCGGCGTACCGGCGACGGTTCCAGGGCACGCGCGAACCGCTCGCTCTCGGCACGCTCACGCGCAAACCTCACGGCGCTGCTCTCCATCCCGGGCCACGGCCGGTCCTGACACCGGTCTGCGTGGGGTAACGATCCAGCAGCCGTGAGGGTTACCGGTTTCGGCCGACGAACGGAAAAGTTCGCGGGTTCAGCGCAATCCGGTGGGCAGCAGTTGTGCCAATCGGCGTACGGCGCGGTGCTGCAGCGCCTTGATCGCCCCTTCGTTGCGGTTCATGATCTCGGCCGTCTCGGCCACCGACAGGCCCTGCAGGAACCGCAGCACAATGCATTCCCGCTGGTCATCGCCCAGTTCCGCGACGCAGCGCAGCAGCTCGGCGCGGGTGGCGCGGCTGATCGCCTCCTGCTCGGGGCCGACCTGGGTGGCCGCGCCGACGCTGAACGGCGCCGAACCGGGCTCGGTCACCTCGTCGGTGACCACTTCGAGCTTGAACCGGCTCGACTTGACGTGGTCGAGCACGAGGTTGCGGGCGATGGTGACGAACCAGGCACCGACGTCACGGCCCTGGTAGCTCACCGACGTGATCCGGCGCAGCGCGCGCAGGAACGTCTCGCTGGTGACGTCCTCGGCGAGGTCGCGGTCGCCCAGCCGGAACAGCACGTACCGGTAGACGACGTCGACGTACCGGTCGTAGAGGCGGCCGAAGGCGGACGAGTCGCCGTCCTGAGCGGCCCGCACCAGGTCCCACGCCTCGGCCTTCGCCGCCTCGGCGCGCTCGTCGTCGGCCGCCTGCCTGCTCAACGGCACGGCGGACGTCCGGCCGAAGACGCGCTCGGCGAACATGAAGACGGGCCCGCGGCTCACGGCGGTCGGGACGGTCATCGGGCGGCACCTCCGGCGGCGAAGCTGGCCCTGCGGGCCACGGAACCCCCGGAGCACCGGCGAGCAGGGGCCTGCCGGCTCGCGTGCCCCACGACCTCGTGGGCAGGCAAGTTCCTCACGGCGACTCCCTCTCTCCGGTCGCGGCGGTGATCAACGACACCGGCGCGACGCAGTGCAGCATACGTGTTGTTACCGCGAAGTAGGTAGTGGTTCCGGGGTTGCGCAGACGCGACGCTCGCGGTCGGCACCCATGACGTCGCTTCAGATGACAGACTTGCAACGGTTCACGCCAGGCGAAGGAAGGCAGGTCGCGGGTGAGTGCTCCAGAGGGGACGCAGCCGGGGGTCGGCGGGCTGCTCACACGGGCCGCGGCGACGTGGCCGGAGCACCCGGCCGTGCTCGAAACCGGCACCGGACGCGGCCTGACCTACCGCCAGGTCGACGCGGCCGCCCAGGCCCAGGCCCGCGCGCTGGCGGACGCCGGGGTCGGGCCCGGCGACCGGGTCGCGCTGCGGCTGCCGACGTCGGTGGACTTCGTGGTCGCCTTCTTCGGCGCGCTGCGGGCCGGTGCGATCGTCGTGCCGCTGTCGCCGCAGGTACCCGGGCCGGAGCTCACGAAGCTGCTCGAGCACAGCGGGGCGAAGGTCGTCGTCCAACGCGACGCCGAGGACGAGCTCCCGGACGGCGTGAGCGGTCTCACGCCCGCGGGTGACCCGGACGGAGTAGCCGAATTCGTCGATGCCGGCCGCTCGGGCGAGGACATCGCGGTCGTTTCGTACACCTCCGGCACGACCGGGCCGCCCCGCGGCGTGATGCTGTCGCACCGCGCGCTGCTGGCCAACCTCGAGCAGATCAGCGGGGTCGACGGCGTCCTCGAACACGACGACCGCGTGCTGATCACCATCCCGCTCTTCCACGTCTACGGCCTCGGGCCCGGCCTCCTGCAGGCCACCGCCGCCGGGGCGACCGCGGTCCTTTCGGAGCGGTTCGAGGCGCAGCGCACGCTGGACGACTGCGCCGAACACCGCGTCACCTCGATCACCGGCGTCCCGACCATGTACGGCGAGTTCGCCGCGCTCGGCGCCGACGAGCTCCGCCGCGGCCTGGCCACCGTGCGCCGGCTGACCTCGGGCGCCGCGCCCCTGCACCCGAAGGTGCTGACCGCGATCCGGGAGGCCGCCGGCCTCGACGTCTACGAGGGCTACGGCCTCACCGAGTGCGCGCCGGTGGTGACGTCGACGCTGGTCACCGGCTACCCGAAGCCGGGCTCGGTCGGGCGCCCGCTGCCCGGGATCGAGCTGCGGCTGGTGGACAGCGACGGCACCGACCAGGCCGTGCCGCTCGACCCCGACGACGTCGACGACGTCTTCGAGGCCGAAGGCGAGACCGGGCTGGTGTCGATCCGCGGCGCCAACCTGTTCTCCGGCTACTGGCCCGACGGCGACCACGGGCCCGACGCCGAGGGCTGGTTCCGCACCGGCGACGTCGGCTACCTCGACGTCGACGGCGACCTGCACCTGGTCGACCGGGCCAACGACCTGATCATCGTCAACGGCTTCAACGTCTTCCCGCGCGAAGTGGAAGCGGTGATCGACGAGCTGGCGGAGGTCGCCGAGGCCGCCGTCGTCGGCGTGGTCGACGAGCGCAGCGGGGAGGCGGTCAAGGCCGTCGTCGTGCCGGCGGCCGGGGCGGCGCTGTCCAAGCAGCAGGTCGTCGACCACTGCGCCGCCCACCTGGCCGGCTACAAGGTGCCGCACCTGGTCGAGTTCGCCGAGTCGCTGCCGCATTCGGCCACCGGCAAGCTGCGCCGCCTGCGGTTGCGGTAGTAAGGACGCCATGGCGCACGAAGTGACGGTGATGGGCCGGGACGGTTGCCACCTCTGCGAGGTCGCGGAGGCCGACGTCGCCCGCATCTGCGGCGAGCTCGGCGTCGCCTGGAAGGCCGAGGACGTCGACACCGACCCGGAGTGGCGCGCGGAGTACGGCGACCGCGTCCCGGTGATCCTCATCGACGGCGCCGAGCACGGGTACTGGCGCGTCGAGGAGGACCGGCTGCGGCGCGCGCTGCAGCCGTAACACGTCCGTAAGCCGGATCGGGCAGCCGTCCGGCGGCGCCGCTCCGAAGATGGAGGCGTGAGCACTCTGCAGGAAGCGCCGCCCGAAGCACCCCGTCGGCTTTCGCTGCCGGTCGCGACGCTGATCGGGCTCCTCGCCCTGGCCGCGGCGCTCGGCGTCGGGCACCTGGTCGCCGGCTTCGTCGGGTACACGGCGTCGCCGTTCATCGCGGTGGCGAACTACGTCGTCGACCACAGCCCGACGGCGATCGTGAAGTGGGCCGAGCGGACGCTGGGCACCTGGGACAAGCCGGTGCTCAAGATCGGGCTCGCGGTGGTGCTGGTGCTGCTCGCGCTGCTGGCCGGGCAGCTCTCGCGCCGGACGCCGCGGGCCGGGCAGGTGCTCGTCTTCCTGCTCGGCGCGGCCGGGGTCGCCGCGGTGTACGCGCGCAGCGACCTCGGGCAGATTTCGCTGCTGGCGCCGATCGCCGCCCTGGTCGCCGGGCTCGCGGTGTTCACCGGGCTGCACCGGATCGCGCTACCGGTCGACGTCGGCCACGACCGGGGCTTCGACCGGCGGAAGTTCCTGCGGGCCGGGGTCGGGGTCGCCGCGGGGTCGGGGCTCGCGGCCGTCGTCGGCCAGGTCGCCGGGACCAGCTCCGACGCCGAGGACTCGCGGGCCGCCATCGGGCCGCTCGTCCCCGCGCGCACCGCGCCGCCGCTGCCCGCGGACGCCGACTTCGCCAAGCTCGGCTCGCCGCCGTTCCTCACCCCGAACGCGGACTTCTACCGCATCGACACCGCGCTGGTCGTGCCGCAGCTGCGCACCGAGGACTGGAGCCTGAAGATCCACGGGATGGTCGACCGCGAGGTCACCTTCTCCTACGCCGACATCCGCAACCGGCCGCTGGTCGAGCGCCGGGTGACGCTGACGTGCGTGTCCAACGAGGTCGGCGGCCCGCTGATCTCGAACGCGGCCTGGCTCGGCGTCGACCTCGCCGACCTGCTCGACGAAGCGGGCGTGCAGGCGGGCGCGCAGCAGATGTTCGCCACCAGCGTCGACGGCTGGACGTGCGGCACCCCGGCGAACGTGGCCCTCGACCGGACCCGCGGCGCGATGCTGGCGATCGGGATGAACGGCGAACCGCTGCCGGTCGAGCACGGCTTCCCGGCGCGGATCGTCATCCCCGGCCTGTACGGCTACGTGTCGGCGACGAAGTGGGTCCAGTCCCTCGAATTCACCCGGTGGGATGACCGGCAGGCCTACTGGCTGAGCCGCGGCTGGGCCGAGCAGGCGCCGATCAAGACCGAATCGCGGATCGACACGCCCAAGGGGTTCGCGGGCGTCACGGCGGGCAAGGTCCGGCTGGCCGGCACGGCCTGGGCGCAGCACACCGGCATCGCGAAGGTCGAGGTCCGGCTGGACCAGGGCGAGTGGCGGGAAGCGACGCTGTCGGCCGAGGTGAGCAAGGACACCTGGCGGATGTGGTGGATCGAACTCGACGTGCCGAAGGGCACGCACCAGGCATCCGTGCGGGCGACCGACCAGGACGGCTACACGCAGACGGAGAACCGCGCGGACCCCGTCCCGGACGGCGCCACCGGCTGGCACTCGGTCACCCTCGACGCCCGCTGAGGCGCGCGAACCGCTTGCCGGACAAGGATTCTGACGCGGTGTCGTGATCTCCGGCGCGTGCCGACGGCCCCGGAACCGCCTCCGACCTGTGACTTTGTGCCTGCGTTCACAAGTGGTCTACCGTAGGGCCATCGCCCCCGGGCGTCCGGCATCGAACCGGACTCCGAGACCGGGGTCAAGACACAGTTCGGTACGGCCGTGGCGATGGCCGCCGGGTGCACAGCGGGCAGGAGACGACGGCGTGGTGACAGAGCGGGGGAGGCGCGACGCGGCGGACTCCCCGGGCCGGGCGCCCCGGCGCTCCCGCCGTCCGGCCGGCCCGGACGCCGACAACGCCCCGACCGCCGAAATGCCCGCGGTACCCGCGGGTGAGCCGGGCCGCAACGGGGACGCCCCCGAGGCCGTCCGGGCGAAGTCCATTCCCGAGGCCGCCGTCGCGCGGCTCGCCGTCTACCTCCGCGTGCTGTCCGGGATGTCCGAACAGGGCGCGACGACCGTTTCGAGCGAAGAGCTGTCGCAGGCCGCCGGCGTCAATTCCGCGAAACTGCGCAAGGACCTCTCGTACCTGGGCTCCTACGGCACGCGCGGCGTCGGCTACGAGGTCGGCGTGCTGGTCAGCCAGATCGAACGCATCCTCGGGCTGACCCGGCAGCACAAGGTCGCCGTGGTCGGGATCGGCAACCTGGGCCACGCGCTGGCCAACTACGGCGGCTTCCCGGGGCGCGGCTTCCCGGTCGAAGCGCTGTTCGACCTGGACCCGGACCTGATCGGCGTGCCGGTCGGCGGCCTCCCGGTCTCGCACATGGACGACATCCCGCGCATCTGCGCCGAGCGCGGGATCTCCATCGGCGTGATCGCCACCCCGCCCACCGCGGCGCAGTCGGTGTGCGACCGGCTGGTCGCGGGCGGTGTCCAGTGCATCCTCAACTTCGCGCCGGTCGTGCTGCAGGTTCCCGCTCACATTGAGGTTCGGAAAGTAGATTTGGCCGTGGAGCTGCAGATACTCTCGTTCCATGTGGCCCGCCGCGCGGATGACGCCGCCGGGAATCAGGGCAATTCCGGACTACCCGGTGCGGTTCTCCCAGCCGAGAATGGGAACGGCAGGCGGAACGGCTCGGGTCCGGACGGCGGACGGGAAATGGTGGTGCGCTCATGAGCGTCTTGGCGGTCGGTCTTTCGCATCGGAGTGCGGAGCTGAGCACGCTCGAGCGCGTCGCGATCCCCGCGCCCGAGATCGGCAAGGTGCTCGACGAGCTGCAGCAGGCCGAGCACGTCAGTGAGGTCATGCTCGTCTCGACGTGCAACCGGATCGAGGTCTACGCGGTCGTCGAGGCCTTCCACGGCGGGCTCAACGACGTCTCCGAGGTGCTGGCCCGCCAGGCCGGGATGGCGCCCGCCGAGCTCTACGACAGCCTGTACGTGCACTACGCCGGCGCCGCCGTCGAGCACCTGTTCTCGGTCACTTCGGGCCTGGACTCGATGGTCGTCGGCGAGACGCAGATCCTCGGCCAGATCCGCTCGGCCTACGCCACCGCCCGCGAAGCCGGCACGGTCGGCCGCACCCTGCACGAGCTGATCCAGACGACGCTGCGCGTCGGCAAGCGCGTGCACTCCGAGACCGGGCTGGACCAGCTCGGCGCGTCGGTCGTGTCCGAAGCGCTCGCCGCGGCCGGGGACGTCACCGGCAAGCACGCCGTCATCGTCGGGGCCGGTTCGATGGGCGCGCTGAGCGCGTCGCAGCTGCGCAAGGCCGGGATCGGCGAGATCACCGTGGCCAATCGCACCGACGCCCGCGCCCGCCGCCTCGCCGCCAACGTCACCGAGCAGGGCGTGCCGGCCCGGGCGGTCCCGCTGTCCGCCGTGGCCGACGCGGTCCGGGACGCCGACGTCGTGATCTGCTGCACAGGCGCGCAGGACGCCGTCTTCACCCCGGAGCACGTGCTGCCCCGCGGCGGCCGCGCCCTCGTCGTCTGCGACCTCGGCCTGCCGCGGGACGTCGACCCGGAGGTCGGCGAGCTGGCGGACGTCCGGGTCGTCGACCTGGCCACCGTCCAGCGCCGGATGCGGGAGGCGGGCACGCCGACCACCGAGCGCCAGACCGCCAAGGCGACCGGGATCGTCCTCGACGAGGTGCGCGACTACCTCGCCGGGCAGCGCAGCGCCGAGGTGACCCCGACCGTGACGGCGTTGCGCCGCCGCGCCGCCGAGGTCGTCGACGCCGAGCTCCTGCGCCTGGACAACCGGCTGCCGGACCTGGACGGTGCCGTCCGCGAGGAGGTCGGCCGCACGGTCCGCCGGGTGGTCGACAAGCTGCTGCACGCACCGACCGTGCGGGTCAAGCAGCTGGCCGCCGAGACGGCCGAAACCGACTACGCGAACGCCCTTCGCGAACTGTTCTGCCTCGACCCGCAGGCCCCCGCCGCGGTCGCGAGCCCCAAGCCCCCCGCAGAGAAGAAGTAGTGGTGACCAGAGTCATTCGCATGGGCACGCGCGGTTCGAAGCTCGCGCTCACCCAGACCGGGATCGTCGCCGACGCCCTGCGCGCCACCGGCGTCGAGGTCGAGATCGTCAAGGTGACCACGCCCGGCGACAAGTCGCTGGCGCCGATCGCGACGATCGGCGTCGGCGTGTTCACCTCCGCGCTGCGCGAAGCCCTGCTGCGCGGCGAGGTCGACGTCATCGTCCACTCGTACAAGGACCTGCCGACCGCGCCGGAACCCGGCATCACGCTGGCCGCCGTGCCGCCGCGCGAGGACCCGCGGGACGCGTTGATCGCGCGGGACGGGCTCACGCTGGGTGAGCTGCCGCCGGGTTCGAAGGTGGGTACGGGCGCGGCGCGGCGCACCGCGCAG
Organism: Amycolatopsis sp. lyj-23; assembly: GCF_046549135.1. Classification (NCBI taxonomy): domain Bacteria; kingdom Bacillati; phylum Actinomycetota; class Actinomycetes; order Pseudonocardiales; family Pseudonocardiaceae; genus Amycolatopsis; species Amycolatopsis sp. lyj-23. The sequence continues at coordinate 18,149 of NZ_JAJPWN010000003.1, read as the reverse complement.
CTGCACGCGCTGGGTCTCGGTTTGGAAATCGTGCCGATCCGCGGCAATATCGACACCCGCATGCGGAAGGTGACCGACGGCGAGCTCGATGCCGTGGTGCTGGCGCGTGCCGGACTGGCCAGGGTCGGACTGGTCGAGGTGATCACCGAGACCCTCGACCCGATCCAGATGCTGCCCGCGCCCGCCCAGGGCGCGCTGGCGGTGGAGTGCCGGACCGACGACGTGGACCTCGAGCAGCTGCTCCGGTCCACTCTGGACGACGAGGGCACGCGGGCCGCGGTGACGGCCGAGCGGGCCCTGCTGGCCGCGCTCGAGGCGGGGTGCAGCGCGCCGGTGGGCGCGCTCGCCGAGATCGTCGAAGATCTCGACGCCGAGGGCAAGGTCGTGGAACGCATCTCGCTGCGCGGCACCGCCGCCGCGGAAGGCGAGAACGGCGCGGTGGACATGGTCCGGGCCTCCGCGCTGGCCGACAAGGACCAGGCCGCCCAGCTGGGCAAGGACCTGGCCGCCGAGCTGCTGGACCTGGGCGCCGGAGTCCTGTCCGGCCCTGCTCGATAGCGCTCTCGCGAGCGCTTTTCCAAGGCGGTAGCTCTGAAAAGAGTGCTTCGAAAAGACATTTGTAGGAGACCTGCGGCCTGGCGATCGGGCACGGCCGCCGCAAGAGGAGAAACGCACAGATGACCCCCGCGCGAAAGACCACCGGGCGCGTCGCGTTCGTGGGCTCCGGCCCCGGCGACGCCGGCCTGCTCACGGTCCGTGCCCAGGAGCTGCTGACCAAGGCCGAGGTCGTGGTGACCGACCCCGACGTGCCGCAGGCCGTGCTGGCCATGGCCGCCGAAGGCGCCGAGGTCCGGCCCGCCGTCGGCGAGGCCGCCGAGGTCGCCAAGGACCTGACCACCGAGGCCAAGGCCGGCCGGCTGGTGCTGCGCCTGGTCGCGGGCGACCCGCTGACCACCCCGGCCGTGGTGGCCGAGGTCCAGGCGGTCGCGCGCACGAGCGCCGTGTTCGACGTCATCCCGGGGGTTTCCCCGGCCGCGGCCGTCCCGGCGTACGCGGGCGTCGCGCTGGGCGGCACGCACACCGAGGTCGACGTCCGCGGCGACGTCGACTGGGCGGCCCTGGCCGCCGCGCCCGGCCCGCTGGTGCTGCACGCGTCGTCGGCGCACCTGGCCGAGGCCGCGTCGGCGCTGACCGGCAACGGCGTCCCGGCGTCCACCCCGGTCGCGGTGACCGCGAACGGCACCATCAACACCCAGCGCACCCTCGACACGACGCTCGAGAAGCTGGCCAACGACGCCGGCGAGCTCGTCGGGCCGCTGATCGTCACGATCGGCCAGGCCGCCGGGCAGCGCTCGAAGCTGTCGTGGTGGGAGTCGCGGGCCCTGTACGGCTGGAAGGTCCTGGTGCCGCGCACCAAGGAGCAGGCCGGCGAGATGGCCGAGCGCCTGCGCGGCCACGGCGCGACGTCGCACGAGGTGCCGACCATCTCGGTCGAGCCGCCCCGCAGCCCGGCGCAGATGGAGCGCTCGGTCAAGGGCCTGGTCGACGGCCGCTACCAGTGGATCGTCTTCACCTCGACCAACGCGGTCCGTGCGGTGTGGGAGAAGTTCGAGGAGTTCGGGCTCGACGCGCGTGCGTTCTCCGGCGTGAAGATCGCCTGTGTGGGTGAATCGACGGCGGCGAAGGTGCGTTCGTTCGGCATCATCCCGGAGCTGATCCCGTCGGGTGAGCAGTCGTCCGAGGGGCTGCTGGCCGAGTTCCCGCCGTACGACGACGTGCTGGACCCGGTCGACCGCGTGCTGCTGCCGCGGGCGGACATCGCCACCGAGACGCTGTCGGCGGGCCTGCGCGAGCGCGGCTGGGAGATCGACGACGTGACGGCGTACCGCACGGTCCGGGCCGCCCCGCCGCCCGCCGAGACCCGCGAGATGATCAAGACCGGCGGCTTCGACGCGGTCTGCTTCACCTCGTCCTCGACCGTGCGGAACCTGGTCGGCATCGCCGGCAAGCCGCACACCCGCACGCTGGTCGCGTGCATCGGCCCGAAGACCGCCGAGACCGCGGTGGAGTTCGGGCTGCGGGTCGACGTCCAGCCGGAGAAGGCGGACGTCCCGCACCTGGTGGACGCCCTGGCCGAGCATGCCGCCCGGCTTCGCGCGGAAGGCGCCCTGCCGCCGCCGCGCAAGGCGAAGCGGGCCCGCCGCTCCTGAAGTCTCAAGCGCCCCAAGGCGGCCTTCGGTGCGTGTGACGCAACCAAGGCCGCCTTGGGGCGCTTTGGTCCGGGCGGGCTAGTGGGCACCCTTGCGGAACCCGGGCGATCAGCGCGGGAGTAACTTGGTAAGGGTGTTCCCCGAGCATCGTCCCCGCAGGCTTCGCACCACCCCGGCCATGCGCAGGCTGGTGGGCGAAACGACGCTGCGGCCACGCCAGCTGATCCTCCCGATGTTCGTCGCCGAAGGGATCGACGCGCCGCGGCCGATCTCGAGCATGCCCGGCGTCGTGCAGCACACCCGCGACACGCTGCGGAAGGCCGCCGTCGACGCGGTCAACGCCGGCGTCGGCGGCCTCATGCTGTTCGGCATCCCGGCGAAGCGGGACGCCGAGGGCTCCGGCGCGGTCGACGAGAAGGGCATCCTCAACGTCGCCCTGCGCGACCTGCGCCACGAGCTCGGTGACGCCACCGTGCTGATGGCCGACACGTGCCTCGACGAGTTCACCGACCACGGCCACTGCGGCGTCCTCGACGCCGACGGCGTGGTCGACAACGACGCCACCCTGAGCATCTACGCGCAGATGGCCGTCGCGCAGGTCGAAGCCGGGGCGCACGTGCTCGGGCCGTCCGGGATGATGGACGGCCAGATCGGCGTCATCCGCCGCGCGCTGGACGAGGTCGGGCACAAGGACGCGGCGATCCTCGCCTACTCCGCGAAGTACGCCAGCGCGTTCTACGGCCCCTTCCGCGAGGCCGTCGACTCGCAGCTCAAGGGCGACCGCAAGACCTACCAGCAGGACTCGGGCAACGGCCGCGAGGCGCTGCGCGAGATCGAGCTGGACCTCGCCGAGGGCGCGGACATGATCATGGTCAAGCCGGCGCTGTCCTACCTCGACGTGATCAAGGCGGCGGCCGACATCTCGCCGGTCCCGGTGGCGGCGTACAACATCTCGGGCGAGTACGCGATGGTCGAGGCCGCCGCGGCGAACGGCTGGCTCGAGCGCGAGCGGACCGTCCTCGAGGTGCTGACGTCGATCCGCCGCGCGGGCGCCGACCTGATCCTCACCTACTGGGCCGCGGAGGCCGCTGCCTGGCTGGACTGACCCGTTAGAGTCCACGCGTGGAAGACGAAGCGGACCTCACCGGTCTGACCGACGACGAACGGCGCAAGCTCGGCCGCTCACCCGATCCGGTGCTGCCCGGTGCGAAAGCCCCGAAGGCCAAGCCGCCGCGTCCGGTGGCAGTGTCGTTCTGGCTGTGGCTCGCCGGCGGGGTGCTCCTGGTCCTCGGGTACGTCCAGCTGATGGCGGGCAAGTCCGCGGTCATCGACCGGTACGTCAAGGGGACGACCGACCCGAAGATCTCGCCGCAGATGATCGCGGACGGCGTCACGGCGATGCTGTGGTTCCTCCTCGCCGGCTCGGTCGTGTTCACGCTGCTGTTCCTGCTCTTCGCGTACAAGGCCCGCGAAGGCACCCGCTCGGCCCGGACGGTGCTCACCGTGCTGCCGATCGTGATGGTGCTGCTGATCTTCACCTTCGCGCCGGTGCTCACGTACCTGACGCTCGTCGCGGTGCTGCTGTTCGTCATCGCGCTGGTGCTGCTGTACCTGCCTTCGGTGTCGGGTTACTTCCCCAAGGTCGGCAAGAAGCCGTGAGGCTTTACGCCGAGTCCGGCGTGAGCTGGGGCGCGATCGCCTGGGGCCCGGTGTTCGCGCTGGTGGGTGCGCTCGCGGAGCTCGTCACCGGCGGGCCGGTGCACGTCGTGGGCTGGTTGCTGGTCGGGGTCGGGCTGTGCGTCATCACGATGCCGTGGGTGTACGCGCGGCGCCGGTTCCTCTCGCTCGAGGTGACGACCGAGCAGCTGCGGCAGGGCCGGGAGAAGGTGCCGGCGGCGGAGATCGCGTCGGTGACGGACGTCGGAGCCCCGGTGGGTGCCCGGGTGCTCGGCGGCGGCTGGTCGGTACCGCGGAAGTACGACTCGCTGCCGGTCCGGCTGGCCGACGACACGGTGGCACTGGCGTGGGCGAAGGACATCGAGGCGCTGCGGGACGCGCTCGACCGGCTCGTCCGGGCGACGCCGCGGGAAGCATGAGAAAATCGGTTCCGTGATCGACCTTCCGCAGCCCACCGGGACCGAGCTCTGGCCGCCGGAAGAACCCGGCTCGCCCGCGCGGCTGCACAAACCGTGGCGGGGGCTCGTCGCCGCCCTGGAAGTCCTGCTCGCCGTGGCGGCCGGGTGGGCCGCCTACGCCTGCTGGCACAACAGCGTCGCCAGCGTCGTCACCCGGACCGACGACGGCGCCGTGCTGGAGTCGCACCGGTACTTCGGCGGGCTGCTCGCCGCCGCCATCGGACTGGGCACCGTGGCCGCGTTGCTGCTGGTCGACGCGGTGCGTCAGCTCTCGCTCGCGATCCGTGCGCGGAGTGCCAAGCCCCGCGCCTGATACACAGCTGGCGCACAGGTTACGAACAGTCAATTGCTAAGCACCGGCACCAAAGTTGCCGCATGACGCGCGTGCGTGCCTCGAAGGCATGGCTGATCAACGGAGCTCTGGTGGTAGTGCTGGCCGGGGCGGGATTCGGGATATACCAGGCATTCACCCCGGCACCGAGTTCGGCGCAGGCCCAGAGCCGCACGACCCCGGTCCGCCGGACCACGGTCACCGAAACCGTCTCCGCCGCCGGGACGCTGGCCAGCAGCTACACCGGCGCCGCGAACTTCGCGACGGCGGGCAAGGTCACCTCCATCGACGTCAAGGTCGGGGACGTGGTCAGCGCCGGGCAGAAGCTCGCCACCGTCGACGGCACCCAGGCGTCGAAGCAGCTGCAGGTCGCGAAGGCCAACCTCGCCGTCGCCCAAGACACCCTCGACACCGCGGAGACGGCCGAGAACACCCCGGCCACCGGGCCGAACGCCCAGAACGCCCAGACCAACGCGGCGAACAGCGTCACCTCCGCGCGGGCGAAGCTCGACCAGGCCCAGCTCGACGTCCAGACCGCACAGCAGGCCCTCGACAACACGGTGCTGTACGCGCCCGGCGCCGGCACGGTCACCGCGATCAACGGCGCCGTCGGGCAGCAGTCGTCCAGCGGCTCGTCCGCGGCGCAGTCGTCGAGCACCGGCAGCAGCGGCAGCGGCCAAGGCGGCCAGGCTTCGAACTCCGGCGCCGCGGCCTCGAGCAGCAGCAGTAGCAGCTCGGGGTTCATCACCATCACGAACCTGACCGGCCTGGTCGTCAACACCTCGGTCGCGGAGATCGACGTCAGCAAGGTCAAGGCGGGTCAGAAGGCCACGGTGACGCTCAACGCCCTGCCGGACAAGCCGATCCAGGCCACGGTATCGAGTGTCAACCTGACCCCGACCACGAGCGGCAGCGTCGTCTCCTACGGCGCCCAGCTGGCCCTGACCAGCCCGCCGGACGGGCTGCGGCCGGGCCAGTCGGCCAGCGTCGTGATCACCGTCGCCGAGGCGGACAACGCGCTGAGCGTGCCGGCCGCGGCGGTGCAAACCGCCGGTGGCACCAACCTGGTCACCCTGCAGGAGAACGGCCAGAACGTCACGCGCCAGGTGCAGGTCGGGCTGCGCGGCGAGGCCACCGTCCAGATCACCTCCGGGTTGTCCGAAGGCGACAACGTCGTGCTCACCGGCACGGCCACGACCGGCACCGGCGGCACCGGGCGCACGGGTGGTACCGGCGGCACCGGCGGGTTCCCCGGTACCGGGGGCACCGGTGGGTTCCCGGGCGGCGGTCAGCGCGGGACGGGCACCGGCGGCGGCTTCGGCGGGCGCGGATGAACCCGGTGATCGCGGTCTCCGGGCTGCGCAAGACCTACGGGGCCGGCGAGACGGCGGTGCACGCGCTGCGCGGCGTCGACCTCACCGTGTGGCCCGGTGAGTACGTCGCCATCATGGGCGCGTCCGGCTCGGGGAAGTCGACGCTGCTGAACATGCTGGGCTGCCTGGACGTCCCGACGTCCGGCCGGTACCTGCTCGACGGGTTCGGCGTCGGGAAGCTGAACGAGCGGCAACTGGCGCTGCTGCGCAACCGCAAGATCGGCTTCATCTTCCAGTCGTTCAACCTGGTGCCCCGGACATCGGCGCTGTCCAATGTGGAGCTTCCACTGGTCTACAGTGGACTACGGCGGGCCGAGCGCCGCCGCCGGGCGCTCGCCGCACTGGAAATGGTCGGGCTGTCCGACCGGGCCAAGCACCTGCCGAGCGAGCTCTCCGGCGGGCAGATCCAGCGCGTCGCGGTGGCGCGGGCGCTGGTCACCGGCCCGGCGATGCTGCTGGCCGACGAACCGACCGGCAACCTCGACCGGCGCAGCACCGAGGACGTCCTCGGCGTGTTCGACCGGCTCAACTCCCTCGGCCGGACCATCGTCGTCATCACGCACGAGGACGAGGTCGCCGAGCACGCGCACCGCGTGGTCCGGGTCGACGACGGGCTGATCGTGTCGGACGAAGTGACGCGCACGACCGGCACCGTCGGAGCGGTCTCGTGAACCTCCTCGAAATCCTGCGGTTCGCCGTCCGCGGCCTCACCGCGAACAAGCTGCGCTCGGCCCTCACCACGCTCGGCATCACCATCGGCGTCGCCGCGGTGATCCTGCTGGTCGCGGTGGGCAACGGCGCGTCGGCGGCCATCGCGGCGAGCATCCAGGGGCTCGGCACCAACGTCGTCAACGTCTCGCCGGCGCGCGGTGGCGGGCAGGGTGCGACGGCCCGGCCGCTGACCGTCCAGGACGCGCACGCGCTCGTCGACCCCGTCGGCGCCCCCGACGTCAAGGCCGCCTCGCCGGTGGTCAACACGACGGCGACCGCGACCTACGGGCAGACGTCCTACGACATCTCCAGCGTCGCCGGCACCGAACCGGCGTACTTCACCACGACCAACCGCGAGCTCGCACAGGGTCAGCTGTTCACCACCGAGGACGTCAGCACCGCGCGGAAGGTCGTCGTCCTCGGCCCGACCACGGCGGAGTCGATCTTCGGCACCGCCGACCCGGTCGGCAGGAACGTGCTGCTGAACAGCATCCAGTTCACCGTGATCGGCGTGCTGCAGGCCCGGGGCAGCACCGGCCTCCAGAACGCCGACGACGTCGCCATCGCGCCGATTTCGGCCGTCCAGAACTCCCTCGCCGGGTACGGCAACCTCAGCCAGATCGCCGTCCAGGCCACCAGCGCGGACTCCGTCTCGCTGGCCCAGTCGGAGATCACCGCGATCCTGAACGCCCGCCACGGCATCCGGCTCGGCGGGACGCCGGACTACCAGATCCAGAACTCCGAGCAGCTGCTCGCGACCCGGACGTCGGCGACCCAGACGTTCACCGTGCTGCTGGCCGCCGTCGCGGCGATCTCGCTGCTGGTCGGCGGGATCGGTGTCACCAACATCATGCTCGTCACGGTGACCGAGCGGATCCGCGAAATCGGCATCCGCAAGGCCATCGGCGCCCCGCGCTCGGCCATCCTCGGCCAGTTCCTCGCCGAAGCGACCATGCTCAGCCTGTTCGGCGGGCTGCTCGGCGTGGCGATCGGGCTGATCGGCAGCCGGTTCACCATTTCGGGGATCAAACCCGTCGTGGTGCCCTCCTCGATCCTGCTCGCCTTCGCGGTGTCCGCCCTGATCGGCTTGTTCTTCGGCAGCTTCCCGGCGAACCGGGCCGCCAAGCTGAGGCCCATCGACGCCCTGCGTCACGAATAAGGAGTTCCCGCATGTCCACCCACACGACGACCCCGCCGGGGGACGAGCCGACGGCGATCCTGCCCGCCGTGAAGCCGGCCGCGGAGCCGACTGCCGAGCAGATCGTCGCCAGCCCGGCCGTCGAGGGCGACCTCAACGCCGAGATGCGCCGCGCCGCGAAACCGTTCTCGCGCACCACGCTGGTGCTCGCCGGGCTCGTCGTGCTCGCGATCGCCTTCGGCGGCGGGGCCTGGACGCACGCCGCGTTCGGCTCCTCGACGCCGTCGGCACCCGGCCGCCAGGGCAGTGGCTTCGGCGGTGCCCAGGCGGGCGGGACCGGCCAGCAGGGCGGCACCGGCCAGCAGGGCGGCGGGTTCCGCGGGGGCCGCGGCCCCACGGGCACGGTCGACCACGTCGACGGCACCACGGTGTACGTGAAGACCGCGCAGGGCACCGACGTCAAGGTGTCCACATCGGACTCCACCACGGTCGGGGTCACCCAGCCGGGCAAGCTGGCGGATCTCGAGCCGGGCGCGACGGTCGTCGTCCAGGGCCAGGCGGGCAGCGACGGCACGGTGACCGCGCAGGCCATCACCCAGCAGGCCGGCCGCTAGTTGAGGACGACGATCGCGGTGTTGAGCGCCGTCGCGTAGAGGAGCCAGCCGAGGTAGGGCACCAGGAGCGCGGCGGCGGCCTTCGACCGGCGGCCGAACAGGGCGATCGTCACCACGACCACGACGTCGAGCAGCACGATGTCGGCCAGCGCGACCCTGGCCGCGCCGCTCTCGAAGAACAGCGGTGTCCAGAGCAGGTTGAACAGCAGGCCGATGCCGTAGGCGGCGAACCCGCGCGTTTCGCCGTCGGTCCGCCAGTACAGCCAGCCGGCCACCGCGATGGTGAGGTAGAGCACCGTCCACACCGGACCGAACAGCGACGGCGGCGGCGCCCACGACGGCTGCTCGAGCCGCGCGTAGACCTCCCGCGCCGACGTCGCGGCCAGCGCGCCGACCACGGCCACCACGGTGACGACGCCCACGAAGCCGGCCAGCACGACCCACTGGTTGCGGTGCGGGGCGCGTTCGGTCACCGGTTGTTCCCCTCCCGGGCGGCTGCCCGCCATCTTAGGCGGGTTTGGGACACTGAACAGGTGAGCACTGGAACCGAGCAGTCCAAGGCGTGGTTCGACCGCGCGAAGACGGCCATCCCGGGCGGGGTGAACTCGCCGGTGCGGGCGTTCAACTCGGTCGGCGGCACCCCGCGGTTCATGGTCCGCGGCGAGGGCCCGCACCTGTGGGACGCCGACGGCCACCGCTACGTCGACCTGGTGTCGTCGTGGGGCCCGATGATCCTGGGCCACGCGCACCCGGCGGTCGTCGAGGCGGCGCGCACGGCGGCGACGTCCGGGCTGTCGTTCGGCACGCCGACGATCGGCGAGGTGGAGCTGGCCGAGGAGATCATCGGCCGGGTCGAGCCGGTCGAGCAGGTCCGCCTCGTCAACTCCGGCACCGAGGCCACGATGAGCGCCATCCGGCTGGCCAGGGGGTTCACCGGCCGGACGAAGATCGTGAAGTTCGCCGGCTGTTACCACGGTCACGTCGACGCGTTGCTCGCCCAGGCAGGCTCCGGCGTCGCGACGCTCGGGCTGCCGACGTCGCCGGGCGTCACCGGCGCCCAGGCCGCGGACACGCTGGTGCTGCCCTACAACGACCTCGACGCCGTCCGGAAATCCTTTGTGGACAACCCGGGCGAGATCGCCGCGGTGATCACCGAAGCGGCGGCGGGCAACATGGGCGCGGTCGCGCCCGCCGACGGCTTCAACGCGGGGCTGCGCGAACTCGCCCACGAGCACGGCGCGCTGCTGGTCATGGACGAGGTGATGACCGGGTTCCGCGTCTCGCACGCGGGCTGGTTCGGCCTCGAAGGCGTGGCCGGCGACCTCTACACGTTCGGCAAGGTGATGTCCGGCGGGCTGCCGGCCGCGGCGTTCGGCGGCCGCGCCGACGTGATGGCCAAGCTCGCTCCGGGTGGCCCGGTCTACCAGGCCGGGACGCTGTCGGGGAACCCCGTCGCGGTGGCCACGGGCCTCGCGACGCTGCGCGCGGCCGACCACGCCGTGTACGCGGCGCTCGACGCCAACGCGAAGCGCCTCGGCAACCTGTTCCACGCGGCTCTGAGCGAAGCGGGGGTTGCGCACAACGTCCAGTACGCGGGCAACCTGGTCAGCGTGTTCTTCGGCGACGCGCCGGTCCGTGACTACGCCGGCGCGCAGGCGTCCGAAACGTGGCGCTACCCGGCGTTCTTCCACGCGCTGCTCGACGGAGGCGTGTACGGCCCGCCGAGCGCGTACGAGGCGTGGTTCGTCAACGCGGCGATGGACGACGAAGCGTTCTCGGTGATCGAAGCGGCGCTGCCCGCGGCGGCGCGCGCGGCGGCGGGGGCCGTTCAGTGACCACCGTCGTCCACATGCTGCGTCACGGCGAAGTGCACAACCCGTCGAAGATCCTGTACGGCCGCCTGCCCGGCTACCGGCTCTCCGAGCGCGGGCAGCGGCAGGCGCTGACGGTCGCCGAGGCCGTCGCGGGGCACGACCTCGTGCACGTCGTGGCGTCGCCGCTGCAGCGGGCGCAGGAGACGGCGGCCCCGATCGCGGCGGCCCACCGGCTCGACATCGCGACCGACGAAGGCCTGATCGAGGCGGGCAACCAGTTCGAAGGCCTGCACGTGGCGGTCGGCGACGGCGCGCTGCGGGAGCCGCAGCACTGGCCGAAGCTGGTGAACCCGTTCAAGCCGTCGTGGGGCGAGCCCTACATCGAGATCGCCCACCGGATGCTCGGCGCGGTCCACCGGGCGCGCGAAGCGGCGCTCGGCCACGAAGCGCTCTGCGTGTCGCACCAGCTGCCGATCTGGACGCTGCGGCGGTTCCTCGAGGGCAAGCGCCTCTGGCATGACCCGCGGCGCCGCCAGTGCTCCCTGGCGTCCCTGACGTCGCTGGTGTTCGAGGCCGACGAGCTGCGCGAGATCGTCTACAGCGAGCCAGCGGGCGCCACCGACCCGAAGGTGACCGGGGCATGAAACGGCTGGTCGCCGGCTTGGCCGCGGCGCTGGCCCTGGCCGGCTGCAGCGCGGGCAAGGACGCGGTGGTGCAGGGGAGCAGCTTCAGCTTCGTGTCCCCGGGCGGCAAGATCGACATCACGTACGAGGCGGCAGACCGCCAGACGGCCCCGGTCCTCGCGGGCGAGGACCTGATGAACGAGGGCAAGCAGCTGTCGCTGGCGGACTACGCGGGCAAGGCCGTGGTGCTCAACCTGTGGGGCCAGTGGTGCGGGCCGTGCCGGACCGAGGCGCCGGAGATGGAGTCGCTGGCGAAGCAGGGCGCGCAGGTGGTGGGCATCGACGTCCGCGACCCGGCGCGCGAGGTGGCCCAGGACTTCGTCCGCGACCGCGGGTTGACGTACCCGTCGATCTACGACCCGGACGGCCGGGTGCTGCTGAAGCTGAGCGGGTACCCGCGCAACATCATCCCGTCGACGATCGTGCTGGACAAGCAGCACCGCGTGGCGGCGGTGTTCCTGCGACCGGTGCTGGCCCAGGACGTGCTCCCGGTGACCCAGCGGCTGGCCGCCGAGGCCTGATCGGGGGTCGCATGGCGACCGAGGAAGTGCTGCAGGACAACCCGCACCGGCGGGTCGTCCGCGTCGGCGACACGGTCCGCCGTCCGGTGCACCCGTGGACACCCGCGGTCCACGCGCTGCTCCGGCACCTGGCGGAGGTCGGCTTCCCCGCCGCGCCCCGGGTGCTGGGCATCGACGACGAAGGCCGCGAAGTGCTGAGCTACCTGCCGGGCGAGTCCGGCCCGGACGGCTGGGCCAAGGTCGTCGGCGACGCCGGCCTGACCGCGTTCGCGCGGCTCCTGCGTGACTACCACGACGCGGTGGCCGGCTTCCGGCCGCCGGCGGACCTCGCGTGGTTCACCGGCGCGACCGCCATCGGCGACGACGAGGTGATCTGCCACGGCGACTTCGGCCCGTGGAACACCGTCTGGCGCGGCGACCGGCCGGTGGGGATCCTCGACTGGGACTACGCCCGCCCGGGCGCCCGGCTCCACGACGTCGCCTACGCGCTGGAGTACGTCGCACCGTTCCGGGACGACACCGAATGCCGCCGCAGCCTCCGTCATCCGGCACCGCCCGACCGGCGCCGCCGGCTGGAGCTGGTCGCGGCGGCCTACGGCCTCTCGTCCACGACGGGACTGGTCGACGCGGTGCTCGACGTCGAGCGGACCGGGGCGGCGGAGGTCCGGCGGGCGGCGGAGCGGGGTGATCAGCCGCAGGCCGGGTGGGTGGCGGAGGGCTACCTCGACGAGCTGGCGGCCCGGTGCGAGTGGAGCCGGACGCACCGGCACCTGTTCGAATGACTCGCCGGCTCGAGCGGCCTGGGAGGGCGGGCAGCGCGAGGGCGGTGTCGTGGATCAGGAGCGGTGGGCTGGATTGGCTGGGCTGGTCCCGATCGGCGCGGGCAGCACGCGGACGGCGTCGTGGACTGAAGCGGCGAGGCCGGATTGGCTGGGCTGATTCCGGTCGGTCCGGGCAGCGCAAGGACGGTGTCGCGGATCAAAACCGGTGAGGCCGGCTCGGGCGCCCGGGCAGCTGAGGGCGGTGTCGTGGATCAGAGCCGGTAAGCCGGATTGGCCGAGCTGATTCGGTCGGTCCGGGCAGCGCGAGGACGGCGTCGTGGATCAAAGCGACGAGGCGGATCCGCCAGGCGTATCCGGTCGACCCGGGCAGCGGCGCCCGCCCTTCCCTTGGGGGAGCCGCCCCGGTCCAGTCTATCGGCGGGACACGACAGAACCCGCGAATCGCGGGCCGGACGACCCAGCTGTCCACAACCTGGCCACGCTGTGGAAGAACCTGCACCCACCCGTCGACCCGCGCCCGGCAAACCGCCCGAATGCCGGCGGCACCAGCGGGACCAAGGTCCTGAAGTGCTGTGACCGAGGTCCTGTGAGGCGGCCCCGGCGTTCTCACCAGGACCTCACTGCCTACCCTCAACGGAGTGAACTCCGTGACCGAGCTGGCGATCTCCGGACCGCTGCTGCTCGCGGCCGGGGTTGCGCTGCTGGCCGGGGCCATCTCCTTCGCCTCGCCGTGCGTCGTGCCGCTCGTTCCCGGCTACCTCGCCTACCTCGCCGCGCTCGTCGGGGCCGATGCGCCCGCCGTCCGGGCCGGTGAAGAGCGCAAGAATGGCCGGTGGGCCGTCGTCGGGGCCGCTCTGCTCTTCGTCCTCGGGTTCACCGTCGTCTTCGTCGCCACGCTCGGGACGCTCGTCTGGCTGACCGCGACCCTCACCCTCAACCAGGACCTCCTGCAGCGCATCGGCGGCGTCCTCACCATCGCCATGGCGCTCGTCTTCCTCGGCTGGATCCCCGGCCTGCAGCGCGAGGTGCGCTCGCACCACGTCCCGCGCGGCGGGATCTGGGGCGCGCCGCTGCTCGGGGCCGTCTTCGGCCTCGGCTGGACGCCGTGCATCGGGCCGACGCTGTCCGCCGTCACCACCCTGGCCAGCGCCACCGGCGGGGCCGCGGCGCGCGGGTACCTGCTGATCGCCGTCTACTGCCTCGGGCTCGGGCTGCCGTTCCTGCTCATCGCGCTCGGCGCCCGGTGGGCCGTGCGGGCCACCGACTGGGTGCGCCGGCACGGGCGGCAGGTGCAGATCTTCGGCGGGGTCCTGCTGATGATCGTCGGGATCCTGCTGGTCACCGGCGTGTGGGGCGACCTGATGGGCTGGCTCCGCAACGAACTCGCGGTCAACCTGGAGCTGCCGCTGTGACGACCACGGAAGCGCCCCCGAAGGCACCGCAGGGCCCGACGCCCGCGAGGCGCACCATCGCCTTCCTCCGCAACACCTGGCGCGGCCTGACGTCGATGCGCACCGCGCTCGTCCTGCTCTTCCTGCTCGCGCTGGCCGCCCTGCCCGGCGCGCTGCTGCCGCAGCGGAAGCTGAACGCCCCCAAGGTCGACGAGTACATCACCGCCCACGGGTGGTGGGGGACGCTGCTCGACAAGCTCGAGTTCTACGACGTCTACTCCAGCATCTGGTTCTCGGCCATCTACCTGCTGCTGATGGTCTCGCTCGTCGGCTGCCTCACCCCGCGCAGCTTCGAGTACGCCAAGGCGATGCGCGCCAAGCCGGTGCTGACCCCGCGCAACCTGGCCCGGATGCCGCACTACCGGCTCGGCCGGGGCAAGACCGACGTCACCGCCGAGATCGCCGCCGTCCACCAGCAACTCTCCGGCTGGCGCCGCGTCGAGCGCGAAGAAGCCGATGGCGTCCGCACCATCTCGGCCGAACGCGGCTTCCTGCGCGAGACCGGCAACCTGCTCTTCCACTTCAGCATGCTCGGCCTGATCGTGTTCTTCGCCCTCGGCAAGCTCTACGGCTACGAGGGCCAGGTCATCGTCCAGGCCGACGGCAGCACCTTCTGCAACGCCGGCATCTACAACTACGACTCCTTCAACGCGGGCCTGCGCGTCGACGGCACCGACCTCGACCCGTTCTGCGTCAAGGTCAACGACTTCACCGCGCGCTACACCGAGTCCGGCCAGCCGGACTACTACCACTCGAACATCGAGTACCAGTCGGGCGCGGACCTGGACACGAACACCTGGCGGCCGTACGGCCTCGAGGTCAACTCGCCGCTGCGCACCGCCGGCGATCGCGTCTACCTGCTCGGGCACGGCTACTCGCCGAAGTTCACGGTGACCTTCCCGGACGGGTCCCAGCGCACCCAGGACACCCAGTGGCGCACGGTCGACCCGACCACGATGCTCGCCGAGGGCGCGACCAAGTTCGACCAGCCCGGCATCACCGACGAGGTCCAGCGGCGGACCCGGCAGCTGGCCGTCACCGGCCTGTTCGCGCCGACCGCGTTCCTGCACGGCAGCGTCCTGACGTCGTCGGCGCCGGAGGCCAAGGACCCCGCGGTGGCCGTCGACGTCCTGCGCGGTGACCTCGGCCTCGACGCCGGGCGCGGCCAATCCGTGTTCCAGGTCGACCAGTCGCTCGTCGACGACGGCAGGCTGAAGAAGGTCGCCCGCCAGAACCTGGAGGTGGGCCAGGAGATCAAGCTCGACGACGGCACGAAGGTCCGCTTCGACGGCGTCGGGCAGTGGGTCTCCCTGCAGGTTTCCCACGACCCCACCCAGGGGTTCGTGCTCGGTTTCGCCATCACGATGTTCCTCGGCCTCGGCGCTTCCCTGCTGGTCAAGCGCCGACGGCTGTGGGTGCGGGTGAAACCGGGGACCGCGGACGACCCGGGTACCGTGATCGAGGTCGCCGGGCTGGCCCGCACGGACCAGGCCGGGTACGGCGAAGAGTTCCACCGGGTCAGCGAACGCCTGATCAGTGGGCAGAAGGGCTGAGGCATGCCGATCAACGAGACGCTGTCGACCTACAGCGACTGGCTGTACACCACCGCCGCGGCGATCTACGTCGTCGCGCTGATGTTCACCCTGATCGAGCAGGGCTTCGGCGCGAAGGGACGGCTCGCCACCGAGCGCGCCAAGCTGCGGGCCCGCGAGCTCGTCGGCGCCGGCGGGCCGCCGGTCGAGGACGTGCCGGCCGCGCAGCGCGAGGTCGGCCGCCCCGAGCGGATCGGCCGGATGGGTGCGTCGCTGCTCGTGCTCGGCGCGCTGCTGCAGCTGTCGGCGATCGTGCTGCGCGGGCTCGCCGTGCACCGCGCGCCCTGGGGCAACATGTACGAGTACGGCATGGCCGTCACCTTCATCACGGTGCTGACCTGGCTGATCGTCATGTCGAAGTTCCCGGTCCGGCACCTCACCGGCTTCCTGCTGCTGCCCGTCGTCATCCTGATGTTCATCAACGGCACGCTGCTGTACACGACCGCGGCGCCGGTGCAGCCCGCGCTGCAGTCGTACTGGCTGGTCATCCACGTCTCGGCGGCCATCATCGGGTCCGGCGTCTTCCTGGTGCCGGGCGTCGCGAGCGTGCTGTACCTGTTCCGCGCGGCCCACGAAAAGGACGCCACGAAGTTCGCCCGCTTCGCCTCGAAGCTGCCCGCGGCTGACGTCCTCGACCGGATCGCCTACCGGACGACCATCTTCGCCTTCCCGGTGTTCACCTTCGGCGTCCTCTGCGGCGCGGTGTGGGCCGAGTCGGCGTGGGGCCGGTTCTGGGGCTGGGACCCCAAGGAGACCGTCGCGTTCATCGCCTGGGTGGTCTACGCGGCCTACCTGCACTCGCGGGCGACGGCGGGCTGGCGCGGCGCCCGGGCCGCGGCCATCAACATCGTCGGGTTCGCCGCGATCGTCTTCAACCTCTTCTTCGTGAACCTCGTCACCGCGGGCCTGCACTCCTACGCCGGGGTGGGCTGAGCACCCCGCGCGAACGCCGACTACCGTCGACACCGGGGGACCGAGTGTCAGGCGGAGCGCGTGGAGGTTTTCACCGGTGACCGGACCCAGCGAAGAATCGGCTCCTGGCCACCGCGAACAGGCTGACCCGGCCGTCGCCGCGCCGCAGCCGGGCCTGTTCGCCGACGATCGGACGGACTCGCACCCGCACCCCGAGGCGTCGGGGGCGTTCGACGTGCAGCCGACGCAGGCCGTGGCGCCGCCGCCCAACCCGGCGGTGTCCGGCCCGCACCAGGTGCCCAACCCGGCGGTGTCCGGCCCGCACCAGGTGCCCAACCCGGCGGTGTCCGGGCCGCATCAAGTGCCGAACCCGGCGGCGTCGGGGCCGCATCAGGTGCCCAACCCGGCGGTGTCCGGCCCGCACCAGGTGCCGAACCCGGCCGTGTCCGGGCCGCACCAGATGCCGTACGGCTACGACCAGAACCTGCCGCCGCTGCAGCCGCAGTACGGCGACCCGGCGCAGCAGTACCAGGCGCACGCCCAGTACCCGCAGCAGCCGTCCGGGCTGCCGCAGCCCCAGGGCGGTCGGCACGCGGCCCCGCAGCCGGGGCACGGCCACGACCTCTCGACCGCCCACCTGGTCAAGCAGACCCGGCGGCCCCCGCAGTCCGGCTGGCGCAAGGCGCTCTACGTCGGCACCGGGAAGCTGGTCAACCCGGGGGAGAGCCCGGCGGACACCCGCCGCCGCGAGCTGATCGCGCGGGTCAACCAGCCGCTGCGCGGGTGCTACAAGATCGCGATGCTGTCGCTCAAGGGCGGCGTCGGCAAGACCACGGTGACGACGACGCTGGGCTCGACGTTCGCGTCCCTGCGCGGCGACCGCGTCGTCGCCGTCGACGCCAACCCCGACCGCGGCACGCTGTCGCAGAAGATCCCGCTGGAGACCACCGCGACCGTGCGCCACCTGCTGCGTGATGCCGCGCGCATCACGCGGTACAGCGACGTCCGGTCGTACACGTCCCAGGGCTCGAGCCGGCTGGAAATCCTGGCCAGCGAGCAGGACCCGGCCGTGTCGGAGGCCTTCTCGGAGGACGACTACCGGCGCACGGTCAACCTGCTGGAGCACTTCTACAACATCGTGCTCACCGACTGCGGGACCGGCCTGATGCACTCGGCGATGAAGGGCGTCCTGGACGGCGCGGACGCGCTGGTCGTGGTCTCCTCCGGCTCGGTCGACGGCGCCCGCAGCGCCTCGGCGACGCTGGACTGGCTCGAGGCCCACGGCTACGGCGAGCTGGTCAAGCGCTCGGTCGCGGTGATCAACTCGGTGCGGCCCAAGGGCGGCTCGGTCGATCTCGACAAGCTCTCGGCGCACTTCGGCGCGAAGGTCCGGGCGGTCTGCAAGGTGCCGTTCGACCCGCACCTGGAGGAAGGCGCGGAGATCGAGCTGGACCGCCTGTCCGGCGACACCCGCCTGGCCCTGCTGGAACTGGCGGCCACGGTCGCCGACGGCTTCGCCACCCCGCTCTCGCAGGGCTACCGCTGACCCGAACCCGCGTGATCGAAGCCGTAACCCGCGTGATCAGGCCCGTGACTCGCGTGATCAGGGACGTAACTCGCGTGATCGGGGCCGGAACTCGCGAGTTACGGTTCCGATCACGCGAGTCACGGCCTGAATCACGCGAGTCACGGGCCCGGTCACGGTGGTGACGGGCCGGATCACGCGGGTTCCGGGTCCGGTGAAGGTAAAGGGCGGCCTAGGGCCTGTATCGAAGTGGGTCAGAGCCATTCGTTGATGGCGGCGATGTGGATGGTGGCTTCGTAGCGGGCGGCGAGTTTGTCATAGCGGGTGGCCACCCCGCGGTGGCGTTTGAGGCGGTTG